>CAYYAR010000004.1:0-120495 GCA_964470065.1 uncultured Verrucomicrobiota bacterium | reverse complement strand
CAATCTATGACCCTTACGCTATCTACGCATAGAGGGGCTTGGCGTGACGCTTACATTACATCGCACAGCAAGAAGAAGCAAACATTCCTGTCGCCCCGGAAGTATTTTTCTTCCTGGCGCGAATCCATAACTGGATCGGCCAAGGCGCAGCGGCGATTGATGCACTTCGGTCCGCCATAAAACTCGAACCGGGCTATCAGGAGGCAATATCGCTTCTCGGACATCTGTTGATCTACGAGAAAGCCTATGAAGAAGCAGGGTATTACCTCCGCCTAGCCTTGGCCTTGAATCCACAGGATTATGTCGTATGGGCGCGCCTTTCCAATTTATACACCGCAATAGGACATCTCGATGCCACGCTCATGGCACAGCGAGAGGCTGTTCGCAGAAACCCGGAAAACCCTAATCTTAAACGGCGGCTTTCGGAGCTGATCCTGTTTGGTTTGGACGATCCGCCTAATGATGATTTGAATTCGCACCACTAATCGTTATACGAGGAGCAACCAATATGTTGATTGAGCACTTGGGCCGTCACCTCTGCGTCTGCGGGCAAAAAGAGGTCCAACCGATTCTTGATCGGGATAAAAACTTCTGGAGCGTCATTTCTATTCGATACCCGATGGAAAACACGGCCTCATACCGCCATCACAAGCGAATTTTACATGTTTTCTTTGACGATGCGGACAGTGAGAAGTCAGCGGCACAGAAAGGGCTACAGGCTCCCACTAAATCAATTATCCAGGAGGCTCTCGATTTCGCCAGCGCACAGCCCAACGCTCCGCTGTTGATTCATTGCCGTGCGGGTATCTCACGCAGTTCCGCACTGGCCTTGGCTCTGATGCTGCGTGGTTATCCCCCGGAGAAAATTGCCTTGCTTCTGGATGATGCGCTCGAGCAACTGATTCGAATGAGACCTATCGCCAACCCTAATGCCTTGGTCCTTGAACTCGCTTTGTCATCTCATCTGCCGCCCGACCAGATTTCCCCCACACTTCAAAAGATTTTTAACCATCCTGTCATCAAGAACAACATGTCGGTTAATCCGGATCGTATTTGAAACTGGAATCATCCGGCCATGACGCAGGTAAATTGCGTAATCGTTAATAACTGTAATTGAACAGAGCTAAACGGAATAAAAAGATGAGCAGCGCACTTGCCATCCAACGCACCGGGCGAAAGCCGGGAAACCGGGCGTCAGGGAGCCAAGACCGCTTGAAAACGCGCACATTATCAACCGCCTGCGGATCTCCGGCAATTTTACTGGCCGTTGCCGATGGAATTACGACCGGCGCATATGGCGGAAGCGTTGCACGTTATATTGTCGATCGCCACCTTGCCGTGGATGACATCGAATTCAACGACGCCACCGACGCATTGACGAAATTGCCCCTATACTTAACCCGTGTATACGAGACATTTAAAACTGAATTTGCCGATATGCCGGACATGCTGATGAGCGGTGCATGTCTGGTGGCCATATTAATTATCGAAAACCAATGGGTATGTTGCTCGGTTGGTGATTGTGAGGCATTTGTTCTAAGGCGGAATGATGATGGTTTCACCGGCAAACAAATTACACGCTCACATCTTGACCGTTTGTCAGGCAAACTGACCGACTGCTTTGGAAGCAACTCTCCCTGCAAATACAATGTCGACAGTGGCAGATTGGAAGATAAGTCAATCCTCGTATTGACTTCAGATGGGGCAAAACTGGATGATTTCGTTTTGGCCGATGCATTTAAACGCCATGGCTTCGCGGAATCCGCACTAAGTGAACTCGCTGAAAACGCCATGGGCGGACGCTACTGGGACGATATATCCATCATTGCTTATCGGCATTGAACCGGTGGAGGGATTGAGTCCTGTTCAAGGTCGCTATTCTGTGTTGCGCAGGATAATTGCTTTGCAGGGCCACAACTCCAAAACGATGCCGAATCTCTTCGCGAGAGATCAGTCAAGTCTACTGGTTTATTTCTTGAGTTCAACAACTTGAACACAACTTGAACCGCCGATGCAAAGGAATCACCCGGCGTCGACTGGGATCACAAGCCACCGCCAAGCATCCCAAATAGCCCCGGTTGATCTTGCCGTCACTTCCATCCCGCACCCTGGCCAGATAGGGCATCTTCTTGGCGTAGGTCTTGCAGACGTCCGTGGCGTCGATGACAATCAACGTATCCTGCTTGATCCGGGAGGCCGCATGCCCGGCGATCTGCTGGTTGATGCGTCGGGCAAGATCGGGTTGCTTCAGGTGCCGGCCCAAACGCTCTTCGGTCTTCTTCAAGCTCACCGGTTCGTCCAGAGCCCGGGCAATCTGGCTGATCTTCACGTCCTTGTGCGCCTGAAGCCCATAGATCATCTGGCCCACAAACTTCAAACCCGGACGCGAAAAGTGGGGAGAAAATATCCCCAAAAAATCTTCAGGTTGTTCTCGCACGCGACTGGCCATCTGGATACGGTTCATACAAGCCTTTTCGTGTTGGTGTTGTTACCAGCAGGGTGCTTTACGCAAACTGCCACGACGAGGCCTTTTCCACTTCTTCATCGACACCTAGATCGATACATCAATCGCTTACAACAAATCGCATCCCAAAAATGGGGAATGTCCTGAGATGGTTATGGGTTGAGGCGGAGAGCCCTCCGGAAACCCGGAGGGCTCTCTATTTCGGGTTCAGACGAGATAGGAAGACAGACCGGTGGTGTCGAGAATGTTTAAGAATTCGCGCACATCACCGGCTCGGTGTCATAGTCGGGAAATGGATCATCAAGCCATGACTCGACAAAGGTCTGGTCGAGGGGGGGGCGGTGCCGCTCGTGACCCGAACACCCTCTTGATCAGTTCTCGCCATTTGGCTGACGGAATGCGGTGGGGTTTGTGCTCGGACTTAAGGTGAGGGAGACCGTGGATGTTCGCAGTCGTTTAAGCAAGTACCCTCCGCCCCACCCTCAACCCCTGCTCTACGCTCCTCGCCCCAAACACCCTCACCTCTCCCGTCCACCGGTGCTCAAACCGCGCAGAGTTGGCAAGAGCAAGCGCGATGACGCAGTCGTCGTGGTAGCCGCCGGGGGCGTTGTAGGTGATGGCGCCATTGGGCGTGAGCTTGTACTCGTACCGCTTTAGCTCGTCGGTCAGGACGGACCACGCCGTCGGCCACGCGACCTGTCGCTGTTCGATCGCCACGATGAGGCGCTGGATGAGCTGTGCTTTGTTCACGTTGGTGAGCTTGACCGGCTCAATCCTCGGCAGGACGCGGCGGAGGTCGTCGTAGACCGGATCGCCGATGCCCGTGGCGTCGAGGACGAGGAGGCCATTGTGCTTGCGGACGAAGTCGACGATCCGTTCTTTTTGGATGGGCCAGTCGAGTTGATTGAACCGCTCCATCTCCAGGCACTGGCCGGTCTTCCGGTCCATGGCAATCAGCACCGTGTGGTCGGTGTGCTTGGCGAGGTCGCAGCCGATGACCACGTCGTCGGTCCGTGTGGCCGGAGCCGGAAGCAGGCAGGCGTCGACGTTACGGAAGACGCCGGCGGAGTCCTCCAGAAATTCCGCCATGTATTCCTGCCGAAAGACATCCTCGGGCAAGGTCCGCCGCGCTTCTTCCCACTCATGCTCCGGGAAGTACGGGTTGGTGTTGCTCGCGAAGTGGAACGAAGCGTAGTCGCTCTCGGTCGGGTCCTTACCCCGCGTGTGCAGGTCGTAGAACCAGCCGCGGCCGTTGGGCGTGGAGATCAGCGTCGCCCATCCCATCGTCTGGGCGATGGTCGGGCGGATGGTATAGTTCCAGACCTGCTGTGGGATCCGCGCCGCCTCGTCGACCACGATGCCACGGAAGCCGAGGCCGAGAATGGATTCCGGATTGTCGGCAGAGAGAAAGAGGATGCGGGACTTGCCGATCGTGGACGTCAGTTCAGCACGGATCGGATTGCGGCCGACGATGGTGAGCATGCCGCCGGCGATCTCGCGGAGCGCCTCGACCCCGCGTTCAGCGATGAAGTAGGTCGGGGCGATCCAGCCGTAGTCCCCTGCCCGCTCCAGTCCGGCGCGGTCGAAAATCTCGGCGGCTAGGCAGAGGGTTTTGCCCCAGCGTCTTCCACAACAGACGATGCGGAAACGTCGATCACGGGCGAGGTGGATTTTTGATTGTCCCTCATGCGGATCATATCGGGTAACGACATCCACGAGAAACCTCCTTCCTCACCCAGTTTCATTTTCACCTCGGTGGGCAGTAGAGGCATGATGATCTGCTTGAAGAACTTCACCGGGTCATTATCGAAGTTCGCCTGCAAAGCATGGCGGAGATTCTCCTGGTTCCGCTCTTCGCCCAGCATGGCGTCGAGGGTCTGCAGAGCCATGGCGCGCCCGCCGACGCGGCCCTTGGGGCGGCCGGGGCCTACCGTGCCGGGTAGATAGCGGCCGTCGTCACCTCGAAGGGTGACGCTTTCAGAAAGCGTGGAAAAGGGAGTATCCATCGGCGGAAATTGTAGCCGATGGCGGGTGGGAGGGCAAAAGAACGCAGGTCGAACGACAACCTATATGGGCGCGACGCCTCGCCGCGTCCTCCTGATGCGAATTTAGGAAAACTTCGTGATCAAAAACAAAGTTTTAATTGTTGCCCATCCGAAAAGGCCGAGTGTGAATAAATCCATGAAAAACTCGAAAAGAAATTGGTCTGAAAACCAATGCGCGAATTTGTAAATCCACGATGATTTATGACCGGGATCAAGCTCTCCAGCGTAAAGTTGCCACATTGCTGCCTTGTAGACTATTGCCAGGATAATTTGTATGGCTACTCCGGCCAGAAATACAGCACCTAGAAATCTGGCAGACCCAGATTGAAGTACAATATTCCAGATGGACTCGTTTGTTAACAAAAGCACCGGAACGCCTATGCCATATGCCAAGAACCAAGTGCGTAGATTTTTCGCAAATTCAGCATACGGTTCATAAAATCCGGAATCATCTTTTGTGCTGCTTGGAATGTTGTTCATTTTTTATCTATTTGACATAAGGACAAGCAGCAGATCCACCCGATTAGGATATGCTAATGGCGGTGCATCTTAGGCCTGCTTTTCTTCATGAGCACTGACTTGCACCAAAAATGAACGTTGGCTCTGTTCATAGTCGGGAATGCGCCCGTAAACACAAACCATTTTGCCAATCGAGGGTACATACAGCTTGAAAGGGCCACACCATTCAGCAGAAGGGCGTGTATCCGCAATCTGCCAACAGCTTTCTGCCGTGAACCACTGATAGGCAGCTTCTGGATACTTTGACGCTGTGCGCCAAAAACGCTTCGATATTGACGAGCCGCCATATGTGAAAGCAAGACACCAAGATGCCACTATAAATCCAATGAAGCCCATCTTGATGCCTACATCAATTCCCAGAAGTAACGCAGAGCCAAAGCCGATCGTTATTGCAGGCAAGAGTATGCGTATAAAATGAACGGCAATTGGTGCGCTTAGTAGCGGTAACCAAAGCAAGCGGCCTAATATCGAATATGTTTTAGGTTGAGCCGTCAATTAAGTCCTAACCAGATTACGCTGGATCAGTAGTAAAGCGATCCTTGAATATACCTGTTTATGTTCTTGGCTTTATCGTGGTCTTGGGACATTTATCCAGTCAGATCGTGTTTCTGAGTTTTCGTACCTTATCGCAAGTTTTGACATGTCTGTGTGAGCCGGGACTGAATAACCAACCCAACCACCAGTTGATTCGCCTGAGGCAAGGGTTCTTTTAGATATTTCTTGAAGCGAATCGAGGCCCCATGTTGATGGTTGATATTCTATACCATCTGCATCACGGAGCCTGAAGGTAGCGTGTGATACTTCTATGGGGTCGCTACCAATGGCCGACACCACCACAGCGACGGCAAGGAATTGGATACCCTGGTCTCGATTCTCCTTTCGCTGCTCGGGTGTTAATCCTTTTTGTAGCGACAGAGTCTTTGCCTCAAGTTTGACTTGGGGAATAATTGCTTTAATTGCCTCTGAGGACGGGTCGGCGCTAACCCGAAAAGTTATTGCCTTTATGTTGTTAATCGGCGCTTGTTTAAGCTCGCCATCAATCGAAACGGAAATAATGCCGTCAGAGTAAGACGTGACAAGTCCGCTTGCAGTATTGCCGGACTGGAATGTGATTACATCTTGCGCATAAGACTGGCCAAAAAGAAGTACACAGGCTGTTATTATGCGATTAAGGCGGCGAGGATTTAATAATGTAACCGGGTAAATGCACATAAATGCCTCCTAATATAGATGAAATCTAGTCATCGTTGCTCTCGGAGACAATGCGAAAGTCACTTTATTTTACGGGACCGTGCGAGGCACGAGCCGGTCCCGCTCTTGGCATCTCCTTCTCGGCCACGCGTCTAAAAGCCGCGGAGCTAAAATCTTACAAACGTCCTCGGGGGTGGCGGGCGCGACGGGGCCTTGGCGGCGACGGTCCGGGGGAGCGCGAAGCGCGGCGGACCTAGACGACAAGGCAGTCGTCGCGCTCGCGGGGCGGGGCCAAGCGTCATCCGTGTCCGGCCGGAACGGGGTGGCCGATTGGACCATAAGGCGAAGTTATGCGATGTACCCGCAGGCGTCTTCGCCGGAGGGCGCGTAAGCGTCCGCGTTAGCGCGGATACGTCGCATAACTTCACTTATGGTTTGATCGGCGAGCACAGCCCGTGACAGACCGAATCTTCGAGGGCTGGCGCGGGAT
The DNA here is from genome assembly GCA_964470065.1 of uncultured Verrucomicrobiota bacterium. Lineage (GTDB taxonomy): Bacteria > Verrucomicrobiota > Kiritimatiellia > CAIVKH01 > CAIVKH01 > CALMUP01. The sequence goes on along the minus strand of CAYYAR010000004.1, from coordinate 113,786 downwards.
GTGCCCCCGTTTCGTGCCGGACCGGTGACGCGCACTAAGCCCGAAGGGCGCCTGCACGAGCGGAGGGGACGCGGCGGGACGTGTGAGGAACGAGCCGTCCCGCCGTGGTCCCGGAGCGAGGTCCGCTGCGATAGCGGTTGCGCGAGGTGCCGTGAGACGGCGGCGCGAGCACGGCGATTGGCGGCACCGCGAAACGGTATAATTTTGCCGCCAAGCGCCGCGCACAGCGCAGTCGGCCTGACGGCCGCGCAACGGAACGGCGCCGCCATAAACGACGCGAAGGCGGAGACGCGAAACGGATCACAGGGGCCAAGTCTTCTCCGGGGTGAGCCGGTACGCGAATCCGCCTGGGCGTCGGCGGCGCCACTACCCGGCGCGAGTAATCGAGCGACGACCGCGCGTTTGAAGCCGGCGGCTGTGGGCATGGCAGTGAATTGGCGGCGTCGTCGAGGCCAAGAGGGGCGCCGGCTTTCCGGACGCGTGAAGAGGCCGGAGCAAAAATATCAGTTCGATTAATTTATTGGATGATCGACCTTCGGCCGGAGAATGGAAACAACGGCGTCCACGACAACAGATTGCATCTTTGAAGACAAGGTCCCGGCCACACGATACATGATCGACGTGTTGGCCGAAAACAACTTACCCGGCCTTGCGTAACTGATCCGTTTAAGTCCGCCAGAGATGAAGTCCGAGTCGGCGATCGTGACCGCTCGCGAATCCGCGTAAGCGTTACTGGTAACCTGACAAAGAATCCAGTCGTCATTACCAACTGCGGCGAGGACGATCGCGGGACGAAGTTTGCTTGCTGACAGATCGGAAAAAGGAAATGTAACCAGAACGACGGAGCCTACTGAAGGTGCGACCATGCCGCATCCTCCTCGGGTCGTTCCCAGTCGCGTGCGAGAGCCTGCTGGCTAAGTAATGCGGTCTCCGGCGCCTTGGGCTCTTCGATAATGGTCACAATCGCGCGACACGCATGCGCCAAATGGAGGGGCTTGGCCAAGTGAATCTCGCCGTTTTTCTCAATTGTCGCTTCTAGCGTCTTCATCATGATGCTACCTCTATCATACAATACGCGGTCACCGCAGATTGTTCAATAGACCAGAAATACAGGACATTCAACTTTATTGAACAGGCGCGCGAGGGATACGTAAGTAGCCGCCGCCCCGCCGCAGGCGCAACCTATGAGATGAAAGGCAGGCAAGCGCCCGCCGTGAACCCGATGGAAATCAGCGTGAAGATGCGGGGATGGAAAAGCGGGTGTGAAAAAGTTCCAATGATTGGAAGATTTTGGAGGGGCGTTTTCCAATGATTGGAAGATTTCGCGGGTCCGCGCCAAGGAGGGCGGCTATGCGTTCAGGTCCAGAAATTGCACATTTGGACCGGGACGTGGAAGGAAGACAAAATCAAGTTATGCCGTTGCCAACTGGTAGGAGAATTCGTTTACGTCGGTTTGTTCTTTTGCATGTTCGACGGTCATGCTGACCACACGCCCATTTTTATCGACTTCAACCAAAACGTCCTCATTCAGGTCGTAGGTCTCAGCTACGTCATGCTTGCTAAACGTCAGCATAAGTGTGTCGGTGTCCGGGAAATACTTTGCCTGCATGTTTCTACTCCTTAAATCGCCTGTCAAAAAATGCGTTGTGAACGGTTTCGCCATCCGGGAGAAGCACGACCCTCAAGTATCGATTATCAGCTTCATGAATTCGCTTCCATCTACGTATGCGGCCATCCGCCTGCACATACTCAGCATCCGGATTTAAGATCACACATTCAATCCACTTCATTTTAATCGCAAGCCGGTCAGCCCGCAACCTTGTGTGCTCAAAATATTGGGTGAACTTCACGCGGGCAAGCTAGCAAGGTTTAAAAGAACAGTCCAGATGCGCGTTTAAAAGATGCGCGTTTAAAAGGCGCCGGAGCACGGGGAGTGACGGTGCTGGAGAACAAGTGCCGGCACAGCCAGTCCGGCGGGAGGGCCGAAGCCGGTCCCGCGTCAGCAGGATTGGCGCGACGCCTGCCGTGAGTCGGCGAACAGCAGGCGGCGTGACAAAGGCTTCTGGGGGCGGGTGCAGTTGAACCGCGACTCGCTACACTCAAGGCGGGAGGGCCGGAGCCGGAGACGCGGAGCGGTGAGAGAACGCGGTTAGCCCGGCTCCGGCGGGGCGGGCGGAGACAGAACGTGCGCGTTTAGGGCGACGTCGTGAGGGCGGCGTGCAATTAAGAGAACGTGGGCACGACGTCGCGGCCCGGTTCGGCGCGCTTCGTCTTCGGCGCGCCGGCGGGCCATGGGAAGAACGGAGCGGAGGCGGCGTCGGGCTGGCGGCACGCTTGCCGCGAGTCGGCGAGCCAGCAAGCGGGATGACAGCCCCCGCCGCCGGAGCGGGGCGAGGGTTGGCTTAAATTGCAATGCAATTAAGAAGTAAAGCGAATGGATTGCATAAACCTGTTTGCAAACGTGGCCGCACTTGGGTAATCTTACTGGTAAGAAAGGATGATAGTCATGATTGCAGTTGCCACCACCAAAATGTCTTCCAAAGGCCAGGTAGTAATACCTGAGACTCTGAGGGACCGAATGAAACTGAAAGCCGGATGCCAGTTTGTCGTTGTAGGCGAAGGAGATGTGGTGATTCTCAAAACACTCGGCGCTCCGTCGATGGATCAGTTTGACGGTTTGATCAAAAAGGCCCGTTCACAGGCTCGACGGGAGGGCATGAAAAGAGCGGACATCGCGACCGCCTTGGCCAAAGTCAGGGCCGCAGGGTGAAGATCGTCCTCGACACAAATGTTTTCATGTCGGCGGTTTTCTTCGGGGGAATACCGGGAAAAATACTGGGTGCGTGGAAAACAGGGAGAGTGCGCTTGGTTATTTCGCCGGCCATTCTTGACGAGTATCGGCGTGTGCTGGCGGAATTAGAACTCCGTTTCGATGTCGGTGATGGGGGCCGCATCCTGGATACATTAGCGGTTCATGCTGAAGTTGTGCCCGATACGGTATTGCCCGCCAACGTATGCACTGACCCGGACGACGACAAGTTTCTCGCCTGCGCGTTGGCCGGCAAGGCCAGCATCATATGTAGTGGAGACAAGGCCTTGCAGAAAACATCCGGCTACGAGGGTATCGTGGTGCTTTCGCCCGGCGCGTTTTATCGCGAGCATCTGCATCACTGATCACGTGAAAACCTTGACCGCCCCAGCGAGCAAGCAAACAGGATGGAAGCCGCCGCCACCGGAGTTGGTATAATAACCTCCACACATTCGTGCATCCATGCGGGATTTTATTAAAGGCAAGCGTTAGTCTTCCGGGAATCAAGGGCCGCTGGGTGACCGATCCATTCCAACAAGCGCCTCCAGATAGGGACGCATGACGCGGTCGACACGGCAAAGACCGGCAAAGCGAAGAATCTGTTGGCGTGAACAGATGTTTTTGCGAAGCGCTTCGGTCAGGGCCTGAACGGCGACATCGACGCCCATGCGATTTCTGAATTTGAAACAATCGGCAATGGTTCTGGCGGGTTCATAAATCCGGACCTTCACGCCATCGATGGTCGTGGCTAGAGCGCCGGCATCGAAAACATCACACCAGCAAAATAAGCGGACGGCGGCTAATGCAACTGTTCGATCGTCAGTATTGATAAATATTTATTAATAATATAACAACCCACCCCAGAGTGCACACGGGATACATACAATAAGTCTCGTATCGCCGGGATAATAGCCTCCATCGGAGATTTACGATGTAGAGAATCGTCTCGATAGAAGATGCCGGCTACCGGCGCGCGGCGCTGGACCGGCCGGCTGGAAATAAGCATTTAAACGTAAAAAGGCGAATTGGCCGCAATATTTCAGAAAATGCGGCAAATTTATCGGCTATTACCGCAATAAACTCATCCATACGGCTTTTTTCTGGTTTACAGTGGTTTACAAATAACAGAAAAAACTCGTCCTGAGCGGGGAAGAAACGAGCAGGGATAAAAAGTTGAAACATTCAGGAATATACCTGTATTTATTGGCGTTTCTGAACGTTTAAGTTGGTGGGCCCGGAGGGACTTGAACCCCCGACCAAGGGATTATGAGTCCCCTGCTCTGACCAACTGAGCTACAGGCCCGCAGTGCGGGGGGCACCATAGCCCAGCGTCGAGGCAGGCGGCAACGAGAAATCCAGCTGAGGCCGGGCAAAAAAAGAGACCGCCATCGAAGGCCTTGGGCGCGGTTAGTGCAACCGCTTCATTCTCTAGCATACACCCGCCCGGTCTCCTTGCCCCGGGCGCTCGATCGGAATGGAGCGTTGGAACCGTCCGTGTCGGCGCTCTGACCGGGTACCACGGCCCTCGTGTTCCTCCCGTGCCGTTATGGACTCCTTCGATTGGCGGCCTTTTTTCATGACTTGCACCTTCACTTACATTTGACCGGACGCCGGCGGCGCGCGTTCGAAATGGCCGCGCCCACTAGAGCACATCGCTCCTGGTAGTATACACCAACGGCACACTCACCACCATGACCAGCATTTTCACCGCCATGTTGAACACAAAGATATTCCAGACGACGCTCCACGGCATCGCCCACGCAAACGCGCCGAGCACGAAAACCAGATTGTCGACCGGAATTGCCACACTGTTGCTGACCAACGTGCGCAGCCAGGTGTAGCGACGCGTTACCGAAGTCGCAAACCAGTGATACACCTCGGTGTTGACGAGCTGGCTAACCACTTGCGCCACCACCGAAAAAACCACGATGCGCCACATCGGATCGAAAATCGCCGCATACGCCTCGCCCTTGCCCCAGCCCGGATCGCCCGGCACCGAGGCCGCCCAAACCAGGTACAGCACCGAGGCAAAATTAATGGCGGCCGCCGTCACGATCAACACGCGCGCCCGCTGGCGTCCAAGAATCTTGTGGGCGAGATCGCGCAACGTGAACGTGACCGGATAAATGAACGTGCCCATGTCGACGGCATAACCAGCCACCACGCCGATTTTCAAACTGGCCACGTTCGCCAGCAACTCGACGACGGAATACAGCGCGACTACAATGACGGCGGCGCGGGACAGAACAGGGACAGAGATCGCCGGAGGCGGCAAAGGCGAAGCATCGGATGACATGACGTTTCCTTTCAGTTTTGTTGAGGCGGGGGGCTGCGACCGCCGGTATTTGACGCGGGCAATTTAGGGCCGGTCAGAATTCCGCGCAATTAAAAATAATCCGGTACACGCACACCTCGCTGCGGCAAACCACCTTGCATTTTTCATGAACCAGCGTCGCGCCGCACACCGGGCACACGCTGGACGCGGCATCCCGGCCGGTGGTCTCGTCGTTATTTTCCGCATCGTCGGCCATGATATTCCCGCCACTTATTCGCCGGTCAGCGTAATCACCACTTCCCGCTCGTGGCGCACCGCACGATGCTCCCACAAAAACACGCCCTGCCAGGTGCCGAGCAACAGTCGACCATGCTGAAACGGCACGGATTCACTGGTGCGCGTCAGCGCCATCTTGATGTGGCTTGGCATGTCGTCGGGCCCCTCGACCGTATGGGTGTAGTCGCGATCGTTTTCCGGCACAAGCTTGTCGATAAACCGCTCGAGGTCGCGCCGCGCCGACGGATCGGCGTTTTCCATGATGACCAGGCTGCAACTGGTATGCCGGCAAAACACCAGCATCACGCCTTCCTTCATGCCGCTTTCGCGCAGGACGTCCGCCAACTCACCCGTGAGCTCGGTCGTGCGTTTGGGTTGCGACTGAATGCGGATGATGCGCGTACACACATGCATGGCCGACAGCATGGATGGCGTGGATTTGTTTTTCAACGATTTACATCGTTCACATGCGTCCCGGGGAGTTATACTCTACCGCCATGTCCAAAGCCGCCTTGTACAACCTGACCGCCGCCGAGCTCGCCGCGCTGCTCAACACCATGGGCGAGCCGGCGTTCCGGGCCAAGCAAATCTACCGCCAGCTTTATGTGAAGGTGGTGGATGATCTCGACGGCATGACCGATGTGTCGAAAAAGTTGCGCGAGACGCTCGGCGCGGAGGCGGATCTTTTCACCTTGAGGCAAACCGGGATGCAGTCAGGCGATGACGGCCTGACGCGCAAGGCGCTGTTCGCCCTGCCCGATGGGTCGCCGGTGGAATCGGTGCTGATGGTCTACCCCGATCGCGCCACGGTGTGTGTCTCATCGCAATCCGGCTGTCCGATGGCCTGCACCTTTTGCGCCACCGGCAAACTCGGCTTCCTGCACGACCTGACCAGCGGGCAAATCATCGAGCAGGTGATGTGGGCCGAGCGCGAGTTGCGCAAAATTCGCGCGGAGAAAGCGGATCAGGCAGAGGCGCTTCCCAAGCACCTCGGCAATGTCGTGTTCATGGGCATGGGCGAGCCCTTCAACAATTACAAAAACTGGTGGACGGCGGTGGAGCGCCTGCATGACCCCGACGGCTACAACATGGGCGCGCGCAGCTTTACCGTATCCACCGTCGGCCTGGTTCCCGGCATCCTCAAACTCGCCGACGAAAAGCTTCAGGTGAATCTGGCGATTTCACTCCACTCACCCGACGACGATCTGCGTGCGGACATGATGCCGGTGAACAAACGTTATCCGATCCGCGACCTCATGGATGCGGTGCGCACATACATTGAAAAGACCAACCGGCGCGTGTCGTTCGAGTATGTGCTGTTGCAAGAGAAAAACGATTTGCCCGGTCATGCGATGCGTCTGGCCAACTTGTTACGCAGCCCGACGCCGATTCTCTGCCACGTCAATTTGATTCCGTGGAATCCGGTTCCCGGCACGCCGCTTAGCCGTTCAAACCGCCGCCGGGTGCTCGATTTCCAGAACATCCTGCAGGATGCCGGCGTGCCCTGCACGGTGCGCGTCGAGCGCGGGACGGAAATCGCCGCCGCCTGCGGGCAGTTGGCCGGGGCGGTGCCGGCGGGTCACTTCGCCGCCGCTCAACCGACCTTGCAGGACATGTCCTGACCGCAACACAGCGGCGACTTGATTTTTCCGTGACCCTGGGGGCATTTGGAAATTTGCACAACCTGACCGTTGTCGAGCTTTAGCGTGTCGTTGACCAGGGGCTCTCCGCACTTGCCGCAGGTGGCGTTGACTGACATACCACATTTTGGACATTCATACGTTGCCATGAACCGTTCTCCTTGCGTGATTTCCGTTTACTCGATTGATCGCCGCGCGATTCCGCGAAAAAAAGCGCATGCCTTCGCCTGCGCACGTGTATTACAATAACCTCCAACATGCCCGACAGCCAAGTTCCATTTGTCCATTTACACTTTCACAGTGAGTTCAGTCTTCTCGACGGCGCCAATCAGATCGGCAAGGCCTGTGAGCGCGCCGCCGAACTCGGGATGCCCGCCCTCGCCCTGACCGATCACGGCGTCATGCATGGCGCCATCGACTTTTACCAGAAGGCCCACAAGGCCGGCATCAAACCGATCATCGGCTGCGAGGCCTACATGTCGCACGGCCGGATGCACGAACGCCGCACCGAGGAAGGCACCGGCTCGCAATCAAATCATCAGGTCCTTCTCGCCGCCACCACCGAGGGCTACTACAACCTGGTCAAGCTATGCTCGCTCGGTCATCTGGAAGGGTTCTATTACAAACCGCGCATCGATATCGAACTGCTCAGCCAGCACGCCAAGGGGCTTATCGGCACCAGCTCGTGCCTGAAAGGCAAAATCCCCGAAGCCATCGTGCGCGGAAACATGAAGCACGCGATGGAGCTCACCGGCCAATTCACCGACATCTTCGGCGCGGAAAACTTTTTCATCGAATTGCAGAACCACGGCCTCGAGGAACAATCGATTGCCAACCGCGGCCTCGTCGAAATCGCCCGCAAGACCGGGCTGAAAATGATCCTATCCAACGATGTGCATTACCTGAAGAAGGAGCACGCCGAGGCACACGACGTGATGTTGTGCATGCAGATGGGCACCACCATCAACGACCCGAAACGCCTGCGCTACGGATCCGACGAGTTCTATATGAAAACCGGCGCGGAAATGCTCAAGTTGTTCCGCGAATTTCCGGAAGCCCTCCACAACACGATCGCGATTGCCGATCGCTGCCAGGTCGAACTGCGCCTCGGCAAGGACCTTCACTTCCCCACCTACGTGGTGCCTGAGGGGTACTCGCAAAAACAATACCTGATCAAACTCGGCAAGCAGGGACTGAAGGAACGCTACGGGGTCGAGGATATCGATCACCCGCGCAACGACGAGGAGACGCGGATTGCCGAACGGTTCTACTACGAGCTCGGCATTATCGAGAAAACCGGCTTCATCAATTATTTTCTCGTCGTATGGGACTTCATCAAGTTTGCCCACGACAGCGGCATACCCGTCGGTCCGGGCCGCGGCTCCGGCGCCGGCTCCATTCTCGCCTACGCGCTGAAAATCACCGGCATCGATCCGTTGCGCTACAACCTCTTCTTCGAGCGCTTTCTCAATCCCGAACGCGTTTCCGCGCCCGACTTCGACATCGACTTCTGCCAGAACCGCCGCGGCGAGGTGATCGACTATGTGAAGCGCAAATACGGCCGCGAAAATGTCGCGCAAATCATCACCTTTGGCACGCTCGGCGCGAAAACGGTCATCCGCGATCTCGCCCGCGTGCTGGAAATTCCGCTGCCCGAGGCCGACAAGCTTGCGAAGATGGTGCCGGAAGATCCGGAGATGACCCTCGACAAGGCGCTCAAGGAATCGCCCGAATTCCGCCAGACCTGCGAGAGCGACCCCAACGCCATCCGCATCATGAAGTATGCGCATGTGCTCGAGGGGCTCGCCCGCAACCCCGGCACCCATGCGGCGGGTGTGGTCATCGGCGAAAAGGCCCTCATCGAGATTGTCCCGCTCTCCCGCGACAAGGAGAAGGAACCGGTCACGCAGTATGAAATGAACCCGCTGGGCGAGGTCGGTCTGCTGAAGATGGATTTTCTTGGCCTGAAAACCCTCACCGTGATCGTGGAGGCCATCGCTCATATCAGAAAAAACCATCATGTCACCATCGACATCGAAAAAATTCCCATGGCCGACGACGAGACCTTCGCACTGCTCAATCGCGGCGACACCGTGGGCGTGTTCCAGGTCGAGTCCAAGGGCATGCGCGATCTGCTCCGCAAATTCATCCTGAGCAAGTTCGAGGACCTCATCGCCATGATCGCGCTGTACCGCCCCGGCCCGATGAACATGCTCGACGATTTCATCAAGCGACGCCACGGCCAGGTGAAGATCGAATACGATCATCCGCTGCTCCAAACCACGCTGGAGGAAACATTCGGCGTCATGGTCTACCAGGAACAGGTCATGGCCGCGACGAATGTGCTCGCCGGCTTCACCCTCGGCGAAGGCGACATGATGCGCCGCGCCATGGGCAAAAAGAAACTCGAGGAGATGACCGCCCAGCGCACGAAATTCGTCGAGGGGTGCTTCAAGACCAACCACATCCCGAAGAAACAAGCCGAGGCCATTTTCGACAACATCGAGCGCTTTGCCGGTTACGGATTCAACAAATCGCACAGCGCCGCCTACGCCATCGTTTCGTGGCAAACCGCCTATCTGAAAGCCCACTATCCGACCGAATTCATGGCGGCATCGCTTTCCTATGAAATTGGCAATCCCGACCGCATACGGTTGTTCATCGCGGAATGCCAGACCATGGGCATCGAGCTGCTGCCGCCCAGCGTGAACGAGAGCGGGGTGCTGTTCACGCCGATAAAAAATGCGATCCGCTTCGGCATGTCCGGCATCAAGAATGTCGGGTTTGCCGCCACCGAGGCCATCGTCAAGGAACGCGAGGCCAAGGGACCCTTTAAAGGTCTGTTTGATTTTTGCTCCCGCATCGACGGACAAGCGGCCAACAAGAAAACGCTCGAAAGCCTGGTCCGCGCCGGCGCGTTTGATTTCACCGGCCAGCCCCGCAGCCGTCTGTTTGGCGGCATCGAGGGTGCACTTTCCCGCGCCTCCGCGGCCCAGCGCGACAAGGCGGTCGGGCAGTTCACGCTGTTTGGCGACCTGATGGCTACCGGCGAGGTCACCGAGGATCTGCCCGCCGCCGATCCCTGGCCGCAGAGCGTCGAGCTGGCCGCGGAAAAAGAACTTTTGGGATTTTATATCTCCGGCCACCCGCTCAGCGCGCTCGAATGGACCCTGAAGAAGTACACGCTGGCCGATATGGAAAAATTGCGCGAGTTGCCGAACAAGACGCGCACCCGCATCGGCGGCCTGGTCACGCAATTCGCGAAAAGATTCACCAAGGCCAAGCAGGAGCCGATGTGCGTGTTCCAACTCGAGCAACTCGACGGCATGATCGAGGTCGTGGTGTTTCCCGGCGCGTACAGCGATTTCGGCGTGTACGTGCGGGAAGAAGCGCCGGTCCTGGTGTGCGGCGAGGTGATGACCGGCGATGCCTTGCGCATCTTTGCCTCGGAAATATATCCGCTGGCGGATGCGCACAAGTATTTTGCCCGCAAAGTCAGCGTCCACGTCAGCTCCGCCCAGGCCAACGACGATATGCTGCGGGAGATCAAGACCGTGATCCGCTCCCATCCCGGCGACGTGCCTGTCAGGTTTGTCATCGACCAGCCGGATGGCGAAAAAATTTACGTCGATGCCGATCACACCTTCAAAGCCACGGCGAGCCAGCGACTTGTTCATGATCTGGAAAAAATCCTTGGCGAGGAAACCGTATTTCTCGACATCAACCCCAATCCCTGCCTCAAGCCGCCCAAGAAATGGGGCAACGGCGGCAGTAGAGGCGGCGGCGGGGATTGATGCCGTCCACAACCGGGCTTGGGTCATATCCCGGGCACCGAATCCTCAACACGGACTGTTCACCCTCTCCGCAGTAGCCGACCCGTCCGGCATGGCGTATAGTTTCCACCTATGCCCTCCACAAAGGGTGGCACACCCATCATGGCGCCGGAAGATGCGCAACGACTGGCGGAACTTTTCCGTCCCGGGGGGACTTTTTGTGCCCGGATGCCGCCCTGGCCCGCGATGGCCGTCGTGGCGCTTGAAGCCAGGCAGTCTTTTCGCCGGACATTGATCGTGGTAACCGATGGTCCGGTGACCATGGAGCGCATGGCCGGCGATCTCGCCTCGCTGAGCCGCGGATTCAAGCGCGAGGAAGAGGTGTACGTTTTTCCCGCGCTCGACCAAGCTTCACCTCAACATATCGGAGACCGGCTGCGGGCGCTTCATGCCGCCACGGGACACCCGCTCATCGTCACGTGCGTGCAGGCGCTCATGCAGCCGGCCGTGGCTCCGGCGGCGATTCGTCAACAAACCTTGTCGATCAAAACCGGCGAAGATCACGATCCCGCCGGCATTCTCCATCTGCTCGAGACCGGTGGTTACAACTTTGACGCGGAAGTGTTGCAGCCGGCTCAAGCGTCCTGGCGGGGCGGCATCCTCGACATCTGGCCGCCGGGATCCGACTGGCCGGTGCGCATCGAATTCTTTGGCAACACCATCGACTCCATCCGCACCTTCGATCCCGTCGCGCAACGCTCGCGCGAGCTGCTGGCGGCGACCGAGATCGCGCCCGCACGCGAAAACGCCACGCATGCCTTCGCCGATCATGTGAACGGGGATGCCCAATGGATGTGGGTCGACCGGGAAAGCATCGATCATCATCGCGAGCTCTACCTCGCATCGACGGGTGAGGAAGCGACATTGCGGTCGCATCATCCGGATCAGATCGCCGGATCACACCTCGTTTTCGCGCTGGCGCCGGAAGACGACGAAACCATGTGCGCATTCGCATTCGAACCGCTGGCGGGCATTCCCGATGCTCCGGGCGGATCGATTCCGCTGGATCACATCGCCGCACAACGGCTTCGCTTTTTGCGTGCGTTGTTCGCGCTGGCCGGGGATGGGTGGTCGCTTCAGATTTATTTTGGCAGCGAAGGTGGACGGGATCGATTTATCGAGAACTACCGCGAGGAGATGTCCGACACGGCGGCGATCACATTTCACGATTGTCCTCTCTCGGAGAGCATGCGCATACCCGGCCGTCGCATCATCCTGCTGAGTGACCTTGATATTTACGGCGTGCGCCGTGAACAGGCCGACCGTTATGACCGGGCCCATCGCCGCGCCCGGGCGCGCAGTCAAAGTGGCGATCGCGTGCACGCATGGACGGATATCCAACCCGGCGATTACGTGGTGCATGTCGATCACGGCATTGGCAAATACATGGGGCTCTTCGAAATACAGGTTCACGGCCAGCCGCGCGAAGTGCTGACTATCGAATACGCGGAAGGGGCCAAACTCTACGTGCCCACCGGCCAGACGCACTTGCTCAGTCGCTACATCGGCGTGGGCAAGCGAAGACCCGAGCTTCATGCCCTCGGCGGCAAGCGGTGGATCAAGGAAAAGATCGCCGCCGAAAAAGCCGTCGAGGACATGGCCGCGCTGCTGCTGGAAACCCAAGCGGCGCGCGATGCCAAACCCGGACACGCCTTCAGCGCGGACACGGGATGGCAACACGAGTTCGAGGGCACGTTCCCCTTCGAGGAGACGCCGGACCAGGAGCGGGCGATTGCCGAAGTGAAGCGGGACATGGAGTCATCGCGCCCGATGGATCGCCTGATCTGCGGCGATGTCGGTTACGGCAAAACCGAGGTGGCCATGCGGGCTTCGTTCAAGGCCGTGATGGATGGCAAGCAGGTCGCGGTGCTCGTTCCCACCACCGTGCTGGCGCAACAGCACTATGACAGCTTCGCCGAGCGCATGGCCGCGTTTCCGGTGCGCATCGAATCGCTCAGTCGCTTCAAGACCGCCGCCGAGCAGGCCGGTGTGCTCGAGCGCCTCGCCGATGGCACGGTGGATATCGTGATCGGCACCCACCGGCTGGTCTCTAAGGATGTGCGCTTCCGCGATCTCGGACTGGTGATCATCGATGAAGAGCAGCGCTTCGGCGTGAAGCACAAGGAACAACTCAAGCGCATGCGCCAACTGGTCGATGTGCTCACCATGACGGCCACGCCGATTCCCCGCACCTTGTATATGAGCCTCACCGGCGCCAAGGATTTGAGCATCATCGAAACCGCGCCGGTCGAGCGCCTGCCCATCGAGACCATCGTGACCGAGCACCGCGACGACGTCGTGCGGGAGGCGATCCTCCGCGAGTTGAACCGCGAGGGGCAGGTCTATTTTCTGCACAACCGCGTCGGCACCATCGACCAACTGCACCTAAAACTGGCACACCTGGTGCCGGAGGCGCGCATGCGCGTGGCCCATGGCCAGATGAAGGAACACGAACTCTCCGCGGCCATGCGCGCATTCACCCGCGGCGAGTTTGATGTGCTGCTCTGCACCACCATCATCGAGAGCGGCCTGAACATCCCCAATGTGAACACCATCATCATCGATCGCGCGGACCGGTTTGGATTGTCCGAGCTCTACCAGCTTCGCGGGCGGGTCGGCCGCTACAAGCGCAAGGCCTTCGCGTATTTGCTCCTTCCAAAGCACGGGAAGTTGTTTTTCATGGCCCGCCAGCGGATCGGCGCCATCAAACGCTACGCGAGCCTCGGCTCCGGCTTCAAACTCGCCATGCGCGATCTCGAAATCCGGGGCGCGGGCAACATACTTGGCACCGAGCAGAGCGGGCACATCGCCGCGGTCGGGTTTGATTTGTACTGCCAGCTGCTGCAACGCACGGTGGCAACCATGAAGGGAGAGCCGGTCGAACCGGTCATCGACGTCGAGCTGGTCCTGGATTTCATCAAGGTCTCCGCCGGTGATGCGGATACGGCACAAGCTGCGGTCATACCCGGATCCTACATCGAGGACGAAAATCTGCGCGTGCGAATGTACCGTCGCATCGCCGCCCTCGCGCGGCCCGGTCAAGTCGACGAGATGGAGCGCGAACTTGCGGATCGTTTCGGTCGTATGCCGGAACCGATGATGCGGCTGCTGCTGTTGACGAGGATAAAATTAGCCGCGGCGGAACAAGGGCTTTCGCGCATCGAGGTCGAGGAGGAAAAGGTAATCATGGTCCGACAGCGCGACTTCGTCATGACCGGTGGCAAGTTCCCGCGCCTCCCATCCGGCCCGGCGACCACACGGCTGGAAAAACTCCTGGCGCTGGTGGTTCAACTGACATCCGCAGCGAAACGATCGTCGAACGCGCCGGCGGCGCGTGCACGCAGGGATTGAGTGCCGCCACCAACTCTGGCATAGTGCCATCTTATGAGATGTTTCTGTATATGTATGTGCCTGATGCTTGCCGCCGGCGTTTTGGCGCAACCCGCGACCACGCTGGACCGCTTGCCGGTGGACGGATACGCCGCGACCGTCAACGAGGAGATCATCACCATCAGCGATGTGCGCCGCTCCATCCAGGAGATGGAGCTGAGGTTGCGCGCGCGTTATGCCGGCGCGGAGCTGGAGCAAAAGCGGGTGGAACTCTTTATGTCCGGTCTGGAGCAACTGGTCGACCGCGCCCTGATCATCGAGGAATTCAAAAGCCAGAAGATCGAGGTGCCGGAACGGATGGTGGAGGACGAAATCAGCGACCTGGTCAAGGCGCAGTTTGACGGCGACCGCGCCGCCCTGCTCAACGAACTGGCGGAACAGCAAATCACCATCGACGACTGGCGGGAAATGATCAGCGAAGGCATCATGGTCCGGATCATGCGATCACGCGAAGTGGGCGAACGGATCGTCGTGTCGCCCCGCCAGGTGCTCGAGGCCTACGAAGCCCGCAAGGACGCCTACCGTTTATCCGCCGGCGTGGATCTGCGGATGATGTTCAAGCGGGCGGGCGATGAAGCGGCCACCAACCGTGCGGCGCTGGTTGCCGCTCGCGAGGCCGTTCTGGCCGGCCAGTCGTTCACCAATTTGGCCAAGACCATTTCCGAGGACCCTTCCGCGACCACCGGCGGGAGCTGGGGCTGGGTGGATCCAACCCAGTTCCGGGACGAAATACGAAATGCGATCATCGCGCTTCCGAAGGGCGAAGTCAGCGACGTGATCGACACGACCGAGGGCTTCTATTTGTTGTACGCGGAGGATCGTCGCGAGGAGTCCACCCGTTCGTTCGGCGAGGTTCGCGACGAAATCGAAACGGCGCTTCGCAAACAACAGCTCGATGCCCTCGCCGCCGGCTGGATGAAGCGTCTTCGAAACAAATACACGGTCATTTATCACATCCCCACGCCGCCATTCACCCTATGAAAAGTCATCTCCGTATTGGCATCACCGCCGGTGATGTAAACGGGATCGGACCGGAAGTCGCCATCAAGGCGCTCGTGCAGGGCGCGCGGAAACTGCGGGACGTAGAGTTTATTCTAATCGGCGACCTAAAAATCTGGCGGGCCGCCGGCAAGGCGCATCGTCATCCCGGCTTCGACATCTGGAATCCGGCGCCGCACCTCAAGGTGCGTTCGCGCCCGGGCGCCGTCCACGCCGACGCCTCGATGGCCGCCGCAGAATGGATTCGCGCCGGCGCGCAGGCCTGCCTCGACGGACACCTGGACGCCATCGTGACCGGCCCCATCTGCAAGGAGGGTTTTCAGCTCGCGGGCATCCGCACGCCCGGTCATACGGAAATGCTCGCGGACATCACGGGAGCCAAACGGTATGCGATGATGCTGGTGGGCGGACCCCTCCGGGTCGTGCTGGCCACGCGCCATATTCCGCTGGCCGATGTGCCCAAACAGATCACCCGCTCGCTGCTTACCGGGCAGATTCAACTAACGCACGAGGCCTTGGGCTGGATGGGATTGCGGAAAAGGCGGATGGCGGTTTGCGGATTGAATCCGCATGCCGGCGAGCATGGTAACCTTGGCCGCGAGGAAATCCATGTGATCGGACCGGCGATCGAAAAGATGCAGCAACGCGGCATGGATGTGCAAGGCCCCCGCCCCGGCGACACCGTATTTCACGAGGCGGCATCGGGGCGTTATGATGCCGTCGTGGCAATGTACCATGATCAGGGACTCGCGCCGTTGAAATTGATCGCCTTCGACTCCGGCGTGAATATCACGCTCGGCCTTCCGATCGTTCGCACCTCGCCGGACCACGGAACGGCATTTGATCTCGCCGGAAAAAACAAGGCAAGCCCGGCCAGCATGATGGAGGCGATCCTCGCCGCCGTCCGTTTGGCCCGGCGACCCAATCCCTGGAAACACCATGGTTGATGCCGGTGGCGACACGTTGCCGAAATTGACCAGTCCGTCCGCGGTACGGGAGTGGATCGCCCGTCATGACTTTTTGCCGAGCAAAGTGCTCGGACAAAACTTCCTCATCGACGAGAATATTCTTCGCATCATGGTCGATGCCGCCGGGCTTTCCCCGGAAGATCGTGTGCTGGAAGTCGGACCTGGCCTCGGCATCGTGACCGCCCAACTCCTGCAGCGCGCGAACGCCGTGGTGGCGATCGAGAAAGACAAGCGGCTGCACGAACACCTGAGCAAGGTGCTGGGCGAGCAGGCAAACTTGATGCTCCTCCAATCCGATGCGCTTGACGTGAATCTTAGCGAACTGATCAACGCGCACCGCCTCAACAAGTTTATCGCGAATCTGCCCTATTCTGTGGCCAGTCGCGTGCTGGTGGAAATGTTGATGGCAACGCCGGGGGTGGACATGATGGTAATCACCGTGCAACTCGAAGTTGCGGAACGAATCTGCGCACAAGTCGACACCACGGATTACGGCTTGCTCTCGATCTGGGCGCAACTGGATTACGAAACGCGCATCATCAAGCGCATCTCGCCCTCCTGTTTTCATCCGCGCCCGCAAGTTGTTTCGGCCATCGTCGCGCTCCGGCGCGTGCGTCAACAGCGGGCGACGCTAAAAAATTCCGCCCGCTTTGATACCCTGCTCAAACACGCCTTCTCTCATCGTCGCAAGCAAATCGGAACCATCCTCAGGGGCTTTCACGCCGGCGGCGCAACGGCGCTCGAAAGAGCCGGCATCGACCCCAAGCGCCGGCCGGAAACAATCACCACGGCCGAGTGGGTCGCCCTCGGAGATGGTTTCTCCACCACCTGACGACTGATCTGAATCGACAAGTGTTCATATGCGCGCCGGAGCGGTGCGGTGGATGGAACGACGCCTGACCCGCCGCTTTCGTTGAAGCCGTTGACGGGGAACCGGTCGTATCATCAGCTGCCGGCACACCCCGATTTTCTTCGTGCCAGACGCCCGGTCTTGTTGTATATTCCCCGCCCTTAATCAGAAAAACAGGAGTACTTGGTTATGGCAAAGATTGATTTTGGCGGAACGATGGAAAACGTGGTCACCCGCAGCGAATTCCCGCTCACCCAGGCCCGCAAGGCGCTGAAGAACGAAGTGATCGCGGTGATCGGCTATGGCGTGCAGGCTCCGGCTCAGGCGCTGAACCTCAAGGATAACGGCTTCAACGTGATCGTCGGCGCCCGCGACTGGACGCGCGCCAAGAAGGACGGCTGGGTCCCCGGCAAGGATTTGTTCAGCATCGAGGAAGCCGCTGATCAAGGCACCATCCTGCTGTTTCTCGTTTCCGATGCCGGACAACGCCAACTCTGGCCGACGATCAAGAAGTACCTCACACCGCACAAAGCCCTCGCCTTCTCGCACGGCTTTTCCATCGTATTCAAAGGACAGACCAAAGTCATCCCGCCGAAGGGCGTGGATGTCATCATGGTCGCCCCGAAGGGTTCCGGACTCAACGTGCGCCGCAACTTCCTCGCCGGCGCCGGCATCAACTCCAGCTATGCGGTGCTCCAAAACGCGACCGGCCGCGCAGACGAGCGTTGCATCGCCCTTGGCATCGGCATTGGATCGGGCTATCTCTTCCCCACGACCTTCCAGAAGGAAGTGGTGAGCGATCTCACCGGCGAGCGCGGCGTGCTGATGGGCGCCTTGGCCGGCATCATGGAGGCGCAATACGAAGTACTCCGCAAAAACGGCCACTCGCCCAGCGAAGCATTCAATGAGACGGTCGAGGAACTCACCCAAAGCCTTATTCGTCTCGTCGACGAAAACGGCATGGACTGGATGTACGCCAACTGCTCCACCACCGCTCAGCGCGGCGCGCTCGACTGGAAACCCAAATTCAAGAAGGCTACCCTCCCGGTTTTCAAGGCGCTGTATAACAGCGTGAAGACCGGCAAGGAAACCCGTCGCGTGCTCACGAGCTGCAGCAAGAAAAACTACAAAGAGCTGCTGGCCAAGGAACTCGACACCCTCGGTAATTCCGAGATGTGGCGTGCCGGCAAAGCCGTGCGTTCGCTTCGTCCCAAGACGGCCAAGACGGGGTCCTTCGACGCGAAAGCCAAGGGCGTTGGCGGCCGCACGATGAAGTAACCATTCGCTGGTTGCGAACGGAAAAGGGATGGCTCATGCCATCCCTTTTTTATTCCGCACCCTCGAAAGCACGCTCGTGATTGGATCGATGCTCCCCAACCGTTGCGCCACCCTTGACCGGCACCACCCACGCGCTCAAGACCAGCAATAATCCGGCGATCAGTCCAGCTATGACCGGCCACTTCACCTTCGGCCATGCGGCGCGCATGAGCCAGTCCCAATGCAACAGCAGATGCAATACCACCAACGCACACACCGTATAACCCAGCCACGCGTGCAGATCGCCCCACTCGTGCCGATCCATCCCGAGCGACGACAACCCACGTCCGCCGCGGCTGCCCGGGGGCAGACGGTAACGGACGACGAAACCGGTCGCCAGCATCAGGCAAATGACAATCCAAAGTAAAAAATCCGTGATCCGGTTCCACCACAATCGATTCATCATCCACTCCTGTGTCGATTTGATTTTTGAACGCTTTAGCATAGCTTATCAAATTAATTGGAGGATGACCTATGAGTAATCTCGAGGGAAAAAAGGCGCCCGACTTCTCTCTGGCTGGTAGCGATGGAAAAACCCATACGTTGAAAGACTATGCCGGCAAAAAACTCGTCGTGTATTTTTATCCGAAGGATGACACCCCGGGCTGTACCAAGGAGGCTTGTGGTTTTCGCGATGATTTCGCCAAACTCAAAAGACTCGGCGTGGCCGTGGTCGGTATCAGCCGCGATTCCGTGGCCTCGCACCAGAAGTTTGCCGCGAAGTTCAAATTGCCGTTTACGCTTCTCGCGGACGAGGACACCAAGATGATGCAGGCGTATGGCGCATGGGGCGAGAAGCTGATGTACGGCAAACCCGTAACCGGCACAATTCGCTCGACCGTAGTCATCGACGAGAAAGGCAAAATCATCAAGCACTGGGCCAAAGTATCGAAGGCCGAGGAGCATCCTTCCGAAGTCCTGGATTTTGTTGAATCGCTGTAACCCGCGAATGGGTCACATGAGCGCCAACAAGCTTTTTTCATCGTTTACGCTCGGCAGTGTAAACCTCGCCAATCGCGTGGTCATGGCGCCGATGACCCGCTGTCGCTCCACGGCGGACCACATCCCGACCGAGCCCATGGTGAAGTACTATGCCGACCGCGCCTCCGCCGGATTGATCATCACCGAGGGAACGTCGCCCTCGCCCGACGGATCCGGCTATGCGCGCATTCCCGGCATTTACAACGCCAGGCAAGTCGCCGCGTGGAAAAAAATCACCGCCGCCGTGCACGCCAAGGGCGGCCGGATGTTCATGCAATTGATGCATACCGGACGCGCCTCCCAGCCGCTCAACATGGAGCCCGGCACGCGGGTGTTGGCACCTTCGGCGATTGGCTTATCCGGCGAACTTTGGACTGATCAGCAGCAGATGCAGAAATATCCCGTGCCCGTCGCGATGACCGAAGCGGACATCGAGGCAACGCTGCAAGCATACGTCGACAGCTCGGTGAACGCCATCGCGGCAGGCTTGGACGGCGTGGAATTGCACTCCGCAAACGGTTACCTCATGGATCAGTTTCTCAACACTGCTTCGAACCAGCGCACCGATCGTTGGGGCGGGTCGGTGGAAAACCGCGTCCGTTTCACGGTCGAGGCGGCGCGCCGCGTGGCGGCAAAAATCGGGGGCGGTCGCGTGGGCGTGCGCGTTTCTCCCTACGGCATATTTAACGATTTGCAACCCGATGCGGAGATGGACGAACTCTACGGCAAGCTATGCGAGGAATTGTCCGCGATCGGCATCGCCTACATACATGTGGTCGATCACGCCGCGATGGGGGCGCCCACCGTGAAGCCGGAAGTCAAAGCGATCATCCGCAAAAAGTTTACCGGCGCGTACATGCTTTCCGGCGGATATGATGCCGGTCGGGCCGGACTTGATCTGGCCAGTGGCGCCGGCGATCTCGTGGCCTTTGGCCGGCCTTTCATTTCCAATCCGGACCTCGTCGAAAAACTGAAAACCGGCCATACTCTGACACCCTACGACATGGCCACCTTCTACACCCCCGGCGAACCGGGATACAACAGCTACGCCGCCTGATCCACCCCGGCCAAGGGACAGAGATGTTGTTGTAACCCGTTGACTTCCAACGGTTGGAAAACTCGGGCGCAATAAGTTCCAATGATTGGAACTATTCGGCTCCAGCCCGGATTTTTCATGTCTGTCCCTTGAAATTGAGCGTTGAAAGTTGGGCGATGAACGTTGAAAGTTCCGCTCCGTGAACGTATGTCTGGATATACAATCGGCCCTGGCCCAGCGCGCCGGCGTCGGGCGCTACACGCGAATGCTCGCGGAACACCTGGCTGCCGGGCGAGGCGACGATCAACTCGCCCTCTTCTACTTCGATTTCAAACGGGTCGGCTGTGATTTCGCCCCGGCCGGAGCCACGCAAAAAGCCGTGCGATGGATTCCCGGCCGATACGTTCAGCAGGCATGGAAACGACTCCAAGCCCCGCCCTTCAACTGGTTCTCCGGCCCGGCCGATGTGTATCACTTCCCGAACTTCATCCGCCCGCCACTCCGCCGGGGCAAAAGCGTCACCACCATCCACGATGCGGCATTCCTTCGTTATCCGGAAACCCTCGAGACAAAAAATTATCGCTATCTAACCAACCATATCCGCCGCACCACAGAACGTTCGGATGCCATCATTTGCGTTTCGGCATTCACCGCGCGCGAGCTTCAAGAGCTCATGGGTGTTCCTGCCGATCGACTTCACGTGATCCACTCCGGTCTCGACAAAAACAATCGCCGCGCCAGCCCGGAAGCCATCGCCTCCATGCGAAAAAATCGCAAACTGGAGCGGCCCTATTTGCTGAGCGTAGGCACACTGGAACCGCGCAAAAACTACCCCTTTCTGATCGATGTGTTTGACCGGATGGATTTTGCCGGCGACTTGGTCATCGTCGGTATGAATGGCTGGAAATGTGATCCGATACATCAGCGTCGCGATGCATCAACAAGGCGCGACCGGATACATTTCCTCCGCTTTGTGCCGGACAACGAACTTGCGGCCCTTTACTCCGGCGCTGAATTGTTCGTGACGCCCAGCTTATATGAGGGCTTTGGTTTTCCACCGCTGGAGGCCATGCAGTGCGGAACACCGGTTGTCGCAGCGGCCACGGGCTCGCTGCCCGAGGTGCTGGGCGATGCCGCGCTCACGATCCAAGGCTTCGATCCGGAGAATTGGAAATCGGCCATCGAATCGCTGTTGTCCGACGAAACGCGCAAGCGCGCTTTCTCGGCGGAGGGAGCCCGGCGTGCCGCCTCCTACACATGGGATCACACGGCCCGGCAAACCTGGCAACTCTACCGGAGCCTCGCCTGATGCCGCGACCGCTGCACATCCTCATCGATGCCCGGTGGATATTCCCGGAAATCTCCGGCATCGGACTCTATACGCAGGAATTGATTTCCGCGCTTTGCCGGATATCCACACCGCACAACTTCACCCTCCTCTTCAACGACAGGGAAGTCATGGCTCGCACCGCCGCGCGAACCGGTTTTACCTCGGCGAGTCACATGAAAACCCGGCTGGTCGGCCACGGGCCCTTTTCGCCGAAAGATCAGCTTGTGCTCGGCCCCAAGATTTTCGCATGGAAGATCGATGTCTTCCACGCACCGAATTACATGATGCCGCTGCGCCTGCCCGCCGGCGTGGCACGCGTGGTCACCATTCACGACCTGATTCCCCTGCTCTTTCGCTCGTATGCACCCCGCTCGAAAAAGAACCGGCTTTTTCCCGTGTTCAAATATCTGATGCACCGCGTCGCCGCCCATGCGGACCGGATTATCGCGGTGAGCGAGTCGACCCGTCGCGACGTGACAAAGCATTTGCTCAACGAAAAAAACAGCGGTCGCGTCGTCGTTATTCCCGAGGCAGCCGACCCGCGCTACAAGACAGGGCCCGACCGTCCGCCGCGCGACCACGTGGAGTTTCTTTTCGTCGGCCGGCGTGATCCCTACAAAAATCTTCCCCTCCTCCTTCGTTGTCTGGCCGATGTCCGCAAGCAAGGCATCCCCGCCCGGTTGCGCGTGATCGGCCCCGATGACCCGCGTTACCCCGAAGCCCGGCAACTTGCGCACGACCTCCAGCTTGGCGATGCGATTACCTGGAGCGGTTATGTCAGCGACGACGGCCTGTTGCAGGCTTACCAGTCCGCCGATGTGTTCGTTTTTCCGTCGAACTATGAAGGATTCGGGCTTCCGGTGCTGGAAGCCATGGCCTGTGGCACGCCGGTTATTTGCAGCGATAAAAGTTCGTTGCCCGAGGTGGCCGGAGATGCCGCGTTGCTCATCAATCCGGATCAACCGCAGACGTTGACCGATGCCATGATTCGCGTTGCTGGTCATCCCTCGTTGCGCGCCGACCTCGCGAGGCGTGGGTTGGCGCGCGCGGCCCACTTCAGTTGGGCGGAAACCGCTCGAAAAACGTTGTCCTTGTATGAGGCGGCGGCGGAGCCGGCATGAGCGCGTCACTTCACTATCCACCCGCATGGCAGACGATGAGCGTCGCTCTCGCCCACGACTGGCTGACCGGCATGCGAGGCGGGGAAAAGTGCCTGGAGCTGCTCGGCACAGGGTTTGCCCGCGCCGACTTGTACTGTCTGCTGCACAAAAAGGGATCAGTTTCGACCGTGATTGAAAATCGCCGCATACACACATCGGTCCTCCAGCACATTCCGAACATGGCCGACTTGTACCGCTATTTTCTGCCGGTATTCCCGTGGGCGATCCGGACACTCGGCAAGCCGGACGCCGACTTGCTGATCAGCACCAGCCATTGCGCAGCCAAGGCGTTGCCGGTCAACGACCGGACGCGGCATCTATGCTATTGCTTTACCCCGATGCGCTATGCCTGGACATTTCACGACGAGTATTTCGGCGCCTCGCCCCTGAAACGCGCCGCCCTGGCTCCCTTGCTGGGCGGATTGCGCCGCTGGGACCGGACCACCGCACAGCGGGTGGATCATTTTGTCGCTATCAGCCACCACGTACGCAAGCGCATCGAACAGTTCTACGGACGCGAAGCCGACGTCGTCTATCCACCCGCCGATACCGCCTACTTTACCCCGGACACGAGCGTGGTTCGCGAGGATATGGATTTAATCGTCTCGGCTCTGGTTCCCTACAAAAAGATTGATATCGCAGTCCAAGCCTACAATGCAAATGGCCGCGCGCTGGTCGTCGTTGGCACGGGAACCGGGTTCAACCGCCTGAGGGCGATGGCTGGTCCGAATATCCGTTTCACCGGTTGGCAACCCGACGACGTGATCCGGGATTACTACCGGCGTTGCCGCTTCCTCGTTTTTCCGGGTGAGGAAGATTACGGGATCGTACCGGTTGAGGCCATGGCGTGCGGAATGCCCGTGTTGGCCTATCGCCGGGGCGGTGTCACGGAGACCGTAATTGACGGGGTCACCGGCCGGTTTTTTGACACCCAGTCGGCGCCGGACTTGAATCGCTGCATCGCGTCGGCGCTGGAGCAGTCATGGGCACCGGAGCAAATACGCGCACAGGCGGAACGACTTGGTGGTCAAGCATTTATAGACGGAATGGCCCGCTCCATCGAAACCTGCCTATTGCGTTAATTTATTATTTTGGCCATTCTAAGGATTGACTTGGCGGTGCAGGAGGTTTTTCCTATCCGCAAGCCATATGATTTACCGGCTCATAGTTTTAAATGGCGCAGCCAAGGGCACCCGGATCACTATTGATCCCGATCCGATGACCTTGGGTCGCGAGACCGATTGCGACATCAGCCTTCCGGACGAGGAAATTGCCCTTCATCACGCCCGAATCGAACAGCGCGGCAGCGAATTGTTCATTTCCGACCTCGGCTCGATGAACAAGATCATCTTGAACAAGCACGAGGTGCAACATTCGCGGCTCAAACACGGCGACATTTTCGAACTGGGGCGGACCCGGTTGCTGGTCGAGGCGATTGTGCAGGCAGAAGTTCAATCGTCGAACGAAATCCACGAAGTGCACGTCAACCGCGGACGCAAACGCCTATTGGCCATCGCAGCGTCGTTGCTTCTGCTGGCCGGGGCGACCTTTGCCATTATGGGCCGCGATGAACCGACAATAGAACAGGCGGCGGAAGAACTTGTGGTCGCCGTGGCCATTGATCCTCAGCCCGCCGAAGTAGAGATTCCGCCGGCGGCAGCGGCCATTCCGCCCGTCGAAGAAATCGTTATTGTTGAAAAGCCCGCCATCGATGATGAGCTCAAAAAAATTCGCGAGGATCTTTCCTCCATCCAGGAGCATATCCAGCAGCTGAACAACACGGCCACGCTTCTCAGCAGTCAGGAAAGCACCCCGCCTGCAGAACCGGTCAGCGCTTCCGGCCGGAATGATGTGGATGATATCGAGGTATCGATGACCGCCGCACGCCAAGCGCTGGAATCATCCGATTTTGCCGGCGCCGATGTTTTTCTGGAGCACCTCCAGCTCGAGTATCCCGACTATCTTCCAGCCTATGAGTTGCGCGCCCGCGTGTTCGAGGAACAGAACATGCCTGATCGCGCCCTCGAACAATGGAGCGCAATCCTGAAGCGTTCCACCGGGTCCGAGCTCTACCGGCGGGCCGCCATGGAGCGCTTGCGGTTGAGCCGCGTGGAAAGCCGTCAGCTTCCGAGCGCCCACGAAGCCGTGCGCATCAAGTCGGTTGACCCGGTTCGCTTCCCGGAGTCCGCCGACCACGACGAGATGCGCACCATCAACATCCAGCTCAGCTATGACCGGAACCTCGGTCCGATCGATCCAAAAGGCGTCCGCCTGCTCGTTTACTTTTTTGAGCAGGACATCGATACGCGCCGCGTTGCCCTTAGCTCGGTGCAACCTTATGCCGAGGCCAACCTCTCCGCGCTCCCCCAGGCCGCCGAGAATCTTTTTTCCTGCGCGGTCAATTACGTGGCACCCAAGGGTTATTACCAGCGCGACCTCAACACCAGTCGTCAACGGTATTATGGTTTCATTGCCCGGCTTCACTATTTCGACAACCTGATCGATGAACAGGCGAGACCGGCCAACCTGCTGGATCCCGCCATCCTTCAGTCCGCCGGCCTCGCCGTCCAGACCGCCAACAACCAGTCCGAGCCGGCTAGCGGACAAACATTCTGATGCCCCCGGTCGTCCGCGAAAAAATTTCAGCCTGTATTATTGTCTTCAACGAAGAGGACAAGATTCGCCGTTGCCTGCAAAGCGTGACCTGGTGCGATGAAATCGTCGTGATGGACAGCTTCAGCACCGACCGCACCGTTGAAATTGCGCGCGAATTCACCCCCCACGTCTACCAGCATGTGTGGCTGGGCTATGTCGGCCAGCGCAACATGATCCGCGATAAAGCCTCGCACTCGTGGATCCTGTATCTTGATTCCGACGAGGAGGTATCGCCCGAGCTGCGCGACGAAATTCTGGCGGAGTTCGCCAAGCCGGATCGCAAGCATCTCGGCTATGAGTTTCCGCGGTTGGTGTTTTTTCTCGGCCGGTGGATCAAGCACGGGGAATGGTATCCGGATGTGAAGTTGCGCCTGTTCCATAAAGACTTTGGACGCACCGAGGGTGAAGAACCGCACGACCGGGTGTATGTGCGCGGGCCGGTGAAGCGTCTGAAAGGCCCCATCTTTCACTACACCTATGATGATATTCGCGACCAGAACGAGACCCTGAACCGATTTTCCACCATCACCGCGCAACAAAAATTTGTCAAAGACTCATCCTTCCGGTGGATTGACCTTTTGTTTCGCCCGGTATTTCGCTTCGTCAAAGGCTATATTTTTCGCGCCGGCTTTCTCGACGGCATGCCCGGATTCATCATTGCCGTTACCAACGGTTATGGCGCCTTCTTGAAATACGCGAAGTTGTGGGAGTTGCAATTGCGCCAGCGGAAGGACTTCCGCCAACTTCCATAGTCGTGTGCCCCGGCGCCCGAACCACGGCTTGATGGTTGTTGCCGTTGTCACTGCGCGATCGATATCACCATGAATGTGCCAGAACACACAAACGAACCATGGATCATCGGTCCCGCCACCCCGGACGAGGCGGGGGTTCGTCTTGATGCCTGGCTGGCCCGGCGACACGCCGCCCTGTCTCGTGCGCGGTGGCAAAAACTGATTCGCGACGGCGCGGTGACCGTCGAAGGGGTGGTTCCCAAACCAAACGATGCGGTGCGCGCAGGTTTGCGCGCGCAGGCAATGATTCCGCCGCCCCAATCAACCGAACTCGTCGCGGAAGATATCGATCTGTCGATTTTGCATGAAGATCCGGACATCATCGTGATCAACAAGCCACCCGGACTCGTCGTACACCCGGCGCCCGGGCATGCATCGGGAACCCTCGTCAACGCGCTCTTGCATCACTGCACGGACCTCGCCGGCATCGGCGGAGAATTGCGCCCCGGAATTGTCCACCGCCTGGATCGCGACACCAGCGGCGTCCTGATTATCGCCAAAAGCGAAAGCGCCATGCTCGCGCTCGCCCGGCAATTCAAGGAGCGCGTGACGCGAAAAAAATATCTCGCCGTCGTGTGGGGCACCCCATCGCCAGCCTCGGGAACCATCCGCGCAGCCATCGGCCGCGATCCCGTTCACCGAAAGAAAATGAGCGTGCGCTCCGGACGAGGCCGCCCGGCCGTGACCCATTATCGCCTGCGCAAACAAGCGGCGCCGGTTTCGCTACTCGAGCTGTTGATTGAGACTGGCCGCACACATCAGATCCGCGTTCATCTTGCCCACATCAAACATCCCGTGGTGGGAGATGCCACCTATGGACCCAAACGTCCTCCCGCTTTGCCACATCCGGTCAACCGGCAATTATTGCATGCCTGGCAACTGACGATTCTCCACCCCAAAACCGGCGAGGCCATGACCTTCGAGGCGCCGGTGCCGCCGGATATCGCCGCCTTCGGCGGCAACGCGGCGACTACTTGATGCTCTCGTAATACGGAATCCACTTCAGGATGGCCGCGTCAATGGTGCCGTCCTGCTTGCCCTTGCGGATCACGTCGTTGAGCTGCTGCATTAACGTCATATTGTCACGCCGAACCGCCCAGGCAATCTGATCCTCGGTTAATCGCTCCATCAGCGGCGCAAGCTCCGCCTCGTATACCGAGACCTGCCAGAGAATCGATGGGATGTCGTCCACAAACAGATCCACTTGATTGCGCTGCAATTGCACCGCCGCATCCCCGGCGGAGGCAATCTTCACAAGCCTGGCATTCGGACAGTTGCGCCGCACAAAGTCGTGGCCGGTGGTCCCGGACAGCACGCCGATCCGGCCGTAAAAATTTTTCACATCGTCGATGCTTTTGATGTTGCCCGTGTCCGTCTGGCGCATCGCCGCCATCAGTCCGCTGGTCATCCACGGATCGGTAAAGGCCACGCGCATGGTCCGCGCCGGCGTCACGGAGATACCGGACATGATGACGTCGATATGACCACTCAGAAGCGAATCGATAATTTCCTCCCACGGCAAAACGACGGCGCTCACCGGGCGGCCCAGCTCGCGCCCCACGATGCGCATCAGATCCACCTCGACACCGGCCAGCGTGCCCTGCTGATTAAAAACCAACGGAGGAAAGTTGGGCGTCACGCCCACGCGAAGAGGCGCCACCTCGTCCTTGCGCGGCGGCTTGCCCGGCGACGGGGGCGACGTCGCGCAACCAGTGACCCAACCCGCCATGGCGAGCACAATCCACAAGCGAAAAAGATGAAACATGCTGATCTCCTTTCGACCCCGGCACCCTATCGCAGATCAACGGCCTGCGCCAATCAAAACCTCCCGGCGCGGCCGTTGACCCGCCCCTCCTGATCCGCTAGTTTTGGCGGGCATGGCGAAACATCGCGGTCACAACCTCTCGTGGAGTCATCTTCCACTCCTGCTGGCGGGCCTCGCCGCGCCCGTTCATGGCATGACCAACGCATCGAACGATGCCTTTGAACTCCCGCTGGTCGACGCCATCAATCACGGGCTTCAATTCAATCGTCAGGTGATGCTGGCCGATCTCACGGCTGCCGAGGCCGGCATCGGCGTCCGCGAAAGTCTTGCTGAATTTACCGTTCGTTGGGGACCGGAAGGATCGGTTTCCACCTCGGCGGACGAAGACATCCTCGCGTATGGACTTCAAGCCCGGCGGTCGTTCATGACCGGCGGAGAGGTGGGTGTCAGCGGAGGCATGACCTCGACCGAAGGCGATGAGACGGCGTATGTGCGCATCGATGTCCGCCAGCCCCTGCTGCGCCGGGCCGGCGCGTTGATCAACCGCGAGCCCGTGACCCGCGCCGAGCAGTCGGAACTCGACGCGCGCCGCTCGTTTCATCTTCGCCGCATGGAAATGGTGATCGATGTCGTGCGCAGCTATGAGTCGGTGCTTCGCTACGAGCGACAAGTGGAGGTGGATGGCAAGGCGCTGGAGCGATTGAACGAGTTGCTCACCTTGACGCGCGCCCGCGAAGAGACGGGCGGAGCCGGCCGGCTGGACACGCTACGCGTGGAGCTGCAACGAGGCGAAGCGGAGACCGCACTGGAAGGCAGTCGCGAGTTGCTCGCCCTGGAACGCGATGATTTTTTTCAGTTGATTGGCTGGACACAATCCACCGATGTCGCTTTCACGCCCGCGCCGCTGCTGGCCATGGAAATTCCGGATCCGCGCGCCGCCGTGGCCACCGCCTTTTCCAACCGGCTCGATTACGCGCGCGCACTCGATCAGCTCGACACCGCGGAGCGGCAAATACGCATCGCCGGAAAAGAGCTACAGCCTGATGTCAGCGTGATTGGCAATTACCGGATGCGTGGCGGCGAGGAGGACCGCTCCTCCACCGATCTGACCGAGGAAGCCTGGTTCGCCGGCCTGACCATCGAACCGGATCTGAACCGCTATGAAAAGCGCGCCGGACTCCTCCGCGCCCGCAGTCAACGCGATCAAGTCCTGATCAGCCTTGCCGACCTCGATCACACCATCGAGCGCGATGTCAAACAGCAGATCCGCGCCTATCATCGCGCGGCCGCGGATTATCGCATTTCAAGCCGCAACACGGAATTGGCGTGGAAGCGCCTGTCGCTCGCCGAATCGATGTTCCGCATGGGCCAGGGCGACAACTTCAGCGTCACCGACGCCGAGGCGGCTCATGCCGCCGCGGTATCCGCCGAACTCGCCGCCCGCGCCGAGGCCTCGCTTTCGGGATACCGCTTGCTTAATGCGCTTGGTACCCTGCTGGACGTACCGGATGAACTCAAACCTGAAAAATAAATTTTTCCGTCGCTTGGTGCCGTGGATGGCGGTGGTCATAGTGGTGGCGCTCGGCGTGATCCGTTGCCGCCGGCCATCCGCGGCCGGCCGCATTCAAACCCATGTTATCACGCGCGGCGAGTTTACCGTATGGTCCATGTTCGAGGGCAGCGTGCAAGCGGAGCGTCGCGCGCCGATGTACTCGAAAATCAGCCAGCCTTCGGCCGTGCTTTTTCTTGCTCCCGAGGGGAGCCTGGTTGAAACCGGCGATCTGGTCGCCGAGCTTGACCGGTCCTCGCTCGATCAAACGCTCGCCGGTCTCGAGCGGGATTATACGCTGGCGAAAAGCGAACTCCAAACCCTGCTGCGCGCGGATATTCCCGGCGAGTTAACCTCGGCGGAAAATGAGTTGGCCACCCTGCGCTATGACGAGCAAAAACAGCGGCGGATTGTGGAGAATACCGGGCGACTCCGGGCGGAAGGGCTGGTCTCCGCATCCGAGGAGGAAAGCCAACAGATGTTGCTCACCAACCTGACCATGAAGGTCGCTTTTCAAGAAAGCCGTCTCGCCAGCATGCGTGATGTCACTCACCCCGCCCGCGAAGCAAAAATACGCGCGCAAATTGAAGCCACCGAGCGCCAGTTGCACGTGGTGCGTGAACAAGTGGAGGGCGCCCGCATGACCGCGCCCATCTCCGGCATGGTGGTGCATTTGCCGGTACATATCGACGGCGAGTTCCGGAATGTGCGCGAAGGCGACACGCTTTTCCGCAGCCAGAAGATCACCCAGATCGCCGACATGAGCTCGCTGCTGGTGCATTGTCAGGTGCCGGAGTCGAGCGTCTCGCTGGTAACGCCGGGAAATCCAGCGCTGATTTCCCCCATTGCATTTCCCGGCCTGCAACTCGGTGGCCGCGTGGAATCCGTCGGGTCCGTAGCCGTGTCGGTGGCCGGCAAACCGGCGTGGCAAAAATTCTTCAACGTGGTCATACGACTTGATGAAACCGACGAACGTTTGCGTTCGAGCATGACAGTGACAGTGCAAATACTGTCGCAGGCCGAGGCGCAAGCGCTGCTCGTGCCCCGCGCCATGGTAGGCTGGGAGCGGGGCCAGCCCTGGTGTATCGTCCGCGCTTCCGGTCGAGCCGGACGACGCACCCTTGAGCTCGGCCCCGGCAAC
The DNA here is from genome assembly GCA_964470065.1 of uncultured Verrucomicrobiota bacterium. Taxonomy (GTDB): domain Bacteria; phylum Verrucomicrobiota; class Kiritimatiellia; order CAIVKH01; family CAIVKH01; genus CALMUP01. The sequence continues at coordinate 83,021 of CAYYAR010000004.1, read as the reverse complement.
GAAACACACTTTGTCGTGCGCACTGGACTCGATGAAGGCGATGTGGTGCAAACGCCTGATCCAACGCCATGACCCCGGTGATCGAGGTTCGCGACCTGCACAAGACCTACCTGACGCCCGGCGGACCGGTACCGGTACTCCGCGGCGTTAACTGGCAGTTGCGGGCGGGCGAATTCTGCGCCATCACCGGGCCATCCGGTTCCGGCAAAACCACCTTGCTGAATCTGATCAGCCTTCTCGATCAACCCACCCGGGGTGAAATTTATGTCGAAGGCCGCGAGGTGCAACATGCGGACGAGCAAGCACGGATCGAGGTACGCAAACACAAGATCGGCATGATTTTTCAAAAATTCTGTCTGCTGCCCCATCGCACCGCATGGGAGAATGTGCTTTTCCGCGCCCGCTACATCGAGCAACCGGACGAGACGCTGGCCGATCGCGCGCGGAGCATCATGGATCAACTGGGCCTTTCCGGCATCGCGGACCGCGCCGTGCGTCTTCTGTCCGGAGGCGAAATGCAACGCGTAGCCATCGCCCGGGCCCTGCTGATTCCGCCCGCGCTGCTGGTGGCCGACGAGCCCACGGGCAATCTCGATCGCGCCGCGGCCAGCGCGGTCATGAACGCACTGGCCGGCATCCACGCGCAGGGCATCGCCGTGTTGCTGGTCACCCACAATCCATCGCTGCTCGCCTACGCGGGAACGCACTACGAATGCCGGGAGGGCGCCTTGTGGCCGGTGGCATGAATCGATCCTGGTTCTGGCGGGATGTGCAGGAAAGCCTCCTCACCCGCCCGCTCAAGACCGCGCTCACGTTTGTGTCGGTGGCTATCGGCATGCTGGCGCTCTGCATGCTGTTGGCGATTCTCGCCGGTTTGCAGGAACGCGCACGATCACAAATTGCCGAGATCGGAGCGGATGTGATCATGATCGAACATCCGCCGGGACCGGACCGCTGGCTGAACCCGGAATCGCTGATCCGGCTGGAGCAACTTGCCCCGGGCGCCCTCGCTTCGGGTGTCCGGATGTACTCGCTCAACGAGGACGCGCTCCTCGGTTCCGTCACCGTGCTGGCCACGGATGCACACCATCCCGCCGTGCGGGGCTGGCGACTGGCCACTGGCCGCTGGCTGGATGTTCGCGACCTGTCCGCACGGGCCCCGTACGCCGTAATCAGCGCCGGACTCGCCGAACGACTGCACCTCCAACCCGGTGACCCGCTCATCGTGCGCGAAACCGCGCTGCAAGTTATCGGCATCATCAGCAATGTGCGCGAAGCGCTGCTGCTTCTTCCCGTCACCGCGCCGGCCTGGTGGAATATCGAGTCGCAGACGCTGATCACCTACGACCGGGTGTATGTGAAGAAACCAGCGGAGATGGAAATCGATTATGTCGTGACCAGGCTGCAGCGGGACTTAGAGTCCGATCAGCGGCGCCACGGGGCCGCGTTATCCGTGGTCACACCGGAAACCCTGATTGCCAGCACGCGCAACATGATGCGCACCATCCGCATGGTCTACGGGAGCGTGGCCGGACTTTGTCTGGCGCTCGGCGGCGTGACCTTGTTCAGCCTGATGATGGTAAGCATCCAGCAACGCGTGGCGGAAATCGGCTTGCGTATGGCGATCGGCGGATCATGGCGGGATATTTTCCTGCTGTTTCTGTGCGAGGGAATAATCACCACATGTGCCGCCGGCGCCGTCGGCATGCTGTCCGGGATTGGTTTGCTCTTTCTCGCGCGTGAAACCATGGCGTTGCCGGCGGCATGGACCTGGCCGGTTTTTGTTGTGCCGCTGATCGCCTCCATGTTGCTCGGCTTGATCTTCTCGTGGTATCCCGCCCACACCGCCGCCTCGTTGACACCGGCCGATGCCTTGCGAAACGAGTGATAAGCATGCGCGCGTTAGCTTCCATCAAACCCGGCAATGAGTGGACCAAGGATCGCTTTTTCCCATGAGAGATAACCCGAGAATCCGCAGCGCGGAAATGCTCATGGAGCAGGCCATCGCCACCCATGATCACGTCACGGCGATGTCACTGGCTCGCCCGATGCTTCGTCCCTGGATACCCCACCTTCTCGCCGCGATCGCGCTCAACGCCCTGCACGGCATGGCCGTGGCATTTCAAAATCTCACGCCGAAATGGCTGATCAGCGATATTCTCATGCTTGACGGCCTGAGCCCGCGCGAGCGCATCACCCGCCTGTTGCTTCTCGCCGGCGTGTATTTCATCGTGTCGACCTTCGGCCGCATGCTTTCCTGGCACACCGGTTACCGCTTCTTTACCCATGTCCGCGAACGTGTGCTTTTTGTCATGCGGAGTTATTTCTTCCGCCACGTCAATCACCTCTGCCTGCGCTTTCACGGCAAACATTCATCCGGCGAATTGTTCAATTATCTTTTTGGCGCGCCCCTCAATCAGGTGATTCAATTTTATCAGCATAGTTCCATGGGCGTACCGGGAGCCCTGTTCACGCTGCTCGCGACCCTCGTCATGCTTGGGCTATGGGATCCGGTCCTGACCGGGGTGCTTTTCCTGACCGCGCTTGGAAATGTCATCGTGATGAACCAGGCGCGGAAGCGCATGCGCGAGTTGAACAAGGATTACCAGCAGGCCGAGGGCGATGTAGCCGGTCACACCGCGGATCTTCTGCGGGGAAATCGCGCGGTAAAACTGTATGCCATGGAGGAACACATCGCGGATAAATTCGAGGCGGAAGCCACCCGAATTGGAAACAAAAGCTACGAACTCGCGGTGAAGGGTCACATCGAATACATGAAACAGGAGACGGTGACCTATATCGCCTACGCTGTACTGATCATCGTTGCCGGCGTGCGCTACATGAGCGGCCATGCCGATGCGGGCGTCATTGCCGCCTACCTCAACGCCTTCAACGGCATCACCGGTCCGCTGACCCAACTTTTCACCTCGTTCTCGCTGTATGGCGGCGCGCAGGCATCGCTGGAGCGAATTGGCCATGTCCTCAAAACCGCGAGCACCACACCGGATCCGCGGCCGGCGGATCGCGTTACGGCTCCGGCGGGTGGCGAACTGGTCTACGAGCATGTGACGTTTCGGTATGAAGACAACCGCGAACCGGCGTTGCACGACATCGACTTAGTGTTGCCGCAAGGTCAACGCGTAGCCCTGGTCGGTCCATCCGGCGCGGGGAAAAGCACCATGATGCAACTCGTTTTGCGGTTGTATGATCCCCAGCAGGGGCGATTGACAATGGGCGGAATCGACCTGCGGAATTGCGAGGGCGCGGCCATACGCCGCCGGGTCGGCGTGGTCCCGCAGGACCCCTTCCTGTTCCGCGCAAGCGTACGTGATAACGTACGTGTGGCGCGGCCGGATGCCACCGATGCGGAAATCGTGCGCGCGTGCGAACGGGCGCATGCGTGGGAGTTTATTCGCGAGCTGCCCGGACAGCTAGACGAACTTGTCGGCGAGGGCGGCTCCACCTTGAGCGGCGGCCAGCGCCAACGTTTGGCCATTGCGCGCGTGCTGCTCCAGTCGCCCGCGGTGCTCATCTTTGACGAGGCCACCAGCGCGCTCGACACCGTCAGCGAGCAACTCATTCAAGCCAGCCTCGAAGCGGAAAGCGCCGGACGCACGGCGCTGTTTATTGCCCATCGCCTGGCCACGGTGAAAACATGCGACCGGATCCTGGTCATGCAGCAGGGACGAATCGTCCAGGACGGCGCCTACGACGAACTTGTCGCGATGGAGGGCCTCTTCCGGGAGATGGTTCAGGGGCAGCAGCTGAGAATGTAACGCGCCGGCCGGAGGGCTTATCGGCGGGCATGTCGCGCCACTTCGCGCGCGGTCTCGCGCTCGGTCGTGCGACGCTTGATGGTTTCACGCTTGTCGACAAGCTCCTTGCCCTTGCCAAGCGCAATCTCCAGCTTGATGAATCCGCGTTTCAGGTACAGCTTCACCGGAACCAGTGTGCGTCCCTTTTCCGCCACCTGCCCGGTCAGCTTGTTGATTTCGCTGCGATGCAACAGCAAACGGCGGGGTCGCACGGGGTCCTGGGTCTCCAGACGACTGTGAACGTACGGCAGCACATGCATGCCGTAGATGTAGACTTGTTGTCCTTCCAGGCGGGCAAAACTTTCGTTCAGGCTGACTTTCCCTTCGCGGATCGACTTCACTTCGGCGCCGCGCAGTTCAATACCCGCTTCGAATTTTTCGAGGAGATGGTACGAAAACGATGCCTTGCGGTTGGTCGCCAGGACGCCGCCGGCATCGGAGTGTTTGGATGAGCCGGCGGTCATGGGCGCGGCACCGGGCTGAACCCGGATTAAAGCGCGATCAGATTATCGAGCGCGGTATTAGTCGAGGCGGTGGCGGTAAACTCCGCCGTCAACTTGCCCTCGGCAATTTCCTTCAGCGCGATGTCGAGATGGGCCTGCTGATTGTGGTCGGGCTTGACCAGCGGACGCTGGCCGCGGTTGAGCTGACGCACCCGTCGCGAGACCATGTTGATCAACAGCGGTACGTTCGAAATGCGGCCCTTGGCCTTTTCAAGATAGGTAACGTTCATAATCAGCTCTCTTTCCCCACGTAAAACAAAGGTGCGAATATAGTGATCCACCCCGCTCATGTCAAACGGCAAAAACCGGCCGCTTAGCGGAGGTTTTTATGCGATCCGTCGCAATGCGGTGAACCCTTGGTATGCTTGCAGCCGCAGAAATAAACGGTTGTGGTTTCCTCGGCGGTGTAGGCCAACGGCCGGAACGGACCACCCTTGTGCGAGCCATTGCAAAACGGCTGCGTGGCGCTTTTGCCGCACGAGCACCAGTAATACGTCTCCCCCTTTTTTACTTCCACCGCACACGGTGCCTTTTGGGCAACAACCGGCTCGCTCATGATGCACTCCTTAATTATTGATCACCTTTCATTATTAAGGACCTTCGCCCCTCGCACCACGTAAATTTTCCAAATTCTTCTGCGCACTTAAGAGCTGAGGATTTTTGACCAGCGCTCGCTCCAGCCACACGACGGCTTCGTCCGGCCGGCCGAGTTGAATCAACGTCGCACCGGCCAGATTCATGGTTTCCGGATAGAGCTCTTCGACATATACATCCATCCGCGGGCGCAACCGGTAGACCGCCCAGAGAACTTTTTCGTACTCCCCAGCCCGGTGATAAAGCGTGGCCAGCCGGCCAAGCGCCGCTGCATCTTTTTCCGGCCACAATTCCATCCTGCGCGCCAGCAAATCCGCCGCCAACGCAGCACCAATGAGACCAAACTCGGCCCCGAACTGCAGCAAGTCATGATGCGGCTCACGCGCATGCACAAGGCTCTTCAGAATCGCATGGTTTTTTTCTTCCGGCAAAACATCGCCCAGCCGCTCCGTGTATTGAATGGCATACGCACCTGGCCCCCAACCCGTCCATGGGCGCTCAGTCCACATGGAACAGGCAACCTTCTGCAGCCACAAGCGCGAGGCAATTGCCGGAGCCTCTGCGCCGAGCACGACGATCTCGTGCAGTCGCCCGCGGGTGGTTGGATTCGCCATTACGAGCGTTCCAATAAACATCAGCATCTCAAGACCCGCAGCCCATCCCCCGGAACGGATTCCTTTTCGCGACAACAACAGCCCCATAAACGCCACGACACTGCCCGCCATCGCCCCGCGACTCGCCGTCATCGCGATCACCGCCAGCTATGCTGCGGAAAGCGCCCACCTCGCCCACCCCGGAAGACGAATCTGTATTTATTTGGTCGATACCGCACGAGATTGATCTATGAGTGAACTGGTACCCATTCGCCAAACCGGCATCAACGCTGAACTCGTACATGTCCCCAAAAAAGTTGACTCGATGCTTGACATTTAAACCAGTTGAACTAGTTTAATTTCATGATTGCTACACGACATGAAGTTGGCGCTTTTGAAGCCAAAACGCATTTGTCCCGACTGTTGGACGAGGTCGAGAAGGGCGGGAGTGTTATCATCACACGCCACGGCAAGCCGGTGGCGGAGTTGCGCCCGGCCAACCTTGCGGTACCAGCCAAGTTCGGATGCGCGAAGGGTGAGACGTTCTACATGGCGCCTGATTTTGACGCTCCATTGGATGATTTCAAGGAATACCAGTGAATTATCTGGTTGATACCAATGCCTGGATTGGATTTTTCGAAGGCGACGCGAACTTCGGTGAAAGCGCCAAGTCAATCATGAGCACATCATCATTCTCATGCTTCATCCCGCTGATTGGTGTGTGGGAGGCCGCCATAAAAATCGGCTTGGGAAAACTTGTATTGCCCTATCGCCTCGACGGCGATCTCCCTCGTCTGATTGAAGAAAATGGTTTCCAAGTGCTCCCCTTGACCTGGGAAGACACAACCATGATTCAAACCTTGGAACGCCATCACGGCGACCCATTTGATCGCCTGATGGTCGTGCAAGCCCGTCGGCGCGGCTGGCAGGTTATCAGCCGGGATACGATATTCGAGCGCTACGCATTAAAACGGATCTGGTAGAACCTCACATCAACCGACTCAGCTACGCCTTCTTCATCTGGAAGATTGTGAGGGGTAAAGTGTATGTTCCTATGTGCCTCTGGGGTTCGGAGTTCGGGGGTCCACGTTGCTGAACCCCGAACCTTGAACTCCGAACACCAACGAGTGACAATTTGGCGCAGCCGTGGTAGCTTGCGCCCATGAAATCGGGGTTTTTGGATAAGCTGATCGAGCGGTTGGATAAATTGGATGCCGGGAGTTTGCAGACGCAATTCCTGCGTTTGGCCGGCGAGAAGGGATTGCTCGAGACCATTTTCCACGCGATTCAAGAGGGTCTCATCGTCCTCGATGGCAAGGGACATATTTCCTACGCCAACCGCGCGGCGGAAAACATGCTAGGCTTCAGCCTGTCCTCGGCGCAAGGCACAACCATTTCCCGTTTTCTGCCCGACATCGAATGGAGCCAGGTGCTCAAATTAGACGAACAGGAATGGTCGCGCCTGGTCAGCCGCGAAATAGAAATTAATTACCCCAAGCATCGTTTCGTCGACTTCTACGTGGTCCCCCTCGCCGCCGTGAACGCCAAGGAGCGCGGCGCGGTGATGATCCTCCGCGACATCACCCGCGAACGCCACGCGGAAACCCAAACCATCGAATCCGAACGCCTCCACGCCATCACCCTCCTCGCCGCCGGCGTGGCCCACGAAATCGGCAACCCGCTGAACTCCCTTACCATCCACCTCCAACTCCTCGACCGCGAACTGAAGCACCTCGCCGAAGCCGACCGCCCGCCGATGCAAGAACTCGTCGAAGTGGCGCAACGCGAAGTTGAGCGCCTCGACCAGATCATCACCCAGTTCCTGCGGGCCCTCCGCCCCAGCCAACCCCAACTCGAACCGCGCCAACTCGGCGATGTGCTGAACGAAACGCTCGCCTTCCTGAAGCAGGAAATCAAGGACCGCGATGTGCTCGTGGAAGTGGACGAGGTCGAAGACGTCCCGACCGTCCGCATCGACGCCAACCAGATGAAGCAAGCCTTCTTCAATATCATCCGCAATGCCATCCAGGTCATGCCCAACGGCGGCTTGCTGAAAATCACCCTCGGTTTCAACGATCGCTTTGTCTTCATCTCGTTCACCGACACCGGACCCGGCATTCCCGCCGGCGACCTCGGCGCCATCTTCGAACCCTACTTCACCACCAAGAGCGAAGGCTCGGGCCTCGGATTGATGATCGTACAACGCATCGTGCGCGATCACGGCGGTGAATTGGAAATTCACAGCGAACCCAAGGCCGGCGCGACCTTCACTATTTATTTGCCCCGCGAAGAGGCGCGTATCCGCCTGCTGCGGGCGCCCAAAAACGATCACCATTCTGCCGGGAACGCACCATGAGCGCCAAGCCAGTCATCCTGATTGTCGACGACGAAAAGAACGCCCGCGAAGGGATCGCCCGCGCCTTGCAGCGGGGCTACGCCACCCTTCTCGCCGAAAACGGAAACCGCGCGCTCGAAATTCTCCAGAAAGAAAAAGTCGATGCGATGCTCAGCGATGTCCGCATGCCCGGCATGGATGGTCTGGTCTTGCTCCAACGCGTCCTCGCCCTGCCCCATCCGCCCGTCTGCATCATGCTGACCGCCTACGGATCAATCGACATGGCGGTGGAGGCCATGCGGCGCGGCGCCTATAATTTCATGACCAAACCAATCAACCTCGATCAGCTCGACATTACCCTGAAACAGGCGCTGCGCACACGCGATGTCGAACAGGAAAATCGCTCGCTGCGCGAACAACTCAATTCCAAGTACGGCCTCGAAAGCATTATCGGTCAATCCTCCGCGATGCAGGACGTGTTCGATACCATCAAGCAAGTGGCCGACACCCGAGCCACCGTCCTCATCGAAGGGGAGAGCGGCACCGGCAAGGAACTCGTCGCCCACGCGATCCATCGCCTGAGCACACGCACGAAGGGCCCGTTTGTGGCGGTGCATTGTGCGGCCCTCAGCGCCAACCTTCTCGAGAGCGAGTTGTTTGGTCATGAAAAAGGCGCCTTCACCGGGGCCACCGAGCGACGGCGCGGCCGCTTCGAAATGGCCGACGGCGGCAGTTTGTTTCTCGATGAAATCGGCGAGATCGACGCCGCCATCCAGGTGAAAATTTTGCGCGTGCTTGAGGAGCGCGCCTTCGAACGCGTCGGCGGGCAGGAAACCATCGAGACCGACACGCGCCTGATTGCCGCGACGAACCGGAATCTTCGCGAGATGATGGATCAGGGCAAATTTCGCGAGGATTTATTCTATCGCCTGTTCGTGGTGGTGCTGCGGCTGCCGCCGTTGCGCGAGCGCGCCGGCGATATTCCGCTCCTGCTGAATCATTTTCTCCAGCAAAGCACCCGCGACAATCACCGCGAGATCGAGGCCATCACGCCCGATGCGATCCAGGCCCTGCAGGCCTATCCCTGGCCGGGCAATGTCCGCGAGCTGCGCAACGCCGTTGAGCGCATGGTGGTGCTTACCCGCAATCGCCGCATCACCTTGCGGGATCTTCCCCCGGAAATCCGCGAGCGCGCCGGAGCGGGAGCTTCGAGCGGAAACGGCGGGGCCTTGCCGCTCTCCATGGAGCAGGCGGAAAAGAACCTCATCATCAAAGCGCTGAAGGCCAGCAACGACAATCGGACCAAGGCGGCCGAGCAACTCGGCATCAGCCGGCGCACCCTCCACCGCAAACTCAACGAGTACGGATTGCGCGGAGATGATCAAGGCTGACGCAATCTCGTTCACGCGGGCCTGACAAGGCCGCACTCGCCACCCGATCCACGCGGGGTTCCTCGCGCATTGCTTTCACTTGCCGACCTCATCGCCGCCGTATAAAGTCCGTCTCGTGAAGTCAGAGACAGTCAATGTCCACAAGAGCTTCGAGTCCCGCGTTCAGGATCTGATTTACAATGTGGACGAGGGCGTCGGCAGCCAGTTCATCAAACTCGCCCTGTACGTGTTTTTCGTCATCACTCTGATGTCGCTGTACTGGCTGTCCGAGTTCTGGGGGCTAAAGGAAGCCGAGGCGATGGACCAGGCGCAAATTGCCCGCCAATTGATGACCGATGGATCGTTCTCGACCAAGGTTATTCGCCCGGCCGCGTTGCGCGTATTTGATCAGCACGGCCTGGAATCCCCGGGCATCATGCTCCAACAACCGGATATCGTGCATCCGCCGGTTTATCCGTGGATCTTGTCGAAGGCATATCTGTGGGTGGGCGGATCATTTGACGCCGGCCAGAAGGTTCGGGCTTATCCCCCCGAACAATGGGCGATTGTGCCGGTGGGCAATGTAGCGACCATCCTGACCGGGCTGCTGATCTTTTTGATTGGTCGCCGCTTTTTCGAGCCGCGCCTGGCCCTTATCGCCACCACCCTGTTTTTTGTTTCCGATCAGGTTTGGGCGGACGGTATATCCGGCCTCAGTGTTTCGCTGGCCACGCTCCTTACCACCCTGGCCGTTTATCTCACCCTTGTCGCCATCGAGCGGACCTCTGACGGCGCCGTGACTTGGCGATGGATTCTGCCCTTCACGCTCGCCAGCCTGGCCTGCGCACTTGCCTTTCTGACCCGTTACTCCGCCGGATGGATGCTGGTGGCGTGCGGTTTGCTGATCACCTTTTTGATTCCGCAACGCGGATGGAAAATTGCCCTCGCATTTCTCGCGTTAACCGCGCTGTTTGTATCGCCATGGATCATTCGCAATATCCAGGTCTGCGGCAAACCGTTCGGCCTCACGCCGCAACTGGTGCACAACATCGACAGCCCGGCCATCACCCATTCGTTCGAACGAACCGGCAATCCCCTCCCCTCCGGCGCCGGCGATGCCCTCAAAACAAAGTGGACGAGTAACATCGCCCGCCATTACGACACGGTGCTTTCGTCCTCGAACAACGGTATCCTCGCCGCCTTGTTCATCGCGATGTTCTTCTTCCGGTTCGCCCGCAATCAGGTGCATGTTCTGCGCTTTGCCATGCTTGCCGCGATGATCGGCCTGTTTCTTGTCGCGTGCCTGTTTGACAACTCAAGCCTCCGGGCCATGGCGATCTTTCGTCCCTTCATCATTTTGTACGGGCTCGCCTTTTTCTATCTGTTGCTCGACCGCATGCAGATTGCCATTCCGGTGTTGCGAACAGGTCTGATCGGATTGCTGATCTTGCTTACCGCGGTGCCGTTAATCTTGAAGCTGATGCCCCCCCGCAGCGGATACCCCTACCCGCCTTACTACCCGACCTATGTATCGATGGTCTGCAACATGATGACCGCAGATGAACTGCTGGGAACCGATATGCCCTGGGCAACCGCGTGGTATGGCGATCGCAGCTCCCTGCTCATCCCCAACACCATCGAGGAATTTTACCGCATCAACGACATGCAAAAGCGGATCGGCGGCCTTTACTTCACCACGCTTACCCGCGACTTGCCTTATGTCAGCAGTTTAATGACCGGCCCTTACAGCTCGTGGTACCCCATCTTCCGCGAGATGATTCCGGCGGACTTTCCGCTCACCGAAGCGCTGCGTATCAGCGGCCGCGATCAGATATTTCTCACCGACCGCCCGCGTTGGCCGCAGCGCTGACGCCAGGGCGAGCACCTCACATTTACCTTGTTGAGGTTTCAATTCCGCGCCAAGATTGCACCATGCATTGCGCAACCCGGGAAACCCGCCATGTCTGATTCGGTCTTCTTGCTCTTGATCAACAACGCCGCGCTGCTCATGACCCTCGGGTACGCGTACAGCCTCATCTCCGTCTACGAAGAGGGTCGCACCTCGACATTTCTGCGCATGTTCATGGGATTGGTCGTCGGCGCCATCGGGTTATCCATCATGCTTCTGTCGTACGAGCCGGAGGCCGGCATCAAGTTCGACTCCCGCTCCATTTTGCTCGCCGGATCGGGTTTATACCTGGGCGTTGTGCCGACCGTGATCGCCATGACCCTGACCGGTATTTTCGCCTGGCTGCAGGGAGGACCGGGCGCGCCCACCGGCACGGCCATCATCCTTGCCTCGGGACTGATCGGTATGGTCTGGCGTGGTTTCCTTACCAAACGACTCGCCGATCTTTCCTGGACGGAGCTGTACCTCTTCGGTCTCGTTGTTCACGCCACGATCTTGAACATGTTTTACCTGATGCCCGCCGACGAGGCGATCGACGTGCTGATGAAAACCTGGATTCCCGTGATTGCGGTGTACCCCCTGATCACCATGTTTTTTTGTCGCATGCTTGCCCTCCGCCTCCAACGCGAGCGCGATGCCCGGTTGGTGCGCGAGAGCGAGTCCAGGCATCGCAGCTTGTTCGAGAACAATCACACCATCATCCTGCTGCTTGATCCGCAGGACGGACAAATCGTCGAGGCAAACAACGCCGCCGCCGTGTTTTACGGTCAAACACGCGAGGAATTGCGCAAGCGCCGGATGGTTGAACTGATGCCGTCCGCCGACGGATCATCCGGCGACGCCCCGAAGTTGATCTTGCCGGCGCGGGCGGGCGAACCGGTCACGACCCGCCATCTGGCGCATGGGCAAGTGCGCGATGTCGAAATCTACAGCGATCAAATCACGCTGGATGGGCGTCATCTGCAGTATGCCCTTGTTCATGATATCACCGATCAGAAGCGACTGGAGGATCAGCTTCAGCAGGCCCAGAAAATGGAGGCCGTGGGCTGGCTGGCCGGGGGCGTCGCCCACGACTACAACAACAAGCTGCAGGCAGTGCTGGGATTTGCCGAAATGGCGGAGAAAGAGGCGATTGGCCGTCCCCGTTTGCGCGGTTATCTCGGCGAGATCAGGAAAGCCGCGCGCCACTCGGCGCAACTCACCTTGCAGCTCATGGCGTTTGCCCGCAAACAAACATTGTTGCCCGAGGTGCTCAACCTCAACAACACCATCGCGCACATGCTCAAGATGATCAAAAACATGGTCGGCGAGGATATCGAGGTCGAGTGGCGACCCGGGAATGAGCTGTGGAATGTGATGACGGATGCGTCTCAAATCGACCGGGTGCTGGTCAATCTCGCCCTCAACGCGCGCGATGCCATGCCCGATGTGGGAAAAATCACCCTCGCCACGGCGAACATCAAGGTGGATGACCACACGGCGGGTCGCTATCCCGATGTTGCGTCCGGCGAATATGTGATGATCAGCATCGCCGACACCGGCGCCGGCATGACCCAGGAGCAACTCCGCCATATCTTCGAGCCGTTTTACACCACCAAAGAGGTGGGGCGCGGCACCGGATTGGGCCTCGCCTCGGTTTATGGCGTTATCAAGCAGAACAAGGGATTCATCGATGTGCAGAGCAAGCCGGGTCAGGGCACCACGTTTTTAATTTATCTGCCGCGGACATTGGAACAACTGCCCGACAACAAGTTTGATCGCCCCGTGGCCAAGACCGTGAGCGGCAAGGAAACCATCCTGCTGTGCGAAGACGAGAAGCTCGTGCTCGAGCTGATCAAGGAAACTCTGCGCGACGCCGGATATAAAGTGCTCGCCGCCGGGGACCCCCAGGATGCCATTAAACTGGCGGAGGAATTTGACGAACCGATCGACATTCTGGTCACGGATGTAGTAATGCCGGGCATGAATGGGCGGGCGCTGTTCGACACGCTATCCGCGTCACGGCCCGGCATGAAAGTTTTGTACATGTCCGGCTATACCGCCAACGCCAACATCAGCCGCGGCGTGCTGGACTCGGATATCAACTACATGCAAAAACCATTCTCGATCGGAACCATCTCGGCCAAAGTGCGCGAAGTCCTCGATGGCACCAAATCCCGACGGACCATCCTCGAGATGGAGCAAGGTAGCTGAGGGTGCATCGCGATTAGGCGGAGCGGATTACACCAAAACACCATCGTTCGCTACTCATGGGTCGCGACCAAGCGCGTAGCATGCACGACCACGTTGGAGCGGCCCGGCTTTCCGGGCCGGGTACCTTCGGATCAAACCCGGAAGCGGAACCCGCTTCGAAAAATTACGCTGATCAGAAACGCGCCTGCTCCGGAGCAGGAACAGCCGTCATACCGGTTGGAGCAGGATCGAGCTATTATCTAAGGTTTTCGGGGGATGGACGGGTAAAGACGAATAGCCATTTTCGCGCCATACGATGATGGTTACAAAAAATTCCAATCATTGGAAATTTTTGGAGGTGATTTTTCCAACCTCTGGAAATCTTATCCTCGACGCGGCCCCTTTGTCTCTCGCCGGTTTATTTCCCCTCGATATACGCATTCAACCGGTCGAGATTCTGTTGCGCATACGCGGTGAGGACTTGGTCACCCGCCGCCATTGCCACCCGCATGAAATCATTCCACAACATCCGGCTTCCGGGCTGTTCAATCACGGCCTGCTTGAAGAACTCAAACGCACTGGCCTGATCGCCCTGCGTGAACAAATATTTCGCCTTCAACCCCTTTACCAGCGGCGACTCCGGATAACGCGCCACCGCCTCCTCCAGCATCTTCCCGGCAAACTCCACCTGCCCCGCCTGCATTCCCAGTTCGACCAGATAATACAGCGACCAAAAATCACCCGGATCCAACTGCAACGCCGTCTGGAATTGTCGCGCCGCCTCATCCCGCTCCCCGCTCTTGCGCAACGTCTGAGCCGAAACCGTCAGCATCGCCACCATCTCATTTTTAACTACCGGATTGGCCGGTGAAATCTCATTCGCCTTCGCGAGCTGCATAAAGGCTTTCTCAGTGTCTCCCCTCGCCCGCAAAACTCCCGATTCCAGCATAAGACGAACCGCCTCATGCTCCTGCTTTAATTGCTGAGACGTGGCGTCGTCGAGGCCATCAAGCCAAACATCAGGAATCGGCGTGAAATGAGCTAGCAGCGCGGCCTGATTTTCGTCGGTCGTGTAACGTAGCTGGCTCTTGGGTGTGGAAAACTCAATAATCGGTTTGTCATCGGTGTTCACCGGTCCAGAACCGGTAAACTCCGGCATTTTGCTCAAGTCCGCTACGAACATCCCCAAAATCATTTCGGGCGACGTAAATCCTACATCCGCCAGCGAGGCTTTCACGGCCGGTATCTCAAAATTACGCCGCAAAACTTCCGGGTCCAGCCGCATCTCATCTTTGAACCCGAGAAGCAGCGTGTCAAAACCCGTATAGAAAAGTGTCGTCTGAGGAAATACCGACACAAACGACCGCACAATCGTCAGATAATCCTCGGAGGTCATCTCATACATCGGGATCCACTGGCACATGATGCCGCCATCGTTCAGGCGCTGTTTGGCATTCTTGAAATGGTTCACGGTGAAAAGATGGCCAGCCCCTCCGACAACTGGCTCAAACGGGTCGGACGTAATGACATCGTAGTAATTTGTGGTGCAAAAAAGATGATTGCGTCCGTCATTCACGGTGACTATTGCCTTGGGATTATCGAGAATGTTGTGATTCAAATCTCCCCAAACCTTGGCGGCTATCGATACTGCGGGCTCAATTTCGACGACTTCGAGATGATCGAGAGGATGGCACCCCAAGGCGCCAAAGCTCACTCCGGCACCAAGTCCAAGATTCATGGCTTTCTTTGCGTTCGGATGAAACAACATCGGCAGGTGACCGATCATCCGTTGAACAACCATGCCGCGGGTGCCTTGGTCGGCTTCGGTTTTTCCATCCACGCAAAAATACTTCTGCTCATCCTCACTGATGTGCACGGAAACGGTCGAGGCTATCGACTCCCGGTAATGAAGCAAACGATCAGCAAGAACCTTTTCGCGGAAAATGATTTTGCCTTCGGAAACAAAGTTAAACGCCCCGAAGAAAGCGCCCGCGGAAAGCACCGTCTTGTTCCAAACCGGTGGAAAAAAGATAACATACAAAGCTAATGCTAGGGTACCAGCGCCGGCGGCCAGACGCATCGGGATGGCACCACCCCAAAGGATCAGCGAAACAAAGCCGGATAACGATGCCGCACCGGCAATAACAAGCAGAGAGCCCTCCATCCCGAGATTCGGCAGCATGAGGAATCCGCCTGCGAATGAACCCGCAACCGCACCGATGGTATTGAGCGCGTAAACCATGCCGACCGCAGCAGATGAGCTTGATTCATCGCGACGCACGATGCGAGTTGCGATGGTGAAGCTAATTCCGAAAAGCAACGCGGGAACGGCCAGATGAGAAACCGCGATTATAAACCGCGCCTGATTCATGGCCGACCACGTGAACGAGCGCTGATTTAGATAATTCAACAAAAATTCCGGTCCGCCATCAAAGCGATACATCGACCAGAGCGTGTAACCACCGATGAGAACGAGTGTCGCGGCGAGCGCGGGAACCAGCAATTTCATCCGGTCAAGAAAAGGAGCGATCAACAGTGAACCCAGCGCGATGCCGAGCAGGAACACGCCCAACATCACCGTGAAAGAATATGTGGTGGAACCGAAAACGAGGATCAGCGCGCGGAACCAGATAACTTCGAGCGCCAGCGAGATGAATCCGCAAAACGTCGCCACCACGACCGCATAGCGCGAGTTGAACGTCATGCTTCGCCACGGGTACGAGGCACGCTTGGGTTCCTGATAATCGGTATGAGGCACGCGGTGCCGCGAAGCGATGAGCCACGCGCCAATGCCGGCAATTAAATCCGTCGCGGCGGCGAGCAGATTGGTGTTGGTCAGCCCGATCGCCGGGATAAGGTAAAATCCGCTCAGGAAAACACCGGCCACCGCGCCCAGTGTATTCACGCCGTAAAGCCAGCCGAGACGCGAACCAAAGTTCGGTTCGTCATGCGCCAGCCCGCGAATCAATACCGGCAAGGTGCCACCCATCGCGATGGTCGGAATCAAAAGAATGATGACAGCAAGAATGAAACGTAGTGGCGTAAGAAAAATCAGTTCCTGGGAAATCGATTGATAGGCCATCCGGTAGACAAGCTGTAGGCCATAAAAGAGGAACGGAAGCAGAACGGCATAAGCGGCCACGACCCACTCGAGAATGGCAAATGCTTTCAGCGGATCCTTAAGCCGCTCCGCCCAACGACCAAATAGATGCGAACCAATCGCCAAGCCACCCATGAACGCGGTTAACACGGTCGCGCTGGCATAGATGGTATTGCCAAAGATGAATCCGAGGTGGCGCATCCAGAGCAGTTGGTACACCAGCGCGGAGAGGCCGGATAAAAAGAAGACGATGGATATCCAAAACATAGTCGATGAGGTTAATGCGGGAGACGCGGTTGGAAAACAAAAAAGCGCCCTCCGGAGAGGGCGCTTTCAAATGGCCATAAACAAAATCGCTGATTAAGCGATGAAGCGACGGCGAGCCGCCAAAGCCAAACCTCCAAGGCCTAAGAAGGCAAGGACGGAAGGCTCAGGAACGACTTGGTAGTTCACGAAGTCGCCACCGAATGCAGTTTGAAGAATGGTAGGATTATTTCCTTGAATTGACTGGGCGTCTGGTGAAGCGGGGTCTGTGTTGTTAATCACAGCATAAACAGCGCTTTCATAGTACCATGTACCTGCGGTGATATTATCGGCTGATGCTCCGGTAGTGGAACTTCCGCCTTCGAATAACCGAGCGTACCAAAAACCGGTTGTCTGCGGAGCAACTAAACCGTAAACAAAAGTTCCGTAATCGTCTGAGTTACCGGCGTTTGTTAGACCAAACTGATCGAGAATGGACTCGCTCCCGTCTACAGTGCCTCCGATTCCAGCAGGTCCGGCAACTACTCCTGTTGTGGAGTAAATAAATTGTATCCAGCCATTAAGGCCGCCGGGCGCTTGCAACAAACCCGTGGTGTCATCAGAACGATAAAATCCCGTAAGACCAGAAACCAGAACATTGATTCCAGCTTGGGCGTTTAACGACAGAGTTGTAAGAAGCGCAATGATTAGTGATGTTTTTTTCATATTTTTTCCTCCATGATTCTATGGCCAATTGTAGGGTTTTGTCGTTGAAAAGTTCGCAGTAGCATTGGTTGCACGAATAACAAGTCCGTCTCCAGGTTTTATTGTCGCCGTGATCGTACCGACCCAAGCACCGCGGGAGTTTTTGGCAAAGTTGTCGTATTTATTACTAACGCTATTCCAAATACTAATTGTACCACCGGCGGGCAGACTCAACCCGATTGATGAATTTGTGACTGCTACCTCAACCGGATAGGGATTTCCAAGCATTGTGATCCCGGCAGCTCTCGATTGAGTGGTCGTGGGTGCAGTAGTTGAATCAGGGACTTCGCCCATGAAGAACACTGTTGAAGTTCCTGCAGACCTGATGAATGCTGCGTCAGCTCTGGCAAACTGCACAGTTGTAACGCCTGTACCAACCCAACCACCGCGACTGTTTTTCGCGTAATTAAGGTAACTTTGACTGGCTTCGTTCCATACAGAAACTGTGCTGTTGTTCACCAAACTTGCAAATACGTTTGTTATACGAGCACTTCCTTCGTCCAACGCTACAAACGGATTGCTGACAAGAGCCAAGCTGTTGCTGGCTGGCACATTGATTTTCACATACCCCACGGCATTTCGGCTCAAAACCTGGTTGGTCTGAGCGAGCGCGGCTGAACTTGCAATCAGCGTGCCCAATAGTGTAGCGGTTATTTTTTTCATTTTTTCTCCAACGTTACGCATTTAATACTGTTCGTTTCGTTTCGTCCATGAAATTATGCAAAGACTTTACGTGCTCGCATGCTTGTAATTGATAACCCTTAGCGCCTCTACGTGTCAATACGTAGTTCAGGATTTTTTGATATTTTTTATCTGTTGCACAAGATGTTGAGGGAGAACAGTTTAAATTTTTTCCGCCGCAGGTGGCGGATAGATGAGGAAAAAATCAACACCCGGATTCTCCGCAAGCTGATTCCCGAATACATGTACGTCGGGGAATCCCATTGTTGAAGTCAGGAGAGATCAGCCGATTCGCGGCGGCCATTCTTTCCGGGTTTTGCGCCTTTCCTGATTGTTTTAGCCGGATAAGCTGCGTGCGTGATAGAGCCGGTGATCAAACGAGTGCCCTTGTGCTCCGAGGGTGATGTGCGCGTGAGTCTCGCGTTTTGGCTTGCACAATCGCCGGCCCAACGACTCGACGCGGTTGAACGTTTAAGGCGTCAATTTCATTGAAACACAGCCCGACTTCAAAGTAGTGCTCGCGTTGTATAACGCTCGCGAGGTTGAGTATCTGGTCATGGGCGTCTACGCCCTCGCCTTTCACGGCGCGCCCCGTTTTACCGGTGACATCTACCTGCTGGTGCGCGCAACCCCGGAAAACGCCGCGCACGTGCTTCAGGCGCTGAACGATTTTGGCTTTGGGTCGCTGGGCCTGACCGCGGGTGATTTTCAAACGCCGGAGCAGGTTGTTCAGTTGGGCGTGCCTCCGGTTCGTTAATACATTATTACCTCGCTTACCGGAATAACCCGGGAGGTGGCGGTGGCCGGCAAGGAAAACGGGCACTATGGGGATGTTCCCGTTCACTTCATCGAGAAAACCGCTTACACCAAAAACAAACGTGTCACCGGACGCGCCAAGGATCTGGCTTGGATCGTGACTATGTAGAAAAATTGAGTGGTGAGCCAAATGTCAGCGGTTGACATGTCGCCCAAGGCGATTTCAAAGCGACTCCAGCAGGTCAGCGATTTGCGGGATGTCTGTTTTTTTCTCGGCGGGTCGCGCATTCAAAAACCTTGGGACGTCGAAAGCATCAAGCAGAAACCGCAGGTCGCCCGGGAGCCGGCCGCTGTTTACCGGACGAAGCAAGATGGTTTGGACCTGGAAAGGACGCCGGGGTGATTAAAAAAACATCCCATGGCCCCCGCCTGGCCGCTATACTGCCATCCATGGTCTCACCGTCATCCCAACGCAGCACGTCGCGCTTCGCCCGCATTTTCGCGCTTTCCGTGCTGCTCGCCGGTATTGGCGCAACCCTCCTCGCCGCCCGCATCGCTGAAAAGCGCCACGAGCGGGAAGTGATGCGCGTGTTCACGGCGGAGTCCGAAGCTATGCGGCAGTCGGTGGCGCGCCAACTGGCGCTTTTCTTTGACGTGCTGAATTCGATCGGCGCCCTGCGCGAGTTGTCGGACCGCATCAGCATGGAGGACTTCGAGGAGTTCGCCGCGAAGGGCATGCAATTCCAGCGCCGGCTGCTAAACGCGTATGGTTTCGTGCAACGCTTACCTCACGCCCTGCGCGAGGAAATGAAGGCGGGCGGCGGTTTTTTTGCCGACATCACCGAGCCGGGCCCGGATGGCCGGATGATCATCGCCGGCGCCCGGCCGGAATACTTTCCCCTCGTTTCCCAGCAACCGGAAGGCGCGTTGAGTTTTCCCAACGGGATAGACATGGCGGCGTTGCCCGGCGCCGCGGAAGCGATTTTCACCATGGAAAGCCGGCGCGGACCTTCAATCGCCCGCTCGTTGCGCATCAAAGACCCGCAAGATCAGGATGGCTACTTCGTCTTCTCGCCGTTGTTTGATTCGCCGGGCATAGTCGAAGCCAGATTGTCCGGCTTCACGGTGTCGATTCTATGGCCGCAGATCATCCTCGAACGCGCCCTTGCCGATGTGGCGCCCAACGACATCCTGGTCCGGTTCTTCGACGAGACCTGGCCGGGCGACGCCCCGTCCACGCAGGAGGTGGCCCACACCGCTCCCATCACGGTGGCGGATCGCGAATGGACCTTCGAAACGCGCGCCGCGCCGGAATACCTCGCCGCGCGACCAACCATGATGCCACACCTGATTTTACTTTCCGGCAGCGTCAGCACCCTGCTGTTGTCGATGGTGATCTGGACGCTGGCCGGACGAACGGTGCGCATCGAGGCTGCGGTGCAGGAGCGCACGCGTGAACTCGAAGCATCCATGAAAGAACGCATGCGCCTGGAGCGGGACATTTTGGAAATCAGCGACCGGGAAAAGCAACAGGTCGGCCAGGACCTGCACGACTCGTTGGGCCAGAAACTCACCGGCGCGGTTTTTTTGAGCCGGGCCTTGAGCGATCACCCCGGCCACGCCGACGAGGAAGTCCGTCGACAGTCCATGCGCATCAACGAAATCCTAAAGGAGTCGGTAGCGCAGGTGCGACGCATGGCGCGGGGGCTGTCACCGGTGGAACTGGGCCAGGAGGGTCTTGCCGGTGCGCTCGGACGACTGGCGGAGGAAACCTCCTCGGTATACGGAATCACCTGTGTATTTCATCCGCACGAGGAGGCGCCGGCGCCGGCAAATAAAGTGGCCCACCATCTCTATGCCATCGCGATGGAGGCGGTAACCAATGCGGTACGTCATGGTCAGGCCACCGAGGTCATCATCGAATGGTCGCGGCGCGGCGACAAAGGCGAGTTGACGATTGAAGACAACGGCAAGGGCCTGGACCCGAACGCCACCCAGTCCGGAGGCATGGGCCTGCGCATCATGCAATTTCGCGCGAGCATGTTCGGGGGGCGCGTGGAGTTCGAGCGGCGCCGGGACGGCGGAGTGCGGGTCGAATGCCAGTATTGACGCGCTTGCCGGCCATGGACTCAGGCTGCGGAATGCATAAAACAAACGAGCGGTCTGAGATTCCACAAAAAATCACCACGCTTCTGTGCACTCGCTGCGTTTAAAGTAAAATCCTAATTGCTCCACCCCCTGCCGCTCGCCATACTTCAGATTGTGGTCAACCATCCGACAACTCCGCATCGCATCATCGTCATCGATGATCATTCCATCGTCCGGCACGGCCTGGCCATGCTCTTAAACAAGGAACAGGACATGTCGGTCTGCGGTGAGGCGGGGACCTACGACGAAGCCCTCGCGCTGGCCGCCGCGGAACAACCGGACGTCGCCGTCGTCGACATCACCCTCAAGGACCGCAACGGCCTTGAGCTCATCCGCGAAATGCGCACCCGCGTTCCGGACGTGCGCGCGCTGGTGCTCTCGATGCACGATGAAGCGGAATATGCGGACCGGGCTCTTCGCGCCGGCGCGCGCGGCTATGTGATGAAAGAGGATGCCGACGAGGTGATCGTGAGCGCCATCCGCCACGTGCTTTCCGGTGAACTGTATGTGAGCCCCGCGATGTCGAGCCGCCTGATTCGCCAGCTTTCCTCCGGTGAAAAATCCGGCGCCGCCGGCGTGGCGTCGCTCACCGAGCGCGAGCGGGAAATTTTCGAGTGTGTCGGCGACGGGCTTTCGACCCGGAAGATCGCCGAGAAATTCAACTTGAGCGAACGCACCGTGGAGGTGCATCGCGCAAACATCAAAAAGAAACTCGGCTGCGAAGACGCCGCGCAAATGTTGCGCGAAGCCGTGCGTTGGGTGGAAACAGGAAAACCATGAACATTGCCATGCCCCATCTCGTGGACGTGATTATGATTGTGCTCGCCTACCTGATTGGCGCCATACCATTTGGATTATTCATCGCCCGGTATCACGGCATCGATATCCGCCAATTTGGCAGCGGCAACATCGGGGCGACCAACGTCATGCGCATCCTGGGCAAAAAGGCCGGGTTGGCCACCTTCGCGCTGGATGCGCTGAAGGGATGGCTGCCGGTGGATGTATTGCCGCCGATCGCAAATCGATTGCCCATGACCAACCTGGATCCGGTGGCACTGGGGATTTTTTGCGGCGTGGCCGCGGTGATCGGGCACAGCTTTCCGGTGTATCTTCGCTTCAAGGGCGGCAAGGGTGTAGCCACCAGCGCCGGCGCCTTGATCGGGATGGCGCCTTTCGCCGCGATCTTCGGACTGGCAAGTTGGGGAATTGCCTTCAAGCTCACACGCTATGTCTCGCTCGCCTCGATTATTGCCGCGCTGGTCGTCGCCGGCGTCGGATGGTGGCGCTACGCGCAAGATACGCTGCTCTTGCCCTCGGTTCTGTCCCTCCTGGTTTTTCTGGTGATCATCCGCCACCGCTCCAACATTCTCCGGCTGCTCGGCGGGCGCGAAAGCAGGTTTGACCGGAACAAAAACAGATCGCCGGGAGAGGGTGTGTCATGAGTCGAATAGCCATCATCGGCGACGGCGGCTGGGGCAGCGCGCTTGGCATCATCCTTCATGGCAACGGCCATCAGGTAACCATTTGGGGCCCGGATGCCGCCTACCTTGACGACGTGGCCCGGACCGGCGAGAACAAAAAATTTCTTTCCGGGGTGAAGCTCCCCTCCGGCCTGCGGTGGACCGCCAGCGAGGCGGAAGCCATGGCGGGCGCGGAGGCGATTGTACTGGCGATACCGTCACGCTTTTACAAAGCCACCTTGCGCCGCTTCCTGCCCCATCTCCCCGCCCGCTTTCACGCCGTCAGCGTATCCAAGGGGTTTGATCCGGAATCCCATCAACGGTTGAGCGCACTGGCTGCCGGGGTGTGGAACCATCCCGGTGTGGCCGCGTTGTCCGGCCCGAGCCATGCCGAAGAATCGGCGCGCGGCGTGCCGACGGTGGTGACGGTGGCGAGCGAGCAAGCCGCCGAGGCGCTGTTCTGGCAGGAGGCCTTTAACAACCGCACGTTTCGCGTCTACACGTCGGACGACATCATCGGTGTCGAGGTAGGCGGCGCGTTGAAAAATGTGATCGCATTGGCGGCGGGGATTTGCGACGGGCTCGGCTTTGGCGACAACACCAAGGCCGCGCTGATGACCCGCGGCATTGCCGAGATTGCCCGGCTCGGCGCGCGCATGGGTGCGCAGGCCCAGACGTTCAGCGGATTGAGCGGGATCGGCGATTTGATGGTGACAGGAATGAGCCGGCACAGCCGCAATCGCGGCGTGGGCGAACGCATCGGCAAGGGCGAAAGCATAGCCAGCATTCTCGGCGGTATGGTGCAAGTGGCGGAGGGTGTGTGGACGGCCAAGGCGGCGAAGTTACTCGCCGCCGAGTTAGGGATCGACCTGCCCATTACCAGCGAAGTGCACGCCGTGCTCTACGAGGGCAAAGACCCGCGGGAGGCGGTGCAAGCGCTGATGGGCCGTCCACCGAAACCGGAGTGAAACAGCACCGATGCTGATGGAGGCTCGCACGCGCCGCGTGCGTCATCTCCCCGGACGGTTGAAAAGAGCTCCACCCTGGTCCATAGTATGGATATGAATCCCAACCCCTATGATGCGATTTTAATGATGTCTTTCGGCGGCCCGGAAGGCATGAACGATGTGATGCCCTTTCTCGACAATGTCTTGCGCGGGCGCGGCGTGCCCGAAGAGCGCAAACGCGAAGTGGCGCATCACTATGAAATGTTCGGCGGGGTCAGCCCGATCAACCGGCAAAACAGCGCGCTCCGGGAGGCACTGGTCGCGGAGCTTTGCCGGCGCGGCATCACGACGCCGGTGTATCTTGGCAATCGCAACTGGAAACCATTTGTCGGCGATGTCGTGCGCGAGATGCGCGATACCGGCGTGAAGAAGTTTCTCGCGTTCGTGACCTCGGGATTCAGTTGTTATTCCGGTTGCCGTCAATACCGGGAAGACATGATGCGCGCCTGCGAGGCGCTCGGGGAAGGCGGGCCATCGTTTGACAAGATTCGCGTCTATTACAACCATCCCGACTTCATCCGGGTTTGCGCCGATCATTGGGAGCAGGCCCGCGATCGCTTTCCGGCCGCCCGCCGCGAACATATTCACACGGCGTTCACGGCGCACAGCATTCCGCAAACGATGGCGGACAAGTGCGATTATGCGGTGCAACTGGAAAACACCTGCGAGCTTGCCGCAGAAATGGCGGGGATCACAAACTGGAAACTGGTGTATCAGAGCCGGAGCGGACCGCCGCATCAACCGTGGTTGGGGCCGGATATCTGTGATCACATTCGCGAGCTGCACGGCCGGGGCGTGAGGGAGATCATCGTGCATCCGGTCGGATTTATTTCCGACCACATGGAAGTCATGTATGACCTCGACCATGAAGCAATCGATCTTTGCCACGAGCTTGGCATCACGATGCATCGCGCCGCCACACCCGGCACGCACCCGCTGTTTGTTTCCATGATTGCCGATTTGATCGAGGAACGCATGGATCCCGCCAAGCCGAAGCGCGTGATCGGAAATCGTCCGCCCAAGCATGACGTGTGTCCGGTGAATTGCTGCTTGTCCGGTCGCGAGGGCGCACCGGGCGGCCGGCCAGTGGCGGTGGCATAGCGTTTGCCCGGAGCAACGTGGCCTCCATTGTTCCACGCGATCACAAACGCAAGTCACCGGTGATCTTGAACACATGGCCGTCGCGCTCGACGCGCAAGTCCCGGCCCGGAAAAGCCTCCGGCAGCCGCGCGCGAAGCATGGCCGCCACTTCCTCTTCCATGTGATCCTGCACCGGCGGCGGTATCCGGTTTATGGTCGCCATCCGTACGCTGATAATATAGCCGCGTCCGCGTTTGGATCCGTAGCCGGCGGAAAACGAGGCGCCGACATTAAAGAGTCCGTCATCTTCCGGATTCGCCGTGGCGCCGCGTTCGGGACGATTGGGTCGCAACGCGTAATCGGCGCCATAACGCTCTTCCAATTCGTGATCAATGCCGTCGAAGATGCGCTTCAAGTCCTGCTCCCACTTCAGCACGGCGGGATGACGCGCGGACATGTCCCTACTCCACCATGCGCGCGACGAGATCGTAATCCAGGCTCTGTTCGATGCGCGTATCGACCATGGTGCCCGGTTCCAACCGGGCGGCGGCCCGGCCCTTGAGAAAAATCACGCCGTCGACATCGCTCGCCTCGAGCTGGCTTCGACCCATGGCATGCACGCCCCGGGGAATCGCCATGCCCGGCCCGGGCGGGCCATCAACCATCACGCGCCGTTGTCCGCCCACCATGGCCTTCAGCCGGCGCCTCGACACCGCCAACTGCGCGGACATGATTGCATCGCGCCGGCGCTTTTTTTCGACCAACGGAATCTGATCAGGCAATTTCGCCGAGGGCGTCTTCGGCTCGTGCGAATACATGAATACGCCGACATGGGAGAAACGTCCCTCCCGGACAAACGACAACAACTCTTCAAAATGCGCGTCCGTCTCGCCGGGATAACCGACAATGAAGGTGGTGCGAATGGCGCCTTGCGGCCACACGGTATGAATGCGATCGAGCAGCGCGATGGTCTCCTTTTTCAGCATGCCGCGTCCCATGTCGCTCAGCATCTTGTCGGCAATATGCTGGAGCGGCATGTCGATGTATGGACACATCCGCGGATCGGAAGCCAACGTGGCCAGCATGTCATCGGTCAGGAAGCGCGGGAACGCATACATCAGACGAAACCAGATATCACCGGCTTCGATGGCGAAAAGGGATTTCAGCAACGCCGACAAACGGTAATCGCCGTACAGGTCGCGTCCGTAGCTGGTGGTGTCCTGGGCGATGAGGCTGATCTCCTTCGCGCCGGTGTCGATAAGCTGGCGCGCCTCCGTGACGATATGCTCGACCGGGCGACTGACCTGCACGCCGCGGATGTAGGGAATGGAGCAGAACTTGCAAAAATTCGAGCAGCCCTCGCTGATTTTGAGATGGGCGATGTGGGGCGAACCCACGCGCAGGCGGGGAGCGGCAAGAAATTTATTGTAGCTGGCCGCAAATGATTGCGCTTGGGCGGCGAGGCCGGAGAAGCGCTTGTCGCCGATCGTGACTGGAATGCCATCGTTCTGGCGTGGCGACTTGGTCTTTGCTTCACTGTTCGCCAGCGTGCGGCAGATTTCCTCCAGTTTGGGATAATCCTGAAAGCCGACCAGCGCATCCGCACCGCCGAGGTAGTGATTCGTTTCGGGAGCACCGGCCGCCCGCTCGACCAGACAACCCAGAGCCACCACCGATTTGACGCGGCCCTGCGACTTCAGCCGCTGCAACTCGTTCAATACGCCCGCCGACTCCTCGCGCGAGTCCGTGATAAAACCACACGTGTTGACCAGGCACACATCGGCCTCGGCGGGATCTTCCGCGATGAGAAATCCTGCCGTGGCAAGCTTGCCGAGGATGCGTTCGGAATCGACCTCGTTTTTCGCACAGCCAAGACTGATCAAGCTGATTACCGGCGGTGGAGCCGCTGATTTGGTTTTGGTGGCCATGGCGCGGAAAGATACGTTTGTGCCGCGATCCTGACAATAGCGTTTAATTTGCGGCCGGGACGATGGCGCGCTCCGGGGCATGTCACGCGCCCAACCAGCTCCGAATTTTTATTGCCGGCGCCGGATCTTTCATGAATCCTTTTAGCCCGAGGGGGAGAAAAACCATGACATCATCCAAGCCGGACACCGGAACACGTACTGTAATTATCGCGCTGTTGTTGATCACACTCACCGGCGCCGGCGCCGTGATTTATCTGGTGACCGGCCAAGAGGAAAAAACCCGGGAGGTGACAGCCCCCGCCTCGTTGCCCCCCGCCCCCGCCATCGAACGTGCCCCTGCGGTCGAGGAAACAGCGCCTCCTCCCGTGGTAGAAGAAAGTTCCGCGGAGGAGATTATTGACGCTATCGAGAATCCGGACGCTGCCGCGGTTGAGGGTCAGCGCTACAAGGTGCTGGTGATGGATGAATCCCGCCGGGAGGGGAATGCCGGAGTGACCCGGATTGGCGGCCTGCTGACGTTTGTCCCCGACTCCCGCCCCGGCGATGTGGCCATCATAGAAGTCACGCGACTGAAGCGCAGCACAGCCGAGTCCTCGTTGATTGAGACGCTCGAAACCGGTCGCCCGGTGCCCGGCCGCGCCGGAGTCGAATCAGCGGATGAAGCGGATTCCCGCATCGATGGCATGGTTGGTCAAGTGCACCAGGCCACCATCGAAGCCATCGGACGCGAGGGTGATGGCATCGCCAAAGTCGACGGCAAGGTGGTCTTCGTGGCCGGCGCCTCCCTGGGCGAGCAGGTGGAATTCCGCATCGTGGAGGACGTCGGACGATTTGCCCGCGGTGAATTAACTACCGGCGCATCCGCCGTGGCGACGGAGCAAAAGCGCGAAGAGGCTACCAGCGCGGATGGTGCCCAACCGTATATCCCGGTGCAACCCGGCGAGGAGTACGAAGTCGTCATCTCCGAAGTGGACCGCCGGAATCCCGCGGTCAACGGTGTGGCCCGCATCAACAATTACATTGTGTTTGTTCCGGAATCAAAGGTCGATGACCGCGTGCGCATTCGCATCGTGCGCGCCAACTCCCGGGCCGCGGATGCCGAGGTTATCGAGAACCTCGGACCCGCCGCGCCCTGATCAACCGGGCCCCGTTAGGTGTAATACGACGCGTTAAAAAAACATTCGCGATGAATGCGGACGATTCCGGTGCCGCGAGCTTCCAGCCAATTCGTTACTTCGTCGATCATCGTATCGAGACCGCAAAGATAATAATCCGCCTCGCCGAGTTCGCCGAGACTGTCGAGCAACTGGGTTACGCGCCCGTGGAAACAACCGGGCACCTGCTCGCGCGAGACCGCCAACATCGCCCCGGCCCGCTCGACCAGCCACTCCGGATCGACAAGGTCCTCCTTCTTGCGCACGCCATAGAGAAGCGCGGCCGGCTTAAGCGACGGCTGGCTGCGCAAGACGGAGCGAAAGGGGGCTATGCCGGTTCCCGTGGCGATAAAGACACACGGCCGCTCCGCCGCGTGCTCGCCGGGACGAAACCAGCCGAACGGCGGACTCACCCGGACCGCGTCGCCCGGACGGCGCGAAGCCAGAAAGGGCGTCACCTCGCCGCCCGGCATGAGTCGAATGATAAAACGGATGGCATCTTCCCGGTTACCCGACGCGATGCTGTAGGGGCGCGACACCCGGCCATCTGCGGCAAACAGCGCGAGGCAATCACCCGGCGTGAAGTCAAGACCCTCGCGCTCGAGGGATAATTCAAACACATCCTGCCCGAACCAGCGAAGGTCCCGCACCTTCATCACTTCTTTGAATTCACCTGCCAACATCAGAACGCTCCCAGCATTTTCACTTCGCGCTCGAGGCGCAATCCAAACTTTTCTTCCACCGCACCGGCCATCATCTCCGACAACCGGGCCACATCCCTTGACCGGCCGCCCGGACCGGACACAATGATATTGGCGTGTCGCTCAAACGTCCGGGCGCTCCCGACGCTCATGCGCAAGGCACCCGCCTGTTCGAGAAACCACCCGGCGGCCTGACGCCGATCCGCCTTCGAGGTCGGTTCGATATTCTTGAAAAAACTCCCGGCCGTCGGCACCACGCGCCAGTCCGGATGTTTCGATGCGCGCAAGGCAAGAATCCCGGCGCGGCGCGCCAACAGTTTTTCCCGGTCGCCGGCATCGAGTTGCAACCGCACCGACACGATGACCTCATCCAGGCCGGCCAGCGCCGACCGGCGGTAAGCAAACGCCAGTCCGGACGGCACCCGCTCGCGCTTGTGTCCGCGACGATCCATCGTCTGCACGACCACCACGCGATCCCCGATCTGTTCGCCGAATGCTCCGGCATTTCCGGCCACGGCGCCTCCCACGGTTCCTGGAATGCCCGAACACATGACCATGCCGTCGAGTCCGCGCTCCGCCGTGATGCGAGCCAGATCATCGAGCAGTGTGCCGGCGCTTACGCGAACAGCCGTGCCATCGAAATATATTTCCGGCCGGGTGGAAACGTACCGCACCACCGGGCTGGTTAAACCCGCGTCGCTCACCAGCAGATTGGATCCCCCGCCCAACAATATTGCCTCTGATGGACCCAAAAGTGGCCACACCGAGCTGAAGGAATGTTCCGAGTCACAATCGACCAGCACCGGGCAGGCGCCGCCGAGCCGGAAGGTGGTGAAGTCGGCAAGCCGGGCGCCGGTAATCGTGCGGACGCCGCGTCCGGCCAGCTCGTCGGCCAAGGTCATGGCTTGAGGACAGTGGCGTTGCCCTCTTCGTAACGGGCAAGCAGCCAGAGAAAATCGGACAACCGGTTGAGCCAGACCAGCAGGTGCGCATTGTGAATCAAGCCTTCGTTATGCAGTCCGACGGCGCGGCGTTCACAGCGCCGGGCCACGGTGCGGGCATGATCGATCATCGCCGCCACCGGCGTGCCACCGGGAATGATGAAACCGGTGGGCATCTTGATTTTCAGCTCCAGCGCATCGCGTCGCTGATCCAGCTGGCCAAGACGCGTCTCATCGATGCGCTCCTTGATCAGGTTGATGGCATCAGTCTCCGTAGCGAGCTCAGCGGCCACGACGAATAATTCACACTGAATCCAGAAAATCGTCTCGCGAATGTCGACCTTGGCGGATTGGGCCCGGGCCACGCCCAGCACGCTTACCAGTTCGTCCACATCGCCGTAGGCATTGGTGCGGGCACAATCCTTGGAAACTTCTTCGCCGGAAAACAGAAATGTGGTTCCGCGATCGCCTACTTTGGTTGTAATACTCATGATTGAAAAGCCTTTAGTAATTGAATGGCCTCGTCGAACGACTCATCCGGTACCTGTACCCTAATACCACCGATGGCGGTGCCCATCAAGGGATTGGCCGTGGCCATGCCCTCGTCGGGAATGAACGCCTCGATGCCGTGGGCCTCAAGAAACATGCGGATGCGGTCCGCCTGATGAATCCAGTTGACCGAGGCGACGGTTTTCACGGAGCAACCGCCTTGAGCAACCGATCGAGAAACAAATGCAACGAACCGCTCTTGTCCTCGACGACCTTGCGGGCGGCGGCGCCCATTTCCGCCCGTTTCTCCGGCGAGCATATCAAATCATCCGCGGCGCGCCGCAAACCTTGTAGATCCTTCACCTGCATGATTGCGCCGGCGGCGAGAAAATCATCCATGATGGCCGGGAAATTTTCCATGTGGGGCCCGACGAGGACGGGCTTGCCGTAGAGCGCCGGCTCGATGATGTTCTGACCGCCATGCCGGGTCAGGCTCTTGCCGACGAAAATCACATCGGCACAGGCGTAAAAATGTTTCAACTCGCCGGTGGTGTCGATCAACAACACATCGGGCGGCGGGGATGCTGCAGGGGACGGTTTGTCCGGCACGCTGGATCGCAACACCAGCTTGCCGACCCGGGCCTTCAGCGCGCTGACGATGTCCGGGGTGCGCTCGACGTGCCGCGGCGCGATCACCAGCACCAGATTGCGGTAGCGCGTTTTCAGGCCGCGATACACATCCACCAACGCATCCTCCTCGCCGGGCCAGGTGGATCCGCCAAGAATCACGCGATGTTCCGGCGTGATGCCGGCCGCGCGCATGACGGCAAGCGCCTTCGCGCTTTCGCCGGCCGGTGTCGCCAAGGCCACGTCATACTTTGCGCTACCGAGGTTGATGGTCAACGCAGGGTTTGCGCCCAGTGCGACAAAACGCCGGACGTCCTCGGCCGATTGCGCGGCGATCAGGTCAAACTCCGGCAGCAATTTTCGCGTCAGGAAGCCGACTTTCCGGTAGCGGGTAAACGAGCGGTCGCTCATGCGCGCGTTGACGAGAAACACCGGTAGAAAGCGGGCGCGCGCCATGCGGATCAGGTTGGGCCACAACTCGACCTCGACCAGGACCAGCATGCGGGGATTGATCGCGCGAAAAACGCGTTGCATCACCGGCGGGAAGTCGACCGGGAAATACAGAACCACATCCGGAGCGCTCATGGCCCGGCGGGCCAGGGCATAGGCCGTGGACGTGGTGGTGGTAAGGGCAAAACGCACGTCCGGCTCGCGGGCGCGCCACGCCTTCATCAGCTCCAGCGCCACATACAATTCGCCCACGCTGACGGCATGCACCCACACCCGCGGCAATCCGCCCAATTGTGCCAGCACGGACGGACTGAACCAGCCGATCCGTTGCCCGAAATCCCTCCCGTAGCCGCCTCGCTTGAGCATGCGCAAAAAAAAGCGCGGCAACATCAGCGGAAAAACGAGGGCAAATAAAATGTTATAAATTTTCCAAATCATATGTATCACGCCCTCGGGTGCGCCTTGTCGTACACCTCGCGCAGACGTTCCACCGTGATGTGGGTATAGATTTGCGTGGTCGAGAGGTTGGCATGGCCGAGCAGCTCCTGCACACTACGTAAATCCGCCCCGGCATCGAGCAGATGGGTGGCAAAGCTATGCCGCAAAGCGTGCGGCGACAAGTCCGGATTCAACCCGGACGAGATTAAATATTTTTTCATCATGCGTTCGATCGAGCGCGGGGTGAGCCGGCCACCGAATTTATTCAGAAACAGGGCGGGCGGGCGGGCGGTTTTGCCCAAGGTTATCCAGACCGCCTCGCGGGCATCGAGAGCCCGTCGAAGCGCCTTGACGGCCGGATTACCCAACGGACACATGCGCTCTTTTTTACCTTTGCCGCGCACGGTTAGAACCCCGGAGAGAAGATCGAGCTGCGTTTCTTTGAGTCCGGCAATTTCACTCAAGCGCGCACCGGTCGAGTACAACAACTCGAGAATCGCCACATCGCGATCGCGGGCATACGTATCCCATGTCTTGTTTTTCGGCTCGGCGTGCTCGACCCGGTCAAGAAACGGGGCATTCAACAAACGACCTATTTCGTCGATACTCAGGACCTTCGGCAGACGGCGGGCCAGCTTGGGCATGACCAGTCCACTGAACGGATTCAGCGTCACGAGATCCTCGCGCATCATGAACTTGAAGAACGACCGGAGGCTGGACAATTTGCGGCGCGCCGTGGTCGGCGTTTTTTCCGCCTTCTGCTGGTGCACCAGAAATCCACGCGCGGCAAATCGATCCACCCGCTTCCAGGCAAACGGTGGCGCGGCGTTCTCGCCCCAGGTGATCGCGATGAATTGGCGAATATCCATCAGGTAATTCGCAATCGTGTGCTCACTCGCATCGCGCTCGGCGCGCAAATAAGCGACAAACGCCTCCATGGCAGGGTCCGGGGTCATGCTA
Source organism: uncultured Verrucomicrobiota bacterium (assembly GCA_964470065.1). GTDB lineage: Bacteria > Verrucomicrobiota > Kiritimatiellia > CAIVKH01 > CAIVKH01 > CALMUP01. Next base: position 50,802 of record CAYYAR010000004.1, on the reverse strand, counting down.
TCGGCACCCCTGCAGCATGACGGCCGGGGACCGTGAAGCGGATTGAATTCGCGGCCGAGGTGCCACGATTGGCTAGTTTCATGCGTCCAGACTATCGACTAGCCGGAATACCGTCAAATGCGGCCATGAAAAAGGCTTCGCGGCCCAGCCGCCGCGAAGCCTTTGATTACTGTATGAGGACGCAGATTAGTCGCGCCGGCAGAATGCGTATGACCTGACCCAAGAGGGCGCGGGGCATTTTTTATCGCCCAATAAGCGGATTCACAACCTTGAGCGATCCGAAGCGAGAGAAGTCCCGATCGGCCGACCACAGTTCCGTCACGCCGTTGTGAAGACAAATCGCCGCCACACGCGCATCGTGAATCATCGGGCCGCGCACCTTGGCATGAAGCGTCAGTTTTTCCAGGCGGTCTAGGTAGCCGGGCCCTTCGCCGATCATCCGGCACAGCGGCGATTTGATCCAAACCCGTATCGCCGCCAGAGCGGTTGCTGGATCGGTAGGCGGGCTGTAAATCGATGGATGGGTCACTATCGCGATGAATTCGTGCACGCAAGGCCACGGGATGCCCCAAGCTCGACTACCCTCAGCCAAACCCAACAAGGCAGAGAGTGCGGATTTATGAAAGTCCGAATCCTCGCGATGCGCATACACGAGAAGATTCGTGTCGACGGCGATCATGCACCGCGTCCCTGATACGCGGCATTTCTAATTTGCTCCCAGCCTCCGTGGCGAAAAGCTTCGTGCAACCCTTTACCCTTCACGGTGACAGGCTTGATGGGCTTGTTGGCCCTGACTTCCCGTTGTCGAACCGCGAGAAGAAGTCCCTCTTCCACCAACTCACGAAAGGTTACGCCATCCGCATGCGCCACACCCTTGGCCCGCTCCATAATATTGCTAGCAATATCAATGGTTGTTTTCATATGGGCAATCTAGCCTAAATACCGCAGGTCGTCAAACTCCCCGGGGAGTCTACTCCCTAGCCTTGCCCGCCTTCAGATTCAACCGCTCGGCGTGATCCGCGTAACCCGGAATCGCGCCGGCGTAGCGGGCGGCCATTTTGCGCATGGCCGCGACCTGGCGCGGCGAAAGGCTTTTTTTCTGGCGGAACTGGCGGTCGAGCGACTGGTAAAATTCCTTGTCGTCCCAGACGCGCTTGCCGCGTTTCACCGGTTCTTTCCACTCGGTGATTTTGCCGATCAATTCGAGGATCTCCCCGGCCTGCGGATCGGTCTCGACCGGCGGACCTTCCTCGATTTTCAACTCGGCCTTGCGGCTCTCGAAATCAGGAATCTGATGCGCATACTTCAGCACCAAACGGTCGAGGTACTTGAGTTGGTTTTCACTGAGCCGCTTGCCGCCCGTGACTTGCTGGTCGAGCGAGGCGATGAACTCCTTGTCGCTATAGGTCTTCTTGCCAACCTGCCGCGGCGGATCGCAGTCGACCCCGCGCAACAACGCCAGCTTCAGAATACTTTCAGGGCGCGGCGGCAGGGTGGATTCGTGATACTTGACCAGTTCCTCGGTCAGTCCCAGATCATGGAATCTCGCCTCCAGCGAGGGCAACTGCTCCTTGTATCGCATCGCCATTTTCACCAGCGCTTCCTGCTGGCGATCGGTAAGCGGCGGATCGTTGCTCACCTTTTGCTCGTGGACGGACTGGACAAATTTCTCGTCGCTGTAGGTTTTCTTGCCACGCTTGGTAGCGGGCGCCCACTCCTTGACGCCCGACAACAACTCGATCAGTCCGTCGACCACCTTGAGATCGGCCGGTGGCGATTTGGCTTTATCGACCCAGCCCAGGAAGGATCCGTAGAACCGGCCCAGCATGTCGGTCCACACCACCTTGCCCTCTTCGATTTCATCGAGTTCCTTTTCCATGCCGGCGGTGAAACCGATATCGAACAGGTCGGGCAGATAGCGGGCAAGAAAGTCATTCACCTGCATGCCGCGCGAGGTCGGCTTGAGCGTGCGCTTGTCTTTCGAGACATAGTCGCGATCGACGATCGTCGACACGGTCTGTGCATAGGTGCTGGGACGGCCCACCCCGTTGTCTTCGAGCGCCTTCACCAGCGATGATTCGGTATAGCGCGGCGGTGGCTGGGTCTCTTTGCGCTCCTCGAGCCACTCCACGTGGTCGAGTGGCTCGCCCTCGGTCAGGGGCGGAAGTGCTATGTCCTCTTCCTCGCCTTCGACATCCTCGGCTTCGCTTTTCTTTTCCTTCTCGATTCCGGTTACCTTCATATAGCCGGGAAAAACCACATCCGAGGCGGAGGCGCGGAACAGATAGCTGTGCGTGCCCGGGCGATCGCCGGCGATCGCTTCAAACTCCGCGGTGCGCTGGGCAATTTTGGCTGGCGCCATCTGACTGGCCACAAACCGCTGCCAGATGATGCGGTACAGCTTCAGCGCCTCGGGATCGAGCGCGTGGGCCACCTTCTCGGGCGTGAGGTTCACGTCGGTCGGGCGGATGGCCTCGTGGGCCTCCTGAGCGTTGTCCTTGCTTTTGTAGACGGGCGGGCGGTCGGGTAGAAACTCCGTACCGAATTCGCGATGAATAAATTCCCTCGCGGCCTGTTGCGCCAGGGGCGAAATGTTGACCGAGTCGGTACGCATGTAGGTAATCAAACCAACCACGCCCTGACCGACATCGACACCTTCATAGAGCTTCTGCGCAATGCGCATGGTGCGGGTGGGAGGGAAACCATAAAACCGGTTGCCGGCCTGCTGCAATGAACTGGTGATGTAGGCGGGTTGCGGCCGTTTGGAGATTTCCCGCGAGGCCAACGCGCTGACCCGGATCGTGCGGCCCTCCAGATCGCGCCGGATGGCTTCGGCTTGTTCGGCGGATTTGATGTCGGCCTTCTCGCCGTCCATGCGGGCGAGTTTGATGGCAAACGGCTCCACCGGCGGCGTCTGTTTCTTCACGCGGGCGCCCATCAGCCAGTAGGCCTCGGGCTTGAAGTTCATGATTTCCTTTTCCCGGTCGCACACAATGCGCAACGCCACCGACTGCACCCGTCCCGCGCTCGATGCGCCGCGGATGCGCCGCCACAAGAGCGGACTGACCTGGTAGCCGACAATCCGGTCCAACACGCGCCGGGCCTGCTGGGCGTCGACTTTGTGCTGATTGATTTTCCGGGGGCGGGCGAAAGCTTCCCGGATGGCCGGGGCGGTAATTTCGTTGTAGGTCACGCGCTGGAAATTTTCCGGAGGCACCGTGCCCTTCAGCGCGGCCATAAGGTGCCAGGCGATGGCCTCTCCCTCGCGGTCGGGATCGGGCGCGAGAATGATCGTTTCCACCCCGTCGGCGGCGGACTTCAATTCCTTCACCACCTTGTCGCGGGTCTTGATATTGACGTACTTTGGCTTGAAATTCTTCTCGAGGTCGACGCCGATTTCCTTTTCCGGGAGATCACGGACATGGCCCATCGAGGCCTTCACCACGTAATCCTTGCCGAGTATTTTGTTGATGGTCTTCGCCTTGGCCGGCGACTCTACGATGACGAGATTTTTTGCCATGATACTTCGCTATCCCACTTGCATGATTTCGCGCATCTCCACCAGGCGTCCCGGCAGCGTGCGCACTACTTTCTTCATCTCCAGGCCGAGCAAAAGGCTGTTCAACCGGGCGGCCGACAACCCGCAGGCGCGGGCCAATTCATCCACCTGACGACCGCCGCCACCGAGGGCCTTCACGATCGCCGCCTCGTCGGCCGAGAGCATGACGTCAGGGGTCTTTTTCAAATTAGTGGCCTGCTGGTCAATCTTTTTCGGTATCAGCATCTGCAGGTCATCGACGATATCGTCGATGGTTTCAATCAATTTTGCCCCCGATTTTATAAGGCCATGGCAACCGCGTGCGGCCGGGTTATCGATGCGTCCCGGCACGGCAAACACGTGACGCCCCTGCTCGAGCGCGGCGTTCGCGGTGATGACTGCTCCGCTCTTTTCCCCCGCCTCCACCACGATGATCCCCATGGTCATCCCGGCCACGATGCGGTTGCGGTACGGAAAGGTTTGCCGGTCCGGCGGGCGGCCGAGTGGATACTCGCTGATCACGGCGCCCTGCGAGGCCATCTTCTTGCCCAGTTCGAGATTTTCCCGCGGATAAAACTGATCGATCGCGCTGCCGAGCACCCCGAGGGTGCGCCCGCCCGCCTTCAAGGCGGCTTCATGAGCCACGGTATCGATCCCCCGGGCCAGACCGCTGACGATGGTAAAGCCGGCTTTGGCCAGCCCGTAGGCCAGCCGGTCCGCGACCGATGAACCATAATGCGTGGCATGGCGCGTTCCGACGATCGCCAACGCATGCCGGTCGGCCGGGAGGATCTGTCCTTGTATATAGAGCGCCAATGGCGGGTCGTGGATTTCCTTCAAGGCATCCGGATATTCCGCCTCCATCCAGGTCACGATGCGGATACCTTGCTTGCCCGCTTTTCTCTCCTCGGCAACGGGATCGATCCCGGATCCGTCCGCAATGATCGATCGCACCGCCTCGCGCCCGACGCCGGGAATGCGGGCGAGCTCGTCCTCGCTCGCCTGGAAGATCGCCTCCGGAGAACCGAGCGCTTCGACCATCTTGCGCGTTCGCACCGGACCGATTTGATCCAGCATATTCAGCGCGATACATGCCTGACGGCTATTGAACGGCGGCGTGCTCATGTCACGGGCCCAACTATGAATCAGGACGGAAACCGGCACCAAGAGAAATAATTTTTTTAATTCTTAACCTATAGCATTAGTTGCTATAGGTCTCTTGCTAGTGTGGCGGCAGTTAAATCACGAAAGGATCACGCCATGAGTATTAAGAGCAAATTTATTGTGACCGGCCTGGCCCTGCTGTTCGCCGGCATCATGGCCGGGGGTGCGCGCCTTCAGCGATTCGCCGTCCCGGCCGGGCCGCCGCTGGATGACGACATCCGGGCGCTTCTCGAACAACACATTCCCTTCGCCATCGAACCGCTGATGATGGATCCGGCGGCGGAGGATTTGTTTGCGATGGACATTCTGGTGCAATTGGATGAGCTCGGTCGCGACCTCGACTTCACCTGGCGCGCGATGGACGGGGAGTCCACCCTCTTGGAGTGCGGCGACTTTTATGACCTCTTCTACCGATGCGAGGCTCCCTCCCGGCTGAACGTCCGGGTGCGCACCTTCGATCATGCCGGGCGGCAAATCTCCATCAAGCATGGCTTGATCGCGATCAACTGATGCGGCGCCGGCAGCAACAACTGTACATTTCGCCGGCGTGATTCTCACGCTCGACTTTCACCTTGTTCCCGTCCCGCCCCGCTCCTAAAATTGACCGAGAACATAAACCCCGTGGGAGAACATACCGTGAACGATGCAAACAATGATACCCATGCTCCCGAAGCCGAGATCATCAAGCCCGAGGCCGCCCGGGTGGAAGTCTCCGCCGAGATGCTCAACGATGCCTTGATCCAGTTGCGCAAGCTTACCGAAATCCGTCAGCGCGAAGCGGAGCGCCAGGAACGGGCCATCGCGCAGATGCAAAAAGCGATTAAACGCCAGGGCATACTTAGTCGTTACGTGATCCTGACCAGCTCGTTCGCCCTGGTGCTTGTCATTGGATTGGGCTACATAGTGCACGATGCGGGCCGGAAGACCGATATCGCCGCGAACACGCTGCTGATGGTGGAAAAAAGCGTGAGCGACGCCAATCAAACCATCGCCGCCGAAACCAGACGCCAGGCCGAAGGCTTGGCCGGGCTGGAAGCCGAAATCCTTTCCTCGCGCGAGTCACAAGCCGGACTACTGAAGAAGGTAGATGAACAACTCGGTGCGGTGCGTGAAGAGCGCGATCAGGTGCGCGGCGAGGTGCGCCATGTGCTGGAGGAAAAAACCCGGGAAATCACCGGGAAGGAATTGGCGCTCGCCGCCGAGCGCGAGGCCATCGCCGAAGCGGCCAAACGATCCAAGGAAGAGCAAAAAGCGTTGATCCAGCAAACCATCGACCGGCTCACCGCCATGTCGGCCACCTTGGTCGAAGCGCCTCCCCCCCAAGAAACTCCCGCACCGGAAGAACCCGTCATCAGCATCGAGGCGGCTCCGGACGAAGCCGAAATTCCGCCCGGGACCATCGAACAGAGCGAAGAGGCGCCGCCTTCGGCTCCCGAACCGGCGGCTGAATAGTTCACCAGCGAGAAGGTTTTCTAATAGGCGGTCGTGCGAAATACCGGCTGGAACAACCGGGTCCGCCGTGCACAGATTTCCTGCACCGGACATGCCGCGCACTCCGGCTCGGTCATCTCCGGGCAGCGCGTGCGATTAGTGAAAAAGAAGTAATCGATCGCCGCCGCCGGCAAGCCCGAGGCCGCGATCAACCGGCCCACCGCCTCGTAGGTGGCTTGTCGCACCACTTCCTCCTCGCCCGCCGCCAGAAGCATCCGCGTCTCCAGCTTGCTTCGCAAAGCATCATCGGCAACATGCACCAGGCCGGTGCGCAACGCCGTTCGTTGAATGTGATAATCGACAATAGGCGTGGCCGATGCAGGATCGGTCACGCGCAGGAATTTTTCCGGCCGGTTCTCCAGCATCGTCGCGAGCAACATGGACTTTTTTTGCAGCGGATCGCCGGCATACCCGGGAATGATATGCAATTGGGCAAGCAGGGCACGCAGCGGCTTGAGATTGCTGTTCGCGACCTCCAGCACCTCCTCCGGGCTGGTGCGATGGGTGAGAAACCATTGCGCGTAAGCGCGGATGATGGCGAGATGATCCGGCCACATCGGCAACGGATTCACACCATGATCGTCATGAAAAATTTCCGCGCAGGCACGGTCATCAAGCGCGGCAAGATGAGCTGGTTGAAAAAAATCCGCATCGCGGTTCAGCGCCCGCTGCACACAGAAGGCGACAAAATCGGAGCCCTTGCGCGGCACGCCACCGGCCGGGGCAATCATTGGCCGGGCATACCGCTCACCTTCGAGATACCAAAAACCAAACTGATGCGCCGCGCCGAAAAAGAACGATGCGAGCGCCCCCGGCTGATCCACTCTTGGAAACCGCACGCCCTCGCCGCCGCGGCAAAAATCAAACGCGGTCACCTCACCCAGGCCGGGCAGCCACCGGGCAAAACGATCAATCGCCTCCTGATCCGGCGCGGCCATCATCGTCGACTGCATCCCCGGCCGGGCATCAGGACGGTTCCTCTTCGCGCATGCGCTTCAACTTGGGCTTCAGCATCAGACGTTTGGCCGCCGTCATGCGGTCGATAAACAGCACACCGTTGAGATGGTCAACCTCATGCTGAATCACCCGGGCAGTGAACCCCCGGACTTCCGTTTCAATTTTCTCGCCATGCTCATTCAGGCACGTGAGCAGGATGCTCCGCGGGCGACTGATCGCGCCGCGAATTCCGGGAAAACTCAAACAGCCCTCCTCGCGGGAATCCTCTTTTTTGGAAGGCTGACTGAGCACGGGGTTGATCAGAATCATCGGCATCGGCAAACCGGGATTCAATCGCTGCCCGTCATCGTCATGGTCGTATTCCTCCGGCACCTCGATCACGCAAATCGCCCTGGTCTCGCCGATTTGCTGAGCCGCCAGGCCCACCCCGTCCGACTTGCGCATGATCTCGAGCATTTCCCGGCCGAGGGCCCGCAATTCGTCGTCGACATGGGCCACCGGCTCGGCTTTGGCCCGAAGCACCGGGTCGCCGAATATTCTAATTTCATGATTCACAATCGCAGCGCTCGCCTCCTATACTGTGAACACTATACACGGATGGCTGGTCCGATAAAAGCGAACATGAACGACACCCTGGTAGTCATACCGACCTATAACGAAATCGACAACGTCCAGCCCATAGCTGACGCCGTGTTGGCGGCTTTGCCCCATGCCGACGTGCTGTTTGTCGACGACAACTCGCCCGACGGAACCGGCCAACTGATCGACCGCATGCGGGAACGCGAACCCCGGATCCATGTCCTGCATCGCAAGGAAAAGAACGGCCTCGGACGGGCTTACATCGCCGGATTCACCTGGGCGTTGGCCCGCCATTATGAATTCATCTTCGAAATGGATGCCGACTTTTCCCACGATCCGGATGCCTTACCCGATTTTCGCGAAGCGGCGCGCAATGCCGATTTATGCCTCGGCACACGTTACAAGGGTGGCATTCGCGTTATTAACTGGCCGCTGGCGCGCTTGATCCTGAGCAAAGGCGCGGCCATTTACGTGCATATGATTACCGGCCTGCCGGTCAGCGATCCCACCGGCGGCTTCAAGTGCTTCCGGCGGGCCGTGCTGGAATCGATCGATTTGGACAAGATCACTTCCAACGGCTACTCCTTTCAGATCGAACTCAGCCACAAGGCCTGGATGAAGGGATTTATCATCGATGAGGTGCCCATTACATTCGAAGAGCGCCGCTCCGGCGCCTCGAAAATGAGCACGGCGATCATCCGCGAGGCTTTGTGGATGGTGTGGAAGCTCTGGCTCGGTTGCGGGATGAAGCGACGCGGTCCGGCCAAACTGAATCCACGCAGTGTGGGCGCGCCTGCCGGCAAGGCGGCGTCATGAGTCCCGTCATGTTGTTAAAGGCCATGCGGCCCAAGCAGTGGACGAAAAACGTCGTCGTGCTTGCCGCGTTGGTTTTTGCGGCCGGTGATCGCTCCCAGCATTTGGATATTTTTTCGCTCATCCTCCCGGCCCTTGCCGCCGTGCTGTTTTTCTGCCTCGCCTCCAGCGCGATTTATTTGCTCAACGACATCAAAGATGCGGAGCTTGACCGCGCTCATCCGGAGAAAAAGTTTCGCCCCATCGCTTCGGGTCAGCTCGCGGTTTCCTCCGCGTTGATGGCGGCGGGGCTGCTGTTGTGTGTTTCGCTCGGCGGGGCCTGGCTGGTCGCTCCAAAACTGGCCTATGTCATTGGCGGTTATCTTGTTCTTCAATTGGCCTATGTATTTGTGCTCAAGCGCATCACGCTGGTTGATTTATTTGTCATTTCCATTGGCTTTGTGCTGCGCGCGCTCGCCGGTGCGGTGACCATTGCCGTGCCGATCTCATCGTGGCTCTTGTTGGTCACCCTGTTGCTCGCCATGTTTCTGGCGTTGTGCAAACGACGCCAGGAACTCCTGCTCATCAACGACCGCGCCCCGGATACTCGCCCGTCGCTCATGGGTTACAACGAAAAGATGCTCGATCAACTGATCGCCATGACGGGTGCAGCCACGCTGGTAGCCTATGCGCTGTACACCCAGTGGCCGGACACCGTGAGTAAATTTGGAAGTCATCGACTCGGATTTACTCTGCCGTTTGTCATGTTCGGGCTCTTCCGCTACATCTCACTGGTGTATCACCACCAACTCGGAGAGCGACCGGAGCAGGTACTGCTCACCGACCGGCCACTCCTCGTCACCATCGGTTTATACGGAATGGCCACCGCACTGATTCTCGGCTTGTAAGTCGTCACAAGTAACCACCCCGTAACGCGTTACAACTTCACTCGTCGTTGCTCCTGAAACTTTTTCTAACTTTTATCTCTTTCTTCCTTAACAAAAGATCTGTCCGGTGTAACGTTTGACTAGTGGCTGATTGCGCGTGGCAATTTCTGGCCATAACTAGAGGTGCGATATGAAGTCGAGTTCGATGGCGTTGCGAGTTGGAAGCGGTTTGCTGGTTTTACTGTTGAGCGCTGAAGCTAACGCTCAGTCCCCGGCGAACAACAACGTGTATGTCTCCCGATTCTGGCATAACCACCAACCGCTCTACTGGCCGGAGTGGAACAGCAACGGACCGCAAAACCAGCGCGGACAGTACGCGTGGGACTCCATTGTTCTCAAGCCCGGTCAAAACTATGGCGGGATCAGTCCTTCCCAGCATCCGGAAAACAATCTTACCGACATCTTTGGCCTCGATGACCGCAAGAGCGCGTACCAACAGGGTCCGCGCAACTCCCTGGCCAGCGTTGACAGCCGGGGCGGTTTCGGTGTCAGTTATTCCGGCTCACTGATCGATAATGTCCGCCAACTCGGCGGTGGCGGTCATCTCGGGTACGGCGGCAACTGGAATGCCGGCTACCGCGAAGCCCGCGGCTGGACAACGCCCGCCGGCTCCACCCGCATGGACATGCTTGGCTTTACCTACCATCACTCGCTCGGCCCGCTGCTTCCCAAATCGGTTTTCCGCAAAGAGATCCAGGCATTCAAACAAGCCTGGTGGAAGGCATGGGGCGGCAACAGCGACCTGTCCGATCACTCCAAAGGTTTCTTCCCGACCGAGATGGGCTACTCGCGTCACCTTGTCGATGTGCTGGTGGATGAAGGTTATGAGTGGACCCTGGTCGCCAGTCATCACATCAGCCGCACCAGTCCGAGCTACAACGATCGCGCCAATCCCGAGGGCAGCTTCGGCATCTATTCCAGCCCGCCCAACAAGGCCGATCAAATCTCGCCGCGATTCGACAATATAAATCAGTGGTGGTACGGCATGCCGAACCCCGGCAACGCCGCGTGGAACATTGCCCCGTTCGCTTATCAACTGCACCGCGTGAAATATGTTAATCCGGAAACCGGCGCAGAGAAAAAGATGTATGCGGTTCCCTCGGATGATGTGCTGTCCTACCGCTACGGGTATGCCAACGAGGGCATCCAGAAAATCGGCGACCATATTGCCCCGCACGCCAATGTGCCGGTCATCGTGATTCCCTCCACCGACGGCGACAACGCCTGGGGCGGCGGCAGTAGTTCATGGAACGAGGCCACACCTCAATTGTTCGGCTCCTCCGCAAGCGCCGGTTATACTCCCTCGGCGCCACAGGATTTCGTGAATGCCGCCAAGGCCGGCGTCACCACCGACTCACACATCGAGGACGGCGCGTGGATCTTCCCGGAAATGTGTTATGGCTCACCGAACTTCCTCAAGTGGATCGAACCGCCGGTCGCCACCGTGGCGAACCGCGGCATCACCACGCATCCCGGCACGCAAGTCGACATGGAAACGCCGGGCTTCGCGCTAAAATTCTTCAGCTACGCTCCGCTCATGGCTGGCGCGAACTGGCTGGAAACCGCCGAGCAGGTGCTGCGCGAGGAGAATGGCGGCAACGACATGGTGAACGAATGGAAGATCGCCTCGCCGTATGACTGGGACGGAACCTGGACCAATCCCAACGATGTCGAGCTCGCCTGGCACATCTACCTGAAAGGCCTCGATTCCGGTTTCAATTACTACGGCGGTCTCGGCAATGACGACGAAGTCAAACCCGCGCTCGCCACCAAAAACGCGATCGAAAAACTCCAAGGCTTCATGACCCCGGCCCGCAAGGCCAAAGACAAAGTCGGGCCCACCGTATTGAAGCCGCAGCGGTTCCCCTACAATCCCGGCTGGTACACGTTCGGCTGGTTCAACAACGAACCCCACATTAACAATAACAACTTCCTCAAAAAGATGCCCTCGTGGTTCTACATCTGGACGCATGCCTACGACATCAACGGCATCACCAATATTCAAGTCAAAGTCCGCATCGACAACGACGGCACCAATCCGCTCAACTCCAATCAGAACGAGACCTATGCCGGCGGAAGTGAAGTCGGGGCCTGGGTCAGCATCAACATGACCAAGCGCGTGTTGCCGAAAACCCGTACCGCCCTCAATACCGCGGCGGCCAACGGCCAGATCGACTATTTCGTATTCGATCCCGCCTTCTGGGCCAACCCGGTAATCGCCGATTACTATTTTGCAAAAATCGATGACGCCTCGCTGCCGAACTTCCGCGACAAGTTGATCGACTATTATATCGAAGCCACGGACAGCCTCGGCAATGTGCATAAATCCGAAATTCAACACGTCTGGGTTGCCAACGACGGCCTTACCCCGTCATCGAGTGTCACCTTCTCTCCCAGTCCCCGCGACTGCGAGCCCATCACGGTCACCTATTCGGCGGCCAATGGCCCACTGGAGGGTTTAAGCCCGGTGACCATGCAAATCAGCTTCAACAATGGCTCCGCCTGGTCGCCATATGCCATGACCAACACATCCCCGAATGTCTGGAGCTACACCATCTCGGCGCCCGACAATGCGCCATCCGCCATCGTTTGGTTCCAAAGCGGCACGAACATCGACAGCCGGAGCGGACAAAACTGGACCACCACCATCATCGACTGCGACGCGCCCTCCGGCCCGGTATGGACGGTTCCATTCACGCCGGTGGCCGGTCAATCCGTGACGGTGAACTATAATCCGGCCGGCCGCGCGCTCGCCTCCGCCACCACGATGAACATTCATTATGGTTACAACGAGAACGTCACCGCCAACTGGACGCCCGTACCGGGCGTGCCGATGACCAAATCCGGCAGCATCTGGACCTACACCTACACCGTGCCCTCCAACGCCACCATTGTCCGCTACGTGTTCAACAACAATGCGAACGTGTGGGACAACAACGGCGGCGGCAACTGGAATATTGACGTAACCAATTTGCCCGTGACCAATGCTCCCGCCGCGCCGACCGGACTGAGCGTGCAAGATCTCGACAGCTCATCGGTCTCATTGATTTGGAACGCCGCCTCGCTCGCCACCGCATACCAGGTATATCGTGACGGCGCCCTGATTGCCTCGCCGCAAAGCACGAGTTACACCGACAACAACCTGCAGCCGGAAACCACATACCTCTATCACCTGCGCGCCACCAACGCGATTGGCCTGTCGGCTACTTCCGTCGCAGTCAGCGTAACCACCCCGTTTGCCGCGATCAGCAGCGGCACGATTCAAGTGCTCAACCCTTCAAGCGGCACCTCCACCACCAACAGCCTCGCCTCCTTCAGCGGTCGCGCCGCCTATAACTTCTCCAGCGTAATCTGGTCCAATCGCATGACGGGTCAAACCGGCATACTGAACCGGCCCCTGGACGCCTCGATCGATGGTTGGGCGTGGAACGCCAACCTGAACCTGGATAATGGCACCAATCAGGTTGATTTCACCGGCATCGCGAATGTGGCCGGCGCCATCACCAACTCCGACTCCGCCATGCTGTACACCGCATGGACCAATGGTTCAAAACAAGGCGCCGGATTTAACGAGTGGTATATGAATCACAGCGCCAGCAATGCCGGCCAGTTTCTGGCCGATGCACCCGCCAACATGCATGTCGGCGCCACCAAGGGATTCGGCTTGTGGGCCAACAACGGTGGCCGCGCGGCGGTGACGCGTTCGTTCGTCACCCCCATGAGCACCGGTGACAGCTTCGCCGTGCGCTTCGATAACAATACGATTGATAATGGCGGACAAGTAGGCTTTGAAATGCGAGACAGCAATGGCTCTGTTCGTTTCAGATTCTATTTCGTTGGCAGCGAATTATTTTATCGTATTACCGATATACCTACAGGCCGAGTAACGACTATCGCACATACCGACAGCGGACTAAATCTGAATCTGACCCTCGGCACAAATAACGCATATTCATTGAGCACCGGCTCAGGGACAATCATCGGCACGCTGGGCGCCGGCGGACCCATCACCTGGCTGGAGTTTTACAACAACAACGCCGGCCCCGACACCGCGCGCAACGTCTATATCGGTGAAATGTCGCACATCATCACGACCACGGGCACTCAGACCACCTCCACCAACATCACCGTCACCCGTAATTCCAGTGCCGTCTCCGACAGCAACAGCGATGGCATACCCGATGACTGGTTCAACAAGTACCCCGGCGTGAGCCCGACCAACGAGGCTGGCTCGCTCGTGCCGGGAGGTGAAATCACCTACGGCCAGGCCTTTATCTTTGATGTGAATCCGACCAATCTTCCGGCCGGCTTTAATCGCGCGGCTTTGAATCAAATCACGAACAACACGGCCACTATTTTGATTAATCCAAGCTCTACCGCCCGTCTTTATAATGTCTTCTGGGTGCATCAACTCGGGGGCGAGCTCGACTGGACCAACGCGATCGGGAACGATGTTCCGGGTAACGGTGGCAGTCTGAGCTTCAGCATCACCAACAGCGCCGATTTGCGCTACTACCGCACCGGCGTCAAATTGCCGTAGATTCGAGCGGCCCGGAATTTATGTGCGGGAGGGCGAGGCTCCCGGCCCGGGAAGCCGGGCCTCTCCGGATCGTTGGGACTACCGGATGCGTTGGATATGCACGAGGCCTTGGCAGTGGCCGCGGCCGCTGACCGGGGCGAAATTCAATCGCCCGACGCGGCCATCGCCTCGGCCCCGGTGCGCGACGCCGAGGGTGGCGGCGGCGTTTCGATGACTTGAATTCCTGACTTCAACAATGGGACACCCTGACGTACAAGCATACGCCTACGGGAATCAGCTTGCGGAGAATCCGGTTGTTGATGCTTTCTTTATCTATCCGCCGTCGGCGGCGGATAGATGCGTGAGCGCGAGTGGCATCCGGTCATTTCGCGGCACGCGAAATGAGCATCGCGGTAGGCCCAGTTTGCGGCGATTTCACGGCGGGCGAACGGTCGCTGGACTCATGTCCGCGACCGAGAGCCCAACACCGAAAGCGCCCAAAATGGGCCGCCGCGATGCGGCCGGATGCCGCGAGCCATCACCTGCGCCAACGGACGATGCCACAGATCAACTGGTCGCCATACCAAGCCACATAGCATGAGACACCCGAAATGACCCCGATCAAAAACTCAACCCTTGCCATTCAATGACTTGCAATAGCAGGCGTTTGACATGTTGAACTCAAGGCAGTGGCCGCGGCCGCTGACCGGGGCGAAATTCAATCGCCCGACACGGCCATCGCCTCGGCCCCGGTGCGCGACGCCGAGGGTGGCGGCGGCGTTTCGATGACTTGAATCGATTTCCAGCGTCCGCGGCGGAAGCGGATCTCATATCCCGCGGCCAGAATCACCACAAAAGCTACGGCATGCAGCCACATGGTCAGCAGCCCCAGTTTCATCACGAGCACAATCACCAGCACACCGGGGACCCAGAATACCCACGAAACCAGCGTGGAATAGATCAAGACAAACCGCGTATCACCCGCCCCCTTCAAGGCGCCGGCGAGAATGATATTCACCGCATCGAATACACCCCAAATCGCCATGATCACGAGCATCCATCGCCCGCTCACCATGAGCTCATCGATGGAATAGCCGCTTTCCGCCCGCATGGTAAAGAAGGAGAAATACAATCGCGGAAAAAGAATGTAGGTGACGCCAATCGCAATCACGTAGATCAATCCAATCGTTACCGACCGGCGCGCGGCCAGCGCCGCAGTGGCGGAGTCGCCGCGACCCTGGTATTGGCCAACCAGCGTCGCCGCGGCAATGCCCAATCCCACCAGCGGCAAAAAGGCGAGCGTGTTGATGCTCAGCGCCATGTTGCTCACGGCCAGGGCAAGCTCGCCGATGCGGCCGGAAATTAAAATAAATAAACTGAACGAGGAAATATCGATCAACAAATTAAGCCCGGACGGCAGACCAAATCGCACCAGCCGCATCATGAGCGACCATTCGATGCGGAGGTGTTCGCGGGTGCGATACATAAGATGATAACGGCGGGAGAAATACAGCGTGAACAAAATCGCCGGCGCCACTAGTCCGGCGATCAGCGTGGCGATCGCCGCGCCGCGAATCCCCATTTCCGGCGCGCCCCACTTGCCGAAAATCAACATGTAGTCGAGCACCAGATTCACGACATTGCCCGCCATCGATGCGATCATGTTCGTGCGCGTCTCTCCGCGCCCGGTGAAGAAGCTGCTGATCGCCGCGCCCAGCGGCACCAGCACCCCGCCCGCCGTGAGCCAGGTGAAATAAACGATTTCCTCGGCGAGAACCTCCGGCGCATGACGACTCAATTCGAGAAACCACCAGCCCAGCGGAATGGAAACAATCAAAAACGGCCAGATCATGACCGATAACCACACCGCCTGCATCGTCGAGCGACTGCACCCCGCGGGGTCGCCGGCGCCATGGTATTGCGCGACAAATGTATTGGCGTAGCCACACAACGCCATGAAGGTGCATACAAACGTGAAGGATAAAATACCGGCGGGCAGCGCGGCCTGGATCGAGACCGGGCTGTACCAGGCGAGAAACATGCGGTCGATAAACTGCATGAGCGTGAAACTGCCCATGCTGACCACCAGGGGCCAGGCGATACCAAAGACCTCCCGGTAGCTGCCGGGAGCATGAGCGCGCGGGTGCGCGGCGGATGTGTCCAGGTTCACTTTTGCCTGGACCAGGTGTCTTTCAGCGTGACAGTGCGATTAAAGACCGGTCGCTCCGGGGCAAATTCCTTGCCGTCGGCAACGAAGTAACCAATACGCTCAAACTGAAAATGATCTCCGGCCTTGGCCTGCAGCAGCGACGGCTCGATACGCACCTGCGTTTCCTCCAGCGAATGCGGATTCAAGTATTCCGTAAAGGGCTTCTCGCCATCCGCATCCGGTTCGGGCACGGTAAAAAGACGGTCATACAAAAGCACCAGCGCTTCCGGCGCCGAGGCCGGCACCCAATGAATCGTCCCCTTGACCTTGAGATCCGCATCCGGAGGCGACCACTGGCAACGCAGTGCATCGACCGAACCGTCTGCGCCACGAACCACATCGATGCAGGTCAGAAATCCCGCGTAGCGGATGCGGACCGATCGGCCGGGGGCCAACCGGAAATATTTCGGCGGCGGTTCCAGCATGAAGTCGTCCTGCTCGATCAGGATTTCCGGACCGAAAGGTATTTCGCGGGTACCGGAGGCAGGATCCTCGGGATTGTTCACCGCGGACACGGTGGCCGGCACATCGGAGGCATTCTCGATCACGACGCGCAACGGCTTGAATACGGCCATCCGGCGTCCGGCGATTTTGTTCAATTCATCGCGCACGCAATGCTCAAGCAAGGCCACGTCAGTGAGGCTCTCATACTTGGTGATGCCGATGATCGCGGCAAACGCGCGGATCGCCGCCGGCGGATAGCCGCGCCGGCGCAAGCCGCAAATCGTGGGCATGCGCGGATCGTCCCAGCCCGACACCCGGTTCTCCTGCACCAACTGGAGCAACTTGCGCTTGCTCATCACCGTATAGGTGAGATTCAAGCGCGCGAATTCGTTCTGATGCGGGCGGTAAGGCAGATCCAACTGTTCAACCACCCAATCATACAAGGGCCGATGCACCTCGAATTCGAGCGTGCAGAGCGAATGCGTGACACCCTCGAAGGCATCCTCGAGCGGGTGGGCAAAATCGTACATCGGATAGATGCACCATGCATCCCCGGTGCGGTAGTGCGCCTCGCGCATGATGCGGTACAACACGGGATCGCGCAGATGCAAGTTTGGCGAAGCCATATCGATCTTGGCCCGCAAACAAAGCGAGCCGTCAGGAAACTCCCCGTGACGCATGCGATGAAACAGCGCGAGGTTCTCCTCCGGCGCGCGGTGACGGAACGGACTCTCACGGCCCGGCCGCGTCGGCACGCCGCGGTATTCCTTCCACTGGTCACTGGTCAGTTCACACACATACGCCTTGCCGCGCCGGATCAAATCCTCGGCCACCGCAAACATCCGCTCGAAATAATCGGCGGAAAAATAAAAGTGATCGCCCCAATCAAAGCCGAGCCAGCGCACGTCCTCCATGATGGACTCGACGTACTCCATCGACTCCTTGGCCGGGTTGGTATCGTCCATGCGTAAATGACAGCGCCCGCCAAACTCCGCGGCCATGCCGAAGTCGAGGCAGATCGCCTTGGCGTGACCGATGTGGAGGTAACCATTCGGTTCAGGGGGAAACCGCGTCACCACCATTGGCGCGCCCTGATTGCCGGCGGCCACATCGGCAGCAATAATATCGCGGATGAAGTGCGAAGGTTTCCCGGCGGTAGTTGGCTCATCGGACATAAACGTGATTCCTTAGGCGAAAAAGATTATCGGAAGCCGGGGTATTTTCAAATGGGGAATTTATCCGCGCCCCTTGACCCATAACCACAACCGGAACTTGATTCGCGCCCAGAGCGGCGCGCGCGATGGGGGTTGACGCGGCGGAGTACTGGTGGATGCCGGCGTCAACTTCTCCGGCTTTTTTTCGAGCATGTAATCGCGATCGTAAACGCCCATGGAAACCTCACTCCAACATGCCCGCCACGCAGGCGGTCATCAACGCGGCGATCGTACCGGCGATCATGGACTTCGCGCCTAGCCGGGCCAGCAGGGTTCGCTGTCCAGGAGCGATGGCGCTGATGCCGCCAACCTGGATGCCGATCGAGGCGAAATTAGCAAAGCCGCACAGCGCATACGTGAGAATGATGATGGTTTTTTCATGCGCGATTACGCCGGCATCCTTCAATTGTCCAAACGAAACATAGGCATAAAACTCGTTCAGCACGGTTTTCTCGCCGATGAGCTGGCCGGCCACCATCAAATCCCCCGCCGGAACACCTATCACCCATGCCACGGGCGCCATCACGACGCCAAGAATGAACTGAAGCGTCAATCCCGCATAGCGGCCATCGCCGAAGGAGCGGATTCGCTCGTTCAATCCGGTCCATGCGCCCAAGCCATCCTGCAGGATATAATTGACCAGCGAAATCATCGCCGTGAAGACCAGCAACATCGCGGCCACATTCACCGCCAGCTTGACGCCCTCGGTGGTGCCACTGGTCAAGGCGTCCACCAGATTGGTGCCCATACGGTGCCGGGGAACAAACAACTCGCGATCGGTCTCTTCCGTTTGCGGCAACATGATCTTGGCGGTCAGGAGCGCGGCCGGGGCGGAAATGATCGAGGCGACGAGCAGATGCGTGGCGAAATACTGCATGCGACCGGGATCGCCGCCACCGAGAATCGCGACATACGCCACCAGCACGGCGCCGGCAATTGTCGCCATGCCGCCGGTCATCAGTGCGAGCATTTCCGAGGCGGTCATTTTTGCCAGATACGGCTTCACCACCAAGGGCGCTTCGGTCTGGCCGATAAAGATGTTGGCGGCGGCGGCGAGGCTTTCCGCGCCGGAGAGTCGCATGGTCCGGTGCATAAGCCACGCGAGGGCATAGACGATGTATTGCAGTATGTTCAGGTAATACAGCGCCGAGGTGAGCGCCGAGAAAAACACAATGGTCGGCAGGACCTGAAAGGCGAAGATGAATCCGAAGGTGTCGGGATTCATCAGGCCGCCGAACAGAAATTCCGCGCCGCTACGGGAAAACTCCATGAGCCGGATGAAGAAGCGGGAGACGCTTTCGAACCCCGCCCGCAGGAAAGCCACTTTCAGCAGCGCCACCGCAATGGTGATTTGCAACAAGACCCCGGTGATGACCAGGCGCCGGTCGACGGCGCGCCGGTTGGTGGAAAGGGCGAAGCTGATGCCGATCAATGCACCGATACCCAGCAGGCCGCGCAGACAGGAAACGACGGTGTCGTTCATACGAGGTGGATTATTGGACGCGGCCGGCGCCCGCGTCTACAGGATTTTCGGTGAGCGAACGGAAGCCGGTTCCAGGGAAAAAATTACGAATCGCGGGCGAGGCTCGTATCGGCCTGGATGATTTCCATGGCGAACCGATCGGCCGGCGCCAATCGCAGCGCGTGTTCTTGCAGGTAATGATCGTGCAACGCCGAGGCGCGGGCGATGTAGTCGCGCGTCGCAACCGGCAGATGCTTGAGCGTGAAGTTCGCCTGCGCGACGCGCTGCGGACCGGCATTGTAGCAGGCAAGCAGCAAGGATCGTTCATCGGCCCGCCACTCGCTCCGGTTCTGCTGAAGGAAATGATGGAGCCGGGCGAGATACGCCGTTCCCACCTCCCGGTTCAACGCCGGCTCGAAGGCGCGGTGAAAAGAAAGCGTTTTGCCATACAAGTCCCGGGTGGTATCTCGCCAGGTGCCGGCCATGATCTGCATCAGGCCTCGCTCGCCCTTGGCGCCGACCAGGCCGGGCTTGCCTGCGGACTCGATCTGGATGATCGATTCCACGAGAAGACTGGTAATCAATTCCTCGGTTGGCTCGGCCGGCTCCTCGCTGTTGCCAACGGTTTCCAGCTCGGGAACCACCGCCGGCGCCGAGGGTAAACCGGCTGGCATCTCGCGCCAAACATCGGTCGCAGGACGGCGCGCCTTGACGACGATCTCGGTCGAAAGGACGATCGATCCAATCAACATGATCACCACCCATAATTTGAACTCACTAATTCTCGACTGCATTGATCAACCCTTTCTCCCCCTCAGTAAAGCGTTTCGACGGGTTACGCTGACGAATCGTTTTGCTGAACGCGTGATCTAATTTGTCCGCCAGAAGCCCCACGCTTCCCGGACATCAGAACAGGCTACGAAATGATTCGTTGTTGGCAACCCGGAAAAACCTTTTTATGGGGGTAACAGTTATAACATAATGATTACAAACACCTTGCGGATGGTCTTTTTTGGCCACCGCTTCTTCATCTACGGCGAAAATTTGTACTCCGGGCCACCTCCCGCCGCACTCGGGGAAAACCTCACGATCGCGGTTCATAAACCGCAGCACATTCCGGCTGCATCATCTATGTCCCCATCGGCGAGGCGGAACTTGGGATGGGAATGATGATTGAATGTGATCAATCGCAACCGTAGATTGGATAACTATGAACATTACCCCCGCCGAATGGCTCGGCTACGCAGCTTCCGGCATCATTGCTCTTTCGTTGCTGATCACCAACCTGTGGTATTTTCGCTGGGTCAACCTGGTCGGCGCGGTGGCATTTTCCGCATATGGCATGATGATCGGCTCCCCGCCGGTGGCGGTGTTGAACGGAGTCATCGCCGGCATCGATTTGTTTTTTATCGCCCAAATGCTCCAGCGGGTGGATTACTTCCACTATCTCACCGTTACGTACAAGGAAAGTCCTTACCTGCAGTATTTTTTCCGCTATTACACCCGCGACATCGGTTATCATTTCCCGCGCTTTTTTCCGGAAAAACTTTCACCCGATCAGCAATACACGCTGATTATTCGCAACGCCGTGACCGTCGGCGTTTTTTCATATCACATCGAGGCGGATTGCGCGGTGATCGATATCGACTACACCACCCCGCCCTACCGGGACCTCAAAAATACCCGCTATCTTATCCGCGAGGCGCTGGACGAGGATTTTCGTCGCCGGGGTATTCGTCGACTGAGAATATCCAGCTCCGTGCCTAAACATATCCGCTACATCACAAAAATGGGGTTCGAGGAGGATCCGCAACAACCAAACCTGTACCATCTCAATCTGCCCATGGCCTGATCATCCGCGGCGCCGGCACCGGTCGATCGCCCACTTGCCGCCGCCATACAAGAGAAAGAAAAACATAATGGCAAGGTAAAGCAGCGCGAGCTCCTTTTTGGCGAATGGATCCTGACCATGGCGGATAAATGCCGCGACCAGCATGGTCATATAAATCAAAAGCGCGCTCACGCGCGTGCCCAGACCAAGAGCCAGCGTCACCCCGCCGATCAATTCGGACAAGGCAGCTGCCCAGGCGAAAAATGCCGGAAAAGGAAATCCCATGGCATCCACGCCTTCGGTGAACTTTTCCATCCGCCCCCCGAAGATCTTGGCATAACCATGCGTCGCCATCATCAACCCGGACGATACGCGCAAACCAAACACACCCAACTCGCTCCAGAATTCCTTCATAATCTAATTCTCCTTGTGACAAGATAAGCCTGATTATGGATTAGACAACTGCCCCGGCCCCATACAGCCGGCACCGGGCGCTTGTCGTCGGACGATTTCCGCGCTACTCTTTCGACATTGTCCCTTAAAGATGAAACGTCGCGATACTTTTGATGTCATGTGCGGGTTGCTCGGCGTCGCCGGGGATGCGCTGGCCTTTTTTTTGGGATTCAAGCTCGCGGTGTGGATTCGTTTTCAGGGTGGAATATTCGCCACGCCGGATGTGCTTCCTCCGACCGAACACTACTTTAATGCCAGCATCGTGGGTCCCCTGCTTTTTTGTTTCATTTTCCAGGCGCTTGGCCTTTACGCGCGACCCCAACTCGGGACCTTCAGCGAACGGATTCCCCGGCTGATCCGGGGAATCGGGATCGGCATTCTTCTCGGTGTCGTGCTGGCTTACGTATTCCAACTCAACCCGCCCCTATCCCGTCTGACGATCGGCATTTCCTTCATCACTATTTCCGTGTTCGTGGTCGTTTTCCGTTTTGTTTTGTTCCGGATCGAAATTCTGCTTGCCCGCGGCAAACGAGTCTCCAATCGCGTGGTAATTATCGGAACCGATCCGGTGGCCGGCCGATTGCGCAATGCGCTGGAGCATGAGCCCCGCCTCCGCACCGCGGTGGTTGCTTTTCTCCGCGTGGGGCATGAACCGCCGGATCCCTCCATCCCGACCGACTTGATCAAGGGCTCCGTCGATGACTTGCATAGCTTGCTGGAAACTGGCGGAGTGTCGCAAGTGATCTTGTCCTCGCCCGGCAACCTTCCTCACGCCCGCATGGCCGCCATTATTCTCGACTGCGAGAAGGCGATGATCTCCTTCAATTTTGTGCCGGATTTATTCCGCCTGCTCACCATCAACATGGAGATCCAGAGCGTCGACGGGGTTCCCATTCTCGGCACCGCCAAGTGGCCGCTTGATCTCTTCTGGAATCGACTGGCCAAGCGCCTCGAAGATATTATCGGCAGCGCCATAGGCTTGATCTTGTCTGCGCCCATCATCGCCATCTTTGCCGTCCTTGTGAAAGTCACCTCGCCCGGCCCGGCGTTCTACTCGCAAGAGCGTTGCGGGGAAAAAGGCCGGTCGTTCACCATTTATAAACTCCGCTCCATGCGGATGGATGCCGAGAAAAAAACGGGACCAGTGTGGGCAGAAGAAGGCGATGACCGCCGAACAGTCATTGGCAGTTTCATGCGCGAGTGCAACATCGACGAGCTTCCCCAGTTCTGGAATGTGCTTAAAGGCGATATGAGTCTGGTCGGTCCGCGTCCCGAGCGTCCGCACTTCGTCGAACAATTCAAGGAAGACATCAGTCGCTACATGTGGCGACATTTTTACCGGCCCGGACTAACCGGATGGGCACAGGTTAACGGTCTGCGCGGCAACACCAGCATTCACGAGCGCATCAATTATGATTTGTATTATCTCGAGAACTGGTCGTTGGCTCTCGACTTCAAGATCATCGCCCGCACGTTCTTCGCGCGATCCAATGCGTACTGAACAACGCGCGCCTTCGCTACGGCTGATCGACTACTATCTGGTGGAAGGCGCCAACGCCTTTGCCGTAACCCTCTTCTTGCTGAGCATATTTTTCTGGGCTCAAGCGCGATTCGGATATAGTCACATCGAAAATCTCGCTCTCGGGGCCGTGCAAGGTATCGCGCACATGCTGGCCTCGCAAATCGGCGGGCGCCTCGGTGATCGCGCCGGTTACAACCGGATCCTCATCACCGGCATTTCCGGCGCATGGTTGACAAGCGCCTTCGGCTGGTTGCCGGAAGCGCGATGGATGCCGATGGTGGTTTCCTGCCTCTATGCCGTTTTCATCGCCACCACCTGGCCAGTGCTCGAGGCCGGCTGCATGCATATTCCCGGCCGACTCAACATGCCGCAGCGCCTCGGGATTTACAACCTGGTATGGTCATTTGCCGGTGCGGCCGGCTTTCTGTTGAGCGGCTTTGTGTTTCAGTGGAACATCCACTCGATTTTCTGGATTCCCGCCGGCATTCATGCCCTGCAGCTCGGCTGGATATGCCACCAGCGCGGTCGCCACCGCATCGATGGCGAGACGGCCATGCACTATGCACACGCCGGCCATGAGGTGCAGGCGGGGGAGAAACGCCGCTTGGCCCGGCTATCATGGCTTTCCAATGGATTTGCCTATTTTCTGGGCAGCGGATTCGCCGCCCTCACGCCGCATCTCGGCGAACGCCTTGGCCTCAACCAGCCATGGACCATTTGGCTCGGCGCGTCGCTACTGGTGTCGCGCGCCACCGGATTTCTTGTGCTCGCGCAGTGGAAGGGATGGCATTATCACCGCGGCTGGGGTTTGTATGCGCTTTGGTCGGCACCGGTTTGGCTGGCCGTCGTTTTCTTCTCCGGGCATGTTGTTCTCGCCCTTGCCGGATGCCTATTGCTCGGGTTTTCCTTCGGGTTGAGTTACTACATGTCCATTTATTATTCGCTCGACGCCAGCGACCGGAAAGGCGAGCAGGGCGCGTGGCACGAGTCGATCATAGGACTCGGCATGCTCACCGGCCCCCTCGTGGGCGCCGCCGGCGGTTACGTAACCGGATCCACCGCGGGCGCGAAAGCCGCCATCCTGATCGCTGCGCTGTGTATTTCCGTCGCCGGATTCGCACTGGTAAATCGAACATCCCGCCCTGATTGACAAAACACAGATCGTTTCTTACTGTCCCCTCTCCTTTTGCATGGCGGAGTAGCTCAGTTCGGTAGAGCAGAGGACTCATAAGCCTTTGGTCGGGGGTTCAAATCCCTCCTCCGCCACCAATCTTGATCCGCGATGGGTGATTGACCCCGATCATCTGCTCACCTAGACTGCCGCAACTCATGAACACTCGTATTTCGGTTGTTTCGTTACTCGTGTTGTTTTCCACCGGCTTTAGTTGGGGGCAATCCGTCCAACTCGGCCGCATGCAAGACGTATCCGCCTATGACCAGTATGGCCGCCCCAATCCGGACGCATTCGATTGGACCGGGCTCTCGCTCGGCATCAATGGCGGCACACTTGGTTACGGTGCCGACATCACGTACAGCCTGGCCAGTTGGGCCAACATACGCGGTTCCTTTCATGTTTTTTCGCTAACCTACAAGGACACCATCAGCGGCGTTGACACCACCTTTGATTTTGATTTCACCGGATTGATTACCACCATCGACCTCTATCCCGGCACTATGCGCGGATTTCGCATCGCCCTCGGCGCCGGACTCAACAGTCATGAGGTGCCCCTCTCGGGTGGATCCATCAAAGGCAAGGCCGAGTACGACACCTTTGCGCCGTACGCCGGCCTTGGCTGGGGCAATCCGGTCCAACCGGATTCCGCACTGACCTTCACGTTCGATCTCGGCTTCCTGTTGCAGGATTATTCACTGAGCGTGGATGAAAGTGTCTCCGCCGATGCGAAATCGGACATCGAGGAAATTCTCGATTACGCCACCATCTATCCCGTTATAACCTTCGGTCTGCATTACCATTTCTGATATGGTCATCGGCTGCATCCAAGCCAAAATCAGCATACCCGCAGCCAACTCGCTTAAGGACAAGCGCATGGTGTTGCGCAGCCTGAAGGACCGCATGTTGAACAAGATGAATGTCAGCGTGGCGGAGGTCGATCACCAGGACACATGGAAATCCTCGCAGCTCGCCGTGGTGACCGTCGCCGCGGAAAAACACATCGTGGAGTCCCGCATTTCCGAGGTGAGCGAGTTCATCCGCAGCAATCCGGAAATCGTGTTGCTCGATGTGCTGGTCGAAATGATTTAACCGGGTCTTCCGGGACCAAGAATCCGCAGCAACGCCTCCATCGGCAAGCCGACCACATTCGAGTACGATCCCTCGAGGTGATCCACCATCCCGGCCGCACCGCCCTGTATCGCGTAAGCCCCCGCCTTGTCCATCGGTTCGCCGCTGGCGACATAGTGATCGATTTCATGTTCCGCAAGATGCCGGAACACCACCTGCGTTCGCACCGCATCGCCACACACCCGCTCGCCTGCTCCGTCACGAATCCAGACACATAGACCCGTGATCACGGCATGCATTTGTCCGGACAACAACCGCAACATGCGCCTTGCATCCGCGACATCCCCCGGCTTGCCAAGAATACAATCGCCCAGCACCACGATGGTATCTGCGGCAATCACACACACCTCGCCATCGATGCCGCCATGTGAAAAAATCTTCCCGGCCTTCTCGAAGGCCATGCGCAACGCGAAAGAGGCGGGCGCCTCGCCCGGGCGCGCCGACTCATCGATGTCCGGCACGATCACCTCAAAGGGGA
Organism: uncultured Verrucomicrobiota bacterium; assembly: GCA_964470065.1. GTDB lineage: Bacteria > Verrucomicrobiota > Kiritimatiellia > CAIVKH01 > CAIVKH01 > CALMUP01. Next base: position 24,900 of record CAYYAR010000004.1, on the reverse strand, counting down.
TTTCCAGTCCGGCGAGCAACTCGCGGCGGCGCGGCGATGCGCTGGCAAGAATCCAGCGCCCCCCGTTCGTTCTTGGCGATAACATCATGGCGCCGGTAGACTAAAACATCATGGCCAACCTGCAACACAAACATGCCGCCATCGTACTCGCCGCCGGCGCATCCTCGCGCATGGGCCAACCCAAAGCCCTGCTGATGACACCGGACGGCACACCCCTGATCATCGACCAGGCCCGCCGTCTCGAGCAGGCCGGCGCGCATACCATCATTCTTGTCATTGGTCATGACGCCGATGCGATTGCCCCGATCGTACGCGCGGCCGACTACCCTTTTATCGTCCACCGGGATTGGCGGGATGGACGCCTCTCCTCCCTGCAAGCGGGGCTGCGGGCGCTCGAATCCGTGCACGGAGCAATCATATTGCCGGTTGATACCCCGGGCATTGCCGTGGCCACCATCGCCGCGCTGCTCGAGCGGGCCGATCAAACTCCGGCGGATTGCCTGCGACCCATATATGACGGGCTCGCCGGCCACCTCGCCTGGATCAGCGCGCGCATCATCCGCGAATTGATCGGGATGAACCCTGATCCCGCCTTCCGGCTGGATGGCTGGCTCAAAGCGCGCGAAGAGCCTTTTCCGGTCGATGATCCCGCAGTAATCCGCAACATCAACACGCCGGCAGCATGGCGCTCATACGCCGGACACACATCCGGGATTTGACATTGCCTTTGATTTTTTCCTTACCCAATATCTTGGTCAGTCGACATGAAAACCATCGGCATCCTCATCAATCCGGAAAAAGCGGAGATCGCCCACCCGCTTTCGCGCATGGTCGCGGAGGCGGATCGTCTCGGCGCCAAGCTGGTAACCTGCCAGGAGATTCCCGCTGTTCAGGTTGAGCGCCTCGATCCGGCCGCGTTTGCCAGAGGCATCGATGCGCTGATCACGCTCGGCGGTGACGGAACACTTTTGCGGGCCGTTCGACTCTTGCCGAAGGTCTCCATTCCGGTGCTTGGCATCAATCTGGGGCGCATGGGTTTTCTGACCAGCGCCACTGAACATCAAATCGAGGAAAGTTTACGCGCGCTCTGTGCGGGTAACTTTCACATCAGTCACCGCGTGTTGCTCGACGGCTCGATCCGCGATGCCGGCGGGCGCGATCGCGGATCCTTTCGCGCCCTCAACGATCTGGTCGTCGGCTGGGGCCAATCCACCCGCATCGTCACGCTCGATGTATCGATCAACGGCGAGCCCGTGACCTCTTACCGTTGCGATGGCATCATCGTATCCACCCCCACCGGCTCCACCGGTCACTCGCTTTCCGCGGGCGGGCCGATCGTGCATCCCGCATCCGGCTCGCTGGTGCTCAATGTGATTTGTCCGCATACCCTCAGTGCGCGCCCGCTGGTCATTCCGGATGATGCACTCATCACCATCGCCGTCCGTCAGACCGGCAAGGAGTTGCTGTTGTCGGTGGACGGGCGTGATGATGCCTCCCTGCACGATGGCGACACCCTGATGATCCGCAAAGCCCCGCAGCGATTCCAACTCGTGCATCTGGACGGCTACAGCTACTACGGCGTGTTGAGACAAAAGCTCCAGTGGAGCGGATCCAGCGCGTAAAGCGCCGGGCTATACGGCCGGGCCGGACTCGTTCGCCCGCATCGCCGCTTCGTAGACCGCGCGCACACTCACACCCTGTTCCCGGGCAATCCGGCGGCAGTCCTCGAATTCCGGTGCACGGGTCAGGTCGACACCGGCGCGACGTCCAATTTTGATTTTCACCGGCCCGAACGCGGTCGGCACGGACTCAAAGCGACGCTCCAATTTTGTGCGCTGCACCGCATATTCGCGCACACCAAATGTGGTGCTACCGCGGAAGATCACTTCGAGTAATTGTTCGCGTTGCGCCGGCGCAGCCAGTACGGATAGCACGACGCCTGGCCGCTGCTTCTTCATCGTCACCGGCGCGCACGTCACATCCAACGCACCCGCGGACAACAAATCGTCCATCAACGCGCCGATCAATTCCGGCGTCGTATCGTCGAGATTGCACTCCATCATCAGGCACTCATCCGCGGTCCCGGCATGATCCACCACGTTATAGATGGAAGCCCGCAACAGATTCGGGCGGTGATGTAGGTGGCGCCGGCCCAGGCTGTAGGCGGTGGTTGCCAGCACGGCGCCGCCGGGAATCATCGCGGCATTGACAAATCCGCGCAGCAACGCCGCGCCGGTCGGCGTGATCAATTCAAAGGGCTCATCGGTCTGGACCACCGCCATCCCCGCGGTTAGTTCCAGCGTAGCCGGAGCGGGATTCGGATAGACGCCGTGGGCGCATCGAATCGTGCCCTGCCCCTGTGGCAGCGGGCCGGTGGAAACCGTAGTGATCCCGAGGTGATGCAGGGCCAGACAACTCCCCACCACATCCAGTATCGAGTCGTCGGCGCCGACCTCGTGAAAGTGAATCTGCTCCAGCGGCACGCCATGAATCTTTGCCTCGGCGCGACCAAGCAACGTAAACACGTGCGTCGCCTGCACCTTGACGCTTTCCGGCAGCGAGGAGCGACCAATCATTTCTTTGATTTCCGTCAGCGACCGGTGATCGTGATGGTGATGATGCCGATGGGGGGCGGGCGCAGATGCGTGGTCATGCGCGTGGTGGTGATCGTGTGGATGGGCATCGTGCGGCTCCGCCGGCTCGGCGGCTTCCGGATGACCCTCCACCTTGATCTGCAGGCGGACGCCGGCCATGTGCATGCTCTCGCCCCGCTCCACACTGAAGGAAAACTTCGCCGTGCCCAGCGAAGACAGCGCGCGCTCGACTGCCTCGCGCGGCGCACCCAGCTCGATCAGCGCACCCAGCATCATGTCGCCGCTTGCGCCGCCGATGCACTCGAGGTGCAGATGCTTCACGCGCGTTGTTCCCCGGCCATGCGATTGATCAGCGCAGCGGCGATGCCTGCCCCGAAGCCGTTGTCGATGTTCACCACCGTCACCCCGGCCGCACAGGAATTCAGCATGGCCATCAGCGCGGCGATTCCGCCCAGATTCATGCCATAACCGACGCTCGTCGGCACGGCGATCAGCGGGCGATCGATCAACCCGCCCAGCACGGAAGGCAACGCCCCCTCCATGCCGGCCACGCACACCACCGCCCGGCAATCGCGCAGCGTTTCCACATGCGGCATCAACCGGTGCAATCCGGCCACGCCACAATCAAACACCCGCGAGACGCGCGCTCCGGCCCACTCGGCGGTCACGGCCGCTTCCTCCGCCACCGGCAGATCGCCTGTGCCGGCGCTGACCACCGCAATATGTCCGACCGGTGCGCGCGGCGAACGTGGCGCCACGGTGATGCAACGGGCCAGGGCGTGATAGGTCGCCTCGGGGTGCGCCGCCTTTACCGCTTCAAACACGGAGGGTTCGGCCCGGGTGGCGAGCACCGGCTCGCCGGTATCCTTCAACACGCCGACAATGTGCACGACTTGCCCGGGCGTTTTGTTCGGACAATAAATCACCTCGGGAAACGCGCGCCGGCGCGAGCGGTCGACGTCGATACGGGCGAAGCCGAGATCGCGATAGGCATCCTTTCTCAATTGCGATGCCGCTTCGCGCGGATCGAGTTTACCTTCGGCAATTTGCTGGAGTATTTCCTCTAGATTCATGGTGGTGCCACTCGTGACGGTACATCCGGAAAACGTGCGGAGACTAGTTGCTTAAAGCCCTCGGTTTGGCGGATCGGATCCAGATCGGGATCGGCAAGAAACGATTGCAACTGGGACGCCGAACTCGCATCCGCGCCGCGTTGCAGCCAGGCCAATGCTTCCGCCTCGTTGTTGTCCATGATGTAGGTGATCGCCATGTTGAAATACGGCGTGGGCAATGCGGGGGCGGAACTGATTAACTTGTTCAAGTGCTCGCGCGCGCCTTCGACATCGCCCATCCGGATCAAGCAAACCGCGAGGTTGTTGAGCACGCCGGCGTTGTTGGGCATCTGGCGCAGGCCGAGTTCGAAGTTTTCCGCGGCGAGGTCATACCGGTTCATGCGCAGATGCACAAAGGCGAGATTCAGGTGGGCCACCGCATAGTCGGGACGAATCTGCAACGCCGTCATCAGCGACTCTTCCGCCCGGGCCATTAATCCCTTCTGCATGTAGTTAATGGCCAGATTGTTCAGGGTCTCGGCGCTGAACGGTTCGCGTGCCAGCGAGCGCTCCAGCAGCCCGATCGCCTTGTCGAATTGTCCACGCTGGGTATAAATCGATCCGAGCAAACGAATCGCGATGTTCATGTCCGGCCAGACCACCAGCGCCTTGCCGACCTCGCGCTCGGCGGCGTCCATATCCCGGTCGCGCACATACTGCTGGGCGGAGCGAACATACGCCATGGCTTCGGCCATTTTTTGCGGCGACAAACCCGGCGTCGCCGCTTGATCGCCGGTCTCGAGATCCGCCATCAAGGATTCGATGGCGGCGAATTCCGGCCCCGGTTGAAGCTCGCCGGCCGCTACCTCGTTGGTGCCGGACACGGCGATCGTGGTGGTCACACCGTCTTCCGTCCCGGCGCTCTCGTCGTCCAGCGAGTTAATATACAACGCTACGGCCACCATCGCGGCAACCATGCCGACCAGAATCAGCACCGCCTTGCGGTGCGGAGGTTGGTGCACCGGCGGCGCACGTTTTTCGTCGGCAAGAGGGACAAACTCATCCGCTTTTTTTCCGCCGCGGTAAATGTCGCGATCATCTGTCATAACTGCGGAACATACCACCGCCCGCGCGGCGCGTCACGAGAAAGCCATCAAGGCGAAGGCAGCCGGATGACCACTTCCGGAAAGACGACCAGGATGATCAGCATCAACGCCTGAAGGCCGATGAACGGCAGCACGCCAAGGTAGATATCCCGGGTTTTTAATTCCGGGGGCGCCACGCCGCGCAGATAAAAAAGCGCGAAGCCAAACGGTGGCGTGAGAAACGACGTTTGCAAATTCACGCCGATCATCACGCCGAACCACACCGGATCAATCCCGAGCGCGCGCGCCGCCGGTAACAGCAACGGCAGGATGATGAACGTAATCTCAAAGAAATCGATGAAGAACCCGAGGATGAAAATCATCAGGTTGACCAAAATCAAGAATCCGATCAATCCGCCCGGCAACTGCACCAGCATGTCCTCGATCCATACGTCGCCATTCAATCCGCGAAAAATCAGAGAGAAGGCCGCCGAACCCACCAGCAACATCATGATCATGCTGGTGAGGCGGAGGGTGCTTTGCGACGTGTCGCGGACGCCGGCCACCGTGAGCCGTCCATGCAGCAGTGCCAGCACCATCGCGCCCATGGCGCCCAGTGCGCCGGCCTCGGTGGCCGTGGCCACGCCGAAAAAAATACTTCCAAGCACAAGCAGAATCAGCGCGAGGGGCGGGATCATTACCTTCACCACCCGGGCCAATGTCGATCGTGAAAAATTCAAGTGCTCCGCGACCGGCAGCGCGGGCGCACTGGCCGGCCGCACGAGTGAAAAAGTAAAAACATACACGGCGTACAAGCCAGCCAGCATCAAGCCCGGCACCAGCGACCCGATGAAGAGGTCGCCGATCGAAACGCCGAGCTGATCACCCAGCACCACCAGCACAATGCTGGGAGGAATGATCTGACCGAGCGTGCCGGAGGCGGCAATCACGCCGGCAGCCAAGGGCTTGGCGTAACCGTACCGGAGCATCACCGGCAGCGAAATCATGCCCATGGCCACGACCGAGGCCCCAATAACCCCGGTCGCGGCGGCAAGCAACGTCCCAACCAGCACCACCGCAAGGGCGAGTCCGCCCCGGACCGGACCAAACAACTGCCCGATCGTCTTGAGCAGATCCTCGGCGATCCGCGACTTCTCCAGCATGGTGCCCATGAAGACAAAAAACGGGATCGCCAACAGGGTGTAATTCGACATGAACCCGAAAATCCGCTCGGGCATGGCGAGCAGAAAATGCCAATCGAGAATGCCGCAGAAGATCGCCAGCACGGCGAACAGGAGCGATGTGCCGCCCAGGGCAAACGCCACCGGAAAGCCGGAAAAGATAAAGACCAGCACAAACAAAAACATGACCGGGGCCAGCCACTCGTAAGGTTCAGTCACGGCCGTGCTCCCTCAGAAAGGCCAAGCGCCGGATCAAGTTGGCTACCGCTTGAAGCAGCAACAACAGAAACGCGACCGGGATCAGCGTCTTCACCGGATAGCGGACCAGTCCGCCCGGATCCGGCGAGCGTTCCAGAATGCGCCAGGAGCTCGCCACCGGAAACCACGAGGTCCACACCACGAAAACACAAAACGGAATGAGAAAGAGAAGAATCCCGGCGACATCGATTTTAGCGCGCGTGCGCGGCGACAGGCGCGTGTGCAGGATATCGACCCGCACATGCTCGTCGCGCTTCAGCGTGTAGGCGGCGCCAAGCAGGAAAATCGCGCTGAACATATACCACTGCAACTCGAGATAGGCATTGCTGCTGATGTGAAGCTCGGCGAAGCGGGAGAGGTAGCGGGCCACGGCATTCCACGCGCCAAGCAAGACCACCGCAAGCACCAGCCAGGCGGAAAAACGACCGGTCCAGTCGTTGAGCTTGTCGATTCTGTCCGCCCACTTCAGACCCGGCATCGCGACACCCTCACCATACATCCGGCAGCTTGAACACTTGCTCCTGCCCGGGCAAATCGCGCAACAACTCCCGCACCGGGACCTGCGTGGTCGGCAACACCAGGTCGGGCGCCATCTCCACCAGCGGGGCCAGCACAAAGCGCCGCTTCAGGCATTGCGGATGCGGCAGCTTCAGCGCCGGCGTGTTCATGACGAGCGAGCCGGCAAACAATACATCTATATCCAGCGGGCGCGGCGCAAATTTATCCGCAGTGCGCACCCGGCCGATGCCGGCTTCAATGGCCAGCAGGTGCGCATGCACATCAAGCAGCGGAATCGAGCTCCACACAATCATCGCGGCATTGAGAAACTTGAGGTGCTGATACTCCGGCTTCACCCCCACCGGCTCGGTTTCGTACAAGCTGCTCGCCGCCTTCAGGCGGATACCGGGAATCGCCAGCACGCGCCGCTTCGCCTCGCGCAGGTGGGCGATCCGGTCACCCTCGTTCGAGCCGAAGCCAAGACCGACCTCGATTGGATCCGCTCCGGTCACAAACCAAGAACGTCTTTCATCGAGTACAAGCCGGGTTTTTTACCGGCCACCCACGCCGCCGCGCGCAAGGCGCCGATGGCAAACGTGTCGCGGCTGGTCGCCCGGTGGGAAAACTCCACGCTCTCGCCGTTGGTCGCGAAGATCACCGTGTGGTCGCCCACAAAATCCCCGCCGCGCACGGCATGAAAACCGATTTGTTTGTCAGGCCGGATATCCTTGCTGATGCCGGCGCGGCCGTGCACGGCCACGTCGTCGAGTTGCCAGTCCAGCCCCTTGGCCACCGCACGACCCAGCCCCAGCGCCGTTCCGCTCGGGGCATCTTTTTTGAGGCGATGGTGCCGCTCGACGATTTCCACATCGTATCCCTTTTCCTTGAGTGACCGCGCCGCCTCCTCCAGCAACACAAACAGCAGGTTCACGCCGAGGCTCATGTTCGGCGCCATCACCACGGGAATCTTGTGGGCGGCCTTTTCCACGTGCAGAATTTCATCCGCCGACAACCCGGTGGTGCCGATCACCCACGGCTTACCCCAGCCGGCCAGTCGCTCGGCATTGCCGGCCGTGCCATGATGGGAGGAAAAATCAATGACCACCTGCGTAACATCCACCACATCGGCGATGTTCGTGGTCAGCTTCACTCCGGGCGCGACTTCCTTATGGTGATCGGGATGATCCCACAAGTCGATCGCCGCGGAAAGCTTGAGTCCCGGCACCGCTCCTTCGGTCAGGCAACGGATAATGGTTTTACCCATGCGGCCGCCGGCGCCGAGGATCGTGACATTGGTGATGGTGAATGGGTCCGTCATTACAGGATTCCAGCGGAGGTGAGGGTGTTCCGGAGCTTTTCCTTGCTTGCGGCAGTCATTTCGCACAGCGGCAGGCGATAGACTTCCTCGACCTTGCCCATCATAGCCAGCGCGGCCTTGACCGGCACCGGATTCGTATCGATAAACAAGTCGTTGAATACCCGGTAATACTGGTAATGCAACTTGCGCGCCTCGTCCCACCGGCCGGCGAGGGCGGCCGCGACCATGCGCGAAACTTCCGCGGGAATGATGTTCGACGCCACGCTGATCACCCCCACGCCGCCGAGGATCATCATCGGCAGGGTGAGCGCATCGTCGCCGGAGAGCACTTCGATCTCGCATACGCTCTTGATCTGGCTCACGCGGTCGGCGCTTCCCGCCGCCTCCTTGATCGAGACGACCATCGGGTGCCTGGCCATTTCCGCGACGACCTCCACCGGGATTTCCTTGCCGGCCCGGCCCGGCACATTGTAGAGGACCACCGGCAAGCCGAGGTCGGCCACCGCGCTGAAATGACGAATCAGGCCCTGGCTGTTCGGTTTGTTGTAGTAGGGCGTCACTTGCAACGTCGCATCCGCGCCCGCCGACTTGGCGTGCTTTGTCAACTCGATCGCCTCGGCGGTGGAGTTCGCACCGGTGCCGGCGATCACCTTGACCCGTCGGTTCGCACAGGTCACGGCGAATTCGATGACCTTGTTGTGCTCTTCGTAATTCAAGGTCGGCGACTCGCCCGTGGTGCCGACCGGAACAATCCCGGTGACGCCGCCCTTGACCTGCATCTCGATCAAATCGCGAAATCGCGCATAGTCCACCTCGCCGTTCCGGTTGAACGGCGTAACGATCGCGGTAAATGTTCCTTCCAGCATGAATGAATCCCTCGTATTTTCCAATGATTGGAAAAATGAAAGGCTAGCTTTTCCAATCATTGGAAAAAAGAATTATTTGAGGGATCGATGCGTCCGCACACATAGACGCTCAAATTGAGATTTGCTAATACCATCTGAACAACGTATCACTTACGCATCGACGGAGGCACACAAAGGTCATGCAAACAATACGTTCAACGCTCCTGCGTCCACCTCTCACCTTGCTCTTCCGTATCACAGGTCTCGCGGTGCTGCTCGCCGGCCTACCAGGCCCCGCCGCCGCAGAATCCGCCGGCTCCGGCGAGACCGGCAACTCTTCCTGGGCCGATCCGGATGTTGATGCCTACCTCCGGCAGGAAGGCGCCGCCGGCGCAGGCAGAAAATCCGGCGAAATCGATTCGTCCTTCGGCTTGTTCGGCGATGTGACCTACAAGGACACCCTCGGCGCCGATGATGACAAATTCACGATCGGCCAGCTGGTGGTGCACGGTCTGGCCGATTTTGGCAACGGATTCGGGAGCTTTTTCGAAGTCACGATCAACTCCGACCCGGAGTGGGAAACCCGCGTGGAGCGCCTGCAACTATTCTGGGAGAACAACGATTACCTAAAGCTGTCGCTGGGGCGCTTTCACGTGCCGGTAACCTGGTGGAACAGCGCCTTCCATCACGGGGCATGGCTGCAAACCACGACGCGGCGCCCCATCATGGTCGGGTTTGACAGCGCATTCATTCCAAACCATGCCATCGGATTGATTGCCGAGGGATTCATTCCCGGCCTCGAGGATGCCGGCGTGCGCTATCTGGCCGGCGTGAGCGGCGGCGATGACGATTCGCATCACAGCCATGACAGCTCCGTCATGGCCGAACCGGTGGACGCGATGGCGGATGATCATGCGGACTCCGCGCCGGAGAATCACCTCCACTCCGCTCATCCCGGGCCGGAAAATCATCAGCTCATGCCAATGGCGGGCATTCTGATTCGTCCACCCACTTTGCCGCGCCTTCAGCTCGGCACCGTTGCCTATGCCGAAAAGTATGAGTGGGATCTCAGGCATGATGTGGACTATCTCGCCGTGGGCGCCCATGCCGTATACTCCTCCGAACGTCCGGAGATCATTGTAGAGTATGTGCGCACCATGCACGAAATCAGTGGGCACCCCGGGACGTATTCGAGCTGGAGCGCCTATGCGCAAGTGGCCTGGCGATTGGCGGAGTCCGGCACCGCCGCCATGTTCAAGCCCTATGCGCGGGTCGAACGAATTGACCTGGAAGAAGGCGATCCGCTATTCGATGGTGATTCCGACATGGACCGGGCATTGGGCGGCATGAGAGTGGACTTGACGCCGAACCTGGCGCTGAAGCTCGAGTACATACTCACCGAATGGGAAGACAAGGAAGACAAGCGCGAGGTGGTCTTGCAGGCGGTGATGACATGGTAACCCGCACGACGTGGGCTATATGTGCCTTGGTCGCCGGGGTCATCGTCTTAACTGGCGCACCAGCGCGAGCCGGCGGCCGCACGTCCAACGTGGTCGTGGTGGCGAATGCTTCGGTGAAGGAATCGGATCTTTCCTTGATTGCACTCCGGGAAATGGTGATGGGGCAGCGGCGATTCTGGTCGAGCGGCGAACGAATCGAATTGATCGTCGAGTCGGCAGATACACCGGCGCGGCGCGTGTTTGTGGAGCAACTTTCCGGCATGACCGAAGCCCAGTTCCAGCATTATTGGACCTCGTTGATTTTCAGTCACCGTGCCACCCGGCCGCCGCGCAAAGCGCCGGATCGTCGACTGGCGCTGGCCCTGGTGAATGCGATCCCGGGCGCGCTGGCCCTGGTGGAAGATGGGATCATGCCGGACAATGTTCGCGTAATCAGCGTAAATGGCCTCCTCCCCGGCGCGGAGGGGTATCCGCTTGAATAACCATGGATGACCGCCGACCAAAGCCGGGCATTGGGGGATTTCAAGCGCGGGTGCTTGCCGCCCTCCTGGTCTTCATCTTGATTGCGGTGGCAGGTATTATTTCCGGCCTGCTCGGACGCGAGGAAAGAAACGACCGGTTGGAGGCCTTCTCCCGCACATGGGAAGTCAGCGAGGAGGTCGATTTGCTCCGGGATGACCTGGACTACCTGCATCGCCAATTCACCCTGCTGAGCCAGGGCCTTCTTGATGACAACATCAGCGAACCGGTGCCGGCATCCGTCCGCGATGAAATTAACAGCATGGTGGCCATCGTGTCGGAACGCAACCGGCGGTTGCGGGCATTCGATGTCCCCTGGATGACGCCCATGCTAACAGAGCTGAGCGTCCTGCTAGAGGATTGGAAATTCGTGCTGGCCAATCTATCGGTTGATTTCGTCGGCGCCACCACCCGGCTGGTCACCGAGGCCGCCCCGCGCGCCGAACTTCTTCTGGAAACATCCATCAATGACGTGCACCAACGGGCCAATAGTCAGTTGATGGATAACCAGGCATCGGTGGCCAGAATCGGTAATAAAGCCGATCGCACCCTCTTCCTCGGCTTGATTGTTCCGCTGCTCTTCTTCGCCTGGATCTCCGCTCTGTTGGTCCGCCGCGTGATCGGCAGCTTGAACATCATTTCGGGCGGAATCGGCTACTACGCATCCGGCGACTTTTCCCACCGGGTCACCATTCAGGGAACCGACGAATTCGCGGATGCGGCCGCGCAAATCAACATCATGGCCGATCAACGCAAACAGGCGCTCGACTCCCTGAGCCAGATGAACGCCACGCTCGAAATCAGGGTGCAGGAGCGCACCGCCGAGTTGTCGGCCAGCCGCGAACGGCTGGCCGAGGCCCAGCGAATTGCCCGGATCGGCAGCTGGGAGCTGGATTTGACCCGCAATCACCTCTCGTGGTCGGAAGAAGTCTTCCGCATATTTGAGCTCGATTCGGATGCATTCGGTGCGAGCTACGAGGCTTTTCTTGATGCGATTCATCCGGATGACCGCGCGGTAGTCAATCAAGCCTATACCCGTTCACTGGAAACCCGGACGCCCTATCAAATCATCCACCGACTGATGATGCCGGACGGCAGGATCAAACATGTCGAAGAACGCTGCGAAACGGAATTCGATGCCGGTGGCAAGCCGCTGGTCTCCCACGGAACGATTCAGGAAATCACGGAGAAGGTGCGCGCCGAGGAATCGTTGCGCGAGAAGGACATCATCAATCGCCAGGTCATCAACACGTCACTCGATGCCGTGATCATCATCAACGAGGAAGGCGCAATCGTCGACTGGAACAAGCAAGCCGAAATCATCTTCAAATGGCCACGCCAGGAAGTTCTTGGCCTGAAACTCAGCGAAACAATTATTCCCCACAAATACCGCGATGCTCACACGGCCGGCATGAAGAAATACCTGAGCACCGGCGAGGGTCCGGTGCTTAACCAACGCCTTGAGTTGACCGCGCTGGACCGCACGGGACACGAGTTTCCAATCGAACTGGCCATCTCGCCCATGAAAATCGGCGACCGGTCGGCCTTCAGCGCCTTCGTTCGCGACCTGACCCCGCGCAAGGAGGGCGAGGCGGAGCGGGAACGGCTGCAGTCGGAATTGACCCAGGCCCAGAAAATGGAGGCCATCGGACGCCTTGCCGGCGGCGTGGCCCACGATTTCAATAACATGCTCAGCGTGATTCTCGGATACACCGATATGGCCATGGCCAAACTGAAGGGCGACGAGCGCTTCGGCCGGGACCTGAAAGAGATCAGAAATGCCGCCGAGCGCGCCTCCGGTATTACGCGCCAGTTGCTGGCATTCGCGAGAAAACAAACCGTGGCCCCGAAACTCATCGATCTGAACATCACCATCGATGGCATGCTCGGCATGTTGCGCCGGTTGATCGGCGAATCCGTCGAACTGGCCTGGGCGCCAAATGCACAACCGCTGCATGTCCTCATCGATCCATCGCAGGTGGATCAACTGCTGGTCAACCTTTGCGTCAATGCCCGCGACTCGATTGAGCACAACGGCCGGATCAGTATCGAGGCCGATGTCGCCTTCTTCTCCACGGAGGATGCCGCGGACCGCACGGATATCCAGGCCGGGAGCTATGTCGTGTTGTCCGTCAGCGACAACGGTTGCGGCATGGACAAGGAAACCGTGCGGGTTATTTTCGAGCCCTTTTTCACGACCAAAGGCAAAGGAACCGGTCTCGGGTTGCCGACCGTGTATGGCATCGTGCGCCAGAACAAGGGCTTTATCAATGTGTACAGCGAACCGGGCATCGGCACGACGTTTTCGCTCTACTTGCCGCGCGCCGCCGTGAAAGAGGAGGCCCTCGTGAAGACGACGGGCCTCGCTGCCAATGCGTCCCAAGGCGCGGAAACCATCATGGTGGTGGAAGATGAATCATCGATTTTGAACATGATCGAACAGATGCTTCAGTCGCTCGGTTATACGGTGCTGACGGCCGATGTGCCCTCCTCGGCCATTGCCCTGGCCAAGGAACACACCGGCAAGATCCACCTGTTGCTTTCCGACGTCATCATGCCGGAAATGAACGGCCGGGAGATGGCGCAAAAAATCATTGCCGCCCGGCCCGGAATGAAAGTGCTGTTCATGTCGGGCTACACCTCCGACTTCATCAACAAACAGGGCGTGATTGAAGAGGGCGTGCACTTTATCCAAAAGCCCTTCAGCCCGACCGATCTGGCCCAGAAGATTCGCCAGTTGTTTTAAGCATGGGCGGGCCGGCCTCGCCGCTCTTCACCAAACGCGCCAATCGGCGCTCCCGGGCTCTTCCGGCAAGGCCGGTCGCAGGTAGGGCGCGCCCCGGTTGGCCAAGCGGTCGCGGAGATCGATGGTGGCCCGGAAGATCCACGACTTGCCCCGCTTTTTCGCCGTCAACAGTCCGGCGTCGCGAAGTTCGTACAAATCGGCGCGGGCGGTTGCATAAGCCACGTGCCGCGCGGCCTGATACTCCTCGATCACATATTCCACATCGGGTTGCTCAAGCAGGGAGACCAGGAGTTGACGCTGGCGCGTATTGTAACGGCGCATGGCATGGATCAGCGCCTCCGGCAAGCCGCTTGCCTCGCCGCCGGATCCGCATTCGTCCAGAAATGCCTCGCGCGCACGATGGATGAGTTTCAACCACGCGAGAAGACTGGCCGCATCTTCGCCGCCGGGAACACCCCCCATGCGCAAAATCTCCAGATGATCAAACAGCACATATCCCTTCCGCCGCATGTGCCACTGAACGAGGATCAGCGCCAGTGCCTGCGTCCGCTCATGGAAGAGTTGACGTTTGATGGCGGAGGCATGAATCAAGAGCGCCCGGTGCGCCGGATGCACGAACCGCTCCCGATCGTCGCCGTGAAGAACGGTCAACACCGCCACCACCGACTCGCCGTCCAACACCCCTGATCCACCCGCCTCCTCGAAAAGCAGCTGGAAGCCACGCTCATTCACGTCGCCCGCTGCCATGAGGTCGGCCCGTTTCGCCGCCCGGATAAAGTCGGCGGATTCCAGACCGGAAAGTTTCGCCTCCCGTAAACGAACATCCGCGATGTGGCGGGAACGTGCCCGCAAAGACCGCCATACCGGCGGAAGCATGGCTACGCTTCCAGCATCGAAGTCGAAGCGGTGAAGCATGGCCATGATTTCGTTATCCATATTATCAGTTTGCAAATACTGATATATATGTCAATAACCTATATTATCATTTTTAAATAATTGATATATATAAAGCATGGCATTTTCACGGGGACAGACAGTTGACGCAAATGCTGCATATGCCTCATATACAACAACTTAATCAAATAAAGCAACGTTGGCATCTGCATCGGGTAAAGCGCAACATACAGCCGGAAGAAATGCGATCGATCAGGAGGCGCCGCAGGTTTGACTGATCAAGGCGGAAATTCGAGCCTGGTCACCGCCTTCGAGGCACGCTTTCTCAATGGAACAGATTTGTTCGTTGCTAAACCGGGAAGCGAGACTGGCCCGGTATTTCTTAAGGAGTTCAGGAATCCCCTCGGACCGGCGCCGACGATGGCCAATGGGATAATGCACCTCGATCCGATCCGTGCGGGTGCCGTCCTTGAAGAAGACCTGCAACGCATTGGCAATCGACCGCTTTTCCGCGTCCAGATAGTCGGCGCTGAAGGTTTTATCTTCCGCGACCACCATCTTATCACGCAACGCATCAATGCGCGGATCCGCCGCCACCTTGTCCTCGTAATGCCCGGCCGTCAACTGACCGTATATCAGACCGACGGCTGTCATGTACTGCAGGCAGTGGTCGCGGTCCGCCGGATTGTGCAGCGGTCCCCGCTTGTCGATGATGCGGACGGCCGACTCGTGCGTTGTGAGCTCCACCCGTTCTATGTCCCCAAGTCGCGGCGCAACGCTGGAGTGAAGCGCAAACGCGGCTTCGACCGCCGTCTGGGCATGAAACTCCGCCGGAAATGATATTTTGAACAGGACATTCTCCATGACATAGGAACCCAGCGGTCGGGCCAGCGTGATCGCCTTGCCACGCATCAGCGCATCCTGAAATCCCCAGGTCTTGGTGGTCAGCACGCCCTCATACCCCATCTCGTGGCGCATCGCGTTAAATGCGTGCCACACCCCGCGACTCGTGGCATCGCCCGCCGCCCATGACTTGCGCGAACCGGTATTCGGCGCATGGCGATACACCCGCAATGCACCGCCATCCGCCCACGCGTTGGACACGGCGTTGATGATTTGCTGGCGGCTCGCGCCGAGCATACCCGCCGCCACCGCCGTCGTGGCAATACGCACGAGAATCACATGGTCCATCCCGGCGCGATTGAAACTATTCTCCAGCGCGAGCACACCCTGAATTTCGTGCGCCTTGATCGCCGCCACCAACACTTCGTCCAGGCCAACCGGCCGGACATTCCGGTCGAGATAATCGGCCAGCGCGAAAATCCCGCCGAGATTATCGGAGGGGTGTCCCCACTCCGCGGCAAGCCAGGTGTCATTAAAATCGAGCCAACGAATCAACGTCCCCCAGTTGAACGCCGCCCGCACCGGATCCAGCCGCTCCTTCACGCCCGGAACCGGCACCCCGTTTGCCATCACCGCCCCCGGCACCACCGGCCCGAGCATCTTCATGCACGCCGGATAATCCAGCGCCTGGATGGCACAACCGATACTGTCGAGCAGGCAATGCCGCGCCGTCCGCAACGCCTCCTCGCTGGTAATCCTTGTGCTTAAAATATAATCGGCCACTTGCACCAGCGCCTCATCGGCTGGCGGACGGATATTGGAAATCGCTGCGCTCATGCTTTTCTCCTGAACAAACTCAACCATCATTCCTTATGCCAGCAACCGACGATCGCGGGCTAGCAGCTTCGTGCTCGCGGACTGAAATTTTTATCATCGGTCAGCGTCCACAACGCGACCCGGGCATCCAGCAAAAGCCTCATGCTTTTACGTCACACAATTTCGCCATCACCGGCTTGATGCGCTCGATCGCCCTCGAAACGTTAAATGCCCGTTGGCCGTGCCGCCTGCAAACGCGCCACCGGTTTGTCATGGCGCGCAATTAAAACATCCCGCACCCGACCGCTGATCACGCTCTCCACCAACGGGGACGAATGCGTCCTTGGTTCGAGCAAACTGACTGCCGTCAGGCATCACCATGTAAACCAGTTCATCGCACCGGCACCGTCAACATCTACCGCGCGGCCAACGCCGGCACATCCCGGGGCTTTTCGCCGATATACTCCGACATCGGCCGGATGATGCGGTTGTCGGCGCGCTGCTCGAAGATGTGCGCCGACCAGCCGGCCACGCGCGACATCACAAACAGCGGCGTGAACAGCGGCGTCGGAATCCCGCAACGGTGGTAGACGATCGCGCTGTAAAAATCCAAATTCGGAAATAACTTCTTCTCGCGGCGCATGACATGCTCAATCCGCTCCGCCACGCCAAACATCCGCTTGCCCTCTTCATCGCCGCGCGAAAGCCGGTCGGCATACACCTTGATGACGTCCGAACGCGGGTCGCAATGCTTGTACACGCGATGGCCGAAGCCCATGATTTTGTCTTTCCTTGACAGCGCCTCCATGATCCCCTTCTCCGCTTCGTCCGCATTCTTGAAGCGGGAGATCAACTCCATCGCCATTTCGTTCGCCCCGCCGTGCAACGGTCCCCGCAACGCGCCAATCGCCCCCGCCACCGCCGAGTAATAATCGGACATGGTCGAGGTAATGGTGCGGGCGGTGAAGGTCGACGCGTTGAATTCGTGTTCGGCATATAAAATAAGCGACACATCCAGCGCCTTCCGATGCGCTTCGTCAGGATTTCTGCCGTGAAGCAAATACAAAAAATGTTCGGCGATCGAATGCCCGCCCGGCGTGGTGTCGATACGCTCTCCCGCATGAGCGAAGCGATACCAGTACATCAGCATCGAACCCAGACTCGCCAGCAACCTGTCCGCCACCGCCTGCTGATCGCGCAACTTGCCTTCCGGCTCGACGCATCCGAGGGCCGAAACACCCGTCCGCAGCACATCCATGGGATGAGCGGATGCGGGAAGTTGCTCTAGCACCGCGCGCACCGCCGCCGGCAAATCACGCTCCGAGGCCAAATGCTCGCGATAGGTTTTCAGCGCGGCGGCATCCGGCAATATCCCTTTCAACAACAGATAAGCCACCTCCTCGAACGAGCATTGCCCGGTCAAATCGCTCAAGCGGTAGCCACGATACTGCAAACCACCCCCCGCCTCATCGATGATCGCCACCGCCGTTTGCCCGGCCACAATGCCGGCCAAGCCCTTGGAGAAATCGCTCATGATTGCGCTCCTTTCGCTATGGTTTACGGATTCAACTTTGCATCCGCCTGCTGCTCATACTTCGCGTAATTCAAAACCTCGTAAAGCTCCGCCCGGGTTTGCATGCGCGCGACCACCGCTGCTTGCGTGCCGTCGCGCCGGATCGCCGCATACATATCGCGCGCCGCGGCGCTCATCGCGCGAAACGCGGAAAGCGGATACAGCGCCATCGCAATACCGGCGTCCCTCAATTCATCCACCGTGAACATCGGCGTCTTGCCGAATTCGGTGATGTTCGCCAGCACGGGAACCTTCACGCGCGCCGTGAAGGCGCGGTACTCGTCGAGCGTGGTCAGCGCCTCGGCAAAAATCATATCCGCACCTGCCTTCACATAAGCCAGCGAACGCTCGATCGCCGACTCTATCCCCTCGCCCGCCGCCGCATCCGTGCGCGCCATCAGCACCATCGCCGGATCCGGTTTCGTTTTCGCCGCCGCCTCCACGCGCGCGACCATCTCTTCCGAGGAAACCAACTTCTTGCCCGGCCGGTGCCCGCAACGCTTCATGCTGACCTGATCTTCAAGGTGCACCGCCGCCGCACCGGCCTCGTGCATCACCTTCATCGTTCGCCCGCTGAAAAGATCTTCGTCCCAGCCGGTGTCGATATCGACGAGTAACGGCAGCGAAGTCGCAGTGGAAATCCGCCGCACGTCTTCGGCGACTTGCTCCAGCGTGGTAAATCCAAGATCCGGCAACCCAAACGAGGCATTCGCCACGCCCGCGCCCGAAACATACAACGCCCGAAACCCCGCGCGCTCCGCCAGCATGGCGCTGTAGGCATTGATGGCTCCGGCGATTTGAAGCGGCCGCTCCCCCTGTTGCGCATCGCGCCATGACTGACCGGAACTCATGCGGCTAATATGCCTCAAACCACTTCGGCTGTAAACATAAGCGGTTTCGCTTCAAACCCCGGCATGCTAATCTGAACCGGCATGGCGGACAAATCCGATGACATAACCACGCGATGGATGTTTCTCGACCTCGAAACGGATATCGACGGACGGGTGTTCAAACTGGCCGCGCTACACGACGGCACGGAAATTTCCACAACAGGGCCCGACTGCCTCGCCAAGGCGCGCCCGGCGCTGGACCGGATGGCCTCACACGCCGTCGGCGTGGCCGGCCACAACATCGTCGATCACGATCTCCCCGTGCTCGGACGCCTCGCGCCGGATCTGGCCCTGCTGAAACTTCCCGTCGCCGACACGCTCCTCCTCTCGCCGGTTTGTTTCCCGGAAAATCCCTACCACCGGCTGGTGAAAGATTACAAACTCGTCCCGCAATCCAAAAACGATCCACTCCTCGATGCGCGCCTCGCCTCGATCCTGCTGAAGGATGAAACGGCATCCCTGCAGGATTTATTCGCGCGCGCCCCGGAAATCATAAACCCCATTGACGCCGCTCTTGCGCAAAGCATCGACCAACGCGTGGCGAAAGGATGGCGACTCCTAACCGCCGCCCACGCCGCCAACCGGAACCGCGCACCCGACATCAAAAACGCCTGCGCGGACCACGTCTGCGCCACCGCGCTCAATCACTGGACTTGGAGCGATGACGTCCGCGACGAGCAACGTTGGGCGCTGGCCTATGCGCTGAGTTGGCTGCGGGTCAGCGGCGCGCGCTCGGTCCTGCCGCCCTGGGTCCGTCATCGCTTCCCGGAGACTGCCACATTGCTGTCCACCCTGCGCGATACGCCGTGCGACCATCCGGACTGCCACTATTGCGCGGAAACGTTCAACCCCGAAACACAACTGAAGAAATTCTTCGGCTTCGACGCATTCCGCGCAGAACCGCCCGCTCCGGATGGCTCCAGCTTGCAACGTTCGGTGGTTCAAGCGGGCATGCGCAATGAATCGCTGCTCGCCATCCTGCCCACCGGTGGAGGCAAATCGCTCTGCTTCCAGTTGCCGGCGCTGACCCGCAACGTGCGCCTCGGTCAACTCACCGTCGTCGTGTCGCCGCTCCAGGCGCTGATGAAGGATCAAGTCGACGGACTGATCCGCCGCACCGGCATGGACAACGCCGCCGCGCTGCACGGCATGCTGACGCTGCCCGAACGCGGGGATGTGCTCCGCCGCACCGCCATGGGCGACTTGGCTATCCTGTACGTCTCGCCGGAACAACTGCGCAACGTGTCTGTCCGGAAAGCCCTCGCCAATCGCGACATCGGTTGCTGGGTGATGGACGAAGCGCACTGCTTGTCGAAATGGGGCCACGACTTTCGCACGGATTACCTGTTCGTCGGGCGCTTCATGCGCATGCTCGCGGAAGCGCAACAAGCGCCGCTTCCGCCGGTCGCCTGTTTCACCGCCACCGCGAAGCCGGACGTGGTCGGGGAAATCATCGAATACTTCAAGCGCGAGACCGGCCACGAACTCGCGCGTTATCAGGGCGGCGTGGAGCGCGACAATTTGCGCTTCGAAGTGCAGACCGTCGGCGCGCACGGACGCCTGCCCCGCATCGATGAACTATTGCGCGAGCGCCTCGGTGAACCGGGCCGGGAGAACGGATGCGCCGTGGTCTTCCGGACCACGCGGGCGCTGGCCGAGGAGTCGGATCAATTTTTGCGCGAGCGCGGCTGGGCGTCCGCCGCGTTTCACGCCGGCCTGACCCCGCCGGAGAAACGGCGCATCCAGGAGGCATTTCTCGCCGGCGATGTGCAGGTAATCTGCGCGACCAACGCGTTCGGCATGGGCATCGACAAGGACAATGTGCGCGCGGTGATTCACGGTGACACGCCCGGTTCGCTGGAAAATTATTTACAAGAAGCGGGCCGGGCCGGACGCGACCGGGAGCAGGCCGATTGCATCCTGCTCTACAGCGAGGAGGACTGCGAACGGCAGTTCCGCCTCGGCGCGTACTCGGAGCTAAGCCGCAACGACATCGCGCAAATCCTGCGCGGCCTACGCAAAGCCGCCCGCCAGCGCTCCACCGATGAAGTGGTCATCACCACCGGCGAACTGCTACGCGATGAGGATGTGGAAACCGGCTTCGAGGCCGACGACCGCATGGCCGACACCAAAGTTCGCACCGCCATCTCGTGGCTGGAGCGGGCCGGCCTGATCGAGCGCAACGAAAACCAGACGCACGTGATTCAGGCCAAGCCGTTGGTGCAGTCCATGGAAGAGGCGGAGAAAAAAATCGCGGCGATGGAGTTAAGCGCGGGACAGGCCGCCATGTGGCTGGCCATTCTGCGCGAACTGATGGATGCCGACCGGAACGAAAGCATCACGGTGGACGAGATCGCCCTGCTGCCGGAGTTTCGCGGTTATCTGCAGCACCGCGAAGGCGCGCCATCGCACGTGATCCGCGAGGGGCGCAGCGTTGAATATGTCAGCGCGAAGGTGCTGAACATTCTGCACACCATGATGCAAACCGGCATCTTGAAGAAGGACACCCTGCTCACGGCCTATGTGAGTTACAAGGTCGCCGACCATTCCGTTGTACGCCTGCAAGGGGCGCTCGCGGCGGACCAGGCACTCATTGCGCTCATGGCGGAATTGGAACCGGACCCGGAACATTGGCTGCCGCTGAATGCGCGGCTGATTAGCGCGGAAATGGAAGCGCGGGGCGTGGCGTCATCTCCCGAACTCGTCCGCAAGTTACTGCGCAGCATGAGCGAGGATGGACGGGGATTCGGCGGACAGTCCGGCAGCATCGACCTGCGGTCCGTGGCGCGGGATCAATACCGCGTGCGGATCAAGCGATCATGGACGCAGGTGGCTGAACTCGCCGATCGCCGGGGCCGGATCGCCCGCGCGTTGTTGGATGCCCTGATGCAAAAGATTCCGCCCGGAACCGCCGCGCGCAAGGATGTGCTGGTTTCGTTTTCGTTCGAGGAGATGGTCGACGCCCTTATGCGCGATCTCGTTTTGCGGGCGGAAGTGCGCGAACCGCTGGCCGCCGTCGAACGCGGACTGATGTTCCTCCACGAGCAAGGCGTGATCGTCCTGCAACAGGGCCTCTCGATTTTCAGGTCCGCGATGGCCATCAAAGTCCTCCCCGACATGGTCGCGCAACGGTACACGAAGGAAAATTACGAGGCGCTGGAACTGCATTACAAGGAACGCATTTTCCAGGTGCACGTCATGAACGCTTACGCGCAAGCCGCGTTGCGCAAGATCGATGAGGCTCTCCGGCTCGTCGTGTCATATTTCAGCGTGCCGAGGGAGGTGTTCATCACCCTGTTTTTCCGCGGACAACGCGGACTGATCGAGTTGGCCACCACCGAGCGATCCTACCGGACCATCGTCGACGCCTTGAACAACAAGGATCAGATCCGCATCGTCACCGCCTCGCCGCGCCGTAACATGCTGATTCTCGCCGGTCCCGGCGCGGGCAAGACGCGCGTCGTCGTGCACCGGGTCGCCTACTTGCTGCGCGTGCGCCGCGTGAA
This sequence comes from uncultured Verrucomicrobiota bacterium, assembly GCA_964470065.1. Lineage (GTDB taxonomy): Bacteria > Verrucomicrobiota > Kiritimatiellia > CAIVKH01 > CAIVKH01 > CALMUP01. The sequence continues at coordinate 2,822 of CAYYAR010000004.1, read as the reverse complement.
ACCGTCGGCCATTCTCGTGTGCTGCTTCAACCACAAGGCGGCGGCGGAATTGCGTTCCCGTCTCGCTGCGCTCGTTGGCGCGGATGCCCGCGGCGTCATCGTGTCGACGTATCATGGGCTCGCGCTACGCCTGCTCGGCAAGTCCGCCCGGCAGTGGGCGGAAAGCACGGAGAACGCCCCGCCGGATTTCGACCGCATGATGACGGATGCTGTGGCGCTGCTCAAGGAGGAGACGGTTCCGCCCGGCATGGAACCGGACGATATCCGTGATCGTTTACTCGCGGGTTTCGAGCACATCCTCGTCGATGAATATCAAGACATCGACGAGCCGCAATACGAACTCGTCAGCGCCATCGCCGGACGGACGATCGACGACACCGACCGCAAGTTGACCGTGCTGGCCGTCGGAGACGACGATCAAAACATCTACACCTTCCGCGGGGCTAATGTCGGATTTATCCGTCGCTTTCAGGAAGATTACGGAGCCGAAGCGGCCTATCTCGTTGAAAATTACCGTTCGACCCGGTACATCATCGAGGCCGCCAATCAGGTGATCGCCCGCAATCGCGACCGCATGAAGACCGCGCACCCGATCCGCATCGATCAGGGCCGTGGATTGCTTCACCCTGGCGGCGTGTTTGGCGCCGCGGATCCGGAAACGCGCGGACGGGTCGCCGTGGTGTCCGTGCCCGGAATGCGCGGGCAAGCTGCGTCGATGATCCGCGAAATGCAGCGGTTGCGCAGCTTGGGCGTGAAACGCTGGGATCACATCGCCGTGCTCGCGCGGCATCGACAGGATCTGGCCCTCGTGCGGGCGGCGGCGGAAGCGGCGGGCATTCCGGTGTCGTGGTCGCTCGACCGGCAGAAGGTTCCGCCTCTGCACCGGTTGCGCGAAGTCCGCGCATTTATCGACTCGCTTTCGACCCTGCGAGGCGAAGCTCTCAACGTGAGGCAACTGGATGCGATGATCCCGCGCAACACCAACAATCCATGGATCCGCCTGCTGCGCGAATGGCTGAACGAGTGGCGGAGCGAGGCGGGTGACGAACCGGTTTCCGCTCCGGTCATCGTGGATCACTTGTACGAATCGCTGAGCCAGCGCCGGCGCGACGAAACGTGGGGCGATGGCATTGTGTTGCGCACGGTGCATGCCGCGAAGGGTACCGAGTATCCGCATGTATTGCTCGGCGGCGACTGGTCCATGAGCAACGCCGACAGCCGCGAAGAAGAGCGGCGCGCCTTCTACGTCGGCATGACGCGGGCACGCGACAGCCTGTCGGTTTCTGTACGGAAAGATGTGCGACATCCGTTCGCCGGGGAACTGTCCGGTCCCTCGGTCATCGCGCGGGAGGAAGCGATGAGCCTGGATGAAGGTGTTATCGCCCGCGATTACGCATTACTCGGACTCGAGGATATTTTCATCGACTACGCCGGCGTTCGTCATTCCACAAACGCCGTGCACAACCATCTCGCCGCCCTGCATCCCGGCGACGAAGTCACGCTGTCGCGCAGCGAGTACACCGTGAACATCGCAACCAAGGACGGACATGTCATCGGCCGCCTATCGGCCAAGGCGGCGTCGGAGTGGCGCGACAAGTTGGCCAGTATTCAGCGCGTTCAAGTCATGGGCATCATCGTGCGCACGGCGAACGATGTGGACGGGCAGGAATACAAGGACCGCCTACGAGCCCGGCGATGGGAAGCGCCGTGGTTGGAGGTGACGCGGATGCGCGATTAGGACCAGCGACAAACTACGCGCCGGCACCGGTGATCAACGTGCAACGGTCATGGCCACAGCCACCAGAGATAGCCGGTGTAAAGACAAAGCAGCATGAATCCTTCGCGTCGCCCCAGTCGCATGCCGGTCAACATCAACGGAAGAAGCAGCACGGCCGTTCCAATCATCAATCCGTAATCCACCTTGCCAACGCCTCCGGCACCGAAAGGAATAACCAGTCCGGCCGCGCCAAGTATGGCCAGAATATTAAACACGTTCGATCCGACGATGTTGCCGATTGCAATATCATCCTGTTTGCGAACGGCCGCCACCACCGAGGTCGCCAACTCCGGAAGGCTGGTTCCCGCCGCGACGATCGTCAAGCCGATCACGGCCTCCGGCACCTCCCAAATACGAGCCAACTGGACGGCGGAATCGACCAACAGCCTCGCCCCTTTCACCAGCAGAACCAATCCGCCGCCAATCCAGAGCAGGTCCAACAATATGTGCCGGGAAAGATGTGGCGTGCCGCCGGCAAATTCGTCTGCCGCATCGCGATCGGTTTTTCTTCGTGCCATGATCACATTGATCGCCGTGTAGGCCATGATTCCGGCGAAAAGAAGGCCCGATTCGACGCGATTTAACCGTTGATCCATGAATAAAAGGGGGCACAAGATGCTGACCCCGATCATGATGGCATATCGAAACGGATCAGTTGAACCTTCACCGCCATGGGACGAATCAGGGCGGAGAGTCCAAGAATGACCGCGATGTTGAACGTATTGGATCCGATTACGTTGCCCAGCGCTATATCGCCTTGTCCGGCAAGGGTCGCCTTGATGCTGACCACCATTTCAGGCGCGCTCGTTCCCATCGCCACCACCGTCAAGCCGACCACCAGGGGGGTAATACCCAGCCTGATCGCGATGCTGGAAGCGCCTCGTACCAAGCCTTCCGCGCCGAAGTAAAGCAGCGCCAGGCCAACGGCCAACCAACCCATCAACACCGTCATCATCATTTAGATCCTTTTATCAAATTCCCAGGACATTGCCCATTTTTGGGGTGTGATTTGTTGTAAGTGATTGATGTATCGATCCAGGGGTCG
>CAYYAR010000003.1:0-127726 GCA_964470065.1 uncultured Verrucomicrobiota bacterium | reverse complement strand
TCAGCTTGCGGAGAATACGGTTGTTGATGCGTTCTTCATCTATCCGCCGTCGGCGGCGGATAGATGCGTGCGTGCGAGTGGCATCCGGTCATTTCGCGGCACGCGAAATGAGCGTCGCGGTAGGCCCAGTTTGCGGCGATTTCACGGCGGGCGAACGGTCGCTGGACTCGTGTCCGCGACCGAGAGCCCAACACCGAAAGCGCCCACAATGGGCCGCCGCGATGCGGCCGGATGCCGCGAGCCATCAACTACGCCAACGGACGATGCCGTAGATCAGCTGGTCGCCATACAAAGCCACATAGCATGAGACACCCAAAGTGACTCCGATCGAAAACTCAACTGTTGCACATCAATGACTTACAATAGCAGGCGAACGACATGTTGAACTCAAGAAACATGTGTTGGAAATCGATCTCGGGGATTTGGGCGATGTCGCGTGGGTCAAGCGACCGCCACGCCTACCCGCCGTCCTGACGGTTGAGGAGGTGACGGATATTTTGTCGCGCCTGACCAGTGTCCAGAGTTTACTGGGTCGCTTGATGTACGGCACGGGCATGCGGGTGATCGAAGCCCTGCGATTGCGAGTCAAAGATATCGACATCCCGCGCGGGCAGATCGTGGTGCGCGACAGCAAGAGCGGAAAGGATCGCGTCGCGGTGCTTCCGCGTATTTTGATTCCGGAGCTGGAGGCCCAAATCGCGCGGGCGAAAAAAATCCATGATGCCGATCTGGCCGCCGGATACGGCTCCGTGGAACTGCCCTATGACTTGGAGCGCAAATACCCCAAGTTGCCGTGGAGCTGGCACTGGCAGTTTATTTTCCCTTCCGATGTTTTATCGCAAGACCCGCGCTCCGGCATCACGCGGCGCTGGCATCTTTATCCTAATATTCTTCAGCGCGCTGTTCGCAAAGCCGCCCGCGAAGCCGGCATCAACAAGCACGTCAAAACGCACACCCTCCGCCACAGCTTCGCTACGCACCTGCTGGAGTCCGGAACCGACATACGCACCATCCAGGAAATGTTAGGGCACGAGGACCTCAACACCACCATGATCTATACGCATGTCGTAAAGAACGGACCTTACGGGGTAGCCAGTCCGCTGGACCGGCTTGCTGGGCAAATAGAAGCACCAAAGCTTGAGTCCGAGCCGCCGTCCACTCCACTCAAGCTCCCAATCACACCAACCATAGATTTGTCCGACAAAAGTCCCGGCATTATCATCGGCTCGGCAGGAGCCTCGCCCTCCCATCAGCTTATCAGGAGGGAGGGCGAGCCTCCCGGCGAGCCGCGAACATGGCTCGCGCAAGTGACATGTTCGGCTCACGCGCCTCATCGATTACGAATCGCCGGATTTGTCTCGGTCGTGATCGCAGTCATATCCCGGCGCTTGGGGTTGGTCATCCGCCGCGTAAAATAATGAATAGCAAGGCCATCCATCTTTATCCCGGCCTCCGCGCCCGCCCGGCGAAGCGTCCGACCGGCCGTCGCATTCCGGTAACCCTCGGTCACGACTCTTGGCCTGCCTTCTGGCGCGTCCTTCAGCTCCGCTTGCGGAGTCATGGCTACGCCCGCAACACCCTGCTCTTTTACCGGCAGATCGTACGGGCTTTTTCGCGGTTTGCCGGAAAACCGCCCTGTGCAATCACAACCCACGACCTCCATGCCTATTTGCGCACCCTGGGCAGCGACTATTGTACCTGGCACTGGACCGCGATGAACGTATCAGTCCTGCGGACGATCTTCGACAAACTTGCCGGACTCGACGCGTTGAATCAGCGGCGAGGACCACGGACCAAGCAGCGCCTGCCCGAACACCTCGACCGGAATCAAATCGCCCAACTGCTCGAAGCCGCGGCGTGCTTGCGGGACCAGCTTCTAATCGCCCTGCTTTATGGATGCGGCCTCAAAACCAACGAACTTCGGCGGCTCACGTGGGCCGATTTGGACGCCGAGGGAGCAACGTTGCGCGTCCCCTCGCGCTGGAGGAAGCCCTACCGGCAACTTCCGGTCCCGCTGGCCATCAAGCAGTTGTTGTTAGAGGGACGCCTCCGTTGTCCCGCCAATCAGCCCATATTCGCCAATCCCGCCGGTCGAAAGGCTATAAGCGCCCGGCGGATTCAAGTCCTGATCCGGGAAACAGCAAAAAGGGCCGGCCTGCCGAACATCGTACTCCCGGTCACCCTTCGTCACAGTTACGCCGTCCATTTTCTGCAGGACGGCGGGACGATCCGCCAATTGCAAGACAACCTTGACCACCTTTTGCTGGAGACGACGACCCGTTACCTCGCCATCACCGGCCTGCCGGAAACCGCCCCGACCGAACCCCTGCAGCGGTCAACGCCTGTTTTACCGATGTTTTGGCAGGAAATCACTGACCGTTTCACGCGGAAGATCAAGGGCATTCGGCTCTTCATGAGTAGCGCCTGACCGGCGCAACATGCCCGAAGCCGTCCGCGCCCCATACACGGACCCGCACCCGTCTGACCTCGGCCAGAAATATCCGCCTTTTCGGATTGTCCCAGGCTCGACCGAACACTAGAATGCAACCAACAAAAGGCGCTTGTGAAAGATCTGATCGTGATAATTCATGACGAGATGCCCCTCTGGGTATTTACGAACTGGCTGGGACGGGTATAAGCGAAGTTTTGTTGTCTAATATTAATGTTAGGCATCAGATTGAGAAAAGAAAAGGTGTAATCATCGCCAATTCTATGGTACATATAGCGGCATCATGGGTAAATTATCAGTAGCAGAATTTTGCGTTGGTGGCGGCGGACAAGCTCTCGGCCTTGAAGCAGCGGGGTTTGATTGTGTAGCCGCTGTCGAGATTGATGCGGACTGTTGCACAACGCTACGTCTCAATCGGCCGCAATGGAACATTTTGCACGAAGATATGCGACAGTTTGATGGCAACAGATTTCGCAACGTCGACTTGTTTGCCGCCGGTGTTCCCTGTCCTCCTTTCTCCATTGCCGGCAAACAGCTTGGCACGGACGATGACCGTGATCTGTTTCCCGAAGCGATCAGAATAATCGGACAGATGAAGCCGAAAGCCGTTATGTTGGAGAATGTACCGGGATTCGCAGCGGCCAAGTTCTCAGATTATCGCGACAAGTTGCGAATACAATTACTTGAACTTGGATATGAATCTGATTGGCAAGTCTTGCAGGCCGCCGACTACGGCGTCCCGCAACTGCGCCCTCGTTTCATACTCGTTGCTCTTCCTCAAAAAAAGATGCCGTATTTTGAATGGCCAGCACCGATCGGCAAGAAACCAACCGTTGGGGATACTCTTCAAGACTTGATGGCACAAGGTGGTTGGAAAGGAACGGATCGTTGGGTGACGAATGCGCAAGCAATCGCCCCAACAGTAGTCGGAGGCTCGAAAAAGCATGGCGGTCCGGATTTAGGCCCGACGCGAGCCAGAAAGAAATGGCTTGAATTGGGTGTTGATGGTTTGGGGATAGCAAATGAACCACCTGCCTGCGATTTTCCCGTTACAGGTCATCCACGTTTGACTGTGCGGATGGTCGCTAGAATTCAAGGTTTTCCCGACTTCTGGAAATTCAGCGGGAAAAAGACTGCTGCCTACAGGCAGGTCGGCAACGCATTCCCCCCTCCGGTTGCGTCCGCAGTCGGACTAGCTATCGCAAAGGCATTTGATGGTAAGTACCCGACACAAAACTCAAGGAAAGCAATTCAATGGAGACTCTTGGAGCAAAGAGTTCCATACTGCTGATAACTGATAGCAGAGGTGTATATGGGAAAGATTGGTTCAAAGGAGAAGATTCGACAATTTTTGTTGTCGAACATCGGAAGAGTGATCGAATCATACGAACTTCAGGCCGCAGCAGACGGAGCGGTGCAATACAGTCGACGGCTCCGTGAGTTGCGGGACGAAGAAGGTTGGCCGATCCTGTCGCATAACGACAGTTCTGAATTGAAGCCAGGACAGTACATGCTGAAGCATGAGCCAGTTCATAAAGAGAGACCTCAGTTTGCTCGAGCCATTTCTGCCAAACTCCGCGCCGAAGTACTCGACAGGAACGGCTTCACCTGCCAGATGTGCGGATTGACACCCGGTGAGACAGACCCTGCTACAAATAGGCCTGTACGCCTTCACATTGGGCATATCAAGGACAAGTCCTTTGGTGGGAAGGATGAACTTTCGAACCTTCGGACGCTATGCTCAACCTGCAATCAGGGAGCAAAGAACATCACATCCGAAAAACCCAGTTCGATATGGCTTCTGTCGCAAGTACGGCGCGCCGGTAGAGATGAGCAGAAGGCCGTGTATGAATGGCTCAAAAGCAAATTCTCGTGACAATGAATTGCCTAACAAGCCGTTGCTCGCGACGGCTTAAAGCCGCGCGAGAACGGCGACGTTCGCCATGAAAATCTCTTCTGACATAACCGCATTGGCATACGTTTCGGCAACTGCCATCAGGATAGCCGGCGGGATATTCATTCATTCGGTCCGGCCGGAAGATAATCGCAGTGCATGCCGTTCTGAGCACCCGTCACATCATGGAAACTTTTCACAGAATCCGCTCGTACGCCTTGCAAACACGGTTTGCGTTGAGGAACTCCTCGTGCATGGCTCGCCGACCAAGATCGAAGGTGCGATACAACCTCGTTCTTCATGGAGCACGGGACATCCCGTGGCCTTTGCTACAGACAATGTTCTGTGCGCGCTCCTTCATGCTTTACAAAAAGCCTGGCGAGAGGAGTCTGGCGTGCATGCCGCTGGCCGGAACGGCTGGCCTCCCGTTCATGGCGGCCTGTACCAAACGAAATTGTTTTCGAGTGATCCCGTAGATTTCTGGTTCGTAAGCCTAAATGAGCGCATGCAGAATAGTATTGATCCGAAACGCACTGTCTTCCTCTACCTTTGCCGTCCCGAGAGCTTCCAGCTCCACTTCCACGGTGCGGTAACTAGGAGAACGGGAGGATTGATTAGGAGCTCGTCTCATTGGACGTCAGACAAATCCATAATTCCAGAACGGGAGGTCGAGATCAGCCTTATGGATCTACAATGTCCGGTGGCTTTGCATACTGACGGCACGACGCACTTGCGGGCGCTGCTGAACTATCGCATGGCGAAGAAGGCCCCTTGGTCCCCCATATGACTCGGGGGCGAACAAGGGGGTCCTGGCTACGGCCCACAAGTTGCCGCTATGCACCCCCTCCCGCTCGCTGCTAACCTATCGAGTACAGCCTGTGGGCCGATCCAGACCCCTGACGTTCGCAGGCAGAGATTCAAAAGCAAGTGAGCAACCGCGCGGAGGCGCATAATCGAGGAGAATGAGCATGAAGAGATTGGTATGGACGATGAGTTTGCTGTTGGCAGGGACGCTGACGGCAGGGGCGCAGAGTGATGTGGTGATTGAGTCGTTCGGGTCGCCGGGGCAGATCACGTTCAGCAAGGTGACGAACGCGGCGCAGTACCGGGTGGAATGGTTCTCGGCGGCGGGCACGTCTTGGACGAACTTTGCTGCGGCTGCGGCTTCGTTGGACGCGATTGTGTCGCCGGGGCTGGGTGTGGTGACGGCTTCGGTGCCGATGCTGTACCGGGTGGTGGCGACGGTGGTGACAAATCCGTCGGGCACGCCGCCCGGCATGGCGCTGATCCCGGCGGGGAGCTTCTTGATGGGCAACAATACGAACGTGTTTCCCGAGGGCAGTTCAATTTAGCGGCCCCAGCACACGGTGGACGTGAGCGGGTTCTACATGGACGTGCATGAGGTAACGAAGGCGCTGTGGGACTCCGTAAATAATTACAACGGGGGCAACGGGTACACGTACTCGAACAACGGCCTGAGCAAAGAGACGAACCATCCGGTGCTTACGGTGAACTGGTATGACGCAGTGAAATGGTGCAATGCGCGGAGCCAGCGGGACGGGCTGACCCCGGTGTACTACACGGACGCGGACTTCGCGACGGTGTACAAGACAGGGGAGATCGTGCCTTTCGCGAACTGGGCGGCTAACGGATACCGCCTGCCCACGGAAGCGGAGTGGGAGAAAGCGGCACGAGGCGGAGCGGCGAATACGCGATTCCCGTGGACGGACTCGAACGATATTTCGTGGGCGAAGGCAAACTACTACGGACAGAGCCCCGCTTTCAGCTATGATTTGAACGGCGGAGCCGGGACCCATCACCCGGACTTCGCCATCGGGCAAGTTCCCTATACAAGCCCGGTGGGGTATTTCGCTCCGAACGGCTACGGGCTGTACGACATGGCGGGGAACGTGTGGGAGTGGTGCTGGGACTGGTATCAGGGCAACTACTACGCCAGTTTACCGGCGAGCGATCCAAGAGGGCCTACCGTCGGCACGTTTCGCGTGATGCGGGGCGGGTCGTGGAACGACGGCGCGGACGACGCGCGGGTCGTGACCCGGAACGGCTTCACCCCGGACGTCGAGCACAACTTCATTGGTTTCCGTTGCGCGAGGGGGCTCTGATTTCCCTTTGCTCTTTGTCTCTTTTATCCTCTGGGGGGGGGGGCTGAAAACGACAAGATCCTGAAGAAATTGCACGACCTGTTGCTGTATGTGGTGCCGGTGCTGGCGAAGTTTCCGTAAAAAGATATAAGATGAAGATGCGAACCACGCCCTCCTGCGTACGTCGCTTTCACGTCGCCGCAGAGGGATGACGTTAGGGCAGAAGAAGCTTGACGACGTGCATACAATGTGATTACATCACCACTATGAAAACGACACTCATAGCAATCGGCAATTCACGTGGTATTCGTATACCAAAACCGCTCATCGAGCAATGCGGCCTTAATGACGAAGTCGAACTTGATGTGCGCGACAAGTCCATCATTATCCATTCACCACGAACAGCGCGAAAGGGATGGGACAAAGCATTTGCGCAAATGGCTAGGTTAAAAGATGACACACTGATTCAAGGCGTTTCGAAGCCATCACGCTGGGATTCGGAGGAGTGGGAGTGGAAATAAATCGATTTGACGTTTATCTTGTCACACTAGATCCGACCCAAGGACATGAGATTCGCAAAACGCGTCCATGTACCGTGATATCTCCCGACGAAATGAATCACAACATTGGAACCGTTATTATCGCTCCCATGACGACCAAAGGTCGCTCATACCCCACGCGCATCGACTGTTCGTTTCAGGGGAAACAAGGTCAAGTTGTACTTGATCAAATCAGAACCGTAGACAAATCCAGGTTAGTCAAGCGGCTAGGCAAACTGCCGACAGCAACCAGCGGAAGAATTTTAGAGGTTCTAACCGAGATGTTTGCAAAATAAGAGCCCTAACATGCGCCGCCAGAAGCACACCCGAAGCGGGTGGCTCTGCGGCTGGTCGTTCGACCTAAGGCGGCCCTTGACACCACACATCACTATGTGTGATGCTATGTGTGGAAAGGAAGTGGCACTATGGCAACAAATCTCCAAATAGACGACGCGCTGATTACAAAGGCCGCCAAAGTCGGTGGTCATCGCACCAAGAAATCGGCCGTTACACAGGCGCTGGTTGAGTACATTCAACATCATGAACAGCAGAAGATAACCGCAATCTTTGGCAAGGTAGATTATCGACCCGACTACAATTACAAGAAGCAGCGGACGGTCTCGTGAAGGTTCTTGTCGATACGAGCGTTTGGTCTGCGGCCATTAGAAGGGGCGAGGATCAGAATCTAGGCGTTAAGAAGTTGCTTACCGAGTTGATCGCCGGAAATCTTGTCCAAATAATAGGTCCAATCAGACAGGAGATTCTCTCAGGAATTCGAGAAGAGACCCAGTTTGATGTTTTGAAATCGCATCTTACCGCTTTTCCAGACGTTCACATTACATCCGAAGATTACGTAACTGCGGCTCAATTCTTCAACCAATGTCGCCGTAAAGGCATACAGGGATCAAACACGGATTACCTCATTTGCGCTGTTGCGGCTCGTAATAGGATGCAAATCCTAACACTGGACAATGATTTTAAAGAATTCAGGAAGGTTTTACCCATCGAACTGTATGAGTAAGAGGGTCGAACATGTGCCTCCAGTACTGACCGAAGACGGTCGTACTGAGGCTTGTCGTTCGATTTTCGGAGGCGCTTGACGATTAACAGTAGTGATACTATAGTAGCACTCATGAAAACAGAACTAGTTACCACTTTAAAACGACAAGCAACACGGCTCATTGCAGAGCTTCAGGAAGATCGCGATCCCGTTCTCATTACCGAACATGGGCGACCAGCTGCGTATCTTGTTGATGTAGACAGCTATGACGCACAGCAAAAACGAATTCGCATTCTTGAAGGTATTGCCAGAGGGGAGCAAGCCATCCGGGATGGGCGTATTATCACGCATCATCAAGCTCGTAAGAGGATGAGTCGATGGCTCGGTTAATTTGGACTGAACCAGCGATCACGGATCTCGAAGTAATCGCAGAATACATAGCACTTGATAAACCAGATGCAGCAAATAGGTTTGTTCGTAGAGTGTTTGATGCCGTAGGTCGATTAAAGTTATTCCCTAAATCGGGATCAATACCAGTCGAAATTCCTCATCTACCATATCGACAAGTGGTCGTGCCTCCATGTCGTATTTTCTATCGTATATCCGGCGCTGATATTTATGTGGTTTTCGTTATGCGCGGCGAACAAGAATTTAGAGAAGATGATTTGACCCAAAAAGGGTAAGAAATCGAACCTGCGCCTCAAGCGGGACGCGGCCAAGGCGCCGCGCCCCTGAGCCTTGTCGTTAGACCCAAAGAATCTGGCCTGTTGACATAAGGCACACGTCGCAGTACATTGCCATGATGAGTGGCTACGACTGGAGTGACGAAAAAAATGCCCGGCTTGAGAGTACACGCGGCGTTTGCTTTGAAGATGTGCTGGTTTGCATTGAAAACGGGGATGTGCTGGACATCATCAGGCACCCAAATCGGGATCGCTACCCGGATCAGAATATTATCGTCCTGAATATTGCCGACTACGTTTGGCTTGTTCCATACACAAAATCAAAGGGCGTACGCTTCTTAAAGACAATTATACCGAGTCGAAAGGCCACCAAGGAGTACCTGACATGAAAAAGACACTATCACTGGACAAGGAGGAGCTTCAGATACTTGAGGACTTCGAGCGCGGCGAATTTAAACGAATCCCGAATTTCCAAGCCGAAAAGAAGTCTCTTGAGGACGCTGCACGAAGCACTCTTCAAAAAGACAAACGCATCAATATTCGAATCTCTTCTCGCGACCTAGAGCGAATTCAGATGAGAGCGGCCAGGGAAGGCATGCCCTACCAAACCTATATTTCCAGCACATTACACAAACTTGTATCCGGAAGGCTGGAAGAGAGGGTCTAACATGAGCCTCCAGAGCACACCGAAGACGGTGGCCCTGAGGCTGGTCGCTAGCCAAGAAGAGGCTTGTTGACAATGCCAACGGAGTAACGTACGTTATTTCGTACGCGTTATGGAAAACTGCTTATGATCACAATTACCGCTACCGAAGCTCGCAAACAGCTCTACACCCTCTTGGATGATGTAGCAGCGTCGCATCATCCCGTTCAGATCACCGGGAAACGATCATCCGCCGTTCTGATTTCCGGGGACGATTGGCGGGCAATTCAAGAGACTTTAAACCTGCAGTCAATTCCCGGAATGACCGAATCGATTCAAAAAGGACTTAAAGCATCTCTCGACAAATGCTCGAAGGAACCCGGCTGGTGAAAAAATGGGCCGTGGTGTTTACGAAGCAGGCCCAGAAAGACGCCAAGAAGATTGCACGATCCGGTCTTCGCCCCCAGACAGAGAGGCTCCTTGAAGTTTTAGCGAACAATCCATTTCAGCATCCGCCACCTTACGAAAAACTCGTTGGCGATCTGGCCGGTGCTTGCTCACGACGGATAAATATTCAGCACCGCCTTGTTTATCAGGTATTGGATGATAGCAGAACCGTCAAAGTAATCAGAATGTGGACACACTACGAATAATGAGGGCGAACATGTGGCTCGTGGGGACACTTGGTGTCCCACAGCCTTGTCGTTCGCGAAAAGGGCGCCTCGGGATTGCGCCGTTCCCCGGTTTCGAGGTAGAGTTTATCGCAGAAGGAGAAGCATAATGCACATCACGATCCCATTGGACAAAATGAGCGCCACCGACAAGCTTCAGGCGATTGAGCACATCTGGGCAGACCTCTCGATGGTATCTGAGGATGTCCCTTCACCGGCATGGCACACTGATGTCCTGCGTGCGCGAGAAGAGCGCATCTCGGACGGGCGGTCGCGCTTCCTGGACATTGAGCAAGCCAAGGCAGCCGTGCGCGATCAGATCCGATGAAGGTTCAGGTTCTCGATGAAGCTACCGCCGACCTCGCAGACGGATACCGTTTCTATGAGCGGCAAGCCGAGGGATTGGGCGAGTATTTTCTGGATGCGTTGTGGTCGGACATTCAGTCATTGCGTCTCTCCGGCGGAATCCATGCCGTCCACAACGGTTACCACCGCCTCCTTTCCAGATGATTCCCCTATGCCATTTATTACCGTGTCGAAAGTGAAGTGGCGCGCGTACGTGCCGTACTGGATTGCCGCAGGGATCCGGACTGTATCGCGAAGAAACTGAAATGAATCGCGAACAACCGCATGCAGCGGACGCCGAGAAACGGCGCCGCTGATGCGGAGCGTTCTGCGAGAAGAGGAAAACTAAATGGCTATACCTGATTATCAGTCCTGCATGCTTCCACTACTGAAATTCTACGGTGACGGCCAGGAGCATTCAAATCGCGACTCCATTGACTCGCTGGCCGATTACTTCAAGTTGAGCGACGAGGAGCGCCGAGCGATGCTACCCAGTGGCGTGCAGGGACTATTTGACAACCGCGTCAACTGGGCCAGGACCTACATGAAAAAAGCCGCCCTCATCGAACCGACCAAGAGAGGCATTCACAAGATTACAAAACGCGGGCTCGACGTCCTTAAGAAGAAACCAGAGAGCATTGACGTCAACTATCTTGCCCAATTTCAGGAATTCAAAGATTTCAGGGCTCTTCGCCATGCGAAACAGGAAGAAGAATCCGAACTCGATCTTAACGGGAAAACACCTGAAGAGTCGCTTGAGGGGGCGTATCAAAAGATCCGTTCCGATCTGGCCGCGGAACTACTGCAACGATTGAAATCGAGTTCACCCTCTTTCTTTGAGCGGCTGGTTGTAGAGGTCATCGTAAAAATGGGTTATGGCGGTTCAAGAAAGGATGCCGGCAAAGCTATCGGAAAATCAGGCGATGGAGGCATCGGCGGTATCATCAAAGAAGACAAGCTCGGACTGGATGCTATTTATATTCAGGCAAAACGGTGGGAAAACACCGTCGGGCGTCCAGAAATCCAGAAGTTTGTCGGCGCACTAACCGGACAACGAGCCAGAAAAGGGTTGTTCATTACCACATCGGATTTCACCGCCGATGCGGATGATTACGTCTCGCGAATTGACGCGAAGGTCGTCTTGATCGATGGGGAGACTTTGGCTCAACTGATGATCGATCATGGCGTCGGCGTTTCGACGGTGGGAACCTACGAGATCAAGAAGATTGATTCGGACTATTTTTCAGAGGAATAAAAACGCAGAACAAGTGGCGGCACGGGGACGCTTAGCACCCGTGCGCCTTGTCGTTCGCCGAGAAGAGTGCGCTTGACCAATAACTACGCCATACCTACACTGTAGTTATGACAAGTCTCAGATTTGAGTGGGATGATACGAAGAGCCGAGACAACTCGCGAAAACATGGCGTTACCTTTGCCGAGGCACAAACAGTCTTCTTTGACGAAAATGCGGTCGAGTTTTTCGATGATGAACATTCTGCGCATGAAGATCGCTTTCTCCTTCTCGGTCTCAGCAGCAAGCTGAGGGTATTGCTCGTTTGCCACTGCTTACGGGAGTCGGGTTCGGTTATCCGTATTATCTCGGCGAGGAAAGCAACAAAGAATGAACGGGGTCTGTACCCCAGGGGTGAAGCATGAAAAAAGAATACGATCTCTCGAAAATGAAAAGCCGCCGAAACCCATATGCCAATCGGTTGAAGAAACAACTCACCATACGCATGGGCGTAGACATCATTGAATACTTCAAATCCATGTCCCGGCAAACCGGAATTCCATACCAAAACCTGATCAACCTCTATCTGCGTGAGTGTGTGGTTTCCGAGAAGAAGCTTCAGATGAAATGGGCATCATAAAGATCGGCTAACATGTACCGCCAGGAGGACGGCGAAGACGCCGCCCCTGCGACTGGTCGTTCGCATTAAAAGCGGGCAATTGACACGGTGATCACAATAGTGTACACATCTGTACAGAAAGGTCTTGTATGATCACCATCCCATTCACAGAATTCCGCCGAAATGCGTCAGGCCTGCTTGATCGCGTTGAGAAAGGCGAAGCTCTGCTCGTTATTCGTCATGGTCGCCCCGTTGCGGAAATCACTCCGGTAATAGGCAACGAAAGGCGCACCCCGTCATGGAAGCGCCCTGGTCTTCGACTTGTTGCCAAAGGAGGTCGACTTTCTGCTGCGATCATCGAGGAACGGAAACGTGAAGACGTTCTTTGATTCATCCGCATTTGCAAAGCGATACATTGACGAAAAGGGATCATCTGTTGTCGAAGAAATTTGTCAAAATACCGACGAATTAGCCCTGTGTGTTATTTGCATTCCCGAGATAATTTCGGCGCTAAATCGTAGAGTACGCGAGAAGCACATTGCTCAATCCGATTACGATGCCGCGAAAACTCATTTAATCGGCGATGTCCGTGATGCCGAGATCATTAATCTAACCGATGACGTTGTGGCACACTCAATATCTATTCTAGAGCACAATTCGATTCGGGCCATGGATGCCCTTCATGTCGCGTCTGCACAAGCTTGGGGAGCAGATCTGTTTGTCTCATCAGACAAGAACCAAGTGAAGGCTGCGCAAATACAAGGAATCAAAACCAAATTGGTTTAATGCTGCGAACATGCGCCTCCAGTGCAGCGCCGAAGCGGGGCGCACGGAGCCTTGACGTTCTGCGAGAAGAGGAAAACTAAATGGCTATACCTGATTATCAATTGTGCATGCTTCTTGACGCAGCGGCCTGGTTTTCAACCGCTGGCACACTCTATCCCTGTGCAATAGTGGTCGCGGCGGTCCACACAGGGCATCTGATCTTCTCGGCCCGAAAGGACGAATTTAGGGCACGCCGGTTCGTGACACTCCGGATTAACGCGCTGATCTCTCGGCTCGCCGGGAGGCTCGCCCTCACGGTTTGACAGAATACTGGCGGTTCCACTCAGATACGGGCGTCTTGCCCGTAGGGGGTCACCTTCCATGCTGCGCGCAGGTCGGGAACGACTTGTTCGTGACCGCAATGAACGCCACGCACTTGAATCGGAGTAGATCCCCTTATGCGAAGGAGGAACCCGCAGCCCTTTCGCCTCGACGGGCCATCCGAAAATCCGTGAAATCCCAGAAAACCGCAGAATCACTTGTTCGATCGATGAAGCGTCTTGACGTCATGACGTCATAGCGGTACATTATCCCCACCATGAGCAAAGCAACCCTATACCTTGACGAGACGATCCATAAAGCAATTCGGCTTAAAGCTGCCGAGACGCGCCAATCCATGTCTGACCTGGTCAATGATGCTCTCCGTGCAAGCCTAACTGAAGACCTTGATGATCTTCACGAGATCAAGAAGCGGCGGCAGGAGAAAACAGTTGGGTTTGAGGCATTTCTGGGGCAATTGAAAAAAGATGGCATCATTTAAGATCGAATTTGCCACCAGTGTTCGGAAAGATTTCAGAAGTATCCCAAAGCAAGACGCGGCTAGGATACTGAAACGGATCGAGGGATTAGCCGGGAACCCTCACCCACCAGACAGCAAGAAACTTTCTGGTGACGATGCAATGCGGATTCGGATCGGTGTGTATCGTGTCATTTACGAAATCCGCAATGATACATTGATCGTACTTATCCTTAAAGTCGGGCACCGAAAAGATATTTACCGAAAATAAGACGATCGAACATGTGCCTCCAGCAGACCCTTCGGGCTGCTGAGCCTTGTCGTTCGCAATAAAGAGCCTTGACAATGACGTGCATCTCGTGCGCATATATACGTCATGAACACGAAGCTGACATTACGCCTCGACGACAGCCTGATTGACCGCGCCAAACACGCGGCGGAAAAACGTGGCAAATCCGTATCTCAAATGGTTTCAGAGTTTTTCGATTCACTTGATGGTGGAGCTCAAACAAAGTCAGTTTATCCCCCCATTACATCGGCACTTCTTGGTGCACTCCGGGGCAAGTTTTTGTCGAAAGATGATTACCGACGTCATCTTCGGGATAAGTACCTTTGAAAGCGCTGCTGGACACGAATATTGTCCTTGATGTGCTGTTGGACCGCAAACCCCACTCGGTTGAATCAGCGGAAGTCTTCCGATTAGTCGAACTGGGCCAGGCCGAAGGACTATTGTGCGTAACAACCATAACCACTCTTGATTACCTCTTATCGCAAAGCATGAAGCGAAATGATTCTCGCAAGCTTCTGTCTCAACTACTAAAGCTATTTGAGGTAGCGTCCGTCAATCGTGCGGTTATTGAAGATGCACTGGCAAGTCGAATGGATGACTTTGAAGATGCCGTCTTGGATCATGCTTGTCTGAACAGCGGCGCGGATGTAATTGTCACCAGAAATTCAAAAGATTTCACCCACGGAAAATCCAGAGTGATGGATCCGAGACAGTTTATTATTTTAATGAATGACTAAGATGCGTACATAGGGCTCGTGTGTACACTCGAAGACTCGCGCCCCACAGCCTTGTCGTTCGGGCCGAAGACGCTTTACGTGGTGACTACAATGTGATTTCAGTCGCGACATGAAAATAGCGCTCAGATCCATCGGCAACTCCCGCAGTATTCGCATACCTAACCGCTCATTGAGCAGTGCGGATTGAGTGACGAGGTCGAGCTTGATGTGCGCTACTGACGTCCTCCCGGAAACTGGAGAGGCTCAGCAAAAGGAAGCCGCACAAGCTCCCTCCGGTACAGTCGCGCGGGTGCGCTGAGGCTGGTCGTTCCCGGCGAGAATCACCTCAACGGCTTGCCCGTACCTGAAACCTCTATTGCGCCTCGGGAAATTCCACCCGCCGATTGCGCCCCCCGCCCAGTGCTCCGGACATCCGGAACGTGCAACACTTGAACCAAAGGAAACCATGATCCGGAAGGTCCTTGTCATCATGACCACCGTGTTAGCGCCGATCACAAGCCCGGGACAACCGATGCTGCCCTTTCATGTTACCTCGCCTGATTTCGAGCACAACGGACCCATTCCATCGCGGCATACCTGCGATGGCGCGAACATCAGCCCGGCATTGAGATGGACAGATGTTCCGCCCGAAACCAAAAGCTTGGCGCTGATCGTGGATGACCCCGACGCCCCGGACCCGCGCGCGCCGCGGATGCGCTGGGTTCATTGGGTCCTGTATAATTTACCCCCCGACGTGAAATCGCTACCCGAAAACGCCGGGAAAAACCTTCCCGCCGGCGTTCTTGCCGGGATGAACGACGCCCACCACACCGGCTATGACGGCCCCTATCCACCCACCGGCCGGCACCGCTACTATTTCAAACTGTACGCCCTGGATATGGTGCTTCCAGACCTGCAACTCCCGACCAAAGCCCGTCTAGAGTCGGCCATGAAAGGCCACATCATTTCCGAGGCATTGCTTATCGGCACCTACCGCCGGCTTTAGCCCGGATAATGGCCCCGGAACGCGGATTTGGGGCGCAAAAACCGCAAATCGGAAATCCTTTCCCATCTCGCTCTTGCCTTTTCCGCTCAATCGCTTTAACTTTTCCCGCCTTTGCGATCGAGAGAGGACCACTCATGACCAACGAACAATTTGAGGCACAACTGGAGCAAGACAAACTGGAAACCAAGGACTGGCTGGATTCCTTGGAAGAAGTCATCGCCCGTCGCGGCAAGGACCGCGTCCGCGAGCTGATGTTGGACCTGCAAATCCGTGCCCAGAAAAAAGGGGTAAAAATACCCGTTACTTCGGTAACCCCCTACACCAATACCATCGCCGTAGAGCACCAACCGCCCTTTCCTGGCGATCGCGAAATCGAGCGCCGCATCAAGAGTATCATTCGCTGGAACGCCATGGCCATGGTCGTGCGGGCCAACAAACAGGATGCCAGTATCGGTGGCCACATATCGACCTTTGCCTCCGCCGCCACCCTCTATGAAGTAGGCTTCAACCACTTCTTCCGCGGCCGGACCGACACCCACCCGGGTGATTTTATCTATTTTCAGGGCCATGCCTCCCCCGGCATTTATGCGCGCGCCTTCCTGGAAGGACGACTCAGCCCTCAACATCTGGAAAACTTCCGCCGCGAGCTCGCTCCGGGCGGCGGGTTATCCTCCTACCCCCACCCTTGGCTCATGCCGGATTTCTGGCAGTTCCCGACGGTGTCCATGGGGCTCGGCCCTATCATGGCCATCTACCAGGCGCGGTTCATTCGCTACCTCGAAGACCGCGGGATGATCCCGGAGTCGGACGCGAAGGTAATCGCATTCCTCGGCGACGGCGAAACGGATGAACCAGAGTCGCTCGGCGCCATCAGCCTCGCCACCCGCGAAAAGCTCGACAATCTTATCTTCGTCATCAATTGCAATCTCCAGCGGCTGGACGGACCCGTTCGCGGCAATGGTCAAATCATCCAGGAGCTCGAAGCCAATTTCCGTGGCAACGGATGGAACGTCATCAAGGTCATCTGGGGTAGCGATTGGGACGAACTGCTCGCCAAGGACAAAGACGGCTTGCTGGTCAAACGCATGGGCGAGATTGTCGACGGCGAGTTCCAGAAATACTCAACCGAGGACGGCGCCTACATTCGCAAACACTTCTTCGGCAAATATCCGGAAACCCTCAAGATGGTCGAGCATCTCTCCGACGAGCAACTCACGCGCATGCGCATGGGTGGTCATGACCCGGAGAAAGTGCACGCCGCCTTCCGCGCTGCCTACAACAACAGGTCCGGCCAACCGACCGTCATTCTCGCCCGCACGATCAAAGGCTATGGCCTCGGCGAAAGCGGCGAAGGCAAGAACATCACTCACCAGCAGAAAAAGCTGAACGAAGACGAATTGCGCACCTTCCGCAAACGATTCGACATCCCCATCGCCGAGGACGACATCGGCAAGGCCCCGTTCTACCGGCCAGCCAAGGATTCGATTGAAATCAAATATCTTCTCGAGCGTCGTCGCCTGCTGGGCGGATCGCTTCCCCGTCGCGTCGAAGCGGCCGGCAAGATCACCCCGCCGGATCCGACCGTGTTTGATGAATTTTATGGCGGCACCGAAGGTCGCGAAGTGTCCACCACCATGGCCTTTGTCCGCCTGCTGACCAAATTGCTGAAGGATAAGGATATTGGCAAATTGATCGTGCCGATTGTTCCCGACGAGGCCCGCACTTTTGGTATGGAAGCCCTGTTTCGCCAGTGCGGAATTTATGCGCACACCGGCCAGCTCTACGAACCGGTCGACAAGGAAAGCCTCCTCTATTACAAAGAAGCCACCGACGGCCAGATTCTCGAGGAAGGCATCACCGAAGCCGGTTCGCTTTGCTCGTTCATCGCCGCCGGCACCGCTTACGCGAACTACGCGGTTAATTCCATTCCCTTTTTCATCTACTATTCCATGTTCGGCTTCCAGCGCGTTGGCGATCTGATCTGGGCCGCCGGCGATCTACGTTGCCGCGGCTTTCTGCTCGGTGGCACCGCCGGTCGCACCACGCTCAATGGCGAAGGATTGCAGCATCAGGACGGACACAGCCACCTGCTGGCCTATCCGGTACCGAATTTGATGACCTACGATCCCGCCTACGCCTACGAGTTGGCCGTGATCATCCAGGAAGGCATCAAGCGGATGTATGTGAATGAAGAAGCCATTTTCTATTACCTCACCGTGGGCAATGAGAACTACACCATGCCCGCCATGCCGAAAGGCTGCGAAGAGGGCATTCTCAAGGGAATCTACAAACTGCTCGACGCACCGAAGATCAAGGGTGGCAAGCTCAAAGCCCAACTCATCGGCAGCGGCGCCATCCTGAACGAAGTGGTCAAGGCGCGCGATATTCTCGCCGAGAAATACAATGTCGCCGCCGATGTGTGGTCGGCCACCAGCTACAAGGAACTTCGTCGCGACGGCATGGAGTGCGATCGACACAACCTGTTGAATCCGGAAGAAGAGCCCAAAATTCCCTACGTCACCCAGGCACTCGGATCAACCGAAGGCGTGATTGTAGCCGCATCGGATTATGTCAAAGTCATGTCCGATATGATCGGCCGCTGGATTCCGCGCCCGATCGTCAGCCTCGGCACGGAAGGCTTTGGACGAAGCGAGACCCGCAAAGCGTTGCGCGATTTCTTTGAAGTCGATGCCCGCTACGTCGTCGTCGCCACACTGCATGCCCTCGCCCGCGATGGACAAATCAAATCCTCCGTGGTCGCTCAGGCGATCAAGGACCTCGAGATCAATCCCAACAAGTTGAATCCGCTCATCGCGTGATCGCGTTTTACTTTTGAAAGGACCAGAACATGGCAACTGAATTCAAACTTCCCGAACTTAGCGAAAACGCCAAGGAAGGTACCGTCACCCGCGTGCTCGTCAAGGTGGGCGAAGTGATCGCGACCGATACCAACGTCCTGGAAATCGAGGCGGGCAAAGCCACCGTGGAAATTCCCTGCCCGGTTGCCGGAAAGATCACCGCCATCCACGTCCAGGAGGGCGGCAAGGCCACCGTGGGTCAGGTCGTATTGACGATTGATGCCTCCGGCGCTGGTGCGACCGCATCCGCTCCTGCTCCGGAAGCACCCAAACCGGCGGCCGCAAGCGCGCCCGCTCCGGTCGCACCTTCGCCTGCCGAAACGCCCCGCCAAGCACCCGCACCGGCCCCCAGACCAGCCGCCACGCCCTCCCGCCCGGCTTCCCCCGTGACATCCATTAGTTCGGCCTCGGTGCCGGCTTCGCCTTCCACGCGTCAGTTTGCCCGTGAGATCGGCATCGATATCAACGAGGTGAACGCCTCCGATGCTTCCGGTCGCGTGAACGTCGAGGATGTCAAAAAATATGCCCGGGAAAATCGCGGCGGGCGCGGTGGCGGACCGATCGCCGCTCCCCTCCCCGATTTCAGTCGCTGGGGCATGATCGAAGAGGAATCGCTCACCAACGTGCGCGCGGCCACCGCCCAGCACATGGCCGTGTCATGGAGCAACATTCCCCACGTCACGATTCACGAGTCGGTGGACATCACCACCATCGAGCAACTCCGTAAATCGCTCAAAGGCAAGGCCGAGGCTGCCGGCGTCAAGCTCACCCTCACGCCCTTCCTCATCAAGATCATGGCCTCGGCGCTCAAGGTGCATCACAAATTCAACAGCAGCCTTGATCTCGCCAACAATCAGTTGATCTACAAAAAGTATGTCAACATCGGCGTGGCCATCGACACGGATCGCGGCCTCGTGGTTCCTGTGCTTCGCCATGCCGACCAGATGAGCGTAATGCAAATCGCGCGCGAACTCAGCGCGATGTCCGACCGGGCCAAAGCCCGCAAGATTTCACCGGAGGACATGATGGGCGGCAGCATGACCATTACCAACATCGGCGGCATTGCCGGCTCCTTCTTTACCCCGATCGTGAATTATCCCGAAGTGGCCATCCTCGGTGTGGGCCGCGGCAGCATGCAACCCGCGCTCGTCGACGGCTTCTTCCAGCCCCGCCTTGTGCTACCGCTATCGCTGTCGTTCGATCATCGCGTGATCGATGGCGCGGATGGAGCACGCTTCCTTAAGTGGATTTCCGATGCCATGCAGCAACCGGCCTTGATTTCTGTGGAGGGTTAATCCTTGACCGCAACGACACATTCGCAACTTGTCATCATCGGCGGCGGCCCCGGCGGTTATCCGGCGGCATTCCTCGCATCCGACCTCGGCTTCCACGTATCGATTGTCGAGCTGGAGGAAAATCCCGGTGGCGTATGCCTCTATCGCGGATGCATCCCCTCCAAGGCGCTGCTTCATGTCGCCCGCGTCATCGAGGAATCACGCGATGCCGAGCAATGGGGACTTACCTACAGCAAGCCGGTCATCGATCTCGACAAGATGCGCACGTGGAAAAATGCCGTGGTCAGCAAGCTGACCGGCGGCCTCGGTTCCCTCACCAAAGCCCGTAAGATCAATTACGTCAAGGGGCGCGCCTCCTTCAAGAACAACAAAACCCTGACCATCACGAAAAAAGACGGCTCGGCGAGCGAGATGACCTTTGATCACTGCATCGTGGCCACCGGTTCACGCCCGACGATGCCGCCCGCGTTCGACATCGGTTCGCCGCGCATCATGGACTCGACCGGCGCCCTAAACATTCAAGACATACCCGCCCGGTTGCTCGTCATCGGTGGCGGATACATCGGATGCGAACTCGGCAGCGTGTACGCCGCCCTCGGCAGCAAGGTGACCGTGGTTGAAATGACCGGCGGACTTCTCATGGGCGCGGATAAAGATCTCGCTGACATCGTCACGCACAAGCTGAATGAACGTTTTGCAGCTATTCACACGAAGACCAAAGTGCTTTCGCTTGAGGATACCGGAAAAACGATCAAGGCCACGCTGGAAGGACTCCACATTCAGGAACCGGTGCAGGAATTCGAACGCGTGCTCGTGTCGGTTGGACGTCGACCGAATTCAGACGGCCTCGGACTGGAAAACACCCGCATCAAGACCGACCAGCGCGGATTTATCGTGGTCGACAAACAACGCCGTACCGCCGAGCCCACTATTTTTGCCATCGGCGACATCGCCGGCGAGCCCATGCTGGCCCACAAGGCTTCGCATGAAGGCCGCGTCGTCATCGAGGCGATCAATGGTCAGCCCTCCATATTTGACCCGCGCGCCATTCCGGCTGTGGTATTCACCGATCCGGAAATGGCCTGGTGTGGCCTCACCGAGACACAAGCCAAAACCGAGGGTCGCACCGTCAAAGTCGCCAAGTTCCCGTGGAAAGCCTCGGGACGCGCCACCACCCTGGGTCGCGACGATGGACTTACCAAAATGATCCTCGATCCGCACACCGAGCAAGTGCTGGGTGTGGGAATTGCCGGCGTGGGTGCCGGCGAACTGATTGCCGAAGGCGTCCTCGCCGTGGAAATGGCCGCCCGGGCCAGCGATCTCAAGGCCACCATTCATGCCCATCCGACGCTGTCGGAAACCATGATGGAAGCCGCGGAAATTTTCTTCGGTCACGGAACCCACGTATACGCGAAGAAATAACCGGTCCGCCCGGTTCAGATCGAAGCTGCGCGACCGCGCGCGTCCGCATCGGCACTTTATGCCGGACGCGGTTTTGATGCAGCGGGCTTTGCTCGCCGGAACAATTTCTTTACGTCCTCGCCGACCAGATACATCACCGGCACCACCGCCAGGGTAAGAAACGTCGCGAACAGCAGACCGTAAGCCAGCGCAATCGCCGCCGGCACAATAAACGGCTCATAGCCGCCCCACCCGTAAATGGTCGGCATCAAGCCGGCAATCGTGGTGACCGAAGTCATCAAGATCGGTCGCAGGCGGGTCAACCCGGCATCCATCACGGCATCCTGAATCCGCATACCTTCGCGAATGCGATTATTGATAAACGTCACCAGGACTATCGCATCGTTGACTACCACGCCGCCTAATCCGACCACGCCCATCAGCGCCATCATGCTCAACGGTTTGCCATGCAGCACCAGCGCCAGCGCGACCCCGATCAACCCCAACGGAATGGAAATCATCACATACACCGGTTGCGCAAACGATCCAAACTGCACAACCATCACGGCGTAAATCAAGAGCGATGCCACCACAAAGGCGACCTTCATGAATTCGATGATTTTCCGCGTCTCTTTCCACTCGCCACTCGGGACCAGTGAGTAGCCGGGGTAACGCACACTGATGTCGCCGAATTGCCGTTCCAGGGCAAAGTTAATTTCCGTGGAACTGCCGGCCTCGGTGCTCAAGGACGCACCCACCGTGACCACACGCTCACCGTTGACGTGATAAACCGCCGGCAGTCCGCGCCCATTCTCGAAGCGGGCAATGCGACTCAGATCGATCAGCCGGCCGGCATCGTTGCGCACCTGCAGCGATTCCAATTGCTCGCGGCTGCGTGTATCCTCGGGCAATCGCACACGCACCTTCACCTCTTCACGTCCCTCGCGCACCATCGTGGCCTCGGCGCCGCGGAAAGCGGCATAGACCGTGTTTGCCACCTGATCCGCCCGCACGCCCAAGCGCGATGCCTCGACTTCGTCCAGCATGATGCGGATCTCATCCTTGCCCTCGTCAAGATCATCGGCAATGTCATACACCCCGGGCACACCGGCCAGGAACGACTTGATCTCGCTGGCAATCAATCCCAGCACTTCAAAATCCGGACCCGAAATCTTGACCTCCAGAGGGCGACCCGTCGGCGGACCGGGCTTCATCGCCTCGACATCCATCCGTTCAATATCCCCGATGCCGGCTATTTGATCGCGAACCTGCTCCATGATGCGGCGCGTCAACCGCTCCCGGGTTTCCTGGGGCGTGAGATACACGATCAACTGGGCCAGATGGGTTCCCGCCGATTCGCCGCTGTTGTCAAACGACATGTGACGGCCAATATGCGTGACCACATTCTGCAACTCAGCCCCGGGCAATGTTTGCACCAATGCCAGCGCGCGGGCCGCCACGGCATCGGTATGCTCCAGCGACGTTCCCTGGGCTGTTTTTATGCGCACCATGAAAATATCAATCAGATCCTCGGGAAAGATATCGATGCGCAGATGACGCACCGAGTGACTCACCAGCCCGCCGAACACCAGCCCGGTCACAAGCAGAAACAAATATCGTCGGCGCAGGATGGGCGTCATGGATGCGCGATACAATCGTTGCAGCGCGGTCATGATGCGATGTTTCCGCTCGTGGTAATGCCCGCCGTGCCGCTCGAGGAGACCGATCGATCCAGCCAGATGGGCCGGCAAAATGATCAAGCACTCAAGCAGGGAGGCGGAAAGTGCAATCACCACCACGTAGACCAGCCAGGATAAGTACTTGCCGTACAGATCCGGGGCAAAAATCAGCGGAAGAAAAGCGGCGATCGACGTCAACACGGTGGAAATCACCGGTGTCATTACCTCGGTGCCGCCCTCCGATGCCGCAGTGACCGGATCCTGACCCATCTCCAGCCGGCGAGCCACATTTTCCCCCACGATAATGGCATCGTCCACCACCATGCCGAGCACGATGATCAATCCAAACATCGTCATCAGATTGATCGTCATTCCGAAGTACGACATCGCCAACAGTGTGGTCAAAAACGCAAACGGGATTCCCAGCGCCGTAAACAACGCCACCCGCCCGTTGAGAAATAAAAACAGGAATCCGACAACCAGGATCATCCCGACCCAGCCGTTGTTCAACAACACGCCGAGCCGCCGCTTGACGTAATACGAGCTGTCATCGACCAGTATCACATCCACGCCGGCCGGCCGGATCGCTTCCCCGGCCTTCACCAGCGCGCGCACGTCATCCACAATATTGATGACGTCGCCGGTCTCCCGCATCTTGACGCCCAGCATGATGGATCGGCCGCCATTCGCCCGCAAGAAGGCGTCGTCCTCGACAAATTGCCGCGTCACGGCGCCTACATCGCGAACCAGAATTCGCTGACCATCGGGATTGGAGCGCACGACCACCTCGCCGATACGCTCGGCGCTGTAAAACTTCCCCATCGTGCGAACAAGAATTTCCCGTGATCCATCGGGAATTTTGCCGCCGGGCAAGTTGATGTTTTGCCGTCGCAAGGCCGACACGACTTCCTCGAACGACACCTCGTAGCCGGACAATCGCGCGGGATCGAGCACCACGCTGAATTCCTCGTCGCGCCATCCCTGGCGGGTGACCGCGCTGACGCCGGCAATGCGTTCCAGCTTGGTCTTCAATTGGTCGGCCTGTTGGCGCAACACCGGCTCATCCGCATCACCGGTTACACATACATTGATGATCGGCTGGGCGGTGGTCAACGCCTCCACCACCGGGTCCTCGGCATCAGCCGGCAGGTCATCCACCATGTCGATTTTGCGTTGAATGTCGTTGATGATGCGGTCCACGTTGCGGGCATCCGGATCGATCTTCACCATCACCGTTGATATGCCTTCGACCGAGCTCGCCGTGAATTCGTCGATCTCCTCGACTTCACGGATCGCATCCTCAATGGGATTGGTGATCATATCCTCCACTTCGCTGGCTGAAGCGTCCGGATAAAGCGTGCGCACCACGACGATGTTGAGATCGGTGCGCGGAAACACCTCGCGATTGAGAACCTTCATCGTCGCATACGTCCCCGCGACCAGCACAAAGATCGTGATCATGTTGGCGAGCACCGAGTGTCGCACGGAAAACGCCGGCAAACTCATGGTGGCTCCCCGGCGGGCATTCGCCCGGTGGCCAGCAACATCGCCACGCGCGCCCGCTCCAGCGCACCGCGCGCCGTCAAATAATCCCGCTCGGCCAGATCCAGATCGTTCTCGTAGTCGAGGAGGGTCTTGGTGTCCGATTGTCCCCGGCGGAAACGATCGACTTCGAGATCAAGCTTTCGCTGCTGGGCGGAACGAGCCTGACCGGTAGCCACCACCAGCCGGCGCGCGGTGGCCATCTGACGAAGCACAGCGCGACAGGAAAGCTGAATGGAACGATCCAGCATCTCCATCTCCGTGCGGATATACTCGCGCTCCAGCATGGCCTGTCTGACCTCGGCACGGGTATCCGATCGACCGAGCGACATGTCAAACAGCACTCCGACCGACCAAATATTCTGATCGAATTCAAAACTATCGCTGGCCCTTGACGCCGTGTCGCCGCGACCGACCGAGCCGCTGATCGCCAAATCGGCCCGGTCCTCCTGTTCCTTCCATCGGATCAAGTCCTGCACCCGCTCTTCCTCGCTCCGCAACGCCCCGACATCCCCGCGATGTTGGCGTGCAGCCTCGTAGATGGAGAGGAAGTCCTCCCCTGATGCTTCGGGCATCTCATCCGGCAAGCGATAATCAATACGGGAGTAATCCCACCGTTGCACCGGCAGATTAATGCGTTCCTTCAATTGCTCATCCAGCGCGATCGAATCATGGCGCAGAAATTCCGCATCGACTTCGGCCACGGCGAGAGAAGCGTCAACCGCCAGCACCGCTGATTCGTCCAGCAAACCGTCTTCCAATAACTGTTGATTGTACGCGCGCAACTTGCGCAACCGCCCGATGACCTCCGTTTGAGTATCGGCGACAAGATGTGCCGTCAGGGCTCGCCAGTACTCATCGGCAATCGCCGCCGCCACCTCCTGCCGCGCGCGTTCGTACTCCAAAGCCAGCGAATCGAGACGGCGCCGCACATACTCCACCTGTGCTTGCTGCCCGCGACCAAATGCATTTCGCCAGAGCGACTGGCTTATGGTGATGCCGGCCGCGGTGCGGTATTGCGGATCGTTACCTGGCGACATGCCTTCAAACAGGTTACGCTGAAAATCGAACTCCACACCGAGCGAGGTGCCGCTCGGTAAACCACGTGTCATGCGGGCCGTGGCTTGGCCGCGCTCGAGCCCGCCCTGGGCGGGAAAGGACCCCGGCGGCAAGTCGGATTCCTGATACGAGCCGTCGAGTTGAAGCCGGGTGTCGTAATACGCCGACACTCGCAGGACATCGGCGGAAGCAGATGCCAATTGGATACGCTGACCTTGCAAGGTCAGATTGCCCTCCAATCCCATGCGAACGCAGTCGTGGAGCGACAGAACATCACCGGCAAAAGCGAATCGGGCGAGAAGTAGAAGAAAGGCGATAACCGCAAAGCGCTGCATAGGTACTACGTGAAAGCTATTCCGTTTTACGGCAAATCGCAAATCAACATTCGCCACCCGGCGCGCCGGATCGCAACGTTTCCGGGCACGAGCAAAATTCCCAAATTTACAAGTGATATCCCAACCAGCTAGTATCCCACCTATGGCCAAGCAAAATAGCGAATCCAGTCTCGCCGCCCTCATTCCCATGCAATGGGTGGGACCCCTCGCCTTCCGGGGTGGCGAAATAAGCGGCGATGTCGAGGTACCGCTTGCCACCTATGAGTCGCCGCTTTGGCCATCGGTGGCCAGAGGCGCCAAGGTTTCCGTCGCCGGAGGAGGGTTGACCGTGGTTATCGCCGACGAGCGCATGACCAGGTCCGTGCTGGTAGAATCTGCGGGCGTTGCCGAGACACTGGCCGCGCGGGACTTCATCGCCAACAGCCGGACCGCGCTGGAAAGCATCACTAAAACCACCAGCCGTTTTTGCCGGTTGAAGGAAATGCACACGCAAATCGCCGGAAATCTTTTGTACCTCCGATTCGCTTTTGATACCGGCGATGCCTCCGGTCACAACATGGCCACCAAGGCGGCGGAAGCACTCATGAACTGGATACTGAGCGAGTGCCCCCGCCTTTCCTACGTCTCGATTTCGGGCAATTATTGCTGCGACAAAAAACCCTCCGCCGTCAACGGTATCCTCGGCCGCGGCAAATATGCGGTTGCGGAAATGACCATTTCCCGTGAGCACTGCCGGCAATGGCTGAAGACCACACCGGAAAAAATCGTGGCGCTGCACATCAAGAAAAACCTCATCGGCACCTTGCTGGCCGGAGGACTTCGCTCAGCCAACGCCCACTTCGCCAATATGCTGCTGGCTTTTTATCTCGCCACCGGACAGGACGCCGCGAATATCGTCGAAGGATCGCAGGGACTTGTTCACGCCGAAGTGCGTGATGACGGACTCTACTTCTCCGTCACACTTCCCAATCTCATCCTCGGCACCGCCGGCAATGGCAAGGGTCTGCCGTTCGTCGTGGATAATCTTACTCGCCTCGACTGCCTGACTGCACGCGATCCGGGCGCCAATGCGCGACGACTCGCCGCCATCTGTGCCGGCGTGGTCTGGTGCGGCGAACTCTCCCTGCTGGCCGCCCAAACCAATCCCGGCGAATTGATGAAGGCGCACGAGCGGTTGGAGCGAACCAGACAGAAAGCCTGATCGGTTGAGATGAAAACGGATTGCGACTATTTGACCGCCACGAATCGGGCTGGAGACCGGGAATGACCATCGATGCCACCAACGATCGAAAGATCCAGCACATCAACATCATCAAGGACGATCCCGGAACGGATCGCCGGAAGTATTATTTTGATGAAATACGACTGACCCATCGCGCGTTGCCCGAAATCGCGCTGGAGGACGTGGACCCTTCTACCACCTTCCTGGGCAAGAAACTTTCTTTCCCCTTGCTGATGTCCTGCATGACCGGGGGCTCCCACAAAAAAGTGCTGGCCATCAATCAGCGACTGGCCGAGGCCGCCGAGGCGGAAAACGTGGCCATGGGTGTCGGTTCGCAACGCGTGATGTTCTCCACGCCGGAGGCACGCGCCAGCTTTGACTTGCGTCGTTTTGCTCCGAGCGCCGTGTTACTCGGCAACCTGGGCGCCGTGCAGTTGAACGAAGGTTTCGGCGTGAAGGAGGCGCGTGCCGCCGTTGACATTCTCAACGCCGATGCACTTGTCCTGCATCTGAATCCGCTGCAGGAGGCTGTGCAGCCCGAAGGCGACACAAACTTCCGCCAGCTGGCGGCCAAGATCGGCGACGTGGTTCGCCATCTCGCGCCGTTGCCGGTGATCGCGAAGGAGGTGGGATCCGGCATCTCGCGCGCCGACGCCGAACTGCTCCTCGCGCAGGGTGTGCATATCATAGATGTGGCCGGATCCGGAGGCACGTCCTGGAGTCGCATCGAACATCATCGCCATCATGATGAAAGCAATCATCCACTCGGCATGCTGTACCAGGACTGGGGCCTCCCCACCCCGCTTGCCCTCATGCAACTGGAACCACTGCGCGGAAAGGCCACCCTGATTGCATCCGGCGGGATTCGCACCGGCATCGACATGGCCAAGAGCATCATTCTCGGCGCCTCTCTGGCCGGACTGGCCAAACCCTTCCTCGAGGCGGCGATGACCTCCACGGGCGACGTGCGGCAGATCATCCAGCGCTTGCGCCGCGAATTCACCACCGCGATGTTCCTGCTGGGCGCCCGGGATATTAAAAGTTTATGCGGGCGGGCTGATTTGATAGTGTCTAATCCATGGCGATAACAAGCACAGGCATCGAAGCAATCAGCTTCTATACTTCGCGCTATTTTCTCGACCTGAAAACCCTGGCCGAGGCCCGCGGCACCGACTGGAACAAGTATTATACCGGGCTGGGTCAGGAAAAAATGGCCATACCGCCGCCCGACGAGGACATCATCACCATGGCGGCCAACGCCGCGCTGCCGCTGGTGGCCGGCGATGATCGCGACCGGATCGAGTTGCTTCTCTTTGGAACCGAATCCGCGGTCGATCAGTCAAAAGCGGCCGGTATTTTTGTGCATGGCCTGTTGAACCTGCCCAAGCGTTGTCGCGTGGTGGAATTGAAGGAGGCCTGTTACGGCGCCACCGTCGGGCTTCAAATGGCGCTGGCCATGGTCGCCCGGAATCCGGAAGCAAAAGTGCTGGTGATCGGGTCGGACATCGCCCGGTATGAGCTCGGAAGCCCGGGGGAACCCACCCAGGGTTGCGGCGCGGTGGCTATGCTCATTAGCGCGAACCCTAAGATCATGGCGATCGAGCCGGAAGCCGGGATGCTGACCGAGGATGTGATGGATTTCTGGCGACCGAATTATCGCGATCAGGCGGTGGTCGACGGCAAGTACTCCACGCGCGTATATCTCAACTCACTGGCGGAAACGTGGAAGCAATACAGCGAACGCAGCCGGCGCGGCTATGCCGATATCGACAAGTTTTGTTACCATCTCCCCTTCACCAAAATTGCTGTGAAAGCCCAGGAACGTTTGGCCAAACTGAATGGGGTCGAGCTGAACGAGGAAGCCGGCGAGGCCCTCCTGGCCGACGGACTTCGCTATAACCGGATCATGGGCAACAGCTATACCGCTTCGCTGTATGTCGGTCTGAACTCCCTTCTCGACACCTGCGCGGAGGATCTGTCCGGCAAACGGATCGGTCTCTACAGCTACGGTTCCGGCTGTGTGGCGGAGTATTTCACTGGTATTGTTCAGCCCGGCTACCGTAACCATATTCGCGCCGCCGCCCACCATGAGATGTTATTTCATCGCACCGAGTTGACGTTCCGGCAATATGAGGACATATTTAACTTGAAGTTCCCGACCGATGGCGGCGACCACAGATTTGCCCAATACCGGACGGGCACCTTCCGATTGGCCGGCGTGCACCAACACAAACGCCAGTACGAATTGGCATCATGAAAGCAATTGCTCCGGGAAAATTGATTTTAAGCGGCGAACACGCGGTGGTCTACGGGCGGCCGGCCCTGGCCATGGCGATCGACCGTTCGGCCCAATCGATCATCACCGCCTCGCCCGGCGATGTCGTCTCCTTTGAACTGGCCGACTACCAGTCGTCCGAATCCTTCACCGTTCGCGCTCTGCGGGACATGCGTGATCGCGTGATGCGCAACTACCGGTTGTTTCTGGACGGTGAACTCGGCATTCGCGATGTGCTCTACAAGCCGGTTGAACTGTTTGAGTACATGTTCATCAATTTTCTTGATGGCCTTCACCTTAAACTTAATGAGAGTCTGAGCATTCGCACCGTTTCCAATATCCCGATCGGCTGCGGGCTCGGCTCCTCGGCCGCTACGGTGCTGAGTGCCGCGCGCGCAGTCGGTCACTACTTCCGCGTAGAGTTTCGCCCTGACTGGTATTATCGCTACAGTATGGAAGCGGAAAAGCTGCAGCATGGCTATCCGAGCGGCGTCGACTCGTACATCGCCGTGCACGGCGGCTGCGCGCTGTTTCAAAACGAGCACGCGCAACCCGTCCCGTTGCCCCGGTTCAATTTGTACCTCGTCAACACCGGCACCCCCGAAACCACCACGGGTGAGTGCGTGGTGCAGGTGCGCGAAAATTTTGCCAACGATCCGGTATGGAACGATTTTGAAGCCGTAACGCTCGGTCTCGAGGAATGCCTGCGCCGCAATGACATGGACGAAATACGCCGTCATGTGCGCGAAAATAACCGCCTCCTGGTTCGTATCGGTGTTGTGCCGGAAAAGGTTCAGCGATTCATCAGCGCCGTGGAAATGACCGGTGGCGCCGCAAAAATCGTCGGCGCCGGCTCGGTGCGGGGCGATCACGGCGGCATGGTTCTTGTCGTGGACGACCAGCCCCCGGCCTCGCTCTGCAAGGAGTACAACTACACCATCACATCGGTTCGCGGCGATCCGTTGGGAACCCGGATTATTGACTAAGGCTTTCAGCGTATCCGCCCCCGGCAGCCTCATGCTTCTTGGTGAGCATGCGGTTCTACACGGGCACCCTTCCCTGGTCGCGGCAATCAATCGGCGAGTAACCGTGGCAATTTCGCCTCGCCGCGATGGCGACGTAACCATTCGATCATCGCTTGGCTCTCTCACCGCACGACGCGATGCCTTGCCCGGTGACCACACGTTTCGCTTTGTCCTCGGTGCGCTGCGCCACCTCCCTGATGCCTTCGCGCAGGGTCTCGACATTTCCATTCATGCCGACATGCCGCCGACGATTGGCTTCGGCACGTCCGCTGCCGTTACCGTGGCCATGATTTCCGCGCTGACCGGTTCCGGCGATAAAAGTCATGTCATGCCGGCGGCGCGGTTAGTCATACAAGCCGTTCAAGGTCGCGGGTCCGGCGCCGATGTCGCCGCCAGCACCTATGGTGGTCTTGTGCGGTACCGGATGCACGATCCCGCCGGCGAGGTCATTTCCACTGATCCCTACCCGGTTACCGCCATCTATTGCGGTTACAAAAAGACCACGCCGGACGTCATCGCCCATGTTGATGCTCGCTGGAAAAACAATCCGGCGGAACGCGATGCGCTTTACGCCCGCATGGGCGAACTCGCCAACGGTTGCCATGTCAATGCGCTCGGCCCGCAACTAAATGAAGGACAAATCTTGATGCAACAACTTGGCGTAAGCACACCCGAACTGGATCAGTGCGTGGATATTCTCCGCACCGCTCCCGGCATCACCGGCGCCAAAATTTCCGGATCCGGCCTGGGCGACTGCGCGATTGGCTGGGGCAAAACCGGAGGCGATGTCCACTTGCCGGGATCTTTTGAATTATACAAACTGGAAATAGAGCCTGCAGGAGTCCGTTTTGAATAAGCAAGATGTGGTCAGAAAAATAACCGGGGCCACCCGGCCGCCGGCAAAAGGCACCGGCCAGGGCAAAGCTCCGGCGAACATCGCTCTCGTGAAATACTGGGGCAAACGGAATGACATCCTGAATCTGCCCGTGACTTCCAGCTTGTCGATCAGCCTGGGCGATCTGGGCACCACCACCACCATCGAGCCCGTCCGCGAGGATAACTATATTTTAAATGGACTGCCGGTGCCCGCCGACACGGCGTTCGCGCGGCGGCTCCGCGACTATCTCGATTTATTCCGTCAGGAGTCCGGCGGTTTCCGGGTCATCACGCATAACACCATTGCCACCGCGGCCGGACTCGCCTCTTCCGCATCCGGCTATGCCGCCCTGGCACGGGCGCTCGATGATCTGTTCGGCTGGCATCTGACCGGCCGCGAACTATCCATGCTTGCCCGCCTGGGCAGTGGCAGCGCGAGCCGTTCCGTCTACGAGGGGTTTGCCGAATGGCATGCCGGCAGCCGGGAAGACGGCATGGACAGCTATGCCGAAGCGGTGACAGATCGTTGGCCGGGATTGCATGTGGGCCTGGTGAAGATTTCCGTGGAGGAAAAATCCATCAGCTCGCGGGAGGGTATGAAGCGGACCGTCGACACTTCGCTTCTTTACAAATGCTGGCCGGATCAAGTGGACCGCGACCTGATCAGCATCAAGCAAGCAGTCAGGGAGGGCAATTTCGACCTCCTTGGTCGCACCTCAGAAAACAACGCGCTGGCCATGCACGCTACAGCCATCGCATCCTGGCCACCCGCTCTTTTCTGGCGGCCCGCGTCTGTTCAAACCATGCAAACTGTCTGGGACTTGCGCGCGCGGGGTGTGGCGGTTTATTTCACAATGGACGCGGGCCCGAACATCAAATTGCTTGCCGAACAACCGCAGCTTGACGCCATCAACCAGGCCATCGACCAGGTCGAATGGATCGCTCCATTCGGTCAGAAGTAACCGTCGCGCTTCTTTTCTTCCATGCTCGCGGCGCCGTCGTAGTCTATGACGCGTCCCTGTCGCTCCGATTGACGGGCCACGATCATTTCTTCGACAATTTTCTCGATGGTGTCCGCCTCCGATTCGACGGCGCCGGTCAACGGATAACAGCCCAGCGTGCGGAAGCGCACTTTTTTCATGACGGGTTGTTCACCCGGATTCAGCGGTAAACGATCGTCATCCACCTGGATCCAGGTACCGCTCCGCTGCACTACCGGACGCTCCTTGGCGAAGTACAGGGGCACCACAGGTATTTTTTCTTTCATGATGTAGAGCCAAATATCCAGCTCGGTCCAGTTGGAGAGCGGAAATACGCGGATGGATTCACCCTTCTCCACCTTGGCATTGTACAGATTCCACAGTTCCGGACGCTGGTTTTTGGGATCCCATTGATGAAATTTGTTGCGGAAGCTGAAAATCCGCTCCTTAGCCCGGGATTTTTCCTCGTCACGACGAGCCCCGCCAAATGCAGCATCAAACCCGTAGTGATTCAATGCCTGCTTCAGACCTTCCGTCTTCATGATCCGGGTATGCTTGTCCGATCCATGGTCGATCGGATTGATGTTGTTCTCCACGCCCTCGGGATTGATCCACACCAGCAGATCGAAACCCACGTGCCGGGTCATTGCTTCGCGGAATTGTATCATCTCGCGAAATTTCCAGCGCGTATCCACATGAAGCAGCGGAAACGGAATTGGTCCCGGATAAAATGCTTTTTCGGCGATTCGAAGCATCACCGACGAGTCCTTGCCGATCGAATACAGCATCACCGGCTTTTCAAATTCAGCCGCGACTTCGCGCATGATATGCATGCTCTCGGCCTCAAGCTGTTGAAGGTGGGTGGAAAGATAATGACTCACCGGAACACCTCCCGCCGCTCCAGCATCTTGATGAGTTGATCCACTGACGCTTCGATTGAAAGCGCGGAGGTGTCCAGCCTCAAGGCGGGTTGGTCCGGCGCTTCATAAGGATCACTGATGCCGGTGAATTGCTGAATTTCGCCGGCACGAGCCTTTTTGTAGAGATTTTTCGGATCGCGTTGCTCGCACACATCGATAGGGGTGCTTACGTGCACCTCGATGAATTGATCATCCCCGATGATCGCGCGCGCCATCGCCCGGTCGGCCCGGTACGGCGATATAAATGCGGTCACGGCGATCATACCGGACATATTGAACAGATGAGACACCTCGGCGATGCGCCGGATATTTTCCTTCCGTTCGTCCGCCGAGAATCCGAGGTCACGGTTCAGGCCATGACGGATATTGTCGCCATCGAGAATGAAGCACAGATGGCCGCGTTCAATCAACGCGCGTTCCAGCTCTTTGGCCACCGTGGATTTTCCGGATCCGCTCAACCCGGTGAGCCAGATGGTCACGCCGCGCTGGCGCAGGATTTTTTCGCGATCGGCGCTGGTTACGATCGACTCTTCGCGGCGGATGTTGCGGTTCGCGGGCACGGTGTCGGGCGCGGCGCGAAACACATCGCGGTCGAGAATCATTCCGGCCGCCACCGTGGCATTCGTCAACCGGTCAATCAGGATGAAATTGCCGGTATGCCGGTTGCGCTGGTAATGATCATACGGGACGGCGCGATGTAGCGACAAACTCACGCGCCCGATGTCGTTCATGCTCAACTCCCCGGCATCGGAGCGGCGCATCGTGTTGACATCGATGGTGTAGCGCAAATCGTCCAGCGTCGCCGGCACCACATTGGCGGATTGCTTGACCAAAAAAGTCTGACCCGGTCGCGCCGGCTTTTCATGCATCCACACCAGCATGGCCTCCCAGGCGTGGCCAACCTTGGGCAGATTGTTCGGATGCACCAGCATGCTTCCGCGGCTGACATCGACTTCATCATCCAGCGTGACGGTGACGGACAAGGGCGGATAGGCTTCGGACCGCTCACCGTCATACGACACAATCGATTTGATGCGCGTGGTCCGGCGGGACGGCAGGCACATGACGGCATCACCGACGCGCATGACACCGGATGCCACCGTGCCGGCGAATCCGCGAAAGTCGAGGTGCGGACGGATGACATACTGCACCGGGAAGCGCAGATCGACCAAGTTTCGATCCGTCGAAATATTGACATGCTCTAAATGATGAAGCAGGGGTGGACCTTGATACCAGGGCATGTTTGGACTGCGCTCGACGACATTGTCGCCCTTCAGGGCCGACATCGGAATGTAGTGAATGTCTTGAAAGTCGAGGCGGGCGACAAAATCATTATAGGAACTGCGTATCCCGTCGAATACGTCTTCCGACCAGTCGACCAGATCCATTTTGTTCACGGCGATGACGACGTGCCGAATCCCGAGCAGCGAGGCAATAAAACTGTGACGGCGGGTCTGGGTAATCACGCCGTGCCGCGCATCCACCAGCACCACGGCCAGATTGCAGGTCGACGCGCCGGTAGCCATATTGCGGGTGTATTGCTCGTGTCCGGGTGTATCGGCGATGATGAACATCCGCCGGTCCGTGGAGAAGTAGCGATAAGCCACGTCGATCGTGATGCCCTGCTCCCGCTCGGCCTTGAGACCATCGGTCAACAAGGCGGGATCGAAGTCATCGCCCGTGGTGCCGTGCGCCAGTGAATCCTTGCGAACGGCGGCGAGCTGATCCTCGTAGATCGACTTGGTATCATGCAGAAGCCGGCCGATCAGCGTCGACTTGCCATCATCCACGCTGCCGCAGGTTAAAAACCTCAGCAAATCCTTGGCTTCATGCCGGGCCAGATATTCATGAATATTCAACGCATAACCTCATACACCTCAAACTCGACCGGTGGACTCCGTCAACTGGCGAAGCCGTGTCTTGATCGCCGGCGTAAGCATGTCCCAGGTAAAGCGCCAACGCCAGTTGCTGCTCTTGGTGCCGGGAACATTCATCCGGGCTTCTGTGCCGAGCCCCATCAAGTCCTGCAACGGAAACATCGCCGTATTGGCCTTCGATCGCATGGCCAACGCGATGAGATCCCAGTGAATTTCCGCGCCGTCGGTGCCGACATAATCCAGAATGGTTTTCCTCTCGCGGTCGATATCCTCCTGGGAGCGCGTGGTGTTCTCGCCTGGCTTGCTCCAGAACCACCCCACCGTGGTGTCGTTGTCGTGGGTGCCGGTGTAGACCACGCAGTTTCCGGGATAATTGTGCGGCCGGTAATCTTCGGCCTTGTCATCGTTCCCGAACGCGAATTGCAAGATCCGCATGCCCGGAAAATGGAAATCATCACGCAGCTTTTCCACATCGTCGGTGATGACGCCAAGATCCTCGGCGATAACCGGAAGATCCGGCAGTTGCCGCCTCAAGGAGTGAAACAGGTCATGCGCGGGACCGGGAACCCACCGTCCATGGATGGCCGTCTCTGCGCCACCGGGAATTTCCCAGTAAGCCGCGAAGCCGCGGAAGTGATCGATACGGACAATATCGACCATTTCAAAAATCTTGTGCAACCGGCGCACCCACCATGCATAATCGGTCTGTTTGTGCACATCCCAGCGATAAAGCGGATTACCCCAAAGCTGTCCGGTAGCGCTAAAATAATCGGGTGGCACACCAGCCACCACGGAGCACTTGCCGCTGGAGTCCAGATAGAACAACTCCGGACTCGCCCAGGCATCCGCGCTGTCGTGGGCCACGAAAATCGGAATATCGCCAATGATTTTGACACCCTTGTCATGACAGTATTTGCGCAAACGGCGCCATTGATCATCAAACAAGTACTGGAGAATCTTGATGTGACGAATGGCGGTTTTGTGTCGACCGCGCGCGGCGTTCATGGCGCCGGATTCACGTCCAATCAACTCGGGTGACCACGTCGTCCATGGCTCGAGCTTGTATTCGTATTTCAACGCCATGAAGAGGGAGAAGTCTTCCAGCCACTCGTGATTCTTCACGCAAAATTCGCGAAACTTTTCCTTCTGAATTGCTGAGGCATGCTTGTCAAAACTGCGGCAGGCCAGCGCCAGAACCGCCTCCTTGGCTTCGATCACCGGGCCGAAGTCCACCGTGTGCGCGGGAAACTTGGGATACTTCTCCAATTGCGACTTGGTCAACAGACCATCCTGAACCAGCAGGTCTATGCTGATAAAGAGCGGGTTGCCGGCAAAGGTGGAAAAGGATTGATACGGCGAGTCACCATAGCCGGTCAGACCGTGGGGAAGAATCTGCCACAACTTTTGCCCCATGGCCGCCAGTATATCGGCAAACTTGTACGCTTCAGGGCCGATATCCCCGATTCCGTACGGGCCCGGCAGCGAGGTGGGATGCAACAAAATACCGCTTTCTCTGGGAAAATTCATGCTCTTCTTGACTCCTGTTGAACTGCGTAATCGAATTAAAAGTGTTAATCCGCTGCGCTGGAAAAGTCACGCAGATTGTTGGCCGGAAGCGCTGGACCCGAACAACTTCTGCAAATCCCAATAACCCTGAATGGCCCGCGCCGCCGACTGCACCGCTTCGACTTGTCGCAACAGGCCGGACATCGCATTAATTACGAAACGCAACCGGTCATCTTCACTGCGGGATTCGATTAATTCCTGCTTACGTACCACATCCAGACTCACCGTCGAGGCAATCAGAAAAGAGAGATCCGGAATACCCGCGTACAGGTTATCCTGCGGCTTTTGCCCGGTGATGATTTGCATCAGCGCGCGATGAAGATTGAACGCTTCCGTGGCCACCTGTTCATCCCAATCAGCCCGCTCGTCTACATATGAGGTGGCCACCGCTTTCGGAAAGGGCGGTTCGTTGTTTCGTTCCCCCAGGACGACACGCCGGATGCCGGCAGCAACCAGATCCATCCGGCCATCCTCGTACTGTTTGAGAATCTTGACCAGACGAACCACACACCCGACCAGTTTCATTTGCTGCCCATCCGAATAGGCAATGATGAACTCGCCCGGCTTTCCCTGCTCCTGCCGTTGGCGGCAATGGGCTATCATTGCCTTGTACCTCGGCTCAAAAATATGCAACGGGACGAACTCGTGCGGGCAAGCGACAACCGGAAGAGCGAAGAGCGGCATGGAGGTCATGAAAGCAATATCCTCCGGGAATCACGCCTCGTCCAGCGCCTGACGAATATTTTTCCCGAGCACTTCCAGGGAGTATGGTTTTTGAAAACTTCGATCAATGCCGAGCTTGCGGGCCTCGACAATCCGGGTGATATCGGCAAAGCCGCTGGCAAGAATGGCTTTTTGTCCCGGCACCAATTCGCGGGCCGCCTTGTAGGTCTCCACCCCGTCAAAGGCATCACCAAGCACAAGATCGATCACCATAAGATCAAAAGGCTTGTCCGCCTGCCGTATCAGCTCAATTGCCGCCTGACCGCTCTCCACCGAAGTCACCTCATAGCCGAGTTCTTGCATCATGCGAGCCGCCTCGGCGCGCTGCGTCTCGCTATCATCGACCAACAGAATCCGCTCGCGCCCGGTATAATCCGGCCGCAACTCGAGCACCTCCGCCTCCTCGCCGTCGCACACGGGTAGAAAGATGTGAAAAGCATTTCCCTTGACCTCGTCATTCGAAAGAATGTCCACATAGCCACCATGCTCCTCGACCACACGATAGACCATCGTCAACCCGAGGCCACTGAGCAACCGCCGTC
Organism: uncultured Verrucomicrobiota bacterium; assembly: GCA_964470065.1. Taxonomy (GTDB): domain Bacteria; phylum Verrucomicrobiota; class Kiritimatiellia; order CAIVKH01; family CAIVKH01; genus CALMUP01. The sequence goes on along the minus strand of CAYYAR010000003.1, from coordinate 89,803 downwards.
CCAATTGATTGCGGGCATAGAACGGCTCGAACAAACGCTGAACATCCTCTTCCTCCAGCGGCACCGCGGTGTCCTCAAAACGCAACACCACATAATCGCCGGGCGGTCGCGTACCGAAACGACCCACCCCCTGCTCCTGCCGTCCGGCCGAGGTGAATATCCGCAGCACACCGCCGGTGGACATCGCCTCCAGCGCATTGGTGATCAGATTGCCCACGACTTGCCGCAGATGCATGGCGGAACCGCTGATCGCGGGAAGATTTTCCGCCAACTCCGCTTCCACCTTGACCATCGGGTTCGTTCCGAAAAGCATCCGGTACTCCGCGCTCTTGAGAAAACCGGAGATGATGTCGTTGACCTGCAAGGTTGACTTCTTGATGCCGTTCGATTTGCCGATGGCCTCGAGATCACGGATGATCGTGGAGGCCTTGCGCAGAGCCTCGTCGAGGGTATTGAGCTTGCCCTGACTTTCATGCAACGGATCCAACTGCTTGCGCACCTCGCCGGGGACATGTTCCACCGGTTGCAGGATTTCCTTCAAGTCACGGGCCGCGCCCTCCGCCAACGCGCCCAGCGAAGTCATACGTTCCGAGCGGCTTAGCTGATCATTCAACGCCTTGCGGCGCTCCTCAGCGCGCAAACGCTCCTGACTGAGCGTGCGCCGGAGGTTGGCGGAATCCAGCACCATACGCACGCGATGAATAACCTCCTCGGGATCGGCCGGCTTCTGAATATAATCGCTCGCCCCGCTGCGCAGGGAATCGAGCGCCGTGCCTACCGAACCGTGACCCGTGATGATAACCACCGAGGTGTCGGGATGATTGGACTGCAAATATCGCAACACATCCATTCCGTCTTCATCGCCCAGCACCAAATCGCAAATAGCCAGATCTACGTCGACGCCGGACAACCGGTCCCGCACCTCCTGTCCGTTCGCTGCGGTGATCACTTCAAACCCCACCCGTTCCAGATTCAGCGCCAGTCCGCTGCGAACCAGATCATCGTCATCAATCACCATAATCTTTTCGTTCATTCCGCCCTCGCTGCCAATGGAAGTTTCAATGTAAATGTGGTTGATCCGGGTTGACTGGCCACCGAAATACTGCCGCCGCTCGAACGCACCAACGACTCCGCCACCGACAGCCCCAGACCCGTGCCTTTCGCCCCCTTGGTCGTGTAAAACGGCTTGAAGATTTCCCCCAATTGATCGGCGGCAATGCCGCACCCGCCATCCGTGATGCCGATTTCGACGAACGGCTCCTCAAGCAACCGGGCATTCAACTGCACCGTGCCGCCCTTGGGCATCGCATCGCGCGCGTTGATCAGCAGGTTCAGCAAAATTTGCGTCAAATAGCGACGCGGAATACCCGCGACCATCGATGCCGACGGCAGATTCATTTTGATGGTCACCCTGGAGCGCGCGAATTGGCTGGCCAGCAATTGCGTGACAAATTCGATCGCCTCGCGGCAGTCCACATACTCCGCCTCCTTGTCCGAACTGCGACCGAGAATCAGCAACTTGCGCACCAGCGTGGCAATGGAATCAATCCCGCGTTCCACCATGCGCAGACTTCGTGTGGCGTGATCGTTGGCTGCGACGGACCGCTGGGCGGAATGCAGATGACTCAGCATGCCCTGCAGTGGATTGTTGATCTCGTGGGCCATGCCGGCAGCCAGCATGCCGAGGGAATTCAAACGGTCCGCCCGCTCCATAAACTCGCGGTGCTGCTCCTCGATACCGGCTTGCTCTGCTTCCGATTGTTTGCGGGCGATGATGTTGCCGATCATCGCGCAAAAAACCGCGATAATCTCCTGCTTCACCTCATCCACCGGCGCGCCGCTGATCGCGGCGTCGTTGCAGAAAAAGCCGATTGGCGTCTGCCGGGAAATGATCGGCGTCAAGGCCACCCATCCTCGCCCGAATCCAACCATGCCGGCGCCATCCCACTCGAAATAAGGCTCGCAGACCACCACCCAGGATTTTTCCCCGGGTTTGCGTGACCGCAATCGCTCCCGCCATTTTTCATCGAGCGGAATGGCATGATCAAACTCGCGCGATGTCTGTCCCTTCAAATTCGTGCCGAAGGTCCCGCGAATCATTCCGTCCTGCACCATCATGATAGCCGTGCGCTCCAAGCCGAGTCGCAGACGCGACAATTCCACGGCCCGCCGGTACAACTCCTCCAGGTCCGGCGAGGCGATCAGCGTATCCGTCAACTCCAGCACGGCCCGCAAACCGTCCATGGTCGCGGCCTGTCGCTCGGACGCCTGCATGCGATCCGTGATATCAATCACGATGCCCTGGTAATGGGTCACGGCGCCGGTGAGGTCCCGCCGGATCCAGGTGCGATCATCGATCCAGCGCATCTCCCCGCGCTTGTTGAAAATGCGATACTGCTGCTCGAACTCCTGCACCCCGTTGGCCGTGTGCACCTCCACTTCGCGGGCCACCCGGGCCAGATCCTCGGGATACACAATCTGACTGAACGGCAAACCGCCGGTCATGAAATCCTCCGGCGAGAAACCAAGCTGTCGCACACTATCTGACACGTATTCCACCGGCCAACCCGGCGCGGCCCGCCAAAGAAAGACCATCGCAGGACTCTTGTTAATGATCTGTTCCATTTCCTCGCGGCGGCGGTTTTCCACTTGCAATGCCGCCTGCACCTGGCGGAGATCGCTCAAATCGACAATCGCACCGACGATCCCGGTAATTTCGCCCCGGTCATCGCGCACCACCGCTTTGCTCATCATCACTTCATGACGCGTGCCATCCGCATGCAACACATGCGTCTCGTAACGCTGCACGTTGCCCTCGCGCAGCAACTTACGGTCATGCGCCTCGTAGATGGCGGCCAGATCCGGAGGATACAAATCATGCAACCCATGCCCGACGACATGCTGCCGCTCGACACCCAGAAAGTGCACGAAGGCATCGTTGCATTCCTGATAAATGCCATCTTTGTTTTTATGGAAAATCGGCACCGGCATGGCGTCGATCAACTGCCGCTGGAAAACAAAATGATCATGCAGGGCTTGCTCCGTTTCCTGCCGGGCATGAATCTCGTCCTCGGCCTGCTTGGCTACTTTCCGGTAGACGTACAGCAGGATGAAAGCCACAAGACCGGCCGCCACCCCGATCACCAGCAGCGGCAGCACATAGGAAAAACCGGGATGCACGTAGGGCCGCAGCTTCTGATGAATAATGTCAAACACCACCACCGCGGCCATCGTGGCCAGCGCCGCCATAACCACCGGCCCGACCCAACCGGAACGATGGGGGTCGCGGCTCCACGAAGTAAAAGTTGTGACAAATGTGCGCACGTCTATCAGGTGCAACTAACGCGCACCCCCTACGCATTCATGATAGGCCAGCGGGAGCCGGTCAAGCAACGGAAAAGGCGGCCGGCTATGGATGAGAATAGTTCCAATCACTGGAACTTTGGACCGGATATTTTTCCAGTCGCTGGAAAAGTGGCGGAGGGAGTGAGATTCGAACTCACGGTGGACTTGCGCCCACGACGGTTTTCAAGACCGTTGCCTTAAACCACTCAGCCATCCCTCCACGCTCATTTTTGCCATTAAAGATCGCCGCCCCCAACCGGACTTATAATAACGCTCACGCTTCTCCGCCGCTGCCCGGTCCGTCACACATGCCTAGTTTTGCATACTACACACCCGATCACGTTCGCGCAAACGAAGAGTCACATCAAGCATCCCGGCGTTGATTCTACCCCCTCAATCGCTTAGTTTTAGCTTATGACAGCACTTGTCCAGGAAATTGCCGAACTGAAAAAGAGCAAAAACGCCTTCATCATCGCCCACAATTACGAGCGGCCCGAGGTGCAGGATATCGCCGACTTTGTCGGTGACTCGCTCGGGCTGTCGCAAAAAGCTGCGGCAACCAGCGCCGACATCATTGTTTTCTGCGGCGTCCACTTCATGGCCGAGACTGCCTCGATCCTCGCGCCGGACAAAAAGGTTCTCATCCCCGACCTCAACGCCGGATGCTCCCTCGCCGCCACCATCACTGCCGACCAGCTCATGAAATGGAAGGCGGAAAATCCCGGCGCCGTCGTCGTGAGTTACGTGAACACCACGGCCGAAGTGAAAGCCGAAACCGATTACTGCTGCACGTCATCCAACGCCGTGAAGGTCGTGAACGCCATCCCGCCCGATCGCGAGATCCTTTTCTGCCCGGACATGTTTCTCGGCGCCTATGTCAAAAAAATGACCGGCCGCGAAAACATGAAAATCTGGGCCGGCGAGTGCCATGTCCACGCCGGCATCCGCCCGGAGGACATGGAGAAAAAGCGTGCCAGTCACAACAATGCGGAATTTCTGATTCATCCCGAATGCGGTTGCGCCTCCTCCGCCATGTTCAACATGGCCTGCAACCCGGCGGCCTATCACGACACCTACATCCTCTCCACCGAAGGCATGATCAACCGCGTGAAGGAGTCGCCCAACCGGGAATTCCTCGTCGCCACCGAGACCGGCATCATGCACCGCATGCGCAAATACAATCCGGACAAATCGTTCATCGCGGTGAACGAGCGGGCCGTTTGCCAGTTCATGAAAATGATCACCCTCGAAAAAGTCGCCCGCGCCCTCCGCGAGGAAGTGTTCGAGGTGAAAGTTCCACCCGCCATCGCCGACCGCGCCCGCCGCTCGATCCAGCGCATGGTCGAAATCTGCTGATCCATGCCCGCTATCGTGCTAGCGACCATGAATGCGAGGTACAGCCACGCCTCGTTCGGCTTGCGTTATCTCATGGCCAATCTCGGCCCGCATGCACGCGACGCGGTCATGCTCGAATTTGAAATCAAGAACGCCCCTGTCGAAGTCGCGGAAGCAATCATCCGCCAGCAGCCCGCGATCGTCGGCCTCGGCGTGTATATCTGGAATGTGGCACCACTGACCGAGGTGGCTCGCCTGCTCAAAGAACGCCTGCCGGGTACCGTGATCGTCGTGGGCGGCCCCGAAGTCAGTCATGAATTCGAAACGCAACCCGTCTGCGACATCGCCGATTACGTGATCACCGGCGAGGCCGACCTCACCTTTCCCGAACTGTGCGGAAAAATTATCCGCGGGCAGCGCCCGGCTTCGAAATTTATATTTTCCGGGCCGCCCGACACTACCCGCATTGCGTTACCGTATCATCTTTACAGCGACGAGGATGTCGCTCACCGCGTCATTTATGTCGAGGCCTCGCGCGGTTGTCCCTTCACCTGCGAATTTTGCCTTTCGTCGCTGGATCAGCACCTCAATCGTTTTTCACTCGAGCAACTTCTTCCCGCCTTTCAAACCCTGCTCGATCGCGGCGTGAAGGAGTTCAAATTCGTCGATCGCACGTTCAACCTGAGCGTACCCTTCAGTCTCCGCATCCTCGAATTTTTCCTGGAGCGCTACCGGCCGGGCATCTTTCTTCATTTTGAAATGATTCCCGACCGCCTGCCCGACCCCCTCAAAGAAATCCTTCGTTGTTTCCCGCGCGGGGCATTACAGTTTGAAGTCGGCATTCAAACCTTCAACGCCCGCGTGGCCGCCCTGATTAGCCGCAAACAAAATTACGAGCGCACCGAGCAGAATATCCGCTGGCTGCTCGAAGAAACCGGCGCCCATATCCATGCCGACTTGATTGTCGGATTGCCCGGCGAGGATCTTGCCAGCACGGGAACCGGCTTCGATCGCCTGCTCGCCCTCAAGCCGCAGGAAATCCAAGTCAATCCGCTTAAACGTTTACGCGGCACACCGATCATCCGGCACACCGCAGCGTTTGCGTTGAACTTTGATCCCGCCCCGCCGTACGAAATCATCAGCACCAGCACCATCGATGCCGGCACCATGACCGCCTTGCGCCGGTTTGCGCGATTTTGGAATCTGTATGGAAACAGCGGAAACTTTATCGAAAGCCTTCCCTTGCTGTGGGCGACGCGTGGATCGCCATTCGCCGGGCTTTGGGAGTTTTTTGCCTGGCTGTATGAGCGTCATCACACCACACACAACCTGTCCCTCGATGTGCTCGTCGAGTCGCTTTGGAAGTATTTCATCGAAGTGAAAAACCAGCCGCCGGAACACGTGGCATTGCCGCTCGCCCGCGATTATATCCGCGGCGCCGCGCGCGATCTTCCCAAATTTCTCCGCCCCTACGCTCCCGAACTGGCCTTGCGCAACCGCACATCCACGCCACGCTCCGCTCGCCTGCAGCGCCAGCAACGGCACGCCGGCATTTCCGCGCCGGCCTGAGTTGGCGCGCCGGCCAAAGCAGCTAAATCCGGTCCGGCGTCTCAATCCCCAGCAGGTTCAGACCCGTGCGCAATGTCCGGTAAACCAGACCGCATAAACGCACACGACTTTCCCGCACCCCCTCGTCGGCCTTGAGAAACGGCACATTCTGATAAAAGCGACTGTAGAGCTGCGCCAACTCGAACAGATAATCCGCGAGCAGATTCGGACGATACTGATTCGCGGCGCGCCCAAGCACATCGGGAAACCGCAACAAACGCAGCGCGAGCAGACGTTCCACCGGCTCGCGAATCTCTATTGGATGCCGCACGGGATCGCCATCCGGAAAACGTTCGCGGTATTTGTCCTGCACACTCGCCACCCGCGCGCACGCATATTGCAAATACGGAGCGGAGTTGCCCTCCAGCGCGAGCGCTTTGTCCCAGCTGAACGTCACAAGACTTTGCGGATGTTGACTTAAGTCCGCATACTTCACCGCGCCGATACCCACCGCCCGCGCGACCTCGCGCTGTTGCGCTTCCGGCATATCCGGACTCGACGTCTTCACAATGACCAGCGCGCGCGCTTCCGCTTCATCAAGAAGCTTCTCGAGCTTGATGACATTTCCCTGTCGCGTCGAAAACGTGCCTTCGGGCAGGCGCATCAAACCGAACCAGATGTGCACCAGCTCGGATGTTACGCCGAGTCGACGACTCACCGCAAAAAACTGCTTGAAGTGCAATTGCTGGCGCTCGTCGGTCACGTAAAGTATGCGGTCGGGTTGAAATTCCTCGACCCGGCTCAGCACGGTGGCAATATCCGTCGTGGCGTAATTAAATGCGCCGTCCGATTTGCGCACAATGCAGAGTGGCAGTTTTTCGTCCTCCAGTTTCACCACCAGCGCGCCCTCGCTCTCCTCCAGCAGGTGCATGTCGCGCAACTTATCCAGCGTCGGGCCAAGCGCGTCATGATAAAAGCTTTCGCCGCGCACCAGATCAAACGAAACACCGAGGCGGGCATATATCCGCTCGAATTCCTTCAGGCTCAACTCCACAAAGGTGCGCCACAAGGAACGGTTTTCTTTATCGCCGTGCTGCAACTTGACCAGTTCGCGACGGGCTTCATCCATCCACGCTTCATCGGATTTCGCCTGCTCGTAACTCTTCACATACATCCGCTCCAACTCGGCGATCGGATCCCGGGCCAGCGCGGATTCATCGATAAAATTCCGGTAACCTAGAATGAGGATGCCGAATTGGGTGCCCCAATCACCGAGATGATTGTCGGAGATCACGCGGTGGCCGAGATGGGTGAACATCCGGTAGAGCGCATTTCCGATCACGGTGGAGCGGATGTGACCGATATGCATCGGCTTGGCGATGTTCGGGCTCGAGTAATCGATCACGATAGTTTCCGGCTTGTGCGTCTTGGGAAGACCCAACCGGTCATCGCCATCCATCGCCATCAAACGCTCGTTGATCCAGGCATCGACCAATCGCAGATTGATGAATCCCGGACCCGCCACCTCGAGCTTGCCGATCATGGTCGACGCGGATGCTTCCGCGACAAATTTTTCCGCGATCATGCGGGGCGAATGGCGCAGTATTTTCGCCAGTGTCATGGGTGCATTGATTTGATAGTCACCAAATGCATCATCCGTGGCGATGACGACATCGATGACCACATCCGCCGGCAAATCCGGAAAAATCCGCAAAAATTCATCCCGGGCCCAGCGGCTTAAATCATGTTCGACTGTGAATCTCATATCGCAAGCTCAAGCATAGCAGATGGTTACGCTATATAAAACGAATAATTATTCGCCGGATCCGGGTGCTTGCCAACAGCAGATTTACCCGCATAAAGGCTTGAAATGGCATCCCCATTTTGTACCATAGACCCTTGAAATCTTGGCACTATAACAGGCCAAGGCATGATAACAACAGGAGTATTTACCATGGCAAAATCAACATCAGCAAAAGTGACCGTGAAGAAAAACGTTAAACCTGCACCCAAGACCAAGGCTGCTCCGGCTCCCAAAGCCGTGGAAGCTCCCAAGCCAAAAGCCTCCCCGGCTCCCGCCCCCGCGGCCGTGACAGCGACCAAGTCCAATCCGGCATCATCGGTGGCACAAAAAACCATCTCGGCTCAAGACCGCTACCACATGATTGATGAAGCGGCTTATTACCGCGCCGAGAAGAACGGCTTTCAGGTCGATCCTCACGCAAACTGGATTGCCGCCGAGAAGGAAATTGACGAACTGCTCGCCAAGCAGAACATCAAAGTCGGCTAATCCCCGCCATCGCGCGATTCTCATCGCGAAGATGAAAAAGGCACACCCCGGTGTGCCTTTTTCGTTTGGCGGCACCGGACTCCTTGCGGATGACCGCGCTGCATGACACGCTACGTGAGCAGAAAGTGACGATGCCGCCTTTTGCCTTTGCTTTTTATGTGCCATCGCTCATGCTCTGTCCCGTAGCATGAAAGTCATTTTGATTGTGTTGGACTCGGTCGGTGTGGGTTACGCACCGGATGCCGCATCCTACGATGACCTCGGTGCCGCTACCCTCCCGAACATCGCAAAGGTGACTGGCGGGCTTCGTTTGCCGGTGCTCGAAAGCCTCGGCTTGGGAAACATCCCTCCTCTCCTCGACGGCTCGCCGGCCATCCAGGGCGTTGCACCCGCACGATCACCGCTGGCCTCGTATGGCGCCATGATCGAAAAATCCCAGGGCAAGGACACCATCACCGGCCACTGGGAAATCATCGGGATGGAGTTGAATCCGGGATTTCACCTCTTCCCGCCCGCGGCGCCATCTTTCCCCGGGGACATCACCTGCGAGTTTATTCGCATGACCGGCCGCGATATCCTCGGCAATAAAGCGGCGAGCGGAACGGAAATCATCGAGGAATTCGGCGAACAGCACATGCGCGATGGCAAATGGATCGTGTACACGAGCGCCGATAGCGTATTTCAAATTGCCGCGCACGAATCAATTGTTCCGCTCGACGAACTCTACCGGGCCTGCCAAATTGCCCGCGAATTGTGCAATCCCTACCGCGTTGGCCGCGTGATTGCCCGCCCCTTCACCGGCGAACCCGGTCAATTCAAACGCACGGAAAACCGCCGGGACTTCGCCTTCCAACCCGCGGAACAAACCCTGCTGGAGCGCATCACCGCCGCCGGGCACCCCGTGTACGCCGTCGGCAAGATCGAGGATATCGTGGCCCATCGCGGCATCACCGAATCGAACCACACCGGCAATACGATGGACTCGCAACAAGCGGTGGAGATGTTCATGAAGAAGGCGGGAACCGGATTGATCTTCGCCAACTTCATCGATTTCGACATGATCTACGGACACCGTCGCGATCCTGACGGCTATGCGAAAGCATTGATCCAGACCGATGAATGGATTGGTTCATTTCTGCCCCGCCTCGCGCCGGAAGACATTCTCCTGATCACCGCCGATCATGGCAACGATCCCACCCACAAGGGCACCGACCACACCCGCGAGGCCGTGCCGCTACTCGTTTACGGCCAACAACAGCCCGGACGAAATCTCGGTGTGCGGCAGGGCTATTTCGATATCGCCCAGTCCATCGCCTCGATGTTCCGTCTCCCACCCCTGCCGCGAGGCCGGTCGTTTTATCCCTGAAAAGAATGTCCACCACCCACCATGAAGGCCGGAGGACTTGAAAGGCACCATGCTCCCACAATGGATTATTGAAAAGAAACGCGACGGTCACGCGCTGACGGAGGAGGAAATCCGCTTCTTCATCCGGGGTTACACAGCCGGCACCATCCCCGACTATCAAATGTCCGCCCTCGCCATGGCCATCTACTTCAAAGGCATGACCCCGGAGGAAGTATCGGTGTTGGTCGATGCCATGATGCGCTCCGGCGATCTCGTCGACACCTCGTCGATTGCCCTGCCCAAAGCCGATAAACATTCCACCGGCGGTATCGGCGACAAAGTTTCCCTCGTGCTCGCTCCATTGGTCGCCTGTTTTGATGTCGCCGTGCCGATGATATCCGGCCGCGGTCTGGGTATCACCGGAGGCACCCTCGACAAACTCGAGTCCATCCCGGGCTATCAGGCGAAAATATCCGAACAGGAATTCGTCCGCGTGATCAAGTCGTGCGGTTGCTCCATCATCGGTCAGACCGAGCGCCTTGCCCCCGCCGACAAAAAACTTTACGCCTTGCGCGATGTCACCGCCACCGTGCCCTCCATCCCGCTGATCACCGCCAGCATCATGTGCAAGAAAATGGCAGAAGGAATTGATGCACTGGTGCTGGATGTCAAATGCGGCTCCGGCGCCTTCATGAAACATCTTGACGATGCCCGCGCCCTCGCCACCAGCATGATCAATGTCGGCAAGGCCATGAACAAAAAAGTTTCCGCCATCATTACCGATATGAATCAACCGCTCGGCCGCACCGCCGGCAATGCACTGGAAGTGATCGAGTCGGTGGAGACCTTGCGCGGAAATGGCCCGGCCGATCTCGTCGATCTCACGGTTGTTTTTGCCGCCGAAATGATTGCGCATGTGCATCCCGTGAGCGACCGGTCCGCCCTGGAGAAGGCATTGCGCGCCAAGCTGACCAATGGCGAAGCGTTGGCCCGTTTCCGCGAGATGGTCCGGCTACAGCATGGCGATGTGGCCGCGATTGACGATCCGGGCAAGTTGCCCAAGGCCTCGATCGTAGAGGAATATCCGTCACCACAGCCGGGTTACGTGGCCGGTGTGAATGCGGACGCCGTGGGTCGCGCCTGTATCGTGCTCGGTGCTGGCCGCAAAAAGACCGAAGATCCCGTCGATTTTGCCGTGGGCGTATCCGGTCTTGTCAAAATCGGCGAGAAGGTGGCCGCCGGCGGGCCCCTGCTTCGCCTGCACGCCAACGATGCCGCGCGCCTGGCCGAGGCAAAAAATCTTCTCGCCAGCGCATTCACATTTTCCGCACAACCGGTGCCGGCCGCGCCGGCCATTCTGGAAACGATTCATTGAGGTGGCCATGAACATCGAACTGCTCGAAAAAGCCCTCGCTAAAATCAACGTTCACTTTGATCATCCAACACCCCGCGCCGGACTCATTCTCGGCTCCGGTTGGGGCGATGTGCTGGAATCATTCGAGGTGATTCGTACGCTTTCGTACGAGGAGATTCCCGGCCTCGGAAAAACCGGCGTGGCTGGTCACTCCGGACGGCTGGTGCTGGCCAAAGGCGCCGGCATCACCACGCTGATCTTTCAGGGCCGGCGTCATTACTACGAGGGCGAGGGCTGGACGCCAGTGGCGCTGCCGGTGTTCGTCCTCAAGCATATCGGCGTGGAATGGGTGTTGCTCACCAATGCCGCGGGCGGCGTGCGCGCCGATCTCACCCCGGGATCCCTGATGATTCTTTCCGATCACATCAACCACATGGGCACCAATCCACTGATTGGACCGCATCATCCCTGCTGGGGCACCCGCTTTCCCGATTTATCCCACGCCTATGACCAACCCATGCGCGCCGCGCTCCAGCGCGCCGGGACGGCGTCATCGCTTCGTGTCACCGAGGGGGTTTACCTCGCCGGATCAGGACCCTTCTACGAAACGCCGGCGGAGATTCGCACCTATCGTTCCTGGGGCGCCGATGCCGTGGGCATGTCGACGGTACCCGAGGCCCTGCTCGCCAACGCCGCCGGACTCCGCGTGGCCGCGCTATCCTGCATCACCAACAGTGCCGCCGGCATCAGTCCGCATCCACTTAGCCACGAGGAAGTCACGGAAACATCCCGGCAAACCATGCCGAAAATGAAAGCGATGATCGCCTCGTTCTGGAAGGAGATGGCATCATGACCAACGAACTGTCCGCCACCTTGATTGAAGCGGCCATCGCCACCGCCGCGCATGCCTACGCGCCCTACTCCAAATTTCATGTCGGGGCCGCCCTGCTGACTTCCACCGGCGAAATCATCACCGGATGCAATGTGGAAAACGCATCCTATGGACTTACCATTTGCGCGGAGCGAAACGCCATCTTCGCCGCCATCGCACGCAACATACGGGCATTCCGAGCCGTGGCCGTGGTCGCCGATGGCGATGTGATGCCCTTCCCTTGCGGCGCCTGCCGGCAAGTGCTCAGCGAATTCTGCGGGCCGGCCACACCCGTGTATATTGCATCGATTAAACATCCTGCGGACATCAAGGCGTTGACCATGGGCGAACTGCTGCCGCATGCGTTTTCGTTTCCGGAGTGAAGACAAGCCCCGCGATCCTCATTCTGTTCCAGCCGTTGCCGGCTTTTCGCCCTCAGGCATCTAGCTCATCGCCCCGCGAATGCGCCGCGGCGATGTCGTGGCCGGTTTTGCCGTCTCGCCGCGGCAACACCATCCCTTCACTCCGACACAATTGCGCTCACCCTCAACCTCGCATCACCTAGCCATGTACATACTCGTGGTCGTTGACAATCCCAAGCACTGGCCGCTCAGCATCGAAAATGTGGAAGTGGTTGCCGCTCGTCGCTATCTCACGGATCCCGCCTTCACCCGCCTTGGCGAGGCCCGGGTCTTTAATCTGTGCCGGTCGTACAGCTACCAAAGCACCGGTTATTATGTGTCGCTGCTGGCCGCCGCCCGCGGCCACAAACCTATTCCGGATGTCGCCACCATCCGCGACCTCCAATTTCCAACGATTGTCCGGATTGCCTCCGAGACGCTCGAGGAGGATATCGAGCGAAACTTTGCCGATCACAAGGGCCACACGTTCACGCTGAGCATTTACTTCGGGCGCAACCTGGCTAAACGCTATGACCGCCTCAGCATGGAACTTTTCAACCTCTTTCGCGCTCCCCTTCTCCGCGCCCACTTTGCCCGGCAGGAAGGCAAATGGAAGCTGCAGAGCGTGGGGCCCATCGCGGTCAGCCAGGTCCCGGAGAATCACCACGCTTTCATCGTCATTGTTGCCTCGGACTTTTTCCGTGGCCGCCATCGTCGTTTTCGTCCACCGGCGCCGGCCGCGTATTCCATGGCCATCCTCACCAATCCGGAGGACAAAAGTCCGCCCTCCGATGAGCGGGCCATCGAAAAGTTCATCGAGGCGGCCGAGCGACTGGGCATCGATGCCGAGATCATCGACCGCGACGCCTACAGCCGTCTGCCCGAGTACGATGCACTCTTCATTCGCGAAACCACCTCGGTCACCAACCACACGTTCCGTTTTGCCCGCCGGGCCGAGGCGGAAGGATTGATCGTCATGGATGACCCGCAATCGATTCTCAAATGCACCAACAAGGTTTATCTCGAGGAATTGCTCACCCGCCACCACATACCGACACCCAAGTCAGTCATTGTCCACCGGGACAACCTCGATCAGTTACCCTGCGATATCGGATTTCCGCTGGTCCTGAAGCAACCCGATTCCTCGTTTTCCGCGGGCGTCATCAAAATTGAAAGCCGCGCACAATTGGAAAGCGTCGCCCCGGCCATGCTGGAGGATTCCGAATTGCTCATCGCCCAGGAATTCGTGCCCACGGATTTTGACTGGCGCATCGGCGTCATCGATGGAAAAGCCTTCTATGCCTGCAAATACTTCATGGCCGGCAAGCACTGGCAGATTGTCCAGCATCAGGAAAAGGAATTCACGGAAGGCCCGGTGGAAACCGTGGCGTTGCGTCACGTGCCGGAACGTGTGATCGACCATGCCGTCCAGGCCGCGCGACTGATCGGCGATGGCTTGTACGGCATCGATCTCAAGCAGGTCGGGCAAAAAGTGTATGTGATCGAAATCAATGACAATCCAAGCATCGAGTCGGGTTTCGAGGACGGATTGCTCAAAAACCGTCTCTACGACATCATCATGAAGAGCTTTTTGCGCCGCATAAAATTGCGGAAAAAGCTGATTCGCAAGCGCTGAACGGGCACATCCGTCAAGGCGCCGGCGCGGCGGCCACGGACGCCGAAGACACGCGAATCACCACATCCTGATCTGACGCGCGCAACCACTCCAGCTCCAGATCGCGCAGCCACGCCTCATCGCCGGTTTGCGCCCGCTTGATCCGCAGGTTGAACCAACCCACCGGATCGCCAAACGGCCGCACACTCGCCGCATCGAAATCGATACCCTCGATGATGGTGTGCGGCAGGTCGTTCGTTCCATCTGGCAGCCAGGCCATCAAGCCACCACGCACGGACATCCGCATATGATTCACGCGCATCCACTCGGAGATATTGCTTTCGTCATGACGGTGCCCGGCGCTTACCCACGGCAGAAGCGCCCCGGCCAGATCAGGCAGCGGCATCCATGTGCCGCCCGCCGCCATCCGGAAACGCACTTCGGCATCCCGCAATTTTAACGATCGAAACGGCCACGCGGTGCCGCGGAGCAAACCTGACAACTTCCAATCGACTACCGCCTCGCCTACCCGCAAAGCAGGTAGATCATTGGTCGTGACTTCCACGATATCCTTCACCCGTAAATTCAATCCCGGGGTCAACCGTACCTCGTCAATCGTCAACGCCACACCGGTGAGCAACTCGAGGCGCTGACGAACCAGATCACGGAACCCGGCCAGACGCCCGATCACCATCACCGTGGCGTACACGACCAGAAGGACAAAAAACAGGGTGAGCCAGAAACGCGTGATGGTTTGCACGAGCGAGGCCCCACCGGCCATGTGCAGTTCGGGCGGCCGGGCATCCGTTTGCTTTTTGATGCGAGGCATCGACTGCTTATCCGCCCGAAAGTTCATTCGAACGACGCGCGGCCGCCGCCACGGCATCGACGAGAGACTGTGCCACGGCGCGCTCTTCCAGCAAGCGTATGGCGGCCTCGGTGGTGCCGCCCTTGGAGGTAACGCGCGCGCGCAAGTCGCCCGGCGCATCCGGCGAGGCCATGGCAAGCGCAGCGGCACCGGTGAACGTCTGGTACACCAGCGTGCGCGCAGTCGACTCGTCGAATCCATGTTGGCGCGCCGCCGTCAGCATCGCTTCAAGCCAGTAGAACACATAGGCGGGTCCGCTTCCGCTGATCGCCGTCACGGCATCCATGCCGGATTCATCCACGCGCAAGGTCACACCCACTGCGGCAAACAATCGCTCCACCATCATCATCTGCGCATCCGTGGCCCGGGGTCCTGCGCACCAGGCGGACACGCCGCAACCCACCAGCGCCGGTGTGTTCGGCATCACCCTCACAATACCCGGCACGGCACCGCACCACCCATCCAGCCTGTCCGTGCGCACGCCGGCCGCGATGCTGATCACCAGATGGTCCGCACGCCACACGCCACGCAAGGGCTCAAGCACGTCCGCCATGACCTGGGGCTTCACCGCCAGCACTACGATCCCGGCACTTTTCAACACCGCGGCATTATCCGCATGCGTGGCCGCGCCAAATCGCCGGGCAAACAACGCCCGCCGATCGCCGGACGGATCGGACAAGCATACCTGCGATGCCGCAACCACGTGCTTCTCGATCAAGCCATGCACGATGGCCTCGGCCATGTTGCCGGCGCCAATAAATCCCACGGTTGGTTCCATCAGCTTTCCTCTCCCGTCATCACCGGCTTCGGCCTCGGCCCGAAAATAGCCGTACCGATGCGCACCACATTGCTTCCTTCCGCCACGGCGACCTCCAAGTCATGGGTCATGCCCATCGACAAGACCGGCAACGGCATGCCGGTTTCCTGTTGCCAACGATCACGACATTCCCGCAACCGCCGGAAGTGCGGCCGCGCTCCCTCCGGATCCTCGGTGAGTGGCGGCATGGTCATCAAACCGTTGATATCCAATCGTGTCAACTCCGTCGATCGACGCAGCACGTCCGGCACCTCTTCCGGGCGGAAACCGAATTTGACCGATTCGCCCGACACATTGACCTCGAGCATAATGTGCAGACGGCGGCCGGCTTCATCGCATTGGCGCTGCACAGCCTCCAGCAATCGCCATGAGTCGATGGAGTGAATCGCCTCGAACAACTCCACCGCCGGCCGGGCTTTGTTGCGTTGCAGATGACCAATCAAATGCCAGCGCAGATGGCCCGGGCATTCGGGAATCTTGATGGCCGCCTCTTGCACGCGGTTCTCGCCAAACAGGGTGATGCCCGCCTCCGCAGCCTCGCGCACCGCTTCCGGCGGATGAAACTTCGACACCGCCATCAATTCGACGTCCGCCGGATTGCGCCCGGCTTGCTCGATGGCCCGGCTCAACCGCGCCTGCACATCCTGCACCCGTTCCGCGATCGTGCTCATGACGGTAACAAGTTCCAGGGATTGGAAAAACCATGCCGGCAAAATTCCAATGATTGGAACTTTCCGCCATGGCGCATGTACGAAAAAAGATTCATGCGGGCGTGGCTCCTCGATGCGAATCACCGGCAAGATGCAGCGTCTGAGTCGGGAAAGCAAACGCGATACCTTCGCGATTGAACCGCTCGAGCATCCGCAGGTTAAACTGCTCGGTAAACGACATGTAGGACCAGAAGTCGGCCGGGTGGTACCAGAACAGCACCATGATGTTGAGGGAGTAGGCGCCCAACTCGTGGAAGGCGATCCGCGGCGGAAAGTCCGGTTGCATGCCTTCATGCTGATCCAGCAATTCCCGCAGGATCACGAGGGCTCGCTCCACCTTTTCCGGGGGCGTATCGTAGGTGATCCCGATGATGGCGCGGTGGCGGATATGCGGACGTTTGCCGATGTTGGTGATCACCTTGTTGGCGAGGTCGCCGTTGGGAATGGTAACGAGATAACCTTCCAGCGTGCGAATGCGGGTGGAACGGAAGCCGACTTCCTCCACGGTGCCATCGGCCTGGTCTACGGTCACGCGATCGCCCACCTGGAAAGGTTTGTCGGCAAACAGCACCAGCGAGCCAAAGAAATGCTTGATGGTATCCTGCGCGGCGAGTGCCACCGCCAATCCACCGACGCCCAATCCGGCAATGATCGAGGTCAATGGCTTGTCGGTCAGCGATTGGGCGATCTGCAAGGCAGTGAGTGCCACGATGGTGACGCGCAGACTCGTCTGCACGAGCGGGATGAGCATCTCATCCATTTTGCTCCCGGATTTCGAGGAGCGGCTTTTCAGCCAGACGAAAACGACATCCACCAACTGATAGAGCGTGAAGCCGATACCCAGACTGATCAGCACGCCTTCCACCACGGCCAGCAAGTCCCGCACGGTATCGCCCATGACGAGCATCGCTACCGCGAACGGGAAAATAACCGCCAGTGTCAACAACGCCGCGGAACGACCAAGCGCGCGCAACGTCGCTGCGGCCACCACGCGGTGGTGCGAATCAAGCCGGGTTGCCGAGCGGGCCAGCAGGAAATGACCGATCCGGGACGCAATCGCTCCGGCAAGAATCAGGCCGAACAACGCCACCAATCGCCACAATTCGTTTCCGGCCACCACCGGGGTATTCCAACTCATTTCCACTCGCCCATCTCCGATAATCGCTTGAATCTGATGAAACTTAAAAGTAACGTTTTTAACTAAATCAGGCAATCTTCAGGGATCCTTTCATGCGCATTATTCGATATCTCGGGCGTCTCATGGGCGAGTTTTTTGAATTCGCCTGGCAAAACAAGGCATGGTGGATCATCCCGATCGTGCTGGTGATGTTTTTGCTGATGGCATTTATTGTCGGCGGAAGCAGCGTGGCGCCATTCATCTATACGCTCTTTTAGTTGTATGCTGATTGTCGACACCCTTGTCGTCAGCTTATTCCAGTCGAACTGTTTCGTCGTGCGCCAGAATGGAGGCCGCGACGCACTCGTCATCGACCCCGGTGATAATGCCGGCGATATTCTCGCTCATCTGGACCGATACGGGTTGACCGTCGCGGCATATCTGCTTACCCACGGACACGTCGACCATGTACACGCGCTGGCCGATATGGTCGCGGCGCGACCGGCGCCCGTGGCCATGCATCCGGCGGATGCCGCATGGGCCTTCACCGAGCGAGCCGCGTTTCCACCTTACTACGGGGCGCCGGAAGCTCCGCCCCGCATTGACCGCGAACTGTCCGGAAATCAACACTGGAAGGACATCGGGCTCGATTACCACATTATCGAAACACCGGGCCACTCCCCCGGCGGCGTGGCTTTTTACTTTGAAACGGAAAAGGCGCTCTTCAGTGGCGATAGCATTTTTCGCGGATCCATCGGACGCTCCGATTTGCCCGGCGCGGATCCAAAAGTGCTGGCCGACTCGTTGCGACATCTCACGACCCTGCCGGATGATGTGACGGTCTATTGCGGTCACGGGCCCGCCACGACGATCGGCCGCGAGCGGAACAGCAATCCGTTTTTGCGCTCGTTCGATTGGGCGGACGAGTCATGAGCCGGTCAACAATCCGCCGGCAGCGGCGGGACGGAATAGTGGTCAGTTGAAGATCAGTCTGATCATCGCTCAAACGATAATTTGAATCCGCGGCGAATATACGTCGGAATGTCGAGATCTTCCCCGCGAAATGTGGTGGGCGCCACGTTTGCAAATTTGCCTCTATCCTCCGTGCGAAATGGCAGGGCCTGCTGATCCGATTCACCGGCGGTTTTCGAGCGGCGGGCTGACTTTGATTCGGTCGATACATCGTCCGCGCCGGATGCAGACTTTTTTGCGCTCTCCACTGCCTGGGTTTCCGTGGCAATCGCGGTCAGGGCTATCCGGCCTTTCATGGCCGGATCGATCATGGCGCCAAAATACATATTGGCCGAAGGTGCGGCCATTTGGCCGATCTGGGTCATAATGCCCTGCATGTCGGAAAGCGTCAGATCGGGACCCCCGGCCATATTGATCAGCACGGCGGTGGCCTCCGAGATGGACCGGCCGTTGTTCAGGTAGGGCGAGTCGCAGAGATTTTTCACCGCCATGGCCACCCGCGAAGGACCGGAACCTTCGCCGTAACCAAAACTGCATAGACCGCGACTCTTTTCGACCAGATGCCGCACATCGGCAAAGTCGAGATTCAGCACACCGCGGAAACTCAACAAGTGCCAGAGCGCATGAATGGTCGAGGCAACCTGGTCGTCGGCTTTGCGGAACGCCTCCTCGAGTCCGGCATTCGGATCGACCAGCTCGAGCAATTTATCGTTGGGCAGGCACACGACCGCATCGGCGGCGCGTTGGATGGCCTTCAGGCTCTCTTCGGCTTGTCGCTTGCGACTATCGCTCTCAAAGGCGAATGGCATCGCCGCGAAACAAAGCGTCATCACGCCCAACTGGTGCGCCACCTGCAGCAGCACCGGCGCGCCACCACTGCCGGTGCCTCCGCCAAGGCCCACGGCCAGAAACAGAATGTCGACGTCGTGAAGCAACTCCTTCACCGCCTCCATGCTTTCCTCCATCGCCATCCGGCCGAGATTCGGATCGCCGTTGGCGCCCATTCCCTGGGTGGTGCTTCCGCCAATTTGCAGCACGCGCGGCGCCTCGCATCCGGCCAGCGATTGGGCATCGGTATTGATCGCGACAACCGCCGGACCTTCGGTCCAGCGCTGACCCATGTTGGAAACGCTGTTGCAACCGGCGCCGCCCAAGCCCAACACGACAATCCGCGTGCGCGGCTGGACATCCGGATGCTGAAAAAGGCGATCGGCCGGCGAGGCAGCCATATCAGTCGCCCCCCAAAATGAATCGTCGCAACAAGCCGGCAAAACCGCCGGGGCCCTCACTGCGGCGGGTCTGCCGTGCGGCGTAACGAAGCAAACCAACGATGGTCGCGTACTCGGGCAAATTTGCCACCGTGCTCAGACCACTCACTTCCCGCGCCTTGCCCGTCCGGCAGGCCAGACCAAAAATCTTCTCGGCCAGCTCCTCGGAGCGGGCGAGGCGCGATCCGCCGCCGGTAAGTATCACCCCGGATCCGAACCGGTGCAACAGATCGCCCTTGTCGACAAAGCTTCGCACAATCGTGAGCATTTCCTCGGCGCGCGAACTGGTAATGGTGTGCAGATCCCCCACCCGGACCACCCGCCCGTCCGGTCCGGTTTCGTTCGGCAACTCGAGCTTCTTGCTGCGATCGCTCAGATTCACGATGGCGCTGCCCGATTGCTCCTTGATGCGTTCCGCCTGATTGAATGAAACGCCCAAGCCGCGCGCGATGTCGTTCGTCACATGATCGCCCCCGATGGCCAGCGAACCGGCCACGGCAATCATGCCATCGGCATAGCCGAGATAATCGATCGTACCGCCACCGATATCAATGACGAGCGCACCGCTTTCCTTCTCCTCCGGGCTCAACACCGCCAGCGCCGAGCAAAGTCCGGACAACGGCGTGTCATCCACCTCCAGCGGCGCGGACTTCACCAGCTTGACGAGATTGCGAATCCGGGCATTCACGCCGTGAAGAATCAACATATCGACCGAAAGCTTCGAAGCCTCCATGCCCAATGGATTGATCACGCCGTCCTGGTCATCGAGAAAATAATGCTGGCAGATGCTGTGGATGATCGATCGCTCGGGCGGGAGACTTATCGCCTTGGCGATTTCCTGCACGCTTTCGATGTGCTCGGGCGTGATCTCGCGATCCACACCCACCACGGGAATGCTTCCGCGATTCACCATGGACTGCACATGCCCGCCCGCGATGGCGACATAGACGCGCTTAATGACGGCGTCGGCGCTTTCTTCCGCTTGATGAAGCGCGATCTTGAGACACGACAACGCGGCATCCATGTCAATGATTTCGCCTTTGCGCATGCCCCGCGACGGAGATTCGCCCAAACCGACGATTTGCAAGTGATCATCCTCGCGGATCTCCCCCACCATCACGCGGATCCGGGATGTACCGATTTCAACGGCGGCAATGGGCGGCAGTTCCATGAATGACTCAGGTGCAGGGCACGTTGCGATCGACCGTCATGTCGATAAACCGGCACTTGCCGGCGCTTTCGCGGAGGATGCGGGCGAGATCATCGATTTTGCGCGCCGACACATGACGAGGAACACGCACCGTCACATCGCCTTCCAGCGCGAGATCGAGATAATCCGGATAGCTGACATCGATCGAACTGATGCGGATGATATCGGCGGCCGGATTTCCCTCCAGCGATTTAATCAACTCGAGGGCATTTGCCGTGCCGGCATCACGCATGACGGAGCCGGGCGTGATGCCGCGATCACTGAAACCTTTGATCAACGGAAGGTGACGCCATTGCGAGCCAGCCAATCCGAGCACATGACTATCGTTGTCGACGGAAAAGAAAAAGCCGGCCTGCCCCTGGGGAATTTTCGCGACGGGAATACGTTCATCAACGCGCACAATCAGCGTGGACGGCAATTTACGCTGCACCTGCACACTTCGAATGGTTGGCACATTTTCGAGCCGGGAACGGATCGCCTCGAGCGGCAGGGAAAACAGGTTTTGCCCTTCGACGATGCCGCCGAATTCCTTGATGTGATCGGACGTAAGCCGGCCGGTGGAGCTGGCTTCAACACCGGTCAGCACAAATCGCTGATTCTGGACAAACAACATATCCCTGAGCTTGCTGGACCCGAGCATCAGCAACCAGACCACCCCGCCCAACGCCACCACCAGCAGGGCAATGGCCGCGGCGCGCTGAAAGTGCTGATTGCGCTGGCCAGACGCGCGGGCATGAAACGTATATACCGGCGTGTGCGCGTACTCGCGGCGCCGCCGCACGTAGTTTTTATTCACATTCTTCTTTTTCGAGAACCACATGACAAATGCTCAAGATGAATGATGCTAGATGTATCACTTCACGCGCCATGACGCAACGACCCGATGATAAAAAATGTCACCGCAGATCACCCAGACTGAAGCGCACAATCTTGTCGCACAAATCGGCGAACGAAATCCCGGCCGCCGCTGCGGCCTTGGGCAACAAACTGGTCTCGGTAAATCCCGGAATCGTGTTTAATTCCAGCACATACGGATGCCCGTCGCGGGACAACAGGACGTCGACGCGCCCGAGTCCGGAGGCGCCCAAGGCCACGAACGTCTGCCAGGCAATTGCCTGGCAAGCCCGGGTCATCTCGGCATCCAGCGGAGCCGGACACACATACTCCGTCAGTCCTTTGGTGTACTTGGCCCGGTAATCATAGTGACCATCCGGCGCGCGAATTTCCACCACCGGCAGCACCTCCTCGCCGACAATCCCGACCGTCAGTTCGCGACCATCAATAAACGCTTCGACCAGCATCTCATCGTCGAACTCGCCGGCCACCGTCACGGCGCGCGTCCAATCCTCTTCGGACATCACGCGCGTCAAACCAATGCTTGATCCTTGTCGCGGCGGCTTCACCACCACGGGAAGCGGGAGGGTTCGCGGCTGCCCCCGGCGCAACACTTCATAGCGCGCGCTATTGATGCCGCGTTTTTCAAACATCTGTTTGCTTAAAATTTTATCGAATGCAAGCAGACTGGCTTTTTCATCGGACCCCGTGAACGGCACGCGTTGCGAGCGAAGGTAGGACTGGACCTGGCCGTCTTCCCCGTAGGTGCCGTGCAGGGCGATGAAGGCCAAATCAATTCCGGCCGGCACCGGAAAGGCCCCGGTCATTACATCGACTTCGGTTACGCGATATCCCCGGCTCTTCAAGGCCCGGGCAATCGCCGCGCCCGAGGCCAGTGACACCTCACGTTCAGCAGACACACCCCCCATCAATACCGCCACATGCTTCATCGAATCATCATCCTCCGGTCGCATCCCACATCCGGGATGCCCAAGTACCAATTATCTCCACATCGCCGGCGCCGATTAACAAAATCAAGTCGCCTTCCCGCGCCACGGAATTCAGTTTACTCCACGCCTCTTCCAGCGAGCCGGCCAATTCCACTCCGCCCTCGCCGGGCGACAAAAACTCCTCGTACAGATCCCGCGATGTTCCACCGGCCATCTCCGGCTCCGAGGCGGCATATACCGGCGCAAGTACGAGATAATCCAACGACGAAAGCACGCCGGCAAATTCTTTTTTGAACGCGCGGGTGCGCGAATACCGGTGCGGCTGGAAGACACCGATCAATCGCCGAGGCTTTTGTAACCGGGCCTGCGCCAGCAATGCGGCGATTTCCACCGGATGATGCGCATAATCGGAAATCATCCGCAGGCCCCGGCCCCGCGCCACTTCCTCAAACCGCCGGCGCGGCAATTGAAAAGAGGAAAGCGCATCGAGCACAACCGCCACCGGCACCGACCACGCCTGCGCCGCCGCCGTCGCCGCGAGCGCATTTAACACGTTATGCTCGCCGCTGACACCAAGAACAAGTGATCCGGCGGGAGCGCCATCGATTACCAGTGTGCTGCACGATCCATCCGCGCTGAGGCTAATTCCAACGGCCTGCACGTCCGCGCCCTCCGCCAAACCAAAGGTCCGATCCGACGACGTGAGCGCCGGCGCGGCGTGCGGACGGACTACCACACGCGAGGCCGCGGCGAAGGCGCGATAAAGTCCGGTGAGCGCCGCTTCATCAGGAAAATAATCCACATGATCAAGATCAACACTGGTAATCACCGCTACGTCCGGCCGGTACCAGCGAAGCGTGCCGTCGCTTTCATCCGCCTCCACCACCATGGCATCCATGGCCGCGGCGCGCGCCACCATGCCGAGATTGGGACACACGCCCCCGATGCAGAACGATGGATGGCGTCCGGCTTTTTCGAGTATCCACGCGAGCATGCTGGCCGTGGTCGTCTTGCCATGGGTGCCAGCGATGGCCGCCGTGCGATACGCGCGAAGCAGCACCGGGAGCACTTCGCCGCGATCGAGCACGGGAATTCCCCGGCGCGCCGCCTCGCGGAGCTCCGCCTCCTCGCGGACAACCGCCGGGCTGCGAATGATGGCATCGGGCGGATCGACATCGAGGTGGCCGGGATCATGTCCGACCGCGACGGGAATTCCTTGCTGACGAAGCCACGGCACCAGCGATCCTTCCGCGGCATCGCAACCGCTCACCCGCCATCCCTGCTGCCGCATCAACAACGCCAGTCCGGCCATGCCGACTCCGCCGGCGCCGGCCATGTGTAAACAGCCCGGCGCGCGGGCAAGTAGCGCCTCGCCGGTCCGGCTCATTTCGCGTTGATCCCGCCCTGCTGCGCCTCCTCCACCAGATCAGCCAGCGCCGACGCACCATGTTCCGATGAACGGGATCGTGCGGCGGTGGCCATACGCGCCCGCAAATCGGGACGGCGGATCATTTGCTGGATGTAGGACTGGAGCCAATCCGGGGTGATGTCCTGTTCCGGAACCATGTCGGCGGCGCCAAGTTTTTCCAACGCGCGGGCATTGAGCGTTTGGTGATCGTGAATCGCATGCGGATACGGCACCAGCAAGGCGGGAATTCCAAACAACGACAATTCCGCGCAGGTTGCCGCGCCGGACCGGCAGATGGCAAAGTCGGTGGTCGTGTAGATGCTCTCAATGTCGCGGGTGAAGGCCATGACCCGGGCGTCCACTCCGGCTTGCTGATAGGCGGCTTCCACCCATTCGGCATCGCGCTCGCCCGTCAAATGGATGACCTTGAATTTTTCGCCGCGGCGATGAAGTTCGGCCAGCACCGGCGGCATCATTTCATTCAGCGCGCGGGCGCCGCGGCTTCCACCCATCACCAGCAATCGCGGCGGACCATCAAACGGCGCGCGCCGCGATGCCGCGTCGATGATACCGGCCCGCAGCGGCATACCCGTCAACACCAACCGCGCCCGGCGCAAGTAAAATCGGGTCTCATCAAAACATGCCGCCACCGCCACCGCGCGCCGCGAGAGCAACCGTATCGCGCGCCCCGGCAAGACGTTTGATTCGTGAAGCACAAAAGGAATACCCAGACGAATTGCCGCGCCCACCGGACCCACCGAGGCATAACTTCCCATCGCGAGCACGACGTCCGGTCGCTCCCGGTTCATGTCGCGGCGCACCTTGCTGATTGTTCGAAGCAAACCGAAGCCCGCCACCAGCGATGCTGCGGAAAAACCCGATGGCAGCCCCCGCGCCGACACCGTGACAATGTGACCGGGCCAGCCCTTCACCGCTTCGCTTTCCACATCCTTGCCGGCCAACCAGAGTGTAACGCGATGCCCACGCCGCATGAGTTCATGGGCCGTGGCTAGTCCGGGAAAAATGTGGCCACCGGTTCCCCCGCAGGCGACGGCTACGTGCATGCTATTTCATCCAGTGGTAGAGGCTGTACAAGGCCAGAAGCGCGAGGATGAGCGTGACGATCGCCTTGTTGCGCTGAATCCGGCGCTCCTTGCTCAGCGAACCGCCCTTGCCGAAACTTCCGCTGGCCAGGTAATTGGCAATTTTCTCCTCGCGTGATACCTGGACCGGTCGCGGCGCAACCGGCGCGGAAGGCTCGACCGCCGCATCAATCGGCGGAGGCTCGCGCAAATCAGTCGTGCTGCGGAAAGCCGGCTTGCGCGGGCCACCAAACGATGATCGCTCCTCGCCGGAATAGCTGGCGGTATCGCGCGGCACCGCCTTCATGAGGCGCTGCATATTTTTGCGCACCCGCTCGGCTTCCTCTTCGAGTTCGCGAATCCGGCGCTCGTAGGCCGACTCGCGTTTCATCCATGCCATGGCCGGTTCCTCACCAGAATCCCGCGATGGCAAACGCCATGAACACGAACGCAATCAAGACCATGGTGCCGATCAGCGGAAGGGAAAACGCCAAGCCCGCCTTGAACCAATAGGCGAACGGCTTCTCCGACGTCAACAGACTGCTGTCGTCGTCGAAAAGCACCGGACCGGCAACGGCATCGCCGCCGCGCGCCCCGCTGCGCTCCGACTTGGTTGCATCGATCTTGGCCATCGCCTTGTTGTACTCGAGACGGGCATCCTCGATCACACCCAGCGCCCGGGCCAGCTCGACGCGGATGTTTTCGTCCGACCATGTCTGCTCATTGATTTCATCAAGGTTCCCCAGCAGGGCCTTGAACCGGGCGCGATAGGTCTCCAGCATCTCCAGCAGTCGTTGCGACTCCATCTCTTCGCGTTCAATCGAGGTCAAGCTGCGCTTGATGTTCGCGATCATATCGCGCTTGCCCCGCTCAAATTCTTCGCTCTTGCGCTTGAACTCTTCCAGTTCTCGTTTTTCGATCTCCAACTGCTCCTGACGTTTGCGCAACACTTCCAGTTCCTGCATGGCGCGGGTGGCTTGCGTGTCGACATCTTGTTTGTGTCGGGCCATGCGGGTCAGATTGAGGTCGGATGCGCCGCGACTGAGGACCTCTTCGGCATCGGGCGGTTCGCGGGGAATGTCCTCGTCGCCGGGGCCCATTTTGATGCGGGTGGCACGATCACGCTGCCGGATCAAGTCATCGTCATAGAAGTCATTCGCCATGGATTTTCCTCGTAAAAAAACTACCGGGGGACGACCAGCGTTTGTCCAACGCGGACACTTTCCGGGCGGGCTAGCGTATGCTTGTTGGCCTCGAAAAGCACGTTCCATTTGTTGGGGTCGCCGTACACCTTCGCGGCGATGCGGCTCAAGGTGTCGCCGGATTGCACCACGTAAGAGTCAGCTGCCGCCGGTTGAGGCGGCGCCGGCTTGGGCGGTTCTACATAGGCGGTGGCGGCGGGCTGATAAGCGCGTTCTTGCTCGGCGGCATTCAGCCGGGCCACTTCCTCGCGCGATGAGTCCAGCATGGTGCGCAATTCCTTGTTTTCGGCCTTCAAACGGGCAAGCTCCTGTATGGCTTCCGACGGCCGGGCTGGCAACGAGGCGGCATACGACATGCGCGCCGCTCCGATGAGCTCCTCAACCAGCTTGCGGCGTTCGGCTTCAGGATCCAATTCCAGATACCGCTGGTAATGATAGATCGCCCGGAGTTCATCGAGCAGATGCTGATCGTATATCGAGGCCATTTCCCAGTGGATGCGGGCCAGTCCCGGGCGCTTATCGAGCGCTTTCTGATAGAAGATCAGGGCATCAGCATAATCACCGGCGGCCCGGCGCTCGCGGGCGCGCTTGATGTTGGGATCACGGTCCTCCACCCCGCGCTCCAGTCCGCCACAACCGGAGAGGAACACACCAGAGGTCAGCACAAATAAGCATAGTAAAAACCTCGCGGCATGACCGTGTGTTATCATGTCTGTTACCTAGCACTAGCCGGGCAACGCGTCAATCGCGGAGAGGAACAAGCTGCGCTGCGAAAAGGATGAAAATGATGGTGGAGGGTAAGGGAGTTGAACCCTCGACCTCCTGAATGCCATTCAGGCGCTCTCCCAACTGAGCTAACCCCCCATCAGTCATTCAAAAAGACAAGTGCGGAAAGTAGGACAACCGAACCCCGGTGTCAAACTAAACCCGAAAACCCATCCGATCGCGTCCGGAGACGGAAGTCACTTCGCAAAGCTACACCGGTCGTGAACGCATCCATCCCGGACATGGAAGGCGCGATTGAAAATAAACCGGCGCACAATCCTGAAACCAACCCTGGTTTTTGACCTAAAGCGACCACACAAGCGCCTGATCGTCTTCGACCAGTTGCCACGACACTCCGGTGCGATCATTCCGCAAACGATCCACCAGCGAATCAAGCGAATCGGGTGCCCGGTCAAATGCGCGCGGCGAGAACCAACCGTGACCGGGAGCAACCAGCGCCAACCAGGGCGCGGGAATGTCGGCGGCCCGCTCGACCAAACCCACCGCCAGCACATCGGCGGCCCAGTCGACCGGAATCTGTGCCGCCGCACCGGCAATCGCCTCCGTGCATTGCCCCATAAAAAGAACCGATCTCGACCCGCGGGAAATATGCACGGCAAGCGAGGAACTCACCGCGTTATCGTAGCCCGATCCGGGCGGGGGAAAAAGAGGTCGCAGAATCACCTCGCGACGGTCCATGTAACTCAACCCCGTCCAAGGTCGAATCACGCCGGCGGGAAGCGCCGACTGCCATGACGCTAGCGACGCGTGAAAAAGTTTTTGCCCGGGCGGCGCTTCCGGCACATACACCGCGCGAACGGGCATGGCGGAAACGAGTCCGGACAAGCCGCCATACGCATCCGTGCGCGCGCGGGTAATCCAGACCGCATCAAGATGATTGATTCCCCGCCGGCGCAGCGCGGTGACAAGATCGCGCTGATGATAAGCGTCGCCGGTATCGAACAGCACCGCCTGATTTCCCGGCCCGTCAACCAGCGCCACCGCGGCGTCGCCGGCAGACATCATCACGACATCGACGCGTGATGAAACATAGCGCCGGGTCGCCGACCAGAACACCAATCCCACCAGAAGAATCCACACCGTCCAGCGTGCGCGACCACGCCATGCGGCAACCCCGATCAACAACACAAACCACAACAGCACCAGGTACCAGGGCCAGGACATTACATACACGTGCGAGCCCGGCCATGCCGAACTGATTGAAACCAGATCCAGCAACCATCCGCCGAATAAACTGTTCGCGTGATTGAAGACGGCCGCCACCGCCGGAGAAATGAACCCACTCAGCACGGACAGACACGCCGTCAATAAAATGACAAAAGCCAGCGGCACCAGCGGTATGTTCACCAGCAGCGCCGAGGGACTGAGGATATTAAACATGGAAATGATCACCGGCAATGATACGAGCCAGGCGGCCAGCGATACCGTCAGCAAATCGGCCAACCGCTCCCGGATGCGTCGCGCATCCGGCGACCACCACGACAACTCGGGCTCGGAGCGAAATTCTTCCGCGGGCGCCCGCCGCATCAACATCGACCGGATGGGCGGAACCAGCAGCATCAATCCGCCCACCGCGATGAACGACAACATGAATCCGGGATCAACCAGCTGCCTTGGCTGTCCGGCGAGAATGAGCAACGCCGCCAAGGCAAGCGAAGAAGGTCCATCCGGCTTTTTCCGCAAGGCATAGGCGCTGAAATAGACCGTGGCCATGATGGTGGCGCGCACGGTGCTCGCCGACGCACCCGTGGCGATCGTGTAGCTGGCCAAAAAAGGGAGGAAGAAGTAAATCCAGTATGGCCGGTTCACCCCGGCCGCCTTGAGCACAATGACCAACAACATCACCAGAATACCTACGTGCATGCCTGAAAGCGCCAGGATGTGCAGCGTGCCGGTGCGAACAAATGCCTCGCGCACGGCGGGATCGACTTGGTCGCGTAAACCAAGCAATAACGCGCGGGTCAGGCCGGTCGAGGAATCGCCGGAAGGTAACCCGGCGCCCAGTCGCCCGGCGGCACGTTCGCGTTGCGCATAACACCATGCCACAAAAGGATGACCACGCCCCGCCTCGAGCTTCGTCACGCCCGCCTCGTTCACGGTCATGATACCCGCCACCCCCAAACGACGGAGCTTGACCGGATCATCCGCCCGCACCGCACCGCGCAAACGCCAGCGGTCACCGTACGCGGGCGATGGCGCATTTGTTCCCGCGCGTAAATAAACCGACACTCTTCCGGACCACGCCGACCGGTCGCGCCCCCGCTGGATTGATTCGGCACGAAATTCAAAACGCCACGTTCCATCGCCGCCCTCGTCCACCGGCTGCATCACTGGCGCCGAAACAATCAGTCCGGTGAGATCCATAAACTGACGCGAACGGCGCAACCCGGAGTCACCCGCTGTATCGCGCAGGTTGGTCCACGCCATGCCCGCCAACACGAGAGCGGCAAAAAGAGCGCCGGTGGCCATTGCTTCCCGCTTGATAAACAGCACACACAGGGCGAGCAGTGAAGCTGGAAGGATCAACCATCCGGAAGCTGGCACAGCGGGCAAGGAAAGTGACAACGCAATTCCCGAGGAAAATGCAACCACCACGGCCGGCAAGGGCCTACGCGGTTGCCATGCCGGAACGCCAGGCGAGGCCTCGCGTCCTTGCGAAGTGGAATCGTCAGGAATTTGTGGGCCGGAAATCAGCTCAGCGACCCATGCGCTGTTTGAGAATCGCTATGACATCGTCATCGTGACTGCCGATGTTGACATCGTCGATGACATCCGTGATTTTACCCTCGGGATCGATGATGTAGGTTTGCCGCGAGGAAAATACCCCCATCGCTCCGAGCGACCCGAACGCCTTGGCCAAATCGCCTCCGGTATCCGCCAGCAAATCGTAGGGCAACGAATGCTCCTCCTTGAATTTCTGCTGGCTTTCGAGGCTGTCTTTGCTGGACCCGAAAACTTTCACACCCAACGCGGCAAATTCCGCATTCGCATCCCGCATCCCGCAAGCCTGCGCGGTGCAACCCGGGGTGAAGGCCTTTGGATAAAAGAACAAGACTTTCCACACGCCGGTCAGCGCGCGCAAGTTCACATCCTCCCCGCTGGTCGATGCAACGGCCAGATCCGGCGCCATGTCGCCGGGACTCAAGGCCAGGGCTGCGGAACTACCGGTCAACCAGGCGGCAAGCCCGGCCAGCTTCATCATCGCTCTCTTCATGTACATCTCCTTTGCTCAAGTCACGCACACGCTTCGCTTGCTCACCTTTTGCAGGGAAATACATTCCACCGGACACACATCCCGGCACGCGCCACAACGTATGCACTGGGACTGATCGATATATAACATATTATAATCTTTGCTTCCGGTCGATGGCACATATCCGGTAATTCGTCCGTCCTCGTCATGAAGCAAACTGCTGACTTTCACGATGCACTTCTCTACCGGCTTCACCTTGAGGCACCGGTCACAGTAAATGCAAAGTTCATTATCAATTTCAAATTTGTAATGGCAAAGATAGCAACGACTGGCTTCGGTACGCGCGTGGTCGTCCGTATAACCGGTCTCCACCTCGGCGGCGAACGGACGTTGATGCACCTCGCAAACAGGCATCGGTTGGCGAGGAATTTCATCCATCGCCCGCGTCCGGCCGGTGGCGGTCGCCGGCTCGACCCAGCCGATTTCCCGCAAGCGGTTTTTGCCGGTGAGATGCCGGTCCACATCGCGCGCGCAAGCCTTGCCACTGGCCACAGCATCAATCAGCGAGCCGGCGCCGTTCAGAAAATCGCCGGCGACAAACAAATGATCCGGGCGATTCGCCTCCGCCCACAAGGATCCCACCCAATCCTCATCACGCTCCTGCCCGGTAGCCAGCAACACCGTATCGGCGGGAACCTCGAATTCGGTGCCCGGCACGGGAACAAAACTTCTCCGCCCGTCCGGAGCCGGCGACCCCGGTTCGGTGCGAACCATCTGCATGGCGTCGGCATGAATCTGGCAAGGTGCGACCCGGGTCTCAAAATGTATTCCCTCGCGCCGCATCTCCTCCACCTCGGCTTCATGGATGTACATCTCCTCCGCCGTGCGCCGGTAAAACATCCGAACCTCCACGGCGCCGAGACGTCTGGCCATTCGCGCGCAATCCACCGCAGTGAATCCGCCACCAATCACTACCACGCGGGATCCAGTCGGCGGCGCCTCGCCGGCATTCGCCATTTGAAGATACTGCAAGCCGGACATGACGCCCGCCCGCTCACGTCCGGGCAGATCGGGAAGGTGCGACTTCGTGGTGCCGGCGGCGATGATCACGGCATCGGCGTTTGCCAACACATCGTCCAGCGAACGATCGCGCCCGATCTTCACGCCGCACTCGATTTTCACGCCAGCCAGGCGGATCTGCTCTATTTCACGCCGTACCACTTCGCGCGGCAAACGGAATTCGGGGATGCCTTGCACCATCATGCCGCCCGGTTCACGATGCTGTTCAAGCACGGTCACCTCATGCCCGAGCAACGCGAGTTCCCGCCCGGCGGAAAGACCGGCGGCGCCAGCGCCAATGATGATGACGCGCTTGCCGGACGATGGATACATCGGCTCCATGCGCACCGGACCGTGTTGTTGCATGAAATCGGCCGCCGAACGTTTGGAAAAACAAATGGCTACCGGTTCACCCAGTCCCTCCCAGCCATGCCGGCATGCCGGTTCGCACGGTCGTGTACACACCCGCCCCAACACGGCGGGAAATACATTGTCGCGCAAGTTGATCAGATATGCCTCATCATAACGACCTTGCGCGATCGCCTCGAGATAACCGGGAATATCGGTTCCCGCGGGACATGCGGCCTGGCACGGGATATTTTTTTCAAGCCAATCAAAATCCTTCGGCTGCTCCAGCCAACCCTCGCGCGCGGACAACGCTTGTTGCTTCGCCTTCTCCGGACTCAACCGCGAAGTCTTGTCACCGGATTTCCTGATCTGCTGATATTTCTGGTAATATGGATTGGGGGCAACTGACATACCTTACACCCAACTATACCGCCGGCGGGATGAAAAACAAATGATCACCAGGATGCATCCTGACATTCATTCATCACGCGATGGAGAATCTCCATGATTTCCTCCTTGCGGTAGAGCCGGCCCTGCCCGATGCCCTCGCACTCCTTGCCGGTAGCGATCCAGTTTTTTTCCGAGCGCAGAACTTCCGGCCAGAACGGAAAGGTGCGGCATTGCGTGGGTCGTACCTCGTAAATACCGCATAGCTTGCCTTGGAGGAACACGCAGTCGCCATTCTTGCGCTCACGAATGCTGTGACCGCCCTCGAATGGATAGGCGTAGTCATGCAAAAACTGCTCCTTGGTCAGACCCAATTTCGCGGCGATTTCCCCGGCCTCCCGGTCGTTCACGAAAATAGTGCCCGAGGCCCCGGTGCAGCATTTACCGCACCCCGTGCATTCAAATCGAAGCCCCTGGTCGAAAAAGTAGGATCGCTCGTCCGGTGTCTTTTTTTTCATACCTTGCCCGCCACTTCCTTGACTTCATCCAGCGAGGCTCGCCGCCAACGTTCGATCCTTAGCCGGTAATCCACGGCCGCCGGCTTTAACATGAAACTGGTCACGTGCTTGCCCTCATCGTTGAAAGCATGCGCCCGGCCCCGGTCGCCCACCACCACCCACGTCTCCGCCTTGATGTCGAAATACCATGACTCCGGTTTGGCCGCGGCGACATCCTCGCGCGCTTTATGGACGGGTCGCTGCTCCTTGCGGCGCGCCTCGACATGACGGGTCCGGCGCTCATCCTGACGGCCACCGCGCGACAAGGCCTCGGCAAGGCGGCGCGCCACGCCGGGAATTCGTCCCATCCATTGATTGGCCCGGTCGTGATCCTGCTCGCGACGGGCCGTGCCGGCCATTTCCTCGATGCGCTGCAACTCACGCCCGGAAATTTGCATCGCCCGGAACAGCACCGCCGATGTCTCCAGCGACAGCCATTCAACCAGCGAGGCGTCCGCCAGCGCGTAGCCTACCGGATTGAGTTTCAACATGAGCCCTCCGGCGCGATCGCGGCCCTCGACAAGTTGAAGCGACAGGGCAAGCCGCTCCCCGTGAAAATCAAAATACCCTGCCACCACCTGCGCGAGAACCGAGTAACTCAAGGAGGCTTTACCAAAAGCCGGCAATTGGCGTCCCTTCAATTCCCGGCCGTATTGAAACATCGCCACCAGCCGCGCGGGACGGGCATACAACAAATCGACCCGCTCGTCCCGCGCATCGATCATCGATTGCGGCAATTCCTGCCATGCCGGACGCCCGGCCTCGTCGTAGCCTTTAAACACCTCCAGGGGGCTGCCGGGATGCGAATGACCGCAATCATTGGATGAGCAGCGAAAGCAATAGACCCGCCCCGGCCGGAAAGCTTCACGGACCGCCTCGCGATCAGCGAGCTGCGGAATCAACTGCGCCGACAAGGGCGGATCAAACGTCAACTGCCACTGCTCGGCCGGCGTTATGCGAAGTGACAACCGGATATCCATCGGCGGCATCTCATCGCCGGTGCGGCCGAAATGGCCGAGATACAAATCGCGAATCGTGGTGCGCAACACATCCTGCGCGGCGCGGATGCGGCGTTCATCGCGATCCAGAGCCGGCACGGTGGTTGGTGAAGCGTCATCCATCGATCCAATTTTCATGAATTCATCCGGCATGGCAAGAAGTTGCTGTTGGTGAATACTCCGGTTTGCGTTATTCTTCCCGTAGTGAACTCCACCAGTCCATTTGATTTCTGGTATGCCGTGAATAACACCGAGGTGCTGATTCATCCCCGTCAGCAACTCGAGACCTTTGGCTCGACCACCCTGCATTATCATCTTGTTTCGGAATCCATGGACACCGTGAACCAAATCCGCATTCGCGAGGGACGCATTCACGCCTACCGCCCGAAGATCATCACGCCGGAGGCGCTCGGCAACGCCCTGCTCGAAGGCTTCTCCGGCGACCAGGCCTCCCGCTACTTGAACTGGCTGAAGCAAAACGAAGCCCACCTGGTGTTGCTCCAGTATGGGTTTTCCATCCGCAAGGAATCCATCAACGAACACATCGTTACCGATCAACTGCAAACCGTAATCGACCGGGTGCGCGAGGAAATCACCAGCCATGGACAACCGATGCATGCGTTGATACGGGGCGTCGATGAACCCTGGGAAGTCTGCCTGCTCAAACTCATCACCGACGTCATCCAACAATCGGCCCCGCATAATGCCGGACAGTTGCAGCGCGATCCCGACGGGGTGCGACACCAGATCGAACAACTGTTCCGCAATGCGGCGCGCGACCATGCAAAAATCCCCGCCTTGTCGAGCGCACTGGAAAAAGCCAGATTGTTCAAGGAATACGAGGACCGTTTTTTTGCCCTGATCCGGTCGACCCAACGTTCATAGTATGGAAAGAAAAACCCGCCAGCGCGCCTCGATATTGAAGGTCTTCGAAGTCTCCTCCGGACCGATGAGTCCGCAGGAAGTCCTCGCGAAGGCCAAGGAACAACTTCCCGACCTCGGCATCGCCACGGTCTACCGCAACATCAAATCCTTCGTCGAGCGCGGCGACTTGCAGACTGTCCCGCTGCCCGGACAACCCGATCGCTATGAGATCGCCGGAAAGACCCATCATCACCACTTCTACTGTCGAAGCTGCCAGCGGGCGTTCGAAATGACCGGCTGCCCCGGCTCGCTCGATCACCTCGCCCCGGCCGGTTTTGTCACCGAGGGTCACGAAATTTACTTGTATGGTCGTTGCCATGATTGCGCGTCTACCGGTGGATGACTCACATGACCGGCTTCAATCTGCTGAAACTGCTTCACGATGTGTTCGCGCCCGACGAACGTGACATCGCCCTCGTGATGGTGGATGAACCCGCGGACCCCATGGCCGACAACCCGGACTGGGCCGAGCGCCGCGCGATGGCCGAGGCGTGGCGTCAAGGTTTGCTGCAGATCGGCGTACCCACCCTCCCCCTGTTGACCTATCCGGCCACCGGCGCGAACAACGGCGACCTGCCCGCGCGCGGAAGCCAGGACGGCGTGGATGTTCCGGTCGAGCAAACCATCGCCACGGCCACGCTGGTCATCGCCATGACGCGCTATTCCGCCACCGCGCCGCTGTCCATGTTCACGCGAAAATATCCAACGCTGCGCGCCGCAAGCATGCCCAATGTGCTGAAGCGCATGGAACAATCCGCGCTCGCCGCCGATTATCATGAAATCGCGCGTAAGGCCGCGCTCCTCTCCGCCTGGCTGGATGAGGCGGACACGGCACACATCACCTTCTCCACCGGGCACGCATGCGTGTTCGACCTCCGCCATCGCCGCGCCCACGCCGATGATGGCATGTGCCGCCGCGACAAGACCGGCTTCCGGGTGATCAACCTGCCAAGCGGCGAGGCGTTTATCGTTCCCTACGAAGGCGAAATAACCGGCGACGCCAGCCGGACCTCCGGCGACATTCCACTTCCCTACAAAGGCCATATCTATCACCTTACCGTGCGCGAAAACAAGATCGCAGCCATCGAAGGCGATGGACCGGAACGCGCGTGGCTGCGCAACCATTTCGATGTCGACCCCGCCCGCCGGAACGTGGCCGAACTGGGGCTTGGCTGCAACAATCGCGCCATCATCACCGGCAATGTGCTCGAAGACGAAAAAGCCGGCTTTCACTGGGCCTACGGGCGCAGTGAGCATCTCGGCGGCACCGTGAGTCCTTCCAGCTTCACGGATCCGGCCCACGTGGTTCATCACGACATCGTGTATGCCAAAGGATGCCCGGTCGAAATCGCCCGGCTGGTGCTGATCGACGCCCATGGCACCCGGCGCGAAGTGATCCAGGACGGTCGCTACACCACCGGCGTGGAATAATGGGCCGCCTCGCACCAGAACACCGGCAACGCCTCGCGGTGGGCATCAGCCTCGCCGTCAGCATCGGCATACTCGTTTATCTCTTCGCCAAATTGGATTGGGCGGAAGTTGGCCGTCAAATGAATCAGGTGAATCTGTGGTATTTGCCACTCCTGTTCATCGGCTTTGTCCTGATGCTGGTGATGCGGGCATTACGCTGGCGCTTGCTTCTACCGCGTGGCCGCCAGCTCGCGTTCAGGGATTTGCTGGATGCCACCATCATCGGCTTTTTTGCCAGCACCGTGCTGCCCTTGCGCGCCGGTGAAATCATCCGGCCCTGGATCCTGAGCCGGTGGCAACCGGTGTCGTTCAGCGCCTCACTGGCCAGCATTCTGATTGAACGATTGTGTGATGCCACCTGTCTTCTCGGCCTGATGATGTTGTGCCTGAATCAAATGGAAGAGGTGCCGGCGCTGGTCCTGATGGCCGGTCAGGCGCTCGGTTTTTTAACCGGGGTTCTGATCGTGATCGTGATACTTTCCTACATACTGCCGGCGCACATGGAACGACTTTTTCATGGGCTCTGCCAGCGCACGGTCGGCTTGGTGGCGCCCCGGGCGGCGGACAAAGCCAACGTTATGATCACCGAGTATTTTATCGGTGTGCGGGTCATCGCCTCCGCGGGCCAACTGCTGCAAGTGGCCGGGTGGTCGATCGCCATGTGGCTGCTGATCGCTGTGTGGTACCAGATGCTTCTTTGGGCGTTCGGCATGTTTCCGAGTTTTTGGGTGGGCATGATGTTGAACGTGATTATTTCGCTCGCCGTCGCGGCGCCCAGCGCCCCGGGGTTTGTCGGAACATTTCAAGCCGGATGCATCATCGCCTTGAGTACGATCTACGGCTACAGCAAGGAATTTGCGATGGCGTATTCCGTCATCGCGCACGTGTTGCAAATGGTGCTGATTGTCGCCGCCGGCCTGCTCGTGCTGAATCGTCGCGGACTCAGCATCCGGCAAATGCGTCAGATCAACTGACGATACAACCCGATGTGCGCGGTCGCGCTGCGGCCGGCATCAAATTCCGCCTCCACCTTGGCCCGGCCGGCGCGCCCCCACATGTCCGCACGCACCGGATCATCCGCCAGCTCCAGCATTGCCCGGGCCAACGCCTCGATGTCTTCCGGGTCGACCAGTCGTCCGGTTTGGCCATCGGCAATCAAATCCGGTATACCGCCCACGCGCGTCCCGATCACGGGACGTCCGCGCGCCATCGCTTCGAGTATGCTGTAGGGAAGGTTTTCAATCTTCGACGGAATTACATACACCCCGATATCGGCGAAAAAGTCATCCGCCGTCCGGTACCCGCAAAAATCAATCACGTGCCCGAGCCCGAGCCGCGCCGTCTCAGCGCGCACGGCTTCCTCCAACGGTCCTTGCCCGGCGATCAGGAAACGCGCCTCCGGCCGCATCGCGTGAACCTTCGCTGCCGCCTGTAAAAACATCCGGTGATTTTTCTCCTCGCTGAATCGTCCCATCATCCCGTAGTGCATGGGACGGCACGGTGTCGTGACCGCAACGGGCACCTCGCGCAAGCCCGAGGGAATCAGGACGAGCCGGTCCGCGGCAACGCCCTGATCACGCAAAAATGATTCATAGTAGCGCGACAGCGCAATTACACGATCGCATCGACGCAGACATGCCAATTCGATTCGGCCATAGAGCCGCTCCTTCCAGTCATCGCGGAACAGCCAGCCGTGCACCGTGGACACGCGCGGACAAACGCCGGCCAGCCAGGCATGCACGTGCGCCTTGTAACCGAGCACGTGCAACACATCACCCTGGACCTCGCGAAAAGCCTTCGCGACCTCGCGGGCGAGCCGCCACGAGAGCCGGCCCCGAATCGAAAATCGCCGGATGGGAAATCCATCGCGGGCAATGGCATCGCGAAGCCCGCTGGCCTGACCCAAGCGCTCTTCGCCGATAAGAAAAAACAACGGACGCTCACCCGCTTGGCGTAAGTTCAACGCGAGGTCGATCGTGGCGCGCTCCGCGCCGAACACCGTGCCGGTGTCCTGCATGAAGAAAACGATGTTCATGAAAAAATCCGGATTAAATGGTCGAAATCAAAACGACCGCTGCGCATGTCGAGCGCGACCACCACCAGGCGCGGCCGACGCCCGCACCGGCTGACAACATGAAACAATCTTTTTCCATGTGGGCGATCTAGAGCGACTCCACCGCGGCGATCACCGCGTCGCGCGTGATGCCGAAATGTTCCCAGACTTCGTGATGGCCGTTCGACGGCGCAATGCGCGGATCGGTGATGCCGACATGCGCCACCGGCACCTTCATCGGGCCGGCGGCACCGGCAATCAGCGAGGCAAAACCGCGGAGGCCGTTGTTGCTGGTGGCAATCAATCCGTCCTCCACCGTGACAATGCCATCCGGATAACTGCTGAATAAACGAACCAGTTGCTCGGGTTCAATGGGCAGTCCATTCACAATATGAACGTCCGTCACCCGGCCCCGCTTGCGCAATTCATCCGCCGCTTTTTCGCACATCGCCGCCGGCGCGCCCATGACCAGAATCGCGCGGGTGGCATGATCATGCTTGCGGAACGTGGTAACCGACTGCCATGCGTCGGTCGCATTCCACAGCGGCTCGCGCGACCCCTGTTTCGTGAGCACGGGCAGGTTGTCGCGCGGAATGCCGATTATATGTCCGCCATAGTGCGCGGCCATATCGCGAATGGCGACAAACGCGGCGCGGGCATCCGCCGGCGCGTAAAAGCGATGCAAGTAGGGCAGATAACCCATGGCCAGCGTAATCCAGTCGAGCGACCAGCCGGAAAAATGGTCGCGACCGGTGCAGGCACCCACATGCGACATGTGGAACGCGACGTTCAGCCCCTCGTTCACGCCGTTCAAGTTTCGTTGATAGCGCCACATCTCCATGCCTTCGCGGGCAATGCCTTCGAAGAACGCGGCAAACGTGGAAAACACCACCAGTTGGCGATCGTAGCCGGCCATGGCCAGTCCGTTGGCCATGAGGGTGGAGACCTGCTCTTGAATACTCATCTCGAAGTGATGCCCTTTGGCCACGGCCGCGGCGGCTTTGTCCAACTTGGTGGAGGGATCGAGATCGCAACTGATGACAAACGTTTTGTCCGGATGCGTCTTCGCGATCAGCTCATACGCCGGAGCCACGCCGGCACGCACGCTGACCACCTCGTCCACGCCCGGCAACTTCACCTTGGCGCAGGCAGCATCATCCACGAGCAGATTCGCCGAACCCGGCGCCGGGCGCGCGTTGGTCGTGACCGGTATTTTTTTCGCGCGATCGAGTTGCGCGAGCGCAGCCGCATATTCGGGCGT
The DNA here is from genome assembly GCA_964470065.1 of uncultured Verrucomicrobiota bacterium. Lineage (GTDB taxonomy): Bacteria > Verrucomicrobiota > Kiritimatiellia > CAIVKH01 > CAIVKH01 > CALMUP01. The sequence goes on along the minus strand of CAYYAR010000003.1, from coordinate 50,225 downwards.
TTCCTTTAACATCGGATTCGCCAGCAAGGCCGCGACATCGCGACCCTTGAGATGCCCGTCGTGGTGCGTCTTTCCGCCGGGAAGATTGTTTACGGCAAATAGACATTCGAGCATGGCATCGACATCGCGGTAACTCATCAGCGCGCCCGGCGTCCAGATCGTCGTCGCCATATCGACGCTGTTCTTTGCGGCAAAGGCGGCCGCTTCCGCCTCGATGCCGTAACGTTGCGCAAAACTGGTGAGCGTTTCCGGGTGATGCAATCCGACCGGATAGATCATCGAGGGCCGGCCGGTGCGCGCGAGCATGCGGGCTTCGCGGTAGGCGCGGAAAAGCTCCGCGGCATCATGCACCGAGTGGATTTCGATGATGGCCACGCCCATCGCTTCGATCATGCGGCGGGGATCCTTGTCGATCACCTTCTTGGTGGTGGTCGAAAGCTGAATACCATTGCGTTGCATGACAAAGGTGACCGGGGCATGATGCAAATCCGCGGCGTTGAAACCGTTCAGCGCCTGCCCGGAAACCCAGCCGGCATCGCCGCAGTGGCAAATCACCCACGCCTGTTCGCCATGTTGCGCTTTTTTGCCGAGGGCTTGACCGACGGCGGCGGGAATCATCACGCCGAGACGCCCGCCGTTCAACGGCGTGCCGCCGGGAACCCACGCGACGTGACCGGCAATGTCAAGGCTCTGCCGGAAAGCGCGCACCACATGATCCGCGTCAAGATAGCCAAGCGCGGCGAGCGAACTGTAATAGCCGATACTGGCGTGGGCATTTTCGATGGTGTAGCTGACCGCATCAAAATCCGATACCGCCAGCGACATCAATTGCGCCGGAATGAGATCAAGGCCGCCGCCCAAATGATCGACTTCGTTGATGCGGGCCAATTCCGCCACGGCGGAAACGGCGATTCGGGCCGCGCGCCGTTGCAGCGCCTCGTACTGAAGTGCGACCTCATAATCCAGCGCAGACTGTTCGAGGTCCAGCCGGAATGGAAGCACGCTGGATACCACCGAGCGACCCAAGCTGGCCGAAGCCTTCAACAGTTCGCGATTGCGCTCGTCCTGGGACCGGATTGATTTGTGTTCAAATGTCATTGCCTGAAATCTCCAAAGCGCACGCTTATACGTGTTTTATTTATGTTAGGCAACTTGTGATTGATTTCGCTAGTCCGCGTTGACAGCAAGGGGTCGAAGCCATACGTTTTCGCCTTCAAACAACCATGGAACTCGAATTATGAACAACGAAACGCTCCTGCAAACGCTGACGCTCTCAAACGGAAAGACCATTCACTACTACAGTCTGGACGGACTTGCCCGCCAGGGCCACGATGGGATTGGCAAACTTCCGTATTCCGTCAAGGTGCTTCTCGAATCCCTGATCCGGCTGCAAGGTCACCCGGCGTTCAAATCCGAACACGTCGAGGCCATCGCGCAATGGACTCCGGCCGCCGACCCGAACGAGGAATTCCCGTTTCAACCGGCCCGTGTGTTGTTGCAAGACTTCACCGGCGTGCCATGCGTGGCCGACCTCGCCGCCCTGCGGAGCGCGATGAAGCGCGCGGGCAAGGACCCGTCGAAAATTGAGCCGCTGATTCCCGTCGATCTCGTCATCGACCACTCGGTGCAGGTCGATTCATCCGAGGATGTGCAATCGTTGCAACGCAATGTCGAAAAAGAATTCGAACGCAACGGCGAGCGCTATCGCTTCCTGCGCTGGGGACAAAATGCCTTTCAGAAACTGCAAATCGTGCCGCCCGGCCTCGGCATTTGCCACCAGGTGAACCTCGAGTATCTCGCCAAGTGCGTGATGACCGAGACCGATGCCCACGGCCGCACTATCGCATTTCCCGACACCCTGGTCGGCACCGATTCCCACACGACCATGATTAACGGCGTCGGTGTGCTCGGCTGGGGCGTTGGCGGTATCGAAGCCGAAGCCGCCATGCTCGGTCAGCCGATTCCCTTGCTTACGCCGATCGTCACCGGATTCCGCCTGAAAGGTTCCATGCCCGCCGGCGTCACCGCGACCGACTTCGCCCTCGCGGTGACGAATATTCTGCGCAAAAAAGGTGTCGTCGGACATTTCGTCGAGTTCACCGGTCCCGGCCTCGCCGCGCTTTCGCTCGCCGACCGCGCCACCGTGGCCAACATGGCGCCAGAATACGGCGCGACGATGGGGTATTTCCCCATCGACGCGGAAACGCTTCGCTATTTGCGCGAGACCGGCCGTCCCGAGGAACTCATCGAGCTCGTGGAAAAATATTGCCGCGCGCAAGGACTCTTCCGCGATGCAAATGCCACCGAGCCGGTGTTCAACGATGTGGTCGAACTCGATCTGTCCACGCTGGAACCAAGCGTTGCCGGCCCGAAGCGTCCGCAGGACCGCCTCGCCGTCAGCAAGGTGAAGGATTCATTTCTCAAGGATTTGACCGCGCCGGTGAAGGAGCGCGGCTTCGGCCTGGCTCCGGACGCCACCAGCAGAACCGCCGACGTGCCGGGGCTCGGCACCATTCATCACGGCTCCGTCGTCCTCGCCGCCATTACCAGTTGCACCAACACGTCGAACCCGCACGTCCTGCTCGCCGCCGGCTTGCTCGCCAAGAAAGCCGTGGAGAAAGGTCTCAGCGTCTCGAAATCCATCAAAACCAGTTTCGCGCCCGGCTCGCGCGTGGTTACCGCCTACATGAACAAGTCGGGACTGAGCAAATACCTCGAGCAGCTCGGCTTCTTCACCGTCGCGTATGGTTGCACCACCTGCATCGGCAACAGCGGACCGCTCGATGCCCGTATGGAGGAGACCATCAAGACCAGCGATATCGTGGCCGCCGCCGTGTTGAGCGGTAACCGCAACTTCGAAGGCCGCGTTCATCCGCAAACGCGCGCGAATTATCTTTGTTCGCCGCCGCTGGTGGTCGCTTATGCGTTAGCCGGACGCGTTGATGTAGACCTGACCAAAGAGCCACTTGGACATGGAAAAGATGGCCAGCCGGTATACTTGAAAGACATCTGGCCGACCGAGGCGGAAATCAAACAGTATCTTCAGCTCGCCGCCGATCCCGGCACCTACCGCAAATTGTACAGCGGCATCACCGAATCGAATCCGGCATGGAATCAATTGCCGAGCGAGACCTCGCCGGTGTACGAGTGGGACACATCGTCGACGTATATCCAGGAACCGCCGTTCCTGCACGGAACGAATGGCGGCGGCAAACTCGCCGACATTTGCAGCGCGCGCGTGCTGGGTTATTTTGGCGACTTCATCACCACCGACCACATCTCCCCGGCCGGTTCCATTCCAGTCAAGAGCGCGGCCGGACAATACTTGATTGCGCAAGGCGTCACTAAAGATGACTTCAATTCTTATGGTGCGCGGCGCGGAAATCATGAAGTCATGATGCGTGGCACCTTTGCCAACATTCGTATCCGCAATAAACTCGCCAGCGCGGATGGCGGACTTACGGTGAAATTTCCCGATGGCAAGGAGCAATTCATTTACGACGCCGCAATGTCCTATATCAAGGAAGGCACGCCGCTGGTCATTTTAGCCGGCAAGATGTATGGCGCGGGCTCCTCCCGCGACTGGGCCGCCAAGGGGACGTATCTGCTCGGCGTGAAGGTGGTGATTGCCGAAAGTTTCGAGCGCATTCATCGCAGTAATCTTGTCGAAATGGGCGTGTTGCCGCTGGAATTTGTCGACGGACAAACCGCGGAGTCGCTCGGACTCACCGGTAAAGAGACCTTCACCATCACCGGCCTTGCCAGCGGCTTCACACCTGGCAAGCGCCTAACCGTGAAAGCCGACGGCATCACATTCGAAGCCAAAGCCCGCATCGATTCGCAGGTCGAGATTGAATACTACCGCAGCGGCGGCATTTTGCCGTATGTGCTGCGAGAGTATGCGGCGAAGTAGCGGTGCGCATAGATTCCGCAAAAAACTTCGGCACCCGCGCTTGTCCCGGCTGCGCCACCGGGGTGGAGGCCAATCACAACCGCTGTCCCATTTGCGGGTATGAGTTTCCGGCCGGGAATCCGGCATGGCGGAAGACCGTTTGGATTGCCGCGGCTATTTTGCTGATTATCTTTATCTTCAGCTTCCTGCCTTAATAGTCTGAGTAGATGAAAATATTATTTTCAAAAGTGCGTCGCTCCGAGCGAATTCGAGGTGCCTCGGCATTCATCAACGCCATGGCGATTAATGATCACGTGAAGCACGATCATAATACCGGGACGTTTCAGTTCCTCTTCGCTTCGCTTCAAGTCATCTTGAGCGAAGGTGCGTCTTCGCACCGAAGTCGAAAGATCTCGGCACCAACGGCAACCATGGCGTTTTCACCTAAATCGAAATGGTTGCTCTAAATGCGGAGACCCCTCGACAAGGCTCGGGGTGACCCGTGGAGAAAAAGCAGAGATTTTTCCCTGGAGCAAATGAGCGCCGGGCCAAAAACGTTCCCCGGCATGACGTTGGATTTGAACCGGCAAGATCTCGATGTTCCATTCGAATCATGATCGCTACCCACTCCACCATCCTCACCCAGCCCGTATGGTCCGCCCGCCGTACGGCGCATCAGGCGCGGCTGCGGCCGGTCGTCGATGCCCATCTCGCCCGGGCGGCGAATGGCGAGAAGCATCCGATCATGGACTTCCTGTTTACCTATTACCCCTACGCGCCGGCGCAACTGCTCCGCTGGACGCCCGGTTGGGGCGTGGAACTAACCGGAAATATCCCGGCTGAACTCGCCGCACTCACCGAAGCGGAATCCATGGCGGGTTCCTGGACATTGCGCATCGACCGCCTTCCCGAACGCCGCCGGGAAGCGATCGACTACATCATCTCGCTTCTCGATGTCACCGCTCATCGCGCGCCGCGATTCGGATGTTTCGGCCTGCACGAATGGGCGATGGTCTATCGTGTTCCGGAAGTTCGCCATCCGCAACTTCCGTTTCGCTTTTCGCCGGAGGAAACCGCCCGCATTGTCGAATCGCTTCCCGTCAACTGTTCACACTACGACGCGTTCCGCTTTTTCACGCCCGAGGCGCGACCGCTGAACCGACTTCAACCGACGCGCAAACGGCAAATTGAACTCGACCAGCCCGGATGCCTGCACGTCAACATGGACCTCTACAAATGGAGCCAGCAGTTTTATCCGTGGATTGATAGCGACCTCATCGCCGACGCCTTCGAGCTCGCCGTCGCCATCCGCGAGGTCGACATGCGGGCCAGCCCGTACGATGTCAGTGAATACGGCCTCACGCCCATCCGCATCGAGACAGAGCAAGGCCGCGCGGAGTACGTCGGCCACCAGCGCGCCTTCGCTGAACGCGCCCAGCCCGTTCGCAAGCGGTTATACGAGACGTTCAAACAATTACGCGTCGCGCTCGATTAAAAAAGTTCCAGTCATTGGAAAAGGCACCCGCAAAAAGTTCCAATCGTTGGAACTTTTTGAGAATCAACCGGAAGCTAAGAGGCGATTGGCGATTTAATGCAGCAATTATGTTCGCTCAGGAGAGCAGGCCTTTGAGCGACTCAACCGTTGCGTTGAGTTGTTCAATACGTTGACGCAGGCCCGCCACGTCCTCTTCGAGTTTCGCAATGCGGGCGGTTGGCGATGGCGTATTGGATGATTCGATCGCGGCGGTCTCGCCGGCCGGCGTGATCTCCGGCTTGCCGCAGAGCAGTTGCGCATAGCGCGCTTCCTTGTGGCCGGGCATTTTGGGCAGCAGCACAACCCATGGCCCGTCCGGACGCGTTTCCAACTCCTTCAACGCGGCGTTCACTTCATCGATGTTCGCAAACGCATGCATCCGCTCGGCGCGATTGCGCAACTCGCCCGGCGTTTGCGGCCCGCGCAAAAGCAACTCGCACAAAATCGCCCGTTCCGCCGGCGAGAAAAAATAATTCTCGGTCAGGCGCTGCTTGTATTTCACCGCGCGGCTTCCCGCCGCGGAGACTATTCCGGCGAGACGCTTTTCGTCGCGCAACACATCGATGTGAAAACCGACCGTCGATTCATCGAGCGACATCACCGGTTCGCGGCACGATTTCTGGTTGCAGGCGTTGACGAGGGCGTTCAACGTCATCGGATAATACTCCGGCGTCGTGATCTCCTTCTCCATCAACGCACCCAAAATGCGTGCTTCTTCGGCTGACAATAAGATATCCATGTTACTTCACCTGTGCGCCGCTGGAGATTTCTTCATCCACCGTAATCAGCGTCAACTTCTCACCCTTGGACGCCGCCAACAACATGCCCTCGGACAACTCGCCCCGCAGCTTGGCCGGCTTGAGGTTGGCCACAATCACCACGGTTTTTCCAATCAGCTCATCCGGTTTGTAATACAAGGCGATTCCGGCGACGATCTGCCGCCGCTCCTCGCCCATTTTTACCTGCAGCTTCAATAATTTGTCGGCACCCACGATCGGCTCGGCGCTGACTACGCGAGCGGTTTTCAATTTTACCTTCGCGAAATCGCTGATATCGATGAGCCCCTCCTCCACCACCGGCTTAGCGGGCGGCGCAGCAGGCGGAGGTGTCTGGACGGCAACGTCCTTGCGTTCCTTCTCAATACGCGGAAACAGCGGCGTGACCGCACCCAATTTTGTGCCGGACAACAATTGACCGAACGGAATCGCTTCGGCCATCACGCTGGACAAATGATCCACACCAAGAATCCCGCGGATCTCCTTCATTTTAGAAGGCATAACCGGGTCGAGCAACACCGCGGCGACCCGCAACACCTCGGCCGCGGTATAAAGCGTGGTATGCAGCGGCGATTTGTCATCGGCCTTGGCCTGCGTCCACGGCGCCTTCACCTCGAGATACCGGTTGGTGGCTTTAACCATGTCGATGACACCGTAGATACCCTGATCGAGCTTGAGATTGCGCAGGGATGCTTCAAGATTCGCCGCGGCTTTTTCGACATCGCTCCACAACAATCGCTCAGGCGATCCGTCGGCCAGCCCGGCGGGCTTGGCGGGAATCGCGCCGTCGCAATACTTGTTCATCATCTGCACCAAACGGCTCAGCAGGTTGCCGAGATCGTTGGCAAGGTCGGCGTTGTAGCGGCGCGTGAACGCGTCCTCGGAAAAGCTCGCATCGTTGCCCGGTGACATCTCCGCCATCACAAAATAACGAAACGCATCGACGCCATAACGGTCCATCATTTCCATCGGATCAACTACGTTCCCGAGCGACTTGCTCATCTTCGCATCGCCGAACATCCACCAGCCGTGGGCAAAAACGGTCTTGGGCATCGGCACATTGATCGCCTTGAGCATGGTCGGCCAGTACACAGTGTGCGTCGTTAAAATATCCTTGCCGATGAGGTGATAATTCACCGGCCACCACTTTTTGAAGCGTGCCTCGTTCGCGCCGTAGCCCACCGCGCTGATGTAATTGACCAGCGCATCGAACCAGACATAGCAGACGTAATCCCTGTCAAACGGCAGCTCGATGCCCCAGGCGAGGCGCGACTTCGGCCGTGAAATGCATAAATCCTGCAGCGGTTTGCGAAGGAACCCGAGGGTCTCGTTGCGGCGGAAATCGGGTTGAATGAATTCCGGATTTTCTTGGATGTAGTGGATGAGCCAGTCCTGATACTTGCTCATCTTGAAGAAGTAATTCGACTCTTTGATGCGAACGATATTCGGCAAATCTTCCGGCTTCTTGCCTTCAGGCAGATCTTTCTCGGTGATGAACGTCTCGCTGGTGACGTCGTAGAGGCCGTCGTATTCCGCGCGGTAAATTTCGCCCCGGTCAAATAAATCCTGAAGAATCGCCTGCACCACTTTTTTGTGCCGCTCCTCGGTGGTGCGGATGAAATCGTCATGGGTAATGCCGAGTTTTTTCCAGGCGTCCTGAAAGCGCACGACCGTGGTGTCGGCTTTCTGTTGCGCGGTCATGCCGTCCTTCTCGGCGGCGCGCTGCACTTTTTGCCCGTGCTCATCCGTGCCGGTGAGGTAGTGCACATCCTCCCCGAGCAATCGATGATAGCGCGCGAGCACATCACCCAAAATCGTGGTGTAGGCATGGCCGATGTGCGGCTTGTCGTTCACGTAGTAAATAGGGGTCGTAAGATAGAATGTAGACTTGCTCATAAGGCTGGAGAGTATACATGAATCGCTTGCGCATGCCAGCCCGTCCTGCTAAGCAACTCCCGTTATGCCACACATTCTCTGGGTTTTTCTGGGCGGCGGTCTCGGCTCGGTGCTTCGCTACGGCACCACGGTAACGGCGGCGCGCCTGTTCGGCGCTTCGTTTCCATGGGGAACGCTGATCGTGAATCTGGCCGGATGCCTTCTCGCCGGACTGGTCGCCGGGTGGGCGGAGCGGCAGGATTTTCTGACCGCAGGCGCGCGGGTATTCATCTTGATCGGACTGCTGGGAGGACTCACCACCTTCTCGACCTATGGATTGGAGTCCTACCAAGCCGGTCGCGCCGGCGAGTATGGGGTGATGTTCCTGCACATGCTGGCCCACAACGTGGCGGGTTGGCTTTTCGTAGCCGCCGGATTCTGGGCGGCCCGGGCGCATTGACGCTACGGGTGACGCCGCCGCATGCTCAAAATCGCCTGACGCATCGCGTCGCCATCGCTGGCCGCCATCAGCAGATCTTCGAAACCCGGCCGCTGATACAACTGGGCGATGGCCGATAACAACCGCAAGTGAAGGTTGCGTGCACTCCGCGCGCCCACGATCACAAAGGTCAGGCGAACGCGGGTCTGGGATAGATCCGGAAAACGCACCCCCGGACGGGTGCGAATCAACATGATGGAAACCGGCTGATCCCCGTCAAGTATCACATGCGGAATCGCCAAGCCCGGCGCCACCACGGTGGTGCTCTCAGCCTCGCGCTCGATCAATTTCGCGGTAATATCCGCGGCGGCCAACCCGACCAGCGGCGCGAGCTTTTCACCCGCAACGGCAAAAATCGCATGGGCATCCGCCCCCTCGGGCATGTCCACCACCGGACAGGTGGCCACCAACTCCTCAAACGGATCGACCTCGGCATGCCGGGCGGGATAGTGGCGCAAACCGGTGATCCGGTCGCCTTTGCGTAACTCATCCAACAGCATCACCGGCGAACGCCGGCCGCCGCGCTCGACCGTCAACGGCATCAACTGCAACATAGTGACCAGCGATTCGAACGAGGCAAACTTGAGCGGCAGCGTCATCGAAAAGCTTACCGTCTCGGCCTCGCCACGACTTATCCACTCGTTCCACTGACTCAACCCCACCGGCATGGGTGCGGCATCGCTGATCGACCCGGCCGTCACTGCCGGCCAGGTCCATGTCTGCGGAATGCCAAACAAGGTGCGGGCCATTTGGGCGGAGATCCGGTTGACTTCCTGATTCGTGGTCATGGCGATAAAGGCTTTGCCGTTGGCCGCATCGGCCAGATCAAAAAAATCCTCGCTAAGCACGTTACCTTTTTGCGCGCTCAACCCCTCCAGAATGGCGGTTTGGACCAGGCTTTGATTGCTGTCGAGCAGGCAGACCTTTTCCGTGACGGCCAGCTCGCGACCCAGCGCCCGGGCGAGCGGTGTGGCGCCGGCAATCATGATCATATTGCGGTGGTCATCCGCGCGCACAAGGGCATCGCGACGGCGCAACCATTCTGCGCCCGCCTTCAGAAAAAGCGGCTCGGCGGCGGTGGTCAGAAAAGCCATAAACACCAGCAGGGAGAACACGCCCTGATCGATCATACCCTGCTGCAGCCCGATTTCCGCGATGATGATGGCCACGGCTCCCTGCCCGTTCATGCCGGTGCCGATGACCAGACCTTCCCGCCAGCCGCGCCGGGCAGGAAGATAACACAACCAAGCACCGGCAATTTTTGTCACCACGGCCAACAACATAATCCCGGCGAGAAAGGACGTGTCGGTCCACAGCACCGAGACATCGACCTTGAATCCCGCGGTGACGAAGAACACCGGCGCGAGAAATCCGATCGACACATCATGGACCATCCCCGACACCTCGATGGACACCTTGCGCTTGAGAACCTCTTCGCGAATAAACAGGCCGGCAATGAACGCACCAATGATGGAGTGCAAGCCGGCGATTTCCGCCATCTCGGCGAAAAACAATCCGATCATAATGACCAGCGTGAAATTCGTCGTGCGCTCGGTGAATTTCAGCGCCCGGAACAGGCGTCCGATCAACGGAAACACCCTCAACCCGATCAGAATCGCCACCGTAAAGAAGATCAACGCCTTGCCCAGCACCTGGAGCGCGCCCGACCATGCCGGCGCTCCCGCCTGGACAAACCCCAGAATAGCGGCGAAGGAAACGAGCGCCAGGGTGTCGCACACCAGCGCGGCGGCCAGCAAGACATTGGCCACGCGCGTGCCCAGCAATTTCAGCTCGATCAGGGCCCGTGATTTCGTAGCCAGCGACGTGATGCCCATGACCAGTCCGGTGAACAACCCGGTCGCGGCATCCCCGCCGAAAAAAGTGGTGACGGCGATAAAGCCGGCCGTGAACGGAATCACAAAGCCGCCGAGCGCGGCCATCACGCCCGGCCACGATGCCTTCATGAGATCGCGATGGTCCACCTCGATGCCGATGTAAAGCATCATCAAAAACACGCCGATCTCGGCCAGCAATTGAAGCCCTTCACTGTCCTGCAACCAACCCAGCAGCATCGGCCCGAACAGAATACCGGCAAGCATTTCTCCCATGAGCGAGGGATAGCCCAGACGCGTGGCACACGCGCCTCCGATCGCGGCGGCGAGCAGCACAAGCAACAGGTTGATCAGACTGAATTCCATAATCTTTGTAATGGCTTCCGCCTGCGATTATAGGTTAACTTCCGGGCCCATGCGATGGGTAATTCTCATAGTTTTGATGATGGCAGCAACGGCGGCGACGCCGGCCTCCGGGTCAAATCGCCGCTCGCCGGTCGTCGAGGCGGTGGAGAAGGCCACGCCTTCGGTGGTAAATATCGGCACCGAGCGGATGGTGCGCCGGGTGTATACCGATCCGCGCATGCGATTTCGTGACGATATGCTCGACCTTTTCCTGCGGGATTTTTTCGGCTCCCCGCCTATTCCGCCACCTTACCAGATGAAGCACTCGCTCGGCTCCGGCGTCATCGTCAGCCCCGACGGCTACATTCTCACCAACTTCCATGTCATCGAACGGGCATCGCGCATCCGGGTCATGCTGGCCGACGAGAGCATTCATGAAGCCCGCGTGATCACCGGCGACCAGATCAACGATCTCGCTCTCATCAAGATCGATGTCGAGGAAACGCTGCCGGCCCTGCCCTTCGCCGCGGATGACGACCTCCTGCTCGGCGAAACCGTCATCGCCATGGGTAACCCGTTCGGACTGGCCCATACCGTCACTGCCGGCGTGCTTTCCGGAAAGAATCGCGAGGCGCGCTATCGCGGGGAGGTGCTTTACCGGGATATTTTGCAGACCGACGCCGCCGTAAACCCGGGCAACTCCGGCGGACCACTCATGAATGTGGACGGCGAATTAATCGGCATCAATGTGGCGGTCTTTCAGGATGCCCAGCACAATGCGCAGAACATCGGGTTCGCCGTGCCGATCCGGCGCGCCCGCGCCTTGCTGACCGATTGGCTCACGCCGCGCCTCATCCACAACCGCTGGCCGGGTTTTGAACTCGGCGAAAACGAGGGGCGCCTGGTGATTCGTGAAATTGATCCGGAAAGCGAAGCCCATCGCGCCGGGCTTCGTACCGGCGATGAGCTGCTCGCCATCGGGGATCTCGCGGTCTCGCAACTCTACCAGGCCAACAAACAATTGCTGGGCTTTGGCATCGGCGAATCCGTGCCGATGACGTTCCGGCTCGGCGCCGAGGAGCGCTCGATCACGGTACCCATGACTGACGTACCCAAGCCCTCCGGCGAGACACTGGCCCGTCAGCGACTCGGGCTGGTGTTTGACACCAGCGAAGCCGCGGCGAAGCAGAGCGCACTGTATCGCAGCTGCATGGTGATACGGGAAGTGGTGGAAGGTAGCGCCTCCGATCGCGCCGGCCTCAAGCCCGGCATGATGATCTCCGCAATCAACAGCCAGGAGGTGCGCACACTCGAGGACGTCGGCTTGAGTCTGGACAAAATCAAACCGGGCGACCCGGTAAACATCGAGGTCATCAGTCTCGTCGAGCACGACACGTTTATTCTCGCACAAAGCACGTCAATGAATCTCGTCGCGCGTTAAGCGCACGCCCGTGGTCATGATCAGCGCATCGCATCTTTCCAAAAAATATCCCGGTCGCCTCGCCGTCAACGATGTTTCCTTCGAGGTCGACAACCGGGAAGTGGTTGGATTTCTCGGCCCCAACGGGTCGGGCAAGAGCACCACCATGCGCATGCTCTGCGGCTACCTCGCCCCCAGCGGCGGCACGGCGCGCGTGGCCGGATTTGATGTGATGCGTCACCCCATGGAAGTGCGCCAGCGGATCGGCTACATGCCGGAGAATTGTCCGCTGTATCCGGAATTGCGTGTGGACGAGTACCTCGCTTTTCGCGCCGCGCTGAAAGGTGTTCCGCGCAATCGACGGGCTGCCCGTCTGCGGGAAGTGAAGGAATTGTGCGGGCTCGGCGACGCCGGCCGCCGGGTCATCGGTCAACTCTCGCGCGGCTACCGGCAACGCGTCGGACTGGCCGAGGCGTTGGTACACGATCCGGAAATTCTGATTCTCGACGAGCCGACCGCCGGATTGGATCCCGGCCAAATCCGGCACGTGCGGGAGCTGATCTTGCAACTCGGCACCCGCCACACCATTTTGCTTTCCACGCATATTTTATCCGAAGTGGAGGCGGTTTGCCGCCGCGTCATCATCATTCACGAAGGGCGCATCGCCGCATCCGACACCACCGATCACTTGATCCGTCAGCGCCAAGGCGCGGCGGCCTTTGTCGCGGAAATCAAAGCGCCGCGCGTGGAGCTTGCCTCGGCCCTCGCCGCCTGGACGGATCTCGGCGATCTGGAAATCCGCGCCGAAGGCGATTGGTTCCGCCTTCAGTTTTCCGCCCCGCTGGACCCGGACCCACGACCGCGTCTGGCCGCGTTGGCCGCCGCCAAGGCATGGCCTCTGCGCGAATTGCACCGTCGCCGCAGCCGCCTCGAGGATCTGTTTATTTCGCTGACCAAGGGCGTATCCAGCGGCGAGGAGCCGGTGTCATGAGCGCCTTGCTTATTTTGTGGCGCAAGGAATTGACCAGCTACTTCCTCTCGCCGGTGGCCTATGCCACGCTGACGTTTTTCCTGCTGGTGATGGGCACGGTCTTCTACTTCCTCGCCGGCGTGCTGGCCGGCGGTGTTCCCGGCGTTTCCGTGATGAACTTGATGTTCGGCTCGCCGTTTTACTGGATGACGCAACTGATCGTCATTCCCCTGCTCACCATGCGTCTTTTTGCCGAGGAGCGGCGCATGGGCACCATCGAAACCTTATTGACCGCGCCAGTTTCCGACGCCCAGGTGGTGGCGGCCAAATTTGCCGGCGTTTTCTCGTTTTACATCCTGATGTGGTTACCCACGCTCGGTTTCTTCGTGATTCTTGATTTGGTCAGTGCGGATGCGCCACCGGTCGAAACCGGCGTCATGGTCGCCGCCTACACCGGCATGAGTCTGGGCGGTGCCATGTTTCTTTCGGTGGGCTTGCTTTGCTCGCTGATGACCGCCAATCAGATCATCGCCGCGATCACCACCTTCGCCATGCTGATGCTGATATTTTTTGCCGGCTTTATCGAATTCATCGCGCCCGGACCCGCCGGCCAGATGATGGCCGACCTGATCTCGCCGCACCGTCATCTGCTGGAGTTTTCCCGGGGAATCATCGACTCGCGGGCGGTGATCTTTTATGTCAGCGGCGCGGCTTTCTGTTTGTTCACGGCCACCCGCGTGCTGGAGTCGCGCCGATGGAAATGAACGAGTCACCCAACCACGACTCCGCGGATGCCCTGAACCGCCAGCGTTTGCGCAGCCGGACCCGCCGGCATCGCCTCACCGGGCTGAATGCCGGTGTCGCAACCGCGCTTTTTTTCACGCTGATCCTGATGATCAATTATGTGTCGATGCACCGGTATGCACGGTTTGATTTGAGCCGTTCGGGCGAGCATGTGCTGTCGGGCAAAACCAAAGCCCTGCTGGCCAGCCTGGAACAACCGGTGCATGTGACAGTGTTCATCCAGCCGGATCACCAACTTTTTCATGTCGTGTATGAAGATACTGTTCAGTTGCTCCGCGCCTACGCCGAGATGGCCAAGGGTAACCTCACCATGGAACGAATTGATCCGGATCGCCACCCGGGTCGCGCCGAGGAATTGATCAATCGATTCTCTCTCGACCGCATCAATGTCGTCGTGCTCGAATATGCCGGACGATCGCGCATCGTCGACCTCGACGATCTTGCCGTGGTGAATTATCTGCCGGTGGCGTCGGGCGGTCTACCCCAACCCGAGGCCTTTCTCGGCGAAATCGCCCTATCCTCCGCCATCATGGCGCTGCTGGAGGAACAACCCCCGCGGGTATACTTCCTTCAAGGATATGGCGAGCGCGACTTTGATGATCACGATGATTACGTGGGCATGTCGGAAATCGGTCAACGCATCCGCCGCGACTTCATCGAACTGCTTCCACTCAATATGGCTGAACGCAACGCCATTCCGGAGGATGCCGATGTGTTGATTATTGCCGGACCCTCCCGCGCCTATCCCCAAGCCGCCGTCGAACGGATTGCGAACTTTGCCGAACGTGACGGCAGCCTCATTCTTCTGTTGAATGCCGAAACGGATGCGGGTTTCGGCGACTTGCTCGCCTCGTGGGGCGTGCAAAGCATCGACAACATCGTGGTGGATCCGACCCGCACGGTATCCGGGTTTGACGTCCTGATCCCCGATTACCCCGATCATCCCGTTACCGAACATCTCGACCGGATGACCTCGCTCTTCTACTGGCCACGGGCCCTGCCCATGCTCTCATCCGGTGACCGCGATCTTGATGCATCCGACAAGCCCCAAGCACGAGCGCTTGTGCTTTCCTCGGATCGCGCCTGGGCGGAACGGGATCTCGACCGGCAACCCTACACATTTGACAAGGATATCGACCTGCAGGGACCGCTTCCCCTCGCCGTCACCATCGAGCGTGGCACCGGAGGCCCGGAGGCGCTCAGTCTTTCCCTGCCGCGGATGGCGGTATTCGGCGATGTGGATTTTATTTCCAACAACGGACTGAGCGGCGCCAACGCCGACCTGTTCCTGAACACACTGAACTGGGTGCTTGATCGCGATCAGTTGCTCGATATCGCCGCCCGCCCGTTTTCCTCGGTGCGTCTGATGATCGACCAACAAGGCATGTGGCGCCTTTTCTGGATCGTGGTCGTGGGCATCCCCGCGGTCGCCGCACTGACCGGCATGGGCGTCTGGTGGCGGCGCCGCATATGACATCATGAGCATCCGCACCACCATCATGCTTCTCGCGCTGGTGACCGCCCTTGGCGGTTTCATCCTGTGGTCGCAACCCGGACGCCCTGTCGACGAACGGAACATCTTCGAATTTGCGCCATCGATGCGACTGGACCCGGAACAAATCAATACGTTGAGCGTGGAAGCCGGTGGAAATGTGTATCATTTGGAAAAAAGCGACCAACGTTGGCGACTGGTGCATCCGGTGGAAGCCGCGGCGAACGAGAGCGCGGTTCTGCGACTGATCGATGCGCTCGTGGAAGCACGATGGACGCAGCACCTCACAGAAGCGGACCAGAAGGAAGCAGACACGAGTCCGGCCGACTACGGCCTGGCGCCGGGTCGCGCGACCATCACGCTTGGCGCGGGCGACATCCGCAGCACCCTGATGGTTGGCCGGCTATCCGCTGATGGCCGGGAGATGTATGTCCGGCGTGGCGACCTCGCTTCAATTTTTGTGACAACCCGGGACATCGAAGCCGCGCTGCCCGCCTCGGAATTGGATTTACGCGATCGCCGGCTCATCCATATCACGCCGGATCGTGTCCGGCGCGTCGAGTGGCTGACCCGGCAGGGACCCCTCGAGGTGGCGCGCAACGAAGATAATCACTGGCGACTCGTGCGTCCGGTGAACGCCGCCGCGCACGATGCGGCGGTGCGTCAGTGGCTCGACAAGCTGTACGAATTCCGGATTCATGAATTTATTGCCGAGTCCATGGCCGCCGCTTCACTCTATGGATTTGATGCGCCGCACCGTCAACTCATCCTGACCGGTCCCGATGCTGGCGCGCCTTACGTGCTCAAAATCGGTCAGGCCGTGAACGCCGCCGAAACCGAATACTACGCCTCCATTTCCGGACAGGAGCAGGTTTTTTCCGTCTCGCGCGAGGTGGTCGATTGGCTCGATCCCCGCATGCGTGACTTCCGCGATTACCGGCTTTGCCCGTTCAACGCGAGCGAGGTGACCGGCATCGAGATGATCGACGATGAGCGTGTGCTCCAGATTCGACTGGCCACGCAGCAGGTCTGGGAGATCACGTCGCCTAATCCAATGCCGGTCGCCGCCCAAAAAGTGGCGGCTTTTCTCGAGGCCTGGACCGGCACACCGGTCGAGGAATTCATCGATCCCCCTCACTCCGATCTCTCCATCTACGGACTGGACATAACCAACCGCACCTTGCGCCTTCTTCGCGCCGCGGCCGAATCCGATCCGGGCTTTCCATTGATCATCGGCGCCACGAACACGACTGGCGCCTTCTATGCCAAGACACCGACCGGACCGGTCATGGAATTGCCCTCCACGCTGCTCGACTTCTTTCACGCCACACCATTGCCTTTTCGCGATGATGTGGTCTTTTCGTTTGCCGCTGATGAGATTACCCGCATTGCCCAAACCATCGCGGGAATCAACTACGCGGTGGAAGCCGTGGACGGGCAGTTCCGTCCGGTGGTTCCCGGTTTTGCTCCCGACACTGACGCAATTCAAGGCCTGCTCTTTCGCGGCTCGCGCATCGAGGCCAGCCGGTTGATCGCCGAAAACCCTACGGATCTAGCCATCTACGGACTGGATCCGCCCTACGCACAGATTATCTTCGGCATGGCCACCGGCGGCATGCAACGGGTGCTGTTGCTGGGCCACACCGCCGATGACGGCACGCGCTACGCCACCCAACAGGGCATCGAACTCGTCTTCACCATGACCGCGGAATCGGGCGCAGCCCTGCTCCAGCCGGTTGCCCATCCCGAGGCCCCCGTGCTGCCGCCGCCCGGAGCGCTGCCGTGAGCGGTCATGACATCCTCACACTGGAGGTTCCGCTGTCCGAGGCCACGCCGGTGGCCGGTCGCATCGCGTCCTCCTTCGGATGTGCCACCGTGCAACTTGAGCGCCCAAATCACGAGCGCGCATGGCTGGAACTTTATTTCGACGAACCCGGTCGAGCCGAGATCATCGCCGCAGCGGTCCATGCCTGGCCCGAGGTAATCGCCACGGCCATCCGCCGGGAAACGCCGCGCGACTGGCAGACATTCTGGCGCCACCACTTTCATGCCGTGAACATCGGGCAGCACTTGCGCATCGTGCCGGTGTGGGCGCCCGAGCCGCCGGCTCATGCGGGCGATCGCGCGATCATTCATCTCGATCCCGGCCTCAGCTTCGGCACCGGCGATCATTTCACCACCCGATTCTGTCTCGAAATGATCGACCGCCTGGTGCCGGCGGGCGACGTGTCCTCGATGCTCGACGTCGGCACGGGGAGTAGCATCCTCGCGATCGCGGCAGGTAAACTCGGCGTGGCGCGTATCCTCGCCATCGACCACGACGCCATCGCGCTGGAGCAAGCCCGCGAGAACCTCCGCTTGAACGGATTGGAAGGCAGCGTCGAGCTCCGCGTCGGCGATGTCATGAAGGAGCGAACGGAAGGTTCATTTGACCTTGTCTGCGCGAATGTTTATACCACCGTGCTGCTGTCCATCGCGCCGGCGCTGGTTGCCGGCACCCGGAAGTATCTCGTGTTGAGCGGGATTCGCGATCCGGAGTTGGACCAGGTTGCCCATGCCTATGCCGCCGCCGGCCTGGATGAAATCTTTCGCGACGGCAACGGTGAATGGGGCGGGTTGGCTTTTCGAAAAGGACCATCATGAATGTCAGCGTGGAACATTTGAGTCTGATCGCGTGGCTGGTGGCCACCGCGCATGGCGCGCTGGCTTTTTTCCTGATGGCCAAACCGGAACAGTTGGCCGCTGCATGCCGGGCGTTTCCGCGTAACACCCTCGCCGGCGTCGTGCTCGCCGTGTTGACCTTGCTCTGGGCCTCCTACCTGGTCAGCCAGATGACGCTGGGTGAGCTCGGAAAGTACAAACAACTGCTATACCTTCTCACACCCCTCTCTATTTTCCTCGTCGTTCGCTACCTCGATGAACTTCTGGCCGCGCGGGCCTTCGGCGGGTTGTTGTTGCTTCTCCCCACTGTCATGACCGACTCCGCGCGCTGGCATCCCTCGGCCTGGCGGCTGGTCATCGTATGCATCGCATATGCCTGGGTCATCGCGGGCATGTGGATCGTTTTGAGTCCGTTCAAATTTCGTATCTGGACCACGTGGTTACTTGCCACACACGCGCGGCGATTGATCAGCGGGATTATCGCCGGACTTGTGGCCGCCGCCTCGCTCATCACGGGCATCGTAGCCGCCTAATCACACCGCATGCGTCCGGCCCGTATTCTCGTTCTGCGTGGCGGCGCTCTCGGCGACTTTATCGTGACCCTGCCCGCCCTCGCGGCGTTGCGTGAGCGTTGGCCGGACAGTCACATCGAAGTCATCGGCTACCCGCACACGGCGCAACTTGCCGTGGCATGCCGCCTGATCAATCATGTGCGTTCGATCCACGATGGCGCGCTGGCCCGCTATTTTGCCCCCGACGCCCCGATCCGCGATGAGGATCAGTCATATTTCGCCTCGTTCGATTTCATCGTGAATTATTTGCACGATCCCGACGGTCATCTTGCCGACAATCTGAAACGTTGCGGCGTGGCTGTCTTGGTCAGCGGGTCTCCCCTGGTTGCCGATGGTCATGCCGTGGATCATTTTCTCCGTCCCCTTGCCGCGTTGGCCATGTATGAAACCGGGACCATGCCCCGACTTGATATCGACATACCGGACATGACATGGCCCGCCCGGCCATGGGTGGCAATTCATCCCGGCAGCGGCAGCCGCGACAAAAATTGGCCGGTCGAGCGATTTATCGAAATCGCCGGACGTCTGCGGGCCGAGACCTCCTGGCGGCCGGTATTTTTCACCGGCGACGCCGAACGCGCATACATTCCCGGGCTGGACCAGGCGTTGCAAGGGTTGGAGCGTCATCACAACCTGCCCCTGCCCCAACTGGCCGCCATGATGGCCCGGGCAAGCGCCTATCTCGGCAATGACAGCGGGATTTCCCACCTCGCCGCCGCCACTGGCTGCCCCAGCCTGGTCCTGTTTGGCCCATCCGATCCCTCGACATGGTCACCGCGCGGACGGCGGGTGGAAATAATCGCATCGCCCGGGCAGTCGATGTCCGGAATCGCAACGGACCACGTATGGGCATCGTTGCGCGCCCTGCTCGTACCGTCATAATCGGCCGAACCGCTTGTTGACGCTGCCGCAGCCGGTCGCTATTGTGTTCCACCGGTTTACATAAATAGAAAGGGCCCCGTCATGGCCATGCTTATAACTAAATTTCATCGCTTGATCCGCAATCGCCTGCTCTGGCTTGCTTTCTTGATTATCGTCGTCTTCTCGTTCGTGATCTGGGGCACGCAGATGCCGGATGCCGAATCCGGCGGACCGACCGCGGCCGGTCGACTCGACGGCGAAGATATCGGTTTTGACCAGTATCAGCGGGCACGTTTCAACACCTACCTGAGCATCGTGCTCATGACCGGGCGCTCGATTGACATCACCCCGGAAATTGATGAGGAGCTTCACAAACTGGCCTGGCAACGAATCGTGACTCTGCGCGAGGCCGGTTCGCTCGGCATCACCTGCGGTAACGACGAAGTGGTCAACACGATCCGTTCGCTTGAGTTTCTGCAGAGTGAAGGCCGATTCAACCAGCAAGCCTATGATCAATTTGCCCAGAATTTCCTGACCCAATTACGCGCATCCAAGCGCGATTTCGAGGAGCACATACGGCAGGAAATCATCATCCAGAAATTACGCGCCATCGTCGATCGCACACAGCTGGTTTCCCCGCTGGAAGTCGACCGCACCTACCAGACCCTCACCGACAACTTCACCGTCGAGTATGTCGAAATCACCGCCGACAGTCTGTCCGGCGATGTGAGTGTCACCGACGAGGACATTCTCGCCTATTACAACAACGACCCTTCCCAGTTCACGCTTCCGGAAATGGTGAAAGTCAAAGCCGCGGCCTTCCCCGTGGCCGACTTCGTGGATGCGGCGGAAGTGACCAGCGAGGAAGTCGAGGAATACTACGATTTGAATCTCGATGATTTCGCCCTACCCGCCCCCGAACCCGCCGGAGGCGAGAATGAAATATCCCTGGCCCCCACGGAGTACCGTCCGCTGGATGATGTCCGCGAGGAAATCACCGGTTTGCTGAAGGCGGAGAAAGCGGTCGAGCTTGCCGGCGAAAAAGCCAGCGCCTTTGTGCAGGAGCTTTCTTTCCAGCGCAAACTCGGTCAATCGGCGTTCGACCAGGTGGCCGCAGAACAGGGCATTCAACTGGTCATGACCAGTCCTTTTGCCCTCAATGAACCGCCGGCGGAATTGGCCGAAGCCTCGCCAGCCTTGGTGCGGGCGGCATTCAATTTGACCGGGGATGATGATTACTACTACAGCGATCCGGTCGCCGGCTCGAACATCGTGTACGTGCTGGCGTTGGTCGAACGCATGGAATCCCGCGTGCCCGCCTTCGAGGAAGTGCGCGCCGCGGTCGAAATCAAAGCCCGCGAACTGGCGGTTATGAACAAGTTGGCGGAGAAGGCCCAGGAAGCACAGGGCAGCGCCGTGGCGGGATTGTCCGCCGGCATTTCCTTTGCCGAGGTAATGAAGGAATACAACCTCACCCCGGTCGTCACCGAACCCTTCACCATCAACAGCACTTCCATAGACACCAACATCTCCACCTTTCTTATTCGCTCCCTGCTGGTCTTGAACAGCGGCGAAGTCACGGAACCGGTGGAGGCAGGCAATTCGATGTTCGTCGCGCATGTGAAGGAGCGCACCCCGGCCACCGACAGCACCGTGGACACCCTGCGCCCGCAAATTGTCTCGACGCTGCGTCGCCAAAGCGCCGGAGCCTCGTTTGCCGCCTTGCAGAATTACCTGCTGAAAAAGCACGACTTCCAGGACCTCACCCGTCGCGGCCGGAGCGAAGACGCATCCGAGGACTCCTCCAGCGATGGTTGATGCGCATACGGCCTGGCCGCGGATTTAACGACGGCGTATACAATTTACATTGACGTCGAATCCCTGATATTCGACTATCTGACCACAAATGACGCGCGGTTTACGCCTAGTGATTGGCGCCGACCACGGAGGTTTTGAGACCAAAGAAGGGCTGTTGGCCCATCTGAAAAAAGCTGGTCACTCCGTCCAGGACGTTGGCACCCACTCCAAAGACCCCGTGGACTATCCACACATTGCCTCGCTCGTCGCCACCACCGTGTCCCGCGGCCAAGCCGACCTCGGCATTCTCATTGACGGTGCCGGCATCGGCTCGGCCATGACCGCCAACAAATATCCCGGCGTGCTCGCCGCCGCCTGTTACAACACCGCCCTCGCCCGCAATGCCCGTGAGCACAATGGCGCGAATGTCTTGACCCTCGGCGCCGGTCAAACCAATCTCGCCGAGTGCGCGCAGATCGTGGATGTTTTTTTGGCCACCGAACACACGGCGGAGCGTCACATCAACCGCGTGAACATGATCAAGGAATACGAGAAAGCAAACATGAGTGCATCCCTCCCCTCGAATCTTAGTCCGGACGACATCCAACGCATCGCTGACCGGGTGAAGAGCCTGCTCGGCGGCGGCGCCCGCTCCCCCGATGCCGCAGCGATTCCGCCGGAGAAACTTTGCAAGCTGATCGATCACACCGTGCTGAAGGCCGATGCCTCCGCCGCCGATGTAGAAAAACTCTGCCAGGAAGCGCTGAAGTACGATTTCTACTCCGTCTGCGTGAATCCGATGTGGGTCAAGAAGGCTCGCGAGCTCCTGCGCGGTTCGAAAGTAAAAGTCTGTGCCGTGGTGGGCTTCCCCCTCGGGGCGGTCACGCCGCAAATCAAATCGCTGGAAACCCGCCGCGCCCTCCGCGACGGCGCCCAGGAAATCGACATGGTGATCAACATCGGCGCGCTGAAAAGCAAGGATGACAAACTGGTGCTTCAGGACATCCGCGGTGTGGTCGAGGATTGCAACGACGCCCGCGCCATCTGCAAGGTCATTTTCGAAAACAGTCTGCTCACCGATGAAGAGAAGGTTCGTGCCTGCGAGCTGAGCATGAAGGCCGGCGCGCATTTCGTGAAAACCTCCACCGGCATGTCTTCCGGCGGCGCCACCGCCGAGGATATCGCATTGATGGCTCGCGTGACCGCGCCGAAGAAACTCGGCGTGAAGGCCTCGGGCGGCGTGCGCACCTATGCCGATGTCATCAAGATGGTCAGCGCCGGCGCTACGCGCGTCGGCTGCAGCAGCAGTGTGAAAATCATGGAAGAGGCGAAAGCCGCGGCCGGAAAATAAACGAGAGGAAGGATACCGATATGGCAGAGTTACGTTGTTATGTGTTTCTGGACAGCCTGC
The DNA here is from genome assembly GCA_964470065.1 of uncultured Verrucomicrobiota bacterium. Lineage (GTDB taxonomy): Bacteria > Verrucomicrobiota > Kiritimatiellia > CAIVKH01 > CAIVKH01 > CALMUP01. The sequence continues at coordinate 27,484 of CAYYAR010000003.1, read as the reverse complement.
AACCGCAGTTTGCATCGTTTCTCGGAACGGTCGCGCAGGGCTTCCTCCCCACCCCGGGACAAGCCGCGCTCTTCGTAGAGATCAATCCCGGCATGGACATTATGCGGATGACCGATGTCGCGCTCAAAGCGACCAATGTCACCCCGGGCATGCTGATCATCGAGCGTCAGTTCGGCATGCTGGAACTCCACTCGCACGAACAAGCCGAGGTGCGCGAAGCCGGCCGAGCCATCCTCGAGCATCTCGGCCTGAAGGAAGAGGACCGCATCAAGCCGGAAATCTACACCAGCGAAGTCATCCGCAATATCTCCGACTACCACACCCAACTGATCAACCGCACCCGCCACGGCGACATGATTCTGCCCGGACAGTCCCTGTATGTGATGGAATGCGCGCCGGCCGGTTATGCCGCCATCGCCGCCAACGAGGCGGAGAAGGCTGCCAAGGTGAATATTCTGGAAGTGCGGGCCGTCGGCGCCGTCGGCCGGGTCTACCTCGGGGGCGAGGAGCAGGACATCGAGGTCGGCTACCGGGCCGCCGAAAAAGCAATTGAGTCGATGACCGGACGGGTCGTCAAAGGTCGATAAAACGAAGTAACCATACGGAGAGAAAACATGACAGAAGCATTAGGCATGATTGAAACGCGTTCCTTCCCCGCCGTCGTGGAAGCCGCGGATGCCGCGGTCAAAGCCGCGAAGGTCGAGCTGGTATCGTACGAAAAAACCGGTGGCGGTTACACGACCGTCGTGGTGCGTGGCGATGTGGCGGCCGTGAAAGCGGCGTGCGATGCCGCACAAGTCGCGGCCGGACGCATCGGCGAAGTCGTTGCCATCCATGTCATCGCCCGCCCGCATGTCAATGTGGACGCCGTGATGCCGCTGGGCCGCGCCGCCGAAGCCAAAGCCGCCTCGAAAAAATAACCACCCGGCCGGCGATCCGCCGGGAGGTGCTTTATGCTATTAGCCAAAGTGGTCGGAACCGTGGTTTCGACGCGCAAGGAATCGAGTCTGGACGGACTGAAATTCCTGCTCGTGCGTGGCGTCGATGATGAAGGCAACGAGTCCGGCAACGTGCTCGTCGCTGCGGATGCCGTGGGAGCCGGTCCGGACGAAATCGTCCTGATCGCCTCCGGCAGCTCGGCCCGTCAAACCCAAGCCACCGACAAACGCCCCGTCGACGCCGTCGTCATGGGGATTGTCGACAGCTGGGAAGTCGGAACAAAGACCAAATACAAAAAGTGATACACACCCCCCCGGCTCTTAATCCTGATCGTAATCATAATCTCAAGCGGGGATGTTACGGGAAAGCGTTCAGAGTTCGGTGTTCGGGGCGAATGTCCGTTCGGTTCGTTCTGTTGAACCGGGAGTAAACACATGGCCAGATTAACCGATCAGGAAATCGATGCGATCGCCCAGCGGATCGTCTCCGACCTCGAACGCGAGCCGGGCACACCCTCCGCTCAATCAGCAGGTGGCGCGGCGATCGAACAGGGCCTCGGCATTTACGGCTCGGTCGACGAAGCGGTAAAAGCCGCCAAGGCCGCCCAGCCTGCGTTTGTCGCGTTGCCTCTGAAATTGCGGGCCCGCATCATCGATAATATCCGTCGCGTGATGCTGGAGCATGCGGCGCCACTCGCGAAAGCCGCCCACGCCGAAACCGGGCTGGGACGTTTCGAGGACAAAATCACCAAGAACATCCTGGTTTCCGAGAAGACTCCCGGACTCGAGCACCTCGAGCCGCAGGCGGTTACCGGCGATCATGGACTGTGCCTGATGGAACCGGCGCCCTTCGGCGTCATCGGCGCCATCACGCCCTGCACCAATCCCACCTCCACGATCATCTGTAACACCATCGGTATGATCGCCGCCGGGAACACGGTTGTATTCAACGTCCATCCGACCGCGAAGAATTGTTCGATGCAGACTGTGGCGCTATTGAACAAGGTGATCACCGGCGCCGGCGGACCCAACAACGTCGTCACCTGCGTGGCCAACCCCACCGTGGAAAGCGCAAATGCGACGATGAAGCATCCCGATGTCCGCCTCGTGGTGGTCACCGGCGGGGGCGGCGTGGTGAAGGCGGCTATGACCAGCGGCAAGCGGGCCATCTGTGCCGGACCCGGCAATCCCCCTGTCGTCGTCGATGAAACCGCCGATATCGACAAGGCCGGACGCGACATCGTGCTCGGGGCCTCGACCGACAACAACATCATCTGCGCGGACGAAAAGCAGGTGCTGGTCGTCGCCAGTGTGGCCGATCAGTTGATCCAGTCCATGACCCGCCACAACGCCGTGCTCATCGACAAGAGCAAACTCGCCGCGCTCGAGAAAGTCATCTTCACGGAAATGCATGGTCCGCGCAAAGAGGCTCACATCAATCGCGACTTGATCGGCAAGAATGCCGACGTCATTCTCGCCAAGATCGGTATTCAGGTGCCGGGGTCCATCCGCCTGGGCATTGTCGAGGTGGATGAAGGCCATCCCCTGCTCTGGACGGAGCAGATGATGCCGATCCTCCCGGTGTGCCGCGTGCCCCATGCGGATTATGCGATTGATCTCGCGATCAAGACCGAAAGCGGAAACCGCCACACTGCGGTCATGCACTCCCGCAACATCGACAAGCTTCACCGTATGGCCAAAGAGTGCAATTGCAGCATTTTTGTGAAAAATGGGCGCTCGCAAGCCGGGCTTGGTCTCGAGGGAGAAGGATTCACCTCCTTCACCATCGCCAGTCCGACCGGCGAAGGTCTCACCGGTCCGCGCACATTCTCGCGCTGGCGTCGTTGCGTCCTTGTCGATCACTTCCGGATTACCTGATGAAGTCGTTCCCCGCAGTGGCCCTCATCGAGTTTGCGGACATTCCGGCCGGCATTCACGCCACCGATGCCCTGCTCAAGAAGGCCCCCATCGCCTCGCTGAAGAGCGGCACCATCACGCGCGGACGCTATCTGGCGTTGATCGGCGGCACGACGGCTTCGGTGGAGGAAGCCTTCGAGGAGGCCATCTACCACGGCGGTGCGTCCATCATCGACAAGATTTTCCTGCCCGATGTACATCCGGAGGTGTTTGCCGCCATGTTTGGCAAGCGCGGTAAGTCGCGGGGCGGAGCGTGGGCGGTTTTCGAGACGGCCTCGGTTTCGGCGAATGTGCGTGCCGCCGAAGCCGCGCTGAAGGGCACACCGGTGGAACTGCTGGAAATCCGGCTCGCCGATGATGGACTCGCCGGAAAGGGACTCAGCATCTACGAAGGCGAACTTCACGACATCGAGGCGGCGGTGGATCTCGCTTCCGTCTTTATGGATCGCGCCGGCATTGCCTACAACCACCGCATTCTCACCGCGCCGCACGAAGCGCTCTGCGCCCAGATCAACCAAACCACCCGCTTTCATGAAGTCGAAGCGTTGGTGCTCGAGGGAGAACGCATATGATGCTCGGCAAAGTCATCGGATCGGTGGTGGCATGTGAAATATACCAGGGCTTGCGGGGCGTACCCATGCTGCTGGTGCAACCGCTCGACAAGCATGGCGAGCCGAGGGGAAAAACCATCGTCTGCGCCGATGCCACCCGGATGGCCGGTCCCGGCGAAGTTATTTATTATGAAGGCGGGCGCGAAGCCGCTATGGCCCTTGACCCGTCCTTCGTGCCGGTGGATCACGCCATTATCGGCATTGTGGATGGTATTCGCCGGGAGAGCGCATCATGATACCCGGGCGAGTCATCGGATCGGTTTACGGCACCATCCAGCATCCATTCTACGAGGGTAAAAAGTTGATGCTCGTGGAGAAGATTGATGCGAATGGTCAAGCCAAGGGCGATTACCTGATTGCCATCGACCACGTGGGCGCCGGGGCGGGTGAAACCGTTCTGGTGCTCGATGAAGGGAACGGAGCCCGGCAAATTGTGCAGTCGACCGATGCCCCCGTCCGCTCGGTCATCGTCGGCATCATCGATGCCATCCACACCGAAATCTAAACCTTTTCGCTCTTTCGAGCTGCGCCGGACATGGGCGAGTCGTTTACTCGTGCTTGCCCTGTGTAGTTCGGCCCAGCGGTGCGAAACAGGGTCACATCCATCATCGCGGCCCCCGACAGAGCGGGGCCCTCCACAATGACTCCTGAGTTCAACAATGGGACACCCTGACGTACATGCATACGGGAATCAGCTTGCGGAGAATCCGGGTGTTGATGCTTTCTTTATCTATCCGCCGTCGGCGGCGGATAGATGCGTGAGCGCGAGTGGCATCCGGTCATTTCGCGGCACGCGAAATGAGCATCGCGGTAGGCCCAGTTTGCGGCGATTTCACGGCGGGCGAACGGTCGCTGGACTCATGTCCGCGACCGAGAGCCCAACACCGAAAGCGCCCAAATTGGGCCGCCGCGATGCGGCCGGATGCCGCGAGCCATCACCTGCGCCAGCAGACGATACCACAGATCAGCTGGTCGCCATACCAAGCCACATAGCATGAGACACCCGAAATGACCCCGATCAAAAACTTAATCCTTGCCATTCAATGACTTGCAATAGCAGGCGATCGACATGTTGAACTCGGGAAACATGGTCGCATCCATCATCGCGGCCGCCGACGGAGCGGGGCCCTCCACAATGACTGGTTATTTCCGGACTGTCTCGATGACCATGCGGGATGCCCGCATCCGCTACGGCATCATCATCCGGAAAAAAGCACCGGAGTTGGTGGCATGCAGCGGCAAGTTGAATACATCATTTGTTGCGATGAAGTTGGTCAATGGCGTCCACACGACCGGGGAAATGGCCAGATTCGTCGCGATATCCACCTGGTAAACCTCGCCCGTGCGCAAATAACTCCATGTCACCGTTGACGGATCGACTGATGTTGATGCCGGGAGGCGATCGAGGAAGATATTGTCGATATAATATGTTTGCGCTGCCCCGCCGTTCTGGCGCACAGAGAACTCAAGCGACGTCACATGGGTGATCACACTTTCGCGCTGAGCAGTGACATCAACCCAATTACCGATCGCATTCAACGGCAAAACGCGTCGCAATGCATACCATTGATTAGCTGTCGGCACCTGCGTGGTGAGGTTGAGAAAAAGCGCGTTGGTGGAGGAACGCAGCCAAACGCGAAAAATGGCCGGGTTGGTATTTGAGGCAAAAAAATCAAAGCCAAGAATATATGCATCCGCCGCGACATAATTGCCGGTAAAGTTACCGGTGCTTCCAAGGCCCTCGGCGAGAATGTAATCATCGACCGGAGTGGGAGGTTGCCCAAACGGCAAACCGCCAAAAGCAATCGACATTGCTCCACTGCCGTTGACGCCGTTGGTCGGGCTATGTGCGAGCGTCAGGTTGGAGTTCGAACCGCTATAGGTCCACCCGGCAAGGGAATCATCAAATTTTTCCGTATATAATTGCGCGGCATGCGTGGAAAAAATGTTGATAAAAACAACGAGCGAGGCACATGAGATCCTCGTCATAACATCGTTTTCCGCAAAGCAGGCTTGCCTCGATTAAACGGAAAGAACCCGTTGCCGAATCATCGCTGCGGCGGCCAGCGTCAGCATGAACAAGCTGGCGGTGGTTGGTTCCGGAATCGCGGACGGACCAGGTCCCGGGCCGCCACCGGTATTGCCATACAACGCGAAATTATCCACGTAGTAGAATTGGTCGCCGGAACCATTTCGCTCAATCGTCATGTTAAAGAAGCTGACATCGGAAAAGATGGCGGCAAATTGATCGGTGTCGCCCAGCCAGCCGGAGGTGAAGTTCAAACTGACGGAGTTCAATCCGCTAACGAGATTGACTGATTGATACACCAGGTAGCTGTTGTTGCCGAAGGTAATGAACAAGTCGTTCGGACTCGCAATGCTGGAGTAAAAATCGAATGTCATGTTGGTGGGCGTGTACACCGCTCCTTGGGTCCAATCCCAGGGCGAGGCAGGACCATTGAATTCACCGTATTCCGGCGGAAAAGGTCCGCCGCCCACCTGCGCATTGAATGTTCCAGTGAGATTGCCGGTGGCGGTATTTGAGGAGTCAAAGTCGCCACCGACCGACCAACCCTCGGCATCCACATTGAAGTCATCGAGCAGATAAGGCGTGGCAATGGCGGATGGACCACCAAGCGCCAACACCACGATGAGCGCGTAGATCAAACTGTATATTTTCATGATTCTTTCCACCTCAATTAGAATTGAACATCAATTGTTGTTGCGTTGTTGCGATAGTAGTACGCACCCTGGCCGGGAACGATTACCGCCGCATTCGTGCTTCCCGTCATATCAACCCACCGGTTACCGCTTCCGAAGCGCAATCGCACAAAGGTCCGGAATGTACCATCCCCGTTATCAATTACAATACGATCTCCACTGGCCGGCGAGGTGCCGGCGGTCGGGGTTCCATTGAACGTGATGTTGGAAATGGCGATATCCTTACCTTCCGAGACGCCGATGATACTCCAGTCGTTGCCCGTTACCTCGAAGCTATTGGTTCCTTTATTTCCGACTTCGCCGGTAAACCGGAAATTGGCTCCAGCCCCGCTGTACAAGTAAAAGCCTTGGCCAGCCGGCAGCGTGAGGGTGCTCGGAGCATCCGTACTTGCTTCCCTCCAGGTTCCGGAGCCATCGAGATAAATTTCGCGCCAAGTGAATCCACCATTGTAGACTAACACCTTGTCGGCAACTGTCGGGTTGTTGTTCCCGTTTAACCCTTCAGCCAGCGCGGCTCCGAAATCCCCGCCAAAGGCACGGTCGCTGAGAATCGGAGGGCTCATCAGCGTATAGCCCTGAGGCGCGGTCGGCTTCACCACCGCCACCACTTGACTGACGCTGCTGGTCGGATTCTGGCCGGCCGGAATGACGCGGAAGAACCGCTTGTCACCGGCGCCCTCGTCGACATCCACTGTGATTTGTCCTCCGGTGCCGTTGGTTGTGGTGTCGAGGAACCAAGTCAGTCCATCGTTATCGCTGTACCAGACATTGTAGGCTACATCTTCCGTAGAATTGAACGACATTTCGGCGCTTCCGGGTTGGCTGGGCGGCAGCACGCCGCTGCCGGTATCCACCACATTAACCACATCCGAGTCAGGCAGGCGGAGGACGATCTCATTAGAGTTTGTGCTGGTGCCGGAGATATTTACGGCGCGAACGCGGTACCAATAACGACCGCCGGCCGTGAGGCCGGTGACGGCCTGGCTGGTGCCGGACACTGTGCGGTTTGAGTAGCCGCTGACATAATGAGTGAAGGCGCTGTTCGTGGCGACATCCAGACGATAGCTGGTGGCATAGGTGGCGGCATTCCAGATGGCCGTGAAGCTGTTGGTGCTGATCAGCGTGGGCTGAATGGCCACGGGCGCATCCGGCACCGGATCCGGCGAGGTCGTGGTGGCGGTTCCCGTCGCCGAATTGGTGCTGATACCGCCCGCATTTGCCGTGCGCATGCGGTAATAGTAAGTAGTTGTGGCCGACAGGTTGGTCACCGTGTGATTCGACCCGGTTACTTTGCGGTTTTCATAGCCGGCGACGAAACTTGCGAAGTCGTTGGCCGTCGACACATCCAACCGGTAACTGGAGGCGCCGGCCACCGCCGTCCAATTTACGCGGAACGAATTCGTGGTGATGGTCGATGCAGCCGACAGCGCGGGTGCGGCAAGCACGGCCGGAGGCGTGCCCATGAACACTGTTCCGCCGGGGAGTGAGCTGGCTGCAGTTGTCCAGTTGGCGGCATTGTTGATGAAGGCGAGCCAACCGGCTTTGTCGTAACCGTTGGTCTCGGCATTATCCATATTCAATCCGGCTACGGGGCTGCCGATAAAGTTGATGGTAACCGCGGTGTTGGATCCGGCATCCAGTCCGGGCGGAATATCACCCGTGTTTGCATCGGTGGCATTTTCAAATGCGCCTGTGTCATCAAACACATAAATGAACACCTTGTCGCTCAGGTAAGCCGTGTTGGTCGGGTAAGGAACCTGGAATGCGTAGATCTGGTCTCCACTACTGGTGAATAACAGCTTGCTTAAACTTCCGCTGACCGGAGCTGAACCGCTGGTGGTCCACGTCCAGGCGGCATTGCTGTTGGTGGTGGTGATGATCGTGCCGGCCGTGATCTCCGTATTTATGGTAAGACGAGCCAGCGTTTCATTCGCCCGGAAGCTGTCGGTTGAACTCGCCCATCCACTATCCGTGAAGTAGATGATGTGCCCGGCCGCGATGTTGGTCAGCGCGACAATGGCAAACGAATCAGCATCATAATCCCGGCCGATGATGGCGATGTCACCGTGGTTCAGGGACGGCATGGCGTCGTTGTAGAGAATGTTGAAGACGACATTGGACGGCGACCCGTTGGTGGCGTTGCTATGATTGACCAGGCGCAACGTGAACGCCTCAGTCTCTTCATTCAAGCTATCGTCCGTGATCGTCACGGTCAGTGTCTGGCTGATGGCTCCCGCCGCCGTGAAGACGAACTGCGTAGCCGAAAGGCTGAAATCGCTGTTGATGGTGGCTGAAGCACCGCTGGCGACATCGACCCGCACCGTGGCGTCGGCGGCATACTCGAGGTTGATGTCGACCAGGACGGTTCCGGCTGTTTCTTCCACGTTGGTGGACGAGTAGGCAAAGGACACGGAAGGCGCCGTGGCCCGGCCGATAATGCGGAACGTGTAATTGCCCTCATCGCTATCGCTGTTGGCTACTTCGACCAGCGCGGTGCGAATGCCGGAAGTGACCGGATCAAATCGAACCGTGAAGGTCGTACTGTCGCCCGCATTGACCGATGCGGCCGGGCCCGATTGCACCGAGAAATCGCCGGCATGTGCGCCGGAAATGGTCACTCCGGACACGGTTAACGAGGCGGTTCCGGAATTGGTGATGGTAAAGACATGGTCTTTTGTCGCGGTAACGGCAATCGATCCAAAGTCCGTGCCATCGCTGGCCGCCGGCGAGGTGTCGCCGGAAGAAATTGTGACGAGGTTGGTTCCCAACACCGCAATTTCCGGTACCGGACCGGTTACGGTGAAGGTAGTGGTCGTGAATGTCACATTGCCCCGCGTGTCATTCATGGACCAGTTGCTGGCATCACCGATGAGCGACAACAGGGTCGTCCGGTCGCCGGTGCGCGATGACGCATACTGGCCGTTATCGGCTTCCGACAGCGCGACCGCGGTCACGCCATTGACCAGTCCGGAGGGCAGCTCGGACTGGGAGGTGCCGCTGGCCGGATTTTGCCAGATTGCCGCGCCGTCGAAATTGACGCCGTAGATAAAGGACGGCGCGGTGGAGGATCCCTGGTAGGCGAGGATTTGATCGCCACTGGTGCTCAAGCCGCTGAAGCTGCCGCTACTTACGGTGCCGGTGCTAGCACTCACCGTGCTGCCACCCGTGAAGACGACTACTTCGCCCTCGCTGATGCCGGATTCCGGTGTAATCCAGCTAAAGGTGGCTTCCGTCGTTAGCAGCGAACCTCCGACGACGCCGTTGTCGGTGAAGGTGATCAAGGTATTGGCGGGAATGTTGGTCAACGCCACGATCATGAAATCATCCGGATCATCCGAGTGGAAACCGATGATCGCGATGTCACCGGGATTGATCACTTCGCCGTCGTTGTTATCGGTGATGGTGATGGTGGCGAAGGATGGGAACCCGGTCGAGGCCAGCGAGATGTTGGTCAAGGTGGCGACGATGGTCTCGGAGAATTCAGCAAGCGTATCATTCGAGACGGTAATCGTGATCGTGGCCGACGTGGTTGCCCCATGCAGGGTGAAGCTGGAGGCGCTCACCGAGTAATCCGTATCAAACGCGGCCGATCCGCTCCACACAATGTCACCACTGACATTGTTGCGTGCGGCGGACTTGTTGATCACGAGGTCATAGGTACCGACATTTTCCACGATCGAGGTCGAGATCACGCCCAGCGACACCGACGGCTCGTTATCCGTGATGGTCAAGGTGTAATTCGTGGCGGTGGTCAGATTGGCGCCAAACACGGCGACCAACTGGAGATCAATGGTTTCACTCGACTCCAGCTCCGTGTCATCCGACACGGTGATGATGATATTGGAGGTCGTCACACCGCCCTCGCTGAAGACGATGTTGGTGTTATTTACCGTATAATCGACCCCCTCGGTGGCCGTGCCACCCACGACGGCGACTTGCACAGTGGCTCCGTGACTGATTGAGAGCGCCACCGGAATGTTGGCCGTGCCGGCATGCTCGGTGACCGAGGCGGCCGTGCCAGTGAAGTAGATTTCGTATTCGCTGGCGACGGTGGTGACGGTCGCAGTCGGAGAGTAGTCGGATACACATGTTCCGGCGCCATCCGCGCGAACACGTAGATAGTAGGTTGAATTCTGGGTCAACCCGGTGACCACCGAACTGGTACCACTGACGGTGCGGTTGGAGTAGCCATCCACGAATTCGAAAGCAAACGCGCCGATGTTGGTGACGGCCACATCGTCAACACCCACACCCTGACTTCCCGTCCCGCTGAGCGCCTGCAAGCGCACTTTTACCTGGGTTCCGCTGTAGGCCGATAGATCGATCGGGCCCATTTGCGTGAGCGTCGATGACGCCGCAGTTACCGTCGTAAGCGTGGCGTAGGAGGAACCGTTGTTCGTTGAAACTGATATGGTGATCTGACCGCTGTTGCCAGAGACTCCACCAAAGGTACGAGCAAAGAAAGTCAATGATTCCACCGTGGTGGTGTTGAAGTTCATCGCCGGCGTAATTAAGGCATCCGTGCTGTCCAGCATCTGGAGATAACCGCTTCCTTGAACAATACCGGTCTCCGTCCAGGTGCCGCCCGTTCCTTCGCCCACAGTGCCATTGTGCAAAACAGCCGTGGCCGGCAATCCTTCGGTCCCGAAGTTTGGATTTTCAGAAACATCAAGATGATAGAACGTGGCCGAACTGACGGCGGCCCAAGAGGCAGTTACGCTTAGTGAGTTTGTATAAATGACAGCAAGCGAGGCGGGTCCGGCCGGGAAGCATTCCGTCGTGAAACTCTCGTTTGCGCCATAGCCGGTGCCGGCGGAATTCTGCGCGTAAGCTCGCGCATAGTAGGTTTGGCCCGGTGACAGGTTCGAGATGAAGTTCGTGAACGATCCGGTGCCCGAACCATCCGAGGTCTTGGTGGCGAGAGCTATCGTGGGATTAACGCTCGTCCCCCACACCACGCCGCGGTTGGTCACGGCGGAGCCGCCGTCATCGGTTACATTACCACCTGACTTGGCGGTGGTGAGCGTGACATCGGTTACCGGTTCGGTGGACACAACCGGCACATCCGCCACCGGCATTGCTGATCCATTCGCGGAATTGGTCGAGATGCCCGAAGCATTCTGCGCTCGTAAACGATAGTAGTAGGTTGTTCCGGCAGTCAAATTTGTTACTGCCAATTGCGTCACATTGCCGGCCACCCGGTTTTCGTAACCACTTACATAACTGGAAAAATCGTTTGCGGAGGATACATCAAGCTGGTAGTTGGTCGCGCCAGAAGCCGCGATCCAGTTGGCCATAAAGCTGCTACTCAGCACCGAACTGGCGGCGGCAACCGCCGGAGCGGCGGGCACTGTCAAGAAGGACGATTGCGCGGTGTAATTTGTCCCGCCACTGTTGATGGCAAAACCACGGAAGTAGATCGTCGAGCCGGCATTCAATCCGGTAGCGGACACCGTAAACGCACCGGTACCACGGGCACCTGAGTCGGAAACCTTCGTTCCTTGTGAGGGAGGGGAGAAGCTGTTCAGGGTGCTCCAGTAAACGCCCCACTCCGTCACGCTGGCGCCGTTCGTGTTGTCGATGGTGGCGCCCAGTGTGGCCGAGGAAACCGTAATGCTGGCCGAAGTCGGCAAACTGACGGCGGGCGCCGAGGCCACGGTGGTCACGGATTGTGTAGCAGAGTTCACGCTCGTGCCAGTCACATTTACCGCACGGACGCGGTAGTAATAGGTCACCGGCACGCTCAGGTTCGTCACCGCGAAGGTCGTTACGTCGCCGACATTACGATTCTGATACCCGCTCACATACGCCGTGAATCCGCTATCCGTCGCGACATCAAGGCGGTAACTAGCAGCGTTGCCGACCGCGCTCCAGTTCGCATCAAACGAGTAGCTCGCCACATTCGTTGCCGCCGCAATAACCGGGGCGGCAGGCACGCCCTGCAGGGTGGTCACCGATTGCGTTGCCGAATTACCACTCACGCAATCGACTCCACCGGTTGCACGCACGCGGAAGTGATACGTCACATTATCGGTCAGTCCGGTCACGGATACGCTGGTTCCGGAAACAGCGCGGTTAGAATAGCCGGCCACATACGATGCCTCGGCGGCACTTACTGTTCCATTCAACTGTACGGAATCGATTTTGAACTGACCCGCACCACTGGTATTTCGCGTGCCGTTGGTGAAGCCGGCAATCGTCACCGTGATGGGTCCGGTCTGATTATCCACGCCTGTGACGGTTTCATTCACACTGACAAAGGTCGCACTGCCAAGATTGCCGGAGTAAGCGTAGGCCCCTGAGCCAATATCGACGCGGAAAGCGGAAGGACCAGCGGATGTAGCTTCGGCATCAAATGAAATATTCGTGATCGAGATGGTTTGTCCCGGCAACGGATAGATGATGAATTGGAATTTTTTGGCCGTGGCCCAGTTGGTCGTATTCCATCCCGTATCCGAGAAAATATAAGGACGGTTCGCGAAGGAGGTGTCAGAGGTTTGGTTCGTCGTGATGGTGCCTGATGAAACAGAGAAAACCGAGGCCGTGATGGCAGCGTCAACCGTCGTTGCCTCCAGTGCCGGCGTTGATGCCGCCGAAGGGAATGTGTAGGCCACCAGCGTGGCGGATAATGCGGATGAAGCTTCGAATTCGCTATTCGTTGATACGTCGAGTTGGTAACCCGTTGCACCGTCCAGCGCCGACCAGGCGGCGGTGAAATCGTTGTTGTTGGTTTGGGTCACATTCAAGCCGGTCACCACCGCGCTGAAGCAGTCCGCAGTGAAGGAAATCGACGAGCCATATCCCGCACCCGCGCTGTTCTGGGCAAAGGCCCGAGCGTAATAGGTCTGACCCGCCGTCAGTCCGCTGATCGTGCCGGTGAAACTGGTCGCGCCCGCGCCAAGGTTCGTTCGGCTGTTGGCGATGGTCGGGTTGATGGTGGTCGACCAGACAATGCCGCGGTTGGTGACACTGGCGCCATTTTCCGAGGTCACCGTACCGCTGGCCTCACCCGTCGTGGCGCTCAGCGCGCTGGCCGAATCCGTGGTGACCGAGGGGGCCGTAGGTGCTGTGGTCGCAAACGAAACTTGATCACCGAAGGCGGTGCCGTTGATGTTTTGGGCAAAAGCCTTCGCGTAATAGGTCTGACCAGCCGTAAGGCCGGTAAGTTCGATGGTGTAGGCGCCCAGACCGGTACCGGAGGTCTGAACAGTCGACGCTAGCGTCGGGTTGGGTGACGTCGAATAAACGACGCCACGATTGGTCACGGCAGCACCACCGGTGCTGGTGACTTCGCCACCCACGGTGGCTGCGGTGTAGGTGATATTACTGGCGGTAAACGAGATCACCGTCGGCTCCACGCTTCCGGTCAATACCGTGATCGTGGCCGAATTCGCCCCGGTTCCTTGCGCGGACTGCGCCCGCACGCGGTAGTAATAGGTGCTGTCGGAGGTGAGTCCGGTTACTGCGTAGGTCAACACGTTACCCACGGACAGATTATCGTAACCCGCAAGCAGGGAGCTGAATCCGCTGTCGGTCGCCACATCCAGGAAATAATTGGTCGCGCCGCTGGTGGCAAACCAGTTAGCCGAGAACGACGTCGGGGCGATGTTGCTTTCCTCATCTGCGGTCACTGCGGCCACTTGCGTGGTGAAACTCGCCTGCGCGGTGAAACCCGTACCGCCGCTGTTGCGGGCAAAAGCCTGGAAATAAATCTCCGTGCCGGCGGGCAAATTGCCCGGCACGACGGTAAACACGCCGCCGCTGATAAATCCTTCATCCACCACCTTCGAGCCATTGGGAGCGGCGAAACCGTTTGTTGTGCTCCAGTAGACACCATACTCAAGCACCGCACCGCCATTGGTGGCAGTGACCGTACCTCCGAGCGTGGCTGAATTCGTGGCCACCGAGGAAAAACTCGGAGAACCGACGGTCGGGGCACCAACCGCGGTGGTGACGGTCTGGGTGCCGGAGTTGGTGCTTTCGACGCCGGTACGCAACGAGCGCAGTCGGTAATAATAGGTGGTGACAGGCGAAAGATTGGTCACGGCAAACGTCGTCACATTGCCGACGCTGCGATCATTGTATCCACTGACGAAACTGGTGAACGCGGCATCCGTAGCCACATCGAGCTCATAGCCCGTCGCGTTTAGCGCGGCGGACCAATTGGCGAAGAAGCTCGATGCTTTCACGTTGGTGGCGGAGGATACCGTCGGCGGATTTGCGGCCAGTACCACCGTGGTCACGCTGGCTGTGGTCGAATTGTCGCTGGTGCAGGAACCCGCCACGCCGCGGACGCGGAAGTAGTACGTCACGTCTTCGGTAAGACCGGTCACGGAAACACTGGTGGCCGCGGAGACCGTGCGGTTGGAGTAACCGGAAACAAATGAAGCGGGCGTATCCTGGGCCACCGAACGGAGAAGAATATCATCCAAGCGCATTGCCACCGATCCACTCTTGAACCAGCGAATACTCAGGTTGGTGGTAGTGGATCCCGCATTGAAAGCCAGATTTGATATGTAATACCAGCCGGCAGCAGCGGCCGCGCTCGGCAGATTGGATACTGTGATGCTGTTCCAGCTCGATCCATTCGTCGACCACTGAACGGCTAACGTGGCATTAGCCGATCCACTTTCCTTGCGGTAACCAAAACTGAGCAATTGAGCAGTAGAGTTCGTAATGGAAATGCCGCCAATCGCAAATCCATACTCGCCGGCGGATGAGGTGAAGAACAGATTAGCGCCACCGGAAGCGGCCGTTCCTTCTTCATTCGTGTATCCCGACGAGCTTGATGTACTTCTGATGTCAGCGGAGTTGGTCGCACCACCGTTACTCATCGTAAAGGAATCGTTGTCAAAACCATTTGCCGACTCGTGGGAGGTAATGGCCGTGGTCGCGGCCACGCTGCCAAGCGTTTCGGCGAATACCACACTGTTACCCCCCGCAACCGGATCCAAAACAGCTGTCGTGCTCACATCCACCCGGTAACTCGTCGCACCGCTCAGTGCATCCCATGCGGCGGTGAAGCTGGTATCGTTCGTCGCGCTCGCCCGGACACCGGTGACCGACGCGCTGAAGCAGGTGGTGGTGAAAATGATCTGGCTGCCATAGGAGGTGCCGGCGCTGTTCACGGCATAGGCGCGCGCATAATAAACCGTGCCGGGCGTGAGGCCGGTGATCGAACTATTGAAGGCACCCGTGCCGGTGCCATCGGATGTCTTGCTGCCACTGGTGGTGGGGTTCGCGCTGGTGCCGTAAGCGACACCGCGCGAAGTTACGCTGGCGCCACCGTCACTGGTGACTTCGCCACCGCTGTTGACTGATGATTCCGTCAAATTGGAGATCGCGGCGGTCGTCACCACCGGGGCTTGTGCCGACGTGGTTGCGGTAATAGTGGCCGAATTGGAGCTGATGCCTGTTTCATTTTGGGCGCGCACACGATAATAGTAGGGCGTGGCCGGATTTAGTCCGCTTATGGCTAGGGCGGTGGCTGATCCGGCGACAAAGTTTTGATAGCCACTCACATAGGTGGAAAATCCGGAATCTTCCGCCACATCGAGGATGTAATTGGTTGCTCCGGTGGCGGCGGTCCAATTGGCGGTGAAGCCCGAGCTGGAAACCGATGTAGCGGCTGATGCGCCCGGAGCAGCTGGAGCGGTCAGGAATGAACTCTGGGCCAGATAGTTGGTCCCCTCGCTGTTGACCGCAAAAGCTTGAAAATAATGCACCGTGCCGGGATTGAGTCCGGTTGCCGTAACGGAGAAGGCGCCATTACCATAACTTCCCGACTCGGAAACTTTGGTGCCCTGGCCCGGCGGTGTAAATCCATTCACCGTGCTCCAATAAACTCCTCGCTCCGTAACCGTGGCGCCGTTGGTATTGGGTATGTTTGCTCCCAAATCCGCCGTGATGGCGGTGATGTTGGCTGCGCTGGCGGTACCAAGCGAGGGAATAGCCGCACCTTCGCTCATGGTCAGATCGACGGCAATCGTCTGGGGACTGTTGCCGGCATTGCCATCGGTGATCGTAATGGTGGCACTGTAACTGCCGGCGGCCAAACTCGCCGAACTGACCGTCACGGTTGCCACCTGGGAGGCACCTTCAGCCAGCGATCCCGAAGCCGGACTTACCGATAGCCAGGCGGCGTCATCGGAAATCGTATATACCAGGAAACCAAATCCGGTGTTGGATAGCGTGAATACTTTGTCGGCAGGACTTAATCCCACCAGGGCCACAAAACTGCGGGTCGCAGGATCGGCCACCATTTGCGCCGCGCCGCCTGTTCCTTGGATCTCAAAATTGAAGGTCGTTTCCGTGAGGCTATCAGAGAAGCTGTCGTCAGAGGTGGAGAAAGAGAGAGACGCCGAGCGTGTTCCGGTGGCGGATGGGTCGAACTGCACAGTGAATGTCGTGCTCCCCTGCGCGGCCACGCTGGCGGCGGGTTGCGCGGTGACGGTGAAGTCGGAGGCGTGGGTCCCGGCAATGGACACATTTCCAACCGTCATAGCGCGGTTGCCGGCATTTGTAATCGTGTACGTGCGGGAAATATTTGTTCCGACAATACCAACGGAGCCAAAATCCGTGTGGTCGGTCGTGGACGGTGAAGAATCGCCATCGTCGATGTTGTTTCCATTTCCGCTCACCGCTACTTCCACGAAAGTGCCGGTGCCGAGGATGCTGAATGTGTAAGGTGATTTTCCGGAGACATCGTTGGTGATGTAAAGAGTCGCGTTGCGGGCGCCAGAGGACGAGGGATCAAAGGTAACCGTAAACGTTGAACTGCCTGCCGCGGCAATGCTCAGCGACGGCTGGGTCGTCACCGAAAAGTCGCCGGCATTCGCGCCGCCAACGGCAACATTCTGAAGAGTCAAACTCGCCGAACCGGGATTGTTTATCGTGAACGTGCGCGTCGCCGTGCCGCCAGCCACAAGCGCATCGGCAAAAATCGTATGATCGGTCAGGCTCGGCGACGAATCGCCAGAAGTGATGGTGGCGCTGTTGCCGGAGACGGAGATGTCGGGGGCGGAGGAAGAATACGCAGTCCATGATATGTCATCCACTTTTACCTGTCCAGCACCCGTGCTTCTTATTTCCAGCACAACATCCCCGCTCACATTTACTGTAGTCGAGTTCGTGACAATCTGGCTCGCAGTGGCGAGCACCGTGATGGTGGCGCCTTGCTTTACGCCGTTGACATAAATTTCCAGTGATCGACCACCCGTGCCCGTGAAGGCCCGGTCATATTTGAATGTTAGCACCCCCATGCCACCGGCGATTGTCGGAGAGGTTACCCACCGATTTCCCGAGGTGCCAAAAGTGATGGCCTTGCCGTTTAAAGTTTGATCGGTGCGCGCCCCTTCTGCTGTCCAAACAACGCCCACCGTGCCCGTCCATGATCTGCTCAGGTAGCTGCTCGCGCTCGCCGTGGGCAGATTGGCAAAATCTTCATTGGCTTGTCCGCGGGATAAACCGGGAATGAAAAAAACAACAAGTGCGAGCAGAAAAAATTCCAACTCTTGGAACTTTTTCCTCCCTGTTTTTCCGATGATTGGAAAACGGCATGGAGCGGCGATGTCAGTGCATATGTTGTTGCTCATGGGATTATTCCTGTGGGGACGGGTTGAGTGACAATGAAGAAAATGAAGGAACAGCGACGAGTGGCGCAAAAGAAATGCCCATCGAAAAGATGAGCATCGAGGCAGGCAGAAAACAACGAAAAGCGAGGGAAGTAAAAGTATGAAGGATCACGGAAGCTCCCGCGTAGAAAGCATTGGACATGTCGTCGATGTGCTTAGGAGTATTGCGCCCGTTCGCACCGAATCCATGTTTGTTTGAATTGCCAGAACCCATCACCCTCTCCGTGATGACCATCAATGCCGACGAAAATTTTTCCCCCGAAAAACTTTCCGCATCTACATTCTCCATAGCCACGTGAAACATATACCCTCGTATGGTAGTGGCAAGTCCTTATTCAGCTTGCATGGATTTGCCTACAACGCATCTACTAAATACCCAAAATGTTTCGATTGGGTTAGCGAACCAAAAGGACTTTAGTAGATTCTTGTTTGTTTCGTAACGGCTTTTATTGAGAGTGAATTATCAACTATTGCTAAGCCATTTTTAACAGAATTTGTCTTTGTTTCCCAGTGCCGGTTGCGGCAAGTTGGCAATACCTCTTATGACGAAGCAGGTCAAAACTCAACCCTCGCCGTCGATTTCTCTTTTGGTGATCCAGCAGTGGATCTTGACGGTGGCCCTGCTGGGTATTTTACCGGCGGCGACATGGCTGTATCGATCAGCCACCAATTTCGACGGACTGATTGACCAGAAGTCGTTGCACTTTGCGCAGGTCAGCCGGAACATGGTCGAGGGCCGCGGCATCACGACCTCGGTGGTCACGCCCCTTGAATTGGCCCGGATGGATCGTGTGGATCAGCATCCGGAATTATGGAGCGCACCGGGTTATCTGTTCTGGCAATCATTTTTTTTCCGCTTGCGATGGCCCTCGGAACGGGCGGCCACCATGGCATCCGGTGCGGCGTGGATGATCATGCTATGGTTGGTGTTTGCCATCGCTCGCCGTCGTTACGGCGCCCGACCGGCTTGGCTGGCTTTCTTTCTCGCCTGGGCCAATCCGCATTTGATGACGTACGGATTGTCCGGTTTGCCCTTTCCCTTGGCGGCTTCGTGCTGGCTTCTTTTTCTCGACCGGTTGATTCCCGCTGAACCGTCGAAGCTCATCAGCGCCGGGCCAGCCAAATATGTTCCCTGGTTCCGCCTGCTCTTGTCGGCGCTGCTGGCGACACTGGCTGTGTTGACCGATTACAATCTGCTGGGGGCCGCTCTTTACTGCCTGGTGATCTATTGGTCGCGATGGCCCTCGTTGAGCGGATACAACAAGCCCTTAATCTATCCCGACGAGATCAATCATCCCGGCGACCTGTCGTTCACCTGGTTGCAGCAACGAGTGGCCCCGCGGATGGTGCTGGCAGCCCTTGCGGTGATGCTGGTGGCGAGCAGTCCCTGGTGGATCAGGAATTGGATCTTTGGCGGCGCGCCCTGGTATTCGCTCTATCACTACGAATTGATGACTGACACTGCATCGTATGCGGGGCAGTCGATTTTCCGCCTGATTGAACCATCGCTGATTTCGCCGGCCATTTTCTTTTTATCCGAAACCGGACAAGTGGCGAGAAAGGTCGCGGGTGGTCTGGCCTCGGGCTTGTCGGAGTTGATCCAGCAGGCCAATTTTATATTATTGACGCTGGCCGTGATCGCGCTGATCCGGCCAGTGGCCGATGAACAGCATCAGCGTTTCATCCGCTACTGGCTGGGCGCCAGTTTGTGTTTTGTCGCCGCGGTGGCGATGCACGATGCGGACTTTCGCGCATTGGCGATTATGCTACCGCCGCTGATCGTGGCCGCGGCCGGGGAATTTTACGGGTGGGCGGGGACGGCGCTTGATCCGGCGTTAAAACTTTCGCGGCGCTCGTCCAACGAAATTGACCTTCGCCCCCGCATTCACACGCGATCGCCGCGCCAGTTGGTGGCCATGCTGATGGTGGTGTTGCTGGTCATTCAATGGGCGGTCGTGGCGAAGAATGAACAGGGGGCAAGAATGAATACATCCGCCAATGTGTCCTGGCTGGCCGAACGAACGCCCGCAGATTCCGCGGTGATCAGCGCCTCGCCCTGGACGATGACCTGGCAGGGAGGGATTACCAGTGTGTGGATGCCGCAAAATCAGATCACCATGCGGCGTTTGCTGGCCCGTCATGGTGATCAATTGCCATGGATGTATTTTCCGCGACAGCGCGCCTTGCCGCCGGCCGGGGATCCGACCCCGCTGATGTGGTATGAGCTCATTCGCGAGCAGGGGCGCATGCCCGGTTTTGAGCAAGTGTCGTCACTGGCCGCCCGCGAGGTTCTATACCGCCGCACGGCGGACGAGGAGGCGGAGTGAGAGGTGCGGCGTGGTTGATCTGGGCGCTGATCGTCTGTGCCACTGCGGGCGCCGTACGCGCCAAGTCGACCGAGAGCATTCATTACATTGACGATTTTTCCGATCCGCTCGAGATCCCTTACGAAGTCGAGATGGACGACCGTTTGTCCACCATGATCGATCAGGCCGATGCCGCCATTCGCAACCGTCAATGGAAGGCGGCCGCGCGAGCCTTGGAGACGATTATTCTCGAGAATTACGGCAGCGCGCCGGTTTACCTGGGACTGATCGAGGTGTACCGCCAGATGGGCAAGACCGCCGAGGCAACGGCGATTGCCGATGAATTGACCCGCCAAATCAATACCCTTGGCTGGCAGAACGAATTGGACGACTCCGCGGTGGCGCTCGATGGCGAAGATGTGCTCACCCACCTCCGGCAAACGATTGCCCGCGGGCGTAATGCGCGCACCTTGCAGTTGCGCCGGGAGTTTGCCGTGGTGTTTCAGCTCAGTGCGCTCAGCAGCGGGCGTATGGAGGATATCATACGTGCGGCGGTTTTCTTTGCCGGATCGGGCGATGAAAGCTCATCCAGTCAAATGTTCACGGAAGCGATGGAGCGCTTTCCCAAGGAAATCGCTCCCTACCAGGGCCTGGCGTTGCTCGCCAGCGGACGAGGTGAATATCTCCGGGCCATTGATTACATGGAGCAGGCGCTGCTCCTGAAGCCCGGCGATCCGGACACGCTGAGTAATCTGGCGGTCTTGCTTGTCCGCGTCGGGGACACGGAACGCGTGGACGATCTGCTGTGGCGGGCGTTGTTTCGCGAACCGGATCATGTGCAGGCCTTGCAACTGCTCACGGCACGGTACATGCAACAAGGCAAGATCGATGATGCCATCGCGTCATGCCGTCAGGCGATCGAGCATAATCCCCGTTCAGCCAATGCGCACAAGCGGATGGCCGAGATCCTGGTGCGCCAGCGCAAGTGGGACGATGTAGCCGGGCACCTGGAGGTGGCGCTGGATATTTATCCGCGCATTCAGAGCGCCCATTTTTATCTGGGTATGTATACCGAGACCCAAGGCGATGCCGGCAAGGCCGTGAACCATTACGAAGATGAGTTGCGGATCAATCCGGACTTTCCGCCCGCTCTCAACAATCTCGCCTGGATTCTTGCCACCAGCGCCGAACCTTCGCTGCGCGATCCGGAGCGGGCGGTGGCATTGGCCCGGCGCGCGTGTGAGCGCACCGGTTATCAGCGGGTGAATTTGCTGGATACGTTGTTCGAGGCGCAGATTGCCCAACGCGCGTTTACCGGCGCGCTGGAGACCGTGGAGCGGATTATCGCTCTGCTTCAAGCATCGGATAAAACCGGTCAGCTTGCCGACTACGAAAACCGGGCCCGACAACTCCGGCGGCTGGCCGGCATCGGCGAGTCGAAAGGCGATGTCCGGATCCCGTGACGGATCACAGGCATCGTGCGCACGCCGCCTGCGTTCCGAACGGGGACACCCGCACACGCAACCAACCCATCGACGCTTTTCCTGACTTTAACATGGGGACACCCTGGCGCACATGCATACGGGAATCATCATGCGGAGAATCCGGGTGTTGATGCGTTCTTAATCTATCCGCCGTCGGCGGCGGATAGATGCGTGAGTGCGAGCGACATCACCTACGCCAACGGACGATGCCGTAGATCAACTAGTCGCCAAACAAAGCCATATTGCATAAGACACCCAAAATGACTCCGATCGAAAACTCAACTGTTGCACATCAATGACTTACAATAGCAGGCGATCGACATGTTGAACTCAGGGAGATTGAAAAATACGGCATGTCGGTTTTTTGGTGATAGCGCATTAAAAAATGTCGCAGCCGTTTGGTTGCGTCCGGCGGGAAGGTCCTGGCGGACCGTTCCCGCCCTACAAAACCGCATTGTAGGGCGCGAATGGTCCCGTCGGCGGGACCTTCGCGCCGGAAATCTTTGACCGGTATGGATTTATTTAAATTGCTCTGTCGTGATCGAGCGTTGATCTAGAGTCCCAGCCACTGTTCCACTTTCAGCGCCAGCATCACCAGCAAGGGCGAGGTGATGAATCCCGCCATCGTCGAAATCACCACACTGCGCGAGGCGAGAAAACGGTCGCGACCGAACATCGCGACGTTTTTGGGGCCGCACCCGTTTCAACTTAATGATCGGCCGCGGAATATTGATTATACCCGGAGCTCGAAATCGGTAACTTATTGCTTTCAGCCCACGTATGAAGCATCAATATCCACGTTAAACTGGAGTGTCATGAATTCACTTTTTTCTCAAATTCCCGCCCGGGAGCAAACCTTTCGCGAGGGCGATGTGCTGATCCGGTCCGGCGAGATTCCCGGAAAACTCATGTTTTTACTGGAGGGCCGGGTGGAAGTCATGAATATGATGCAGGAACGCATTCTGCTCGATGCCCCGACGATCCTCGGCGAAATCAGCTTGCTGAGTCAGTCGCCCGCTCTCGCCGACGTGGTTGCGGCCACGCCGCTGCGCGTGCGCGCGATCAGCGCCGAAGACTGGCTGGCTTGGGGCAAGCGCCACCCCGAAAACCTGGCCGCGGCTTATGCCGAATTGTCCCGCCTGGCCATCCGGCGCCTATCCGGACGATTCCATGAACGGTATGTCGCCGTCGTGGCTCATGATGGGCGCAAAAGCGAACTGATGGATTTTATCAGCAAACACCGTTCGTTCTTTGCCAGTCGCGCGCTCCTTGCCACCGCCACCACCGGTCGAATGGTCGAAGACAAGCTCGGACTCACTGTGGCCCGCCGGGTTCTTTCCGGGCCCGTCGGCGGGGATCAGGAAATCGGCGCGCTCGTGTCCCGTGGATTTGTCGATGCCGTATTTTTCTACCGCGATCCGCTCTGGGCCCAGCCCCATCAAGCGGACGTGAGCGCGCTTATTCGTATTTGCGAATTAACCAACATTCCTTTAGCCACCAACAATGCGACCGCCGAACTGCTGGTGAAAGCCATGCAGTAGCCGGCCGGATCACCAGCGAACCACGCAAGCGCCCCACGACAAGCCCACGCCGTAACCGACCAGCAGCAGCCGCATGCCCTTGGTCAGCCGACCAGCGGCCGTCGCCCGGGATAACACCATCGGTATCGAGGACGATCCCGTGCTCCCACAGTCGCGCATATCGATGAGCACTTTTTCTTCCGGTAGCGCGAGCTTTTCCCGCAGGTGCTCAAGCATGTGCTGATTCGCTTGATGAAACACAAACAGATCGATATCCGACGGCGTCAGCTTGGCCCGGGCAAGCGTTCGTTCCACCGCCCGGGGAACCACTTCGGCGGAAAAACCAAACATGCCTTTGCCATCAATCCAGGCATCGGCATCGGTACGGGCATTGCCCTTGTCATCCACCTTTAACACAAAATCCGGCCGGCGCTTTCGCATACCGCCCGCCGGCACCACGATATGCATTGCCCGTTCGCCATCCGTGCCAAATACAAACGAACCCATCTCCCCCGCCCCTGCCCTCACCAGCGTGGCGGTAGCGGCATCCCCGAGTAGCGCACGGATCGGTCGATCGGCCGGATTGACCACTTTGCTGTATGTATCAGCGGTCAGCAAAAGCACATGTCCAGCCTGACCAGTGGCAATCAGACCCTGGGCCAGACCCAGACCATAGACATACCCCGAGCATCCCAGATTCACATCCATGGCGCCAATATCTTTGGACAGGCCGAGCCGGTGTTGAAGAAGACAAGCCGTGGTGGGCAGCATGTAGTCCGCGGTCTGTGTGAGCAGAATCAGATAATCGATGGATGCGCGGTCAACAGGGTGAGTGGCCAGCAGTTTTTCCGCGGCTTGGACGGCCATATCCGACGCACACTCATCCTCCGCGGCCACGTGCCGGGCATCGATCCCCAGCTTTGCCATCATCTTTTCCGCCGGCCATCCGGGAAAATCGCTGGCCCATTCCCGGGTGCGGCTGATCCGGGCGGGCAAATAATAATCAACTGCGGCAATGCCGGCCGCCATCACCGGCGCTTTCCACACTGCTTCTCGAGTAAATCACCGATCGCGGCGGCGATGGCCTGCTTGCCCTCCACCCGGGTTTCGCCTTCCTTCGTCACAATATACGCGGCTTGGTGATCGCCATTGATCTCCTCGCCCCGGTTCGCCACCACCACCGGAAACTGATCCAGACGTTTGCGGGCGATGGCCAGCAACTCCTCGCGCGACAAACCCTCCTGATACTTGAACGACACGGTGAACATCGACGGAGCGGCCGCACCGGCCAGGTCGATGACCTTCTCGGTCGGCTCCAGCTCCAGTTTCAGATCTTTCTTTCCGCTGGGAATCTTGCCGGTCGCCGCAGCGCGCGGGCGGTAATCAGCCACGCCGGCGGAGAAAACACCGAAATCCGGCTGCGTCGCCGCGTGGGCCAGCACTTTTTCTTTATAGGCATCGTAGGTGGCGGCAATTTCCACCGGGATCCAACGCGCCGGTCGCCAAGCGCCATCGCCCAGCACCAGGGTCGAATCGGCTCCACGCAAAAGCAGGTCTTCATGGATTATTGCGCCGAGCTTGCCGCGGAAACGGTTCAGGATCCGCCGCACGCCATCGATGGGAACCGGCGTAGGACCGGCCGTGACCAGCACACGCTTCCCGGCCAGAGGGCTTGTCGATACCGCGCGGCAAACCGCGGCGACAAGCAACTCCGCATCCGGCAGATTGTGTTTGCCGTAATCATCACGCGGCGTGACCAAGCGAACACCCATACCTGCCAGCAACCGGCAATTGTTGACCAGAATATCGTGATGCATGGTGCCATGCATGGTCGGCGCGACAAGAATCTGGGTTTTGCCTTGGGCCAATTTTCCCAGCGCGGAAGCGATCGCCGCCGTCACTACGGTATCGGCAATCCCGCCGGCCATTTTGCCGATGGTGTTGTAGGTGGCGGGTGCGACGAGGTAGGCATCAAAGGGCGTCGCATCCGATAAATGTTCCGCTCGCCAGGTCAACTGAGTGACCAAGGGATGACAGGTCGCCCACTCCAACGCTTCGCGGCCGACGTAGTGAAGCGCCTCTTCGCTGCAAAAAGCCACCACTTCGGCTCCACGCCGGCGCAGGGCCCGCGCGAGCTGCGGGGACTTCATCGCGGCAATCCCGCCACAAATCAACAGGGCGATACGTTTGCCGGACAGGTGGGTCGATTCCGGCACCACATCGTGATCGCCGATAGGCTCACTTTCCGGCGGCGAGTAATCCCAATCAAATGTGCTCATGCAGGCTCCAGGATGTTCCTGCGCAAATCATTGGCCATAGTGGCGGCTACACTCAAGGCCAAAGCGAGGGAGGCATGAGGATCGTGATCGATCAACAGGCGGGCACGGGCCAGTTGTGAGGGCAATTCTATGACCGGACCCTGCAAGCCATCGACAACCAGATTCATCACTTCCAATCGGTCGATATCATGACTGCTGCGGCGCGCCATCGCCTTGTCGAGCGTGGGCAGGATTTCGACGGCGAACGGATCCGCACCCATGGCCCTTGCCGCCGGATGGAAAGGCTTGCCGGTATCCAACACTTCTTCATGCAAACCGGCCACCCCGGGAAAGCGGGTGGCAAAGTGCTTGAGAATCGGATCGGTGAAGGACGCGTCGGCGGCATGCCAGCGACCGTCCAGCTTCACCGCGCCCATGAAATGCTTCATGCCCGGCTTGATCGCATGTTGCCACGCATCCGGAATGAGCGGGCGGATGACCATCGAATCGGCGGTGATTTGAACGAAGCCGGCCTCGAGTCCGGCGGCGCGAAAAAGGGCGACCTCCAAATTGCTTTTCGTCGTGCACATCCCCCACCCTTGGCGCAGCGTATCGGAGGCACGCTGCCACCACACCCCGAAACGGTATGGCATCGCCCGGACAAACGACCAGATGGCGCGCGCGGTGGCCACATCCGTTCCCGCCTTGAGAATCGTGGCCGTGGATATGATCGCCGGATGATCGGTATCGCAGAAATTGGAATCCGGCGCCTTGGGTGGGCGCAGCTTGCGGATGCGACTCGGCAATTCAAGAGCCAGGGCGGAAAGTAACATCGAGGCGGCGGCGGGATCGGTATGCATGCTCTCGAACTCCACCGTCCAGGTGGTGACCGGACCATCGGCCAGCACATGAGCGGTGCGAGGCACGCCCAGCACAAATCCGATTTCTCCGGTATGCGCGCCGGGGCCGAAGGTGCCGCCATCGAAGCAGACCTGTCCCCGGGTGATGATGTGCATGGTGCGGCCAATTTCATCGCGACGGCAGAGGAAATCGCCAGTGGACCATGTGCGATACGTACCCAGCGATTCCACGCGGGAAAGCATCTCGCCCAGATGCAAGCCGATCCGTGATGACACCAAAGGGGACATAGAAAACGTAATTCATGACAGAACCTGCTCCCGCGTCAAGCCGCCAGCCGCTTCCCGCGGATGCCCCATGCATCGACATGTTGAACTCAGGATAGCGCCTCGTTTCCGGTCACGGAGCGTTGGTGGTCATGGCTTTTTCACAACCCGCGAAGTTCCGCCAGCATCTGCATTTCAGTCACTATGTGTATATTCGCGAGAAAGTTCGTATTGCATGGCACCGGATAATACGGTCAGAGTGACGTCAAAACGTGGAGCATATCATGGCAACGAGAAAGACCATATTCAGTAGCGCATCGGAGGACCGGCTGGAGAAACTCATCGAGGAACGATTGAAGCCCGGCGCCAACAAGGAGATGATCGATGAGCGCATCTGGGATCTCTTCGGCGAGACGTGGTGCGTCATGTTCACCGACCTCTCCGGATTTTCTCGCGGCGTGGCGAAATTCGGCATCATCCATTTTCTCCAGACCATCCACGAATCCGAGCGGCTCCTCATTCCCGTCATCGAGGAGCATGATGGCATACTGCTGAAAGTCGAGGGCGACAGCTTTCTGGTAATTTTCCGGAATGTCAGGAAGGCCATTCAATGCTCAATGGTGATGCAGCGCACCCTGAAGGTGTATAACCGCGACCGGAGCGTCGAGGAGCAGGTACTCCTCTGTGTGGGCCTCGGCTATGGCAAGGTTCTCCGCATCGGGGACTCCGACGTATTTGGCGCGGAGGTCAATGCGGCAAGCAAACTCGGCGAGGATCGCGCCGCCGCATGGGAGATCCTCGTCACCGGCTCGGTCTGTGAAAGCGCAAAAGGCATGAAAGATATTTCATTCGAGATGATCAAAGATCCACCCGCCGGATCGGAATCGGCATACCGAGTCAGGTACATCTTGTAGTCGCCGCGCGGGGACAGACAAATAGCGTCATAATTTATTCGCGCACAACCGGCGTATT
>CAYYAR010000002.1:0-132270 GCA_964470065.1 uncultured Verrucomicrobiota bacterium | reverse complement strand
CCGATGTGGAAGGTACGCATGGTGAGCTGGGTGCCCGGCTCGCCGATCGACTGCGCGGCGATGATGCCAACGGATTCGCCAAGTTCGATGGGCTTGCCATTGGCCAGACTGCGACCGTAACACTTGGCACAGCAACCAACGCGCGACTCACACGTCAACACGCTGCGAATTCTGACCGACTCCAGTTCGCTCTTGGCGATGCGGGCCTGGGCCTTTTCGTCAATCTCCTGCGAGGCGGCGACAATGATCTGCTTTGTCACCGGATCACGGATGTCGTCCAGCGCGGTGCGGCCGAGAATACGGGCGCTCAAGGGGACGAGTTCTTCGTCGCCCTCGTAAATCGCCTTGATCTCGATGCCGTTGAGGGTGTTGCAATCCTGTTCGTAAATGATCACATCCTGCGAAACATCGACCAGTTTGCGGGTGAGGTAACCGGCGTCCGCCGTCTTGAGCGCGGTGTCGGCCAAACCTTTTCGCGCGCCGTGGGTACTGATGAAGTACTCCAGCACGCTGAGACCTTCGCGGAAGTTGGAGAGAATCGGCCGCTCGATGATTTCGCCCGAGGGCTTGGCCATCAATCCGCGGATACCCGCGAGCTGACGGATCTGCTGGCGGTTACCGCGAGCGCCCGAGTGCACCATCATGAACAGCGGATTGACTTCATCACGGTTGTCGTTGAACTCGATCGCGCGGAACATGACGCCGGTGATTTCGTCGGTGGCATGCGTCCAGATGTCGATGATCTTGTTGTAACGTTCGCCGTCGGTGATGATACCCTTGCGGTACTGGGTTTCGACTTCATCGATCTGATCATGGGCGCCCTTCAGCACCTGATCCTTCTCAGCCGGAATAATCATGTCGATCAATCCGATCGAAATGCCCGCGCGAGTGGCGTGTTCAAAGCCGAGTGCTTTCAGCCGGTCGAGCACCTTGACGGTTTCTTCATGGCCCGTGATTTGATAGCAGCGCCAGATAAGCTCCTCGAGCTTCTTCTTGGTCACCGTATCATTCACAAAGCCCATGGCCGCCGGCCAGACCTCGTTGAAAAACACGCGGCCGACCGTGGTCGTGATCGCAGTGTCCTTGGCATTGCCGTAAAACGTCTCGCGATGAATATCGGGATTCTTGAAGCGAATCCGGTCGTGAATGCGCAGGGCGCCTTCATCGAACGCCGTGTGCACTTCGGCCGCTTCGCCCACAATGGGAAGATGCTCGATCTCGGCGTTGTCCTTGCTCTTCTGCAGGCGACGCAAACGATCGCGCTGGGACTCGATGGTCAAATAGTAGCAACCGAGGGCGATGTCCTGGGTGGGCGTCGTCACCGGCTTTCCGCTCGACAGCGAAAAGATGTTGTTGGTGGCCAGCATCATCAGGCGCGATTCGAGTTGCGCCTCGACGGAAAGCGGCACGTGCACGGCCATCTGGTCGCCGTCGAAATCCGAGTTGTACGCCGTGCAGACCAGAGGATGAATCCGGATGGCTTCGCCCTCGATCAGTACCGGCTCGAAGGACTGGATACTCAAACGGTGCAACGTCGGCGCGCGGTTGAGCATCACGGTATGACCCTTCGTCACTTCGTCGAGAATATCCCACACCTCGTCGGCTTCCTTCTCGATCAGCTTCTTGGCGCTGCGCACCGTATGAACGATGCCGAGCTCCTTGAGACGGCGGATGATGAACGGCTCGAACAGGACGAGAGCCATTTTCTTAGGCAAGCCGCACTGGTTGAGCTTGAGATTGGGCCCGATCACGATCACGGAGCGGCCGGAGTAATCGACGCGCTTGCCGAGGAGGTTCTGGCGGAAGCGTCCCTGCTTGCCGCGAAGCATGTCGCTCAGCGACTTCAGCGGACGGTTGCCGGCGCCGGTCACCGCGCGCCCGTGGCGGCCGTTGTCAAACAAGGCATCCACCGCTTCCTGCAACATGCGCTTCTCGTTGCGGATGATCACATCCGGCGTCTTCAATTGAAGCAGATTGCGCAAACGATTGTTGCGGTTGATCACGCGGCGGTACAAATCATTCAAGTCGGAGGTGGCGAAACGGCCACCCTCCAACGGAACCAATGGACGCAGATCCGGGGGAATCACCGGCAGCACTTCGAGAATCATCCATTCCGGACGCGTGTTCGTGCGGAGGAACGCTTCGAGAACTTTGATGCGCTTGGTAAGTTTTTTCTTGGTCTGCTTGCTACGGGTGGACTCCAGCTCAACCTCGAGCTGCTCCATCGTTTCCTTCAGATCCATTTTCTTCATCAGGTCGCGTACGCCTTCGGCGCCCATCTTCGCGACAAACGAATCGCCATGCTTGTCTTGCGCCTCGCGATACTCGAGCTCGCTCAACAATTGCTTTTCCTGCAGCGGCGTGTCCCCGGGATCAATAACAATGTAATCCTCATAATAGAGCACGCGCTCGAGATGGCGGGCCGACATGTCCAGCACGAGACCCATGCGGCTCGGCGTGCACTTGAAGAACCAGATGTGGGAAACCGGCACCGCGAGATCTATATGACCCATGCGCTCGCGGCGAACGCGGGACAGCGTTACTTCCACGCCGCAACGATCGCAAACCACGCCCTTGTGCTTGATCCGCTTGTATTTGCCGCAAGAGCATTCCCAATCCTTCGTCGGACCGAAAATACGCTCGCAGAAAAGACCGCCCTTTTCCGGCTTGAACGTGCGGTAATTGATGGTTTCGGGGTTTTTGATCTCGCCCTTGCTCCAGCTCCGGATGTTGTCCGGAGCGGCCAACGTGATGCTCGCGCGGTCGAAACCGCCCTCGGTATCCACGCCCAACAATTCCGCTGCAGTGCTTTGCTCAGCCATTTAGTTTCTCCCAAACAATTTGATCAAGTGACCTGAATGATTACGCGTTGTTCCGGTGAACCCGGATATCCAGAGCCAGGCTCTGCATTTCCTTCATCAATACATTGAAGGATTCCGGCAGTCCGGCTTCGAGGGTGTTTTCACCCTTCACGATCGACTCGTAAATGCGCGTACGCCCGCTGACGTCATCGCTCTTCACGGTCAACAATTCTTGCAACGCATAGGCCGCGCCGTAGGCCTCGAGCGCCCAGACTTCCATTTCGCCGAAACGCTGGCCGCCGTATTGCGCCTTGCCGCCCAACGGTTGCTGGGTGACAAGCGAGTACGGACCCACCGCGCGGGCATGAATCTTGTCGCTGACCAAGTGGTGCAGTTTCAGCATGTAAATGATGCCGACCATGACCTCCTGATCGAACGGCTCGCCAGTGCGTCCGTCGTAAAGGACGGTTTTGCCGCGGACAGGCAGTCCGGCCTTCACCATCATCTCGCGGATGCTCTTTTCGGTAATACCGTCAAACACCGGCGTGGCCGCGTAGATGCCCAAACGCTGACAGGCCCAGCCAAGGTGCGTTTCCAGCACCTGGCCGACATTCATGCGTGAAGGCACACCCAACGGATTCAACACGATGTCCACCGGAGTGCCATCGGGCAGGAACGGCATGTCCTCGTCCGGCACGACGCGGGCGATGACACCCTTGTTACCGTGACGTCCGGCCATTTTGTCGCCGACGGAGATCTTCTTCTTGCTGGCCACATACACCTTGACCTGCTTGATCATGCCGGAATCAAACTCGTCGCCGGCTTCGAGACGGTCCATCGACTGGGTCTGCTCCATTTCCAGTTCGGCAAACTTATGACCGAAGTCGTGAATGATCGCCTGAATCTTGATCTGAATCGGGCTGGGATCGATCTCGATGTGGTTGTAGGAAGCCGCCAACTTGCGCAGCAGCGTCTTGGTGATCTTGCGGTTGGCCGGAATGATCACTTCGCCACTTTCGCTGTTGGTCACATCCAGCGGAATCTTTTCGCCCAGGAGAATGTTGCTCAAGGCTTCAGTGAGATCCTCGGTGAGGCGCTCGTTCTTTTCCTTGAACTCGTCCTGAATCGCCTTGACCTGACGGCGACGCTCGGCCGGTGTGGCCTTCGATTTTCCGCCGTCTTTCCGAGAGGACACCTTCACGTCCATGACAATGCCGCTCGTGCCGCTCGGCACGGTCAACGAAGTGTCGCGGACATCGGCGGCCTTCTCGCCGAAAATGGCGCGCAGCAGGCGCTCTTCGGGAGCCAATTCGGTCTCGCTCTTCGGCGTGATTTTTCCGACGAGAATGTCGCCGGGTTTCACTTCCGCGCCCACGCGAATGACACCGTCGTGGTTGAGATTCTTGAGCGCTTCCTCGCCCACGTTCGGAATGTCACGGGTGATTTCCTCGGGGCCGAGCTTCGTGTCGCGGGCACCGCACTCAAACTCCTCGATGTGGATAGAGGTATACACATCCTCGCGCACCAGCTTCTCGCTGATGAGGATTGCGTCCTCGAAATTATATCCGCACCAGGGCATGAACGCGACCAGCACGTTGCGACCAAGCGCCAACTCACCTTGATCGGTGGCCGGTCCATCCGCCAGCACATCGCCCTTGGCGATTTTCTGGCCACGCTTGACGATCGGCTTCTGGTTCACACAGGTGCCACCGTTCGAGCGCAGGAATTTGCGCAAGTCGTATACCTGGTAATCGGTTTTCGCCGCCTTCTTGCCCGGCACTTCGCCATCCTTGGAGACGATGATTTTGGAAGCTGACACGTAAGCGACCACACCGGAAGCCTCGGCAATCACGATGACGCGCGAATCCCGGGCCACGCGGCCCTCCATGCCGGTCGCCACGAACGGACGCTGCGTTTGCAGCAGCGGCACGCCTTGACGTTGCATGTTCGAACCCATCAACGCGCGGTTGGCGTCGTCGTGCTCGAGAAACGGAATCAAACCGGCTGCCACCGATACCAATTGCTTCGGCGACAAGTCCATGTAGTCCACGCGATCCTTGGCGACTTCAAGAAAGTCCCCGCGGTAGCGGACGGACACCGTCTGGCCCGTGAAGTTGCCCTTCTCGTCCATCGGCGAATTTGCCTGCGCCACCACAAAGTTCTCTTCCTGGTCGGCCGTGAGATACTCGACCTCGTTGGTCACGCGGCCATTGATCACGCGGCGGTAGGGACTTTCGATAAATCCAAACTCGTTGATGCGCGCGTAAATGGAGAGCGAGGAAATCAACCCGATGTTCGGACCTTCCGGCGTTTCAATCGGACAGATACGGCCGTAATGCGAGCTGTGCACGTCGCGGACTTCGAATCCGGCACGATCGCGACTCAAGCCGCCGGGACCAAGCGCGGACAAGCGGCGCTTGTGGGTCAACTCGGCCAACGGGTTGGTCTGATCCATGAACTGACTCAACTGGCTGCGACCGAAGAAATCGCGGACCACGGCGGACAGCGCCTTCGGATTGATCAACTTCTGCGGCGTCAATTTTTCCGCATTCGTGTCGAAAATCGTCATGCGCTCCTTGACCAGACGCTCGGTGCGGGCAAGCCCCACCCGGCACTGGTTTTCAAGCAACTCGCCGACGGTACGGATGCGGCGCGAACCGAGATGATCGATATCGTCGATCGTGCCCTCGCCCATGCGAAGATTCACGAGGTACTTGATCGCGGCGATCAAATCCTCTTTTTCCAGCACGCGCGATTCCGCGTTTTCGGTCAAACCAAGCTTCTGCTGGATCTTGTAGCGGCCGACGCGACTCAAATCGTAGCGGCGCGGATCAAAAAATACGCGCTTGAGCAATTGCTTCGCATTCGAGGTGGTCGGCGGATCGCCCGGACGCAACTTCATGTAGATGTCCTTGAGCGCATCCTCGGAGCTGTGCGTCGGATCCTTTTGAATCGTCTTGAGCAGCAGACCCTCGTCGAGCGTCACGTTGGCCACTTTCACCTTCTCGATGCCGGCGGCCTTGATCTGCTTGATGAGATCACGGGTCAACGGCTCGAATTTCTTGGCCAGCACGCTTTGCGAATTGACGTCGACAATATCCTCGCGCAAAACGCGGAACTTGATGTCCTCATCGGACACGTTGTTCTTCAGGCTCAGCTCGCCGAGCGGATAGAACAAGCCCATCAAATCGTCATCGGTGTCAAAACCGAGCGCGCGCAGGAACGTGGAAGCGAGAAACTTCCGGCGGCGACGCGTGCGGTCGAGGTACATGTGAAGATTGTCGGAGGTGTCGAACTGCACCTCGATCCAGGATCCGCGATCGGGAATGATACGGAACGAATACAGCACCGTGCCGTTGGGGTGGATGTTCTGCTCGAAGCAGATACCGGGCGAACGGTGCAATTGACTGACAATGACGCGCTCGGCGCCATTGATAATGAAGCTGCCCTGCTCCGTCATGAGCGGCACTTCACCCATATAAACATCCTCTTCGCGCACTTCGTTCTCGTCCTTCAAACGGAACGTGACGTACAGGGAGGACGAATAGGATCCGCCTTCGCGGATGCTCTCGATCGGGCTCATCTTCGGCTCGGTCACTTCGTACTTCACGAAGTCGAGCACAATCTTGCCGTCATAGCTTTCGATCGGGAACACTTCCTTCAAGACGGCCTGGAGCCCCACCGGCTTCCGCTTGTTCGCGGGGACGCCGAGCTGCAGGAAGTCCGTATAGGAATTTTTCTGGATCTCGATCAGATCCGGGGGTTCTATAATGTCAGTAAGTTTGCCGAAATTTGTACGTTGTGCCATGGACCACCTTCAGGCTTGTTCAGCCTTTGCGACTTCTGCCTACACACCCACCAGAAAACACGGAATGCAACCATGCGAAGCAGCTCCGGCCGGGGGTAACCGGGCCGGAGCTTCGCCTGGAAGTTGATAATTACTTGATCTCGACTTTGGCGCCAGCGGCTTCCAGCTTGGTCTTGATCTCGTTGGCTTCCTCTTTCGAGACGCCTTCTTTGACCGGCTTGGGAGCAGCTTCGACCAGGTCCTTGGCTTCCTTGAGACCAAGGCTGGTAACCGCGCGGAGCTCTTTGATCACGTTGATCTTGTTGGCTCCGGCGTTGGCGAGGATAACCGTAAACTCGGTTTTTTCCTCGGCAGGGGCGGCTGCGCCACCACCAGCAGCCGGGGCGGCAGCCACGGCCACGGGAGCGGCGGCGGAAACGCCCAACCGGTCCTCAAGGACCTTGACGAGCTTCGACAGCTCGAGGACGGAAATAGACTCAATCCACGAGACAAATTCTTCCATCTTGCCTGTGGCCACGGGTTTCTCTGCAGTTGCTTCTGACATGTTATTACTCCTCGCTACGTTTCGTTCAATCGATTGTTATTGTTGATTACCTTTTTTATCGGCCGCCGCCTGCAACACGTACAGCAAGCTGGAAACCTTCTGCTGGAAGACTCCCACGAGCTGGCTCATCGGTGCCGCAATTGTACCGACCATCATGCCCAACAGCGTCTCGCGTGAAGGCAATGAGGCTAATGCATCCACGTCGGCGGCTGTAAGAACAACACCGTCCAGAGCGCCGGCCTTGATCACCGGTTTTTCATGCTCCTTGATAAATTCCTTCAGAATCTTCGCCGTCTGCGAAACATCACCGGTGCCGTAGACCATCGCGGTCGGGCCGCGCAAATGATCGCGAATGGCGCCGAGCCCGGCTTCGTTGGCGATGTGCCCGAGCACGCGGTTCTTGACCACTTGGATCTTCGCCTTGGCCGGACCGAGACGGTGACGGAGCTGATCGGTCTTGCTCACCGTCAATCCCTGGTAATCGGCCACAATAAAATACGTGGAGCCGCTCACCTTCTTTTTGATTTCTTCCGCAATAGATTGTTTTTCTGGTCTCATGAATCCATTCCCTACGCCGCGACCGCGGCATCCTTGACGTTGACATGCAGCCCGGGGCCCATGGTCGAGGTGATCGTGCAGCGCTTGATAAACACGCCCTTGGCCGTGGGCGGACGCGCATGCTGGACCGCCTCGACGACCGCCTTGCAATTGTCGACGAGTGACTCGACGGTGAACGAAAGCTTGCCGAAAGGCACGGCGAGATTGCCGTTCTTGTCCATGCGGTACTCGACGCGTCCGGCCTGAAACTGCTTGACCGCGTTGCCGGTATCATCGGTCACCGTGCCGGTTTTCGGATTCGGCATCAGGCCGCGAGGGCCGAGCACCTTGCCGAGCTTGCGGACTTCCTTCATGGCTTCGGGCGTGGCGATGATGACATCCATGCCGGTCCATCCACCCTTCACCTTCTCAAGCAACTCCTCGTAACCGACCTCATCCGCACCGGCGGCGCGCGCCGCTTCAGCCGCCGGACCGGTGGCAAACACCACCACGCGCACTTTCTTGCCGGTGCCGTGCGGCAGGGAAACCGTGCCGCGCACGTTTTGATCGGACTGCGTCGGATCAACGCCGAGACGGAATGCGATCTCCGCGGTTTCGTCGAACTTGGAAAACTTGTGCTCCTTCAAGAACTTGATGGCATCAGCCACCTCGTAGGTCTTGGCTGCATCCACTTTGCTCTTGATTGCCGTATATTTTTTACCGTGCTTGGCCATGGTTACATTACCTCGATGCCCATGCTGCGGGCGGTGCCTTCAATGATGCGGCACGCATGATCCAGATCCTGGGCGTTCAAATCCTTGATTTTCGTCTTGGCGATTTCCTTCACCTGGTCCTTGGTCACCTTGCCGACCTTGTCGCGATTCGGCACACTGGAACCCTTGGCGATACCAGCCGACTTCTTGAGCAGCGCCGAAGCCGGCGGACTCTTCGTGATGAAACTGAATGACTTGTCCTGGTAGACCGTGATCACAACCGGAATCACAATTCCGGCATCCTTCTGGGTCGCCGCGTTGAACTCCTTGCAGAAGGCCATGATGTTCACGCCCTGCTGACCGAGCGCCGGTCCGACCGGCGGCGCCGGGTTGGCCGCGCCAGCCGGAATCTGCAAACGAACGATGCCTGTTACTTTCTTTGCCATATAAACTTGTCCTGCGGGTTAGGCCCGCTCAACCTGCCAATATTCAAGTTCGACCGGAGCCGAACGACCGAAAATGGAAACCGATACCTTCAACTTGCCACGCTCCGGATCGATCTCGTCGATCGTTCCATTGAAATTCAGGAACGGACCGTCGTTGATCTTCACCGTCTCGCCCACCTTGAACGCCACCTTGGGGGCGACCTTTTCCTGCTTCTCCTCGATCTGGTTGAGGATGCTGCGCACTTCCTCCTTGCGCAACGGAACCGGCCGCTCGCCACCGACAAAACCGATGATGCCCGTGGTATTCTGAATGAAGTACCAGGACTTCTCGATCAACTGCTTCTTGTCGTCGTACAACTGGATATTGATCAGCACGTAGCCGGGATAAAACTTGCGGGTCGTCGTGGTTTTTTTGCCGCGCTTGACCTCCGAGACCTTCTCGGTAGGCACCAACACCTCGCCCACCAGCTCGCCCATCTCCTCCAGCTTGGCCCGGCGCTCGATATTTTCCTTCACCCGCGACTCCTGACCGGAGAGCGTGTGAAGCACAAACCATTGTTTTTCGAGTACGTCCGTCATCGTTGCGCCCATCAGCGGATCACCAACTTCATGATCTGCATCAAAACCAAATCGCTCACCGTCACCACCGCGGCCAATATGAAGACGGAAATGATCACCACCCACGTGGACTGGATCAACTCGCCTTGCGTAGGCCACGCGCATTTCTTGAGTTCATCCTGAACTTCGCCAAGAAACGTCTTCGTTCCCGTGATTGCGTTTTGCATTTTACCCATGTTTCGACTCCACCCGCCGGGACCGCCCTCAACGCTGGCAGGCCAGGAGGGACTTGAACCCCCAACAACCGGTTTTGGAGACCGGTACTCTGCCAATTGAGCTACTGGCCTATCTCGCCAAATCGATTCCTATTTGATTTCGCGGTGCACCGTGTGCTTACGTTCATTCGAGCAATATTTTTTCAGCTCGACGCGCTCGGTGCTCAGCTTCTTGTTTTTTGTAGACGTGTAATTACGCCGCTTGCACTCCGTGCAGGCCAATGTGATCAATTCCCGTGGCATGACATCCTCTCCGGATCACGCAGCCGAACCGCCCGGGGGAAATCCCCGCGCGGCTCGATTGGTGACCGTCTGTTACTTGACGATTTCCGTCACGCGTCCGGCGCCGACCGTACGGCCACCTTCGCGGATGGCGAAACGCATGGTCTTTTCCATCGCGATCGGGGTGATCAACTTCACGTCGAAGCTCACATTGTCGCCCGGCATCACCATGTCCACGCCGGCCGGCAACGTAATGTCGCCGGTGACGTCGGTGGTGCGGAAGTAGAATTGCGGACGATAGCCCTTGAAGAACGGCGTGTGACGGCCACCCTCGTCCTTGCTCAAGACGTACACTTCCGCCTTGAACTCGGTGTGCGGGGTGATCGTGCCGGGCTTGGCCAACACCTGGCCGCGCTCGACATCTTCCTTCTTCAAGCCGCGGAGCAAGCAACCGACATTGTCGCCGGCCTGGCCTTGATCCAACAGCTTGCGGAACATTTCCACACCCGTGATCGTCGTCTTGGTTGTGTCGCGAAGACCGATGATTTCGATTTCCTCGCCAACCTTGATCACACCGCGCTCGATACGGCCGGTCACCACCGTGCCGCGACCTTCGATCGAGAACACGTCTTCCACCGGCATCAGGAACGGCTGGTCGATTTCGCGGACCGGCTCCTTGATGAAACTATCCAAGGCGGCCAGCAGGTCGGCAATGCACTTCGTCGCCGGATCGTCGGCCTTCTCGGCCTTCAAGGCGCCCAGCGCGGAACCACGAATGATCGGGGTGTCGTCGCCCGGGAAGTCGTACTTGCTCAACAATTCGCGGATTTCCATCTCGACGAGGTCGAGCAATTCCGGATCGTCCACCGTGTCGCACTTGTTCAAGAACACTACGATCGCCGGGACACCCACCTGACGGGCCAGCAGAATGTGCTCGCGGGTCTGGGGCATCGGACCGTCGGAAGCGCTGACCACGAGAATAGCTCCGTCCATCTGGGCGGCGCCGGTGATCATATTCTTGACATAATCGGCGTGGCCGGGACAGTCGACGTGCGCGTAATGACGGTTGGGCGACTCGTACTCGACGTGCGAAATCGCGATCGTCAAAATCTTGGTGGGGTCGCGGCGACCCTGCGACTCGGACGCCTTGGCGACCTGATCATAACCAATGTAGTTCGCCATGCCCCGGAGGGACTGCACACGGGTAAGCGCCGCGGTCAATGTCGTTTTGCCATGGTCCACGTGACCGATGGTGCCGACGTTGACGTGCGGCTTGGTACGTTCGAATTTATCTTTAGCCATATCTTGCTCTCCTCGACTACGATTTACCGTTTCAGTTTAAGTTTATCTTGCTGGAGCCCACGAGCGGGATTGAACCGCTGACCTCGTCCTTACCAAGGACGTGCTCTACCAACTGAGCTACGTGGGCCAATCCTGTTCTCGCTCAACCTCAACCCCAACACCACACAAACAACGACATGTTACCACGCCGAAATTGGTTAAAACACCAAACGACAAAAATTCCCGGTTCCTTGATTCGTGAGGCTGAACCAAGGAATTTCAGTCATTTTCGTCGTCATATGCCTTTGCTTGGCCCGTACCCGTAACAGTTCGACGCCAGATGCAAATCAGCCCACAACAATAGCTGTTCCCAGTTGCGAGTCAACAGATATTTTTGAAAAATATTTTTCCTGCGACCCGGTTGGCTCGCCGCCCCCGCCTTGACCCGCCCGCTCAACTCTGCCAGCCTCCAGCTTGCATGCGAATCAACCCCTCACGCCGGCGCGTTCACCTCGATCCCTGCGATCCATCCTTCTACCAGAACCCCTACCCCGCCTACAAATCCATCCGGGAACAGGCCCCCGTCTTTTTTTGGGAGGAATACGGCTACTGGTGCTTCGCCCGGCATGCCGATGTGAACAGTATCCTGCGCGACCCCCGGTTCGGCCGCCAGATCCTGCACGTCGCCACCCGCGAGGAACTCGGCTGGCCGGAAACGCCCCCGCACCTCGCCCCGTTTTACGCCTTCGAAGAACATTCCCTGCTCGAACTTGAACCACCCGTGCACACCCGCCTGCGCAGCCTGGTCAGCAAAGCCTTCCTCTCCCGGCAAGTGGAACGCCTGCGCCCCGCCATCGAGACCCTTTGCCACGAACTAATCGATCAGATGGCAGGACGCAACGAGGTCGACCTCCTCGAAGCCTACGCAACACCCATACCCGTGATGGTCATCTGTTCGCTGCTGGGCATGCCCGGCTCGCTGGCCCCGCAACTGCTTGCCTGGTCACACGATATGGTCGGCATGTATCAAGCGCGCCGGGACCGCACCATCGAAGATGCCGCCGTGCGAGCAACCATCGCCTTCACGGATTTCATGCGCGACTACATCCGCGAGCGCCGCCAAAATCCGGGTGAAGACCTGCTGTCCGAATTGATTCGCGCCGGAGACCGCGGACAAACCTTGTCCGAGGATGAACTCATCACCACCGCGATCCTCCTGCTGAATGCCGGCCACGAAGCCACCGTGCACACCATCGGCAATGGCATTCGCATCCTGCTCGAACAAGACATCCGCGAACCACTCACCCCCGGTCACATCGAAGAAATCCTCCGCTACGACCCGCCGCTGCATTTGTTCACGCGCTACGCGCTCGAGGATATCGAGGTTGCCGGCATCGCCCTTCGCAAAGGAGACAAAGTCGGATTGATGCTCGCCGCCGCCAATCACGATCCGGAAAAATTTCCCGACCCGGACACCTTCATCCCCACCCGTTCACCCAATCCGCACGTCAGCTTCAGCGCCGGCATCCACTTTTGCGTCGGCGCGCCGCTGGCCCGCCTGGAATTGCAAATGGCCCTCCCCCTTCTCTTCGAGCGCTTAGCGAACATGCAGCCGGCGGAATCTTTCCGCTACAGAAACATCTACCACTTTCACGGACTCGAAAGCCTCCGCGTGTCGTTCAGCCTCCGTCCGCGGACGAACTGAACAACCACGCCGCCCCGCGAACGCCACTGGAATCGCCGTAATGATTCTTGCGCAACGGCGTAAACGCCTCGCCTCCGAAAACATGCCGGGATAACAGCGGCGGCACCAACTGGTAAAGCTCGTCGACGTTGCTCATCCCTCCGCCCAACACGATCACATCCGGATCCAGCACATTGATCACTTGCGCGAGCGACCGGGCGAGCCGGTCGACATAACGCCTGAACACCGCGCTTGCTCCCGCATCGCCCTCCCGCATCCGTTCCACCACCTCCGGCGCCCTCAGCCGGTGACCGGACACGCGCTCATACTCATCCGCAAAACCGGTGCCGGAAAGATAGCGCTCGATACAGCCACGCTGACCACACCAGCAGGAAACGCCCGGAAATTCCTCGTCCGTCATCCACGGCAACGGATTATGCCCCCACTCGCCCGCCACCATGTTCGCCCCCGTCCACGGCTTGGCATCCATCACGATGCCCGCCCCGCACCCCGTGCCTACAATCACCGCAAACACCACGCGATGCCCCGCACCCGCACCATCCACGGCTTCAGACAACGCCAGACAATTCGCATCGTTCATACAACGCACCTCGCGACCCAGCCGCGCCCCCAGATCGCGATCCAGCGCATGTCCAATCAACTCCGTGGTGTTGGCATTTTTCACCAACCCGGTCCGCGAAGAAACCGTCCCCGGAATGCCCACCCCGACGGTCCCGCGGACACCCAACGCGCCCTCCGCCTCCTCCACCAACCCCGCCAGCATCGCGACAATCGCCTCGTAACCGCGTCGATCCGTCGGCACCCGCTTGCGGTACAACTCCGTGCCGGCCTGATCAAGCGCGATAATCTCGGTCTTGGTGCCACCCAAATCCACGCCAAATCGAACGCTTAAATCACTCATAGGTAAAAAATTCCAATCATTGGAACGTTTGGCGAGTCGTTTTTCCAATCATTGGAACTTTTACGTTTTTGCTTCTCGAACGCGCCTCCGTTCCGCTACATCCATACTACTATGAATTCATCGCGCATCAGCATCGGCATTCTCGGCGGCGGACAACTCGCCCTCATGCTCGCCGAAGCCGCGCGTGCGCTGGACATCGACATCCGCGTGCTCGTCCGGAAAAGTTCCGACGCCTTGCCCGGGCTGGCCAAGCTCGCCGTGGAAGGCGACCCGAATGATCCGGCCGCCGCGCGTGATTTCGCCCGCACCGTCGACATCGTCACGCTGGAAAACGAATTCATCGATCCCGCCGCTCTCGAGGCCATCGAGTGGTCCGGCACGCCTCTCTTTCCCACCCTCGACTCGATCAAATTGATTCAGGACAAGTGGCATCAAAAGCAGGCGCTGCTACACGCCGGCTTGCCCGTCACACCCTGCCGCGCGGTGACTACGCCGGACGATGTCGAATCGTTCGCGCGCGAACACGGATGGCCGGTGGTGTTAAAGCGGCGTCATCTTGGTTATGACGGCAAAGGCAACGCCACCGTGCGCGGCGGGGATGAACTACCTGCCGCATGGTCCGCGCTTTACCAGGCGCAGGGCTTGTACGTCGAAGCATACTGCCCGTTCGAGCGCGAGTTGGCCACGATGGTCTGCCGGTCCACCCGTGGCGAAGCCGCGGTCTATCCCGTGGTGGAAACGGTGCAGGAAAACCACATCTGCCATATCGTCCGCGCACCCGGCGAGGTGAGCGATGCACTCGCCGGGCATGCTCGTGATCTCGCCGTCGCCGCGATCAACTCGATCGGCGGCATCGGCACCATGGGTGTGGAATTGTTTCTCGGACGCGACCACCGCATCCTCATCAACGAGCTTGCCCCGCGTGTGCACAACTCGGGTCATTACACCATCGAAGCCTGCGCCTGCTCCCAATTTGAAAATCATCTGCGGGCCGTCGCCGGCCTTCCGCTTGGATCCGTGGCCATGATCAAGCCCGCCGCGGTCATGGTGAATCTGCTCGGCCACGGCGATGGGCCCGGCGAGCCCGCAGGCCTGGACAAGGCCCGCGCCATCGGCGGCGCGCACATACATATATACGGTAAAGCGCGCAGTGTCCGCGGCCGCAAAATGGGCCATATCACCGCACTGGGAAATTCGATCGAAGAGGCCGGGGGCATCGCGACCGCCGCGGCCGCCGCGCTTCGGTTCGGGTAAGATTACGCATCCTCCGGCTTCGCGCCGCACCGCTCAAACAACCGGGCGAGATACGAACCGGCGGCAAACGCCACCATAAACAACACCGGATTCCATGAGCCGAGCGTCAGCGACGTGATCGCCGGCCCCGGACAATACCCGGCCAGACCCCATCCGATGCCGAACATGGCCGCACCCCAAATCAGGCGCGAATCAATTTGTTTTTTCATTGGCAAATGAAACATCTCATCAAACAACGGCTTGGAGCGGCGCACTACCACACGGAAAAGAATCACGGTCACGCCCACCGCGCCACCAAGTACAAACATCAGCGCGGGATCCCACGCGCCGGTCACATCCAGAAATCCGAGCACGCGCGCCCGGTCGATCATCTGCGATACGCCCAACCCGAGACCAAACAACAAGCCGGAAACCAACGCAGCAAGATGCATTTTCATGATGCAAACCACCCGCTATGCCGCACCACCCACACCGTCACAATCGCTGTCGCCATAAAGGTCAACACCGCCACCAGCGAGCGCAACGAAAGCCGGCCCAAACCGCAGACGCCATGCCCGCTCGTGCACCCTCCGCCCATCCGCGCGCCGAAGCCCGCGAACAGTCCACCCGCCAGCATGATCACCGGCGCAAGCGCGGAAACCGGCGTTGGAGCCGACGCCACCAGGCGCTCATAGACCACGCCGCCCGCGATCATCCCGCCCAGAAATAACCACGTCCATGCCGCGGATTCGCGCGGCGAAATCGCCCGGTTGAAAATACCGCTGATGCCGGCGATGCGGCCGTTGGCGACCAGCAACACCACCGCGCTCAATCCGATTAATAAGCCCCCCATCAGGGCCTGCATCCAGTTCATCCAATACTCCGTGTATGAAATAGTTAAACGCTTGCCGCGACCGACGGAATGTTCCGGACTAAAAATTCCGCGAACCCGTATAATGGCGCCGATTTTTAAATGATCATTTCGTCTTTCGCAACCAAAAGGTCGCCTGACTTCAACAATGGGACACCCTGACGTACATGCCTGCGGAAATCAGCTTGCGGAGAATCCGGGTGTTGATGCTTTCTTTATCTATCCGCCTTCGGCGGCGGATAGATGCGTGAGCGCGAGTGGCATCCGGTCATTTCGCGGCACGCGAAATGAGCATCGCGGTAGGCCCAGTTTGCGGCGATTTCACGGCGGGCGAACGGTCGCTGGACTCATGTCCGCGACCGAGAGCCCAACACCGAAAGCGCCCAAAATGGGCCGCCGCGATGCGGCCGGATGCCGCGAGCCATCACCCACGCCAACGGACGATGCCACAGATCAGCTGGTCGCCATACCAAACCACATAGCATGAGACACCCGAAATGACTCCGATCGAAAACTCAACTGTTGCACATCAATGACTTACAATAGCAGACGATCGACATGTTGAACTCAGGAAACAATGACCGGGGCAGGATATGCCCTATCCACACCCCGGCCAGGCAACTGGCAGCAGGCGCCGCCGGATGATTACAAGGCCATCATGGCGATGGCTTTTTCGGTCGGTCCCCGCGTGCGGCGGGCCAGATGCTCCGTTTTACGACGTTCCAACTGGCGTTCC
Organism: uncultured Verrucomicrobiota bacterium; assembly: GCA_964470065.1. Classification (GTDB taxonomy): domain Bacteria; phylum Verrucomicrobiota; class Kiritimatiellia; order CAIVKH01; family CAIVKH01; genus CALMUP01. Next base: position 115,639 of record CAYYAR010000002.1, on the reverse strand, counting down.
ATCTTCTCCACCAGCAGGTCGACCGCCTCAAGCGGCTCGCCTGCCTTCTTTTCCGCCGCGAGATCATTACCGGGAATCTCCAGCAGAATCTTTGCGGTAAACTGCTTGTCATTCTGATGAGGGCTATCCATACGCACGGTCACTCTGGCCCGCAAGGCGCGCGGCGCATAATGCTCAAGACGCCCGACCTTCTCCTCGATCAACGCTTTCTTTTGATCATCCAATGTGAACTTTTCGGCATGCGTCAGGATATCCATAATGCTTACTCCATATGGGGTTTATCGGTTCGGTCTTGTTCTTGCGTTCCGGCCGGAGCGATCCCGGGAAAGGACCGGACTGGACGGACAAAGGGACAGGTGGAACGGAAAGGATTTCGACAAATCCTCAAGATGCCGCGCCGGACAGGAAGAAGATGCAGCGTCTCGTTCATCTCTAGGATGAGAATACCCCGGAACCCCGATTTGTTCCAACTAAATCGAGGCAAAAAAATGCGCGGTTAGGCCGCCCGAATCAGAGCAACATCGGGGCAATTATCAACGATACGATGCACATCAATTTGATGAGGATGTTGATGGCCGGACCCGCCGTGTCCTTGAACGGATCTCCAACGGTATCACCGACCACCGCCGCCTTGTGCGCCTCGGAGCCCTTGCCGCCATGAGCCCCGCCCTCGATGTACTTTTTGGCGTTGTCCCAGGCACCGCCGGAATTTGCCATGAACAACGCCATGAGCACACCGGCAACCAACACACCGCACAGCAGACCACCCAGCATCTCCAACCGGCCAAAATAGCCGACCACAATCGGCGTGATGATGGCCAATAATCCGGGAGCGATCATTTCCTTCAAGGCCGCGGCGGTTGAAATGTCCACGCACCGCGCATAGTCCGGTCGTCCGCTGCCATCCATAATGCCGGGGATCTCGCGGAATTGACGGCGGACTTCATCAATCATCTTGTGGGCTGCCCGGCCGACCGCACCAATCGCCAGCGCAGAGAACAGAAACGGCATCATCGCTCCGATCAACACGCCGGCCAACACCTTGGGCTTGGCGACGTCGATCATTTCGATATTCGCGGTTTGCTCAAACGCGGCAAACAAGGCCAACGCGGTCAACGCGGCCGATCCGATGGCAAATCCCTTGCCGATGGCCGCCGTGGTGTTGCCAACGGCATCCAACTTGTCCGTGCGCTCGCGCACCTCCGGAGGCATTTGCGCCATTTGCGCCAATCCACCGGCATTATCGGCAATCGGACCGTACGCATCCACGGCCAGTTGAATACCCGTGGTCGCCAGCATACCGAGGGCGGCCACCGCGACGCCGTAGATACCGGCCAATTCGTGGGCAACCACAATCGCCATCGCCAAGCACAAGACGGGCAACGTGGTCGACATCATGCCGACACCGAGGCCGGCGATGATGTTCGTTGCGGATCCGGTGGTCGAAGCATCGGCGATGGACTTCACCGGCGAGCGACCGAGCGCGGTGTAATATTCCGTGAGCAACCCGATCAAAATACCCGAGACCAACCCGGTGATCACCGACCAAAATACCCCTTCGGAAGTGAACGTCGCTGCGCCTATCTGAAACTCGGCCGGGGCGAACTTCAATATGAGGGGGCGCGAAATCACCGCCATGAGGAATCCGGCACCCAGCGTGCCGAGATTCAGTGCGAATTGCGGATCTCCGCCCTCGCGGGTGCGGACAAAGAATGTGCCGAGAATGGAAACGAATATCCCGGTGGACGCGATCATGAAAGGGAGCGCAACCAGTTCCAGCGATCCGGCGGCCGCGCCCAATACCATGGCCCCGATAATCGCACCCACATATGACTCGAAAAGATCCGCTCCCATGCCGGCCACATCGCCGACATTGTCGCCGACATTGTCCGCCACGGTGGCCGGATTGCGCGGGTCATCCTCGGGGATATTTTTTTCCACCTTGCCGACGAGGTCGGCGCCGACATCCGCGGCCTTCGTGTAAATGCCGCCACCCACACGGGCAAACAAGGCGATCGAACTCGCGCCCAGAGAAAAGCCGGACAACACCGGCAACACCGTCGACTTCAATGCTTCGACCGTGCCACCCCAAAATTGCACAAACAGCAGGAAGAGTCCCGATATGCCAAGCAGCCCCAATCCGACCACACTCATACCCATCACGGAGCCACCGGAGAAGGCCACTTTCAGCGCCGCTTGCAAGCCATGCTGGGCGCTGTTGGCGGTGCGGGAGTTCGCATTGGTTGCCACGCGCATACCGAAGAAACCGGCCACAGCCGAGCAAGTGGCACCCACAAAAAAAGACAGGCTGGCATACCGCAAATGCCCGGAGCTGAAGACATACAGCAACGCGCATACGGCGACCACATAGATGGCCAGAATTTTATATTCGCGGGATAAGAATGCCATCGCACCCTCGCGAACCGCTCGACCGATTTCCTGCAGCTTGGCATTACCAGGATCCTGCCGGACAATCCACGCACTCTTAAGAAAGGCAAACAGTAGTGCGGCAACCGACGACAGCAGAGCAAGATACACTAGATTCATATTCATGATACGCCTCCCAAACGGGCTCGTTTTTAGAGTCTAAACAAAAAATAAACAATCGCAAAAAGCGAAAGAACGACATTTCCGGTCAAATCAAGAAACGGCGCAACAGATCCAAGGCCAGCAAAGCCGATGCCTCGCGCACCGCGTCACGCCCTCCTCCAAGCGCCCAACTACGGGTGCATACCTGCCGCTCATCCGCCACTGCCAACCACACCGTGCCCACCGGTTTCTCCGCCGATCCACCACCCGGACCAGCAATCCCGGTCACCGCCAAACCATAATCCGCCCCACACACCTGCCGCACGCGAGTCGCCATCGCGCGGGCAACCTCCTCGCTGACCGCGCCACAATCGGCAAGCAGCTGGGCCTCCACACCCAGCAGCTTCACTTTAACCTCGTTGTGGTAGGCAATGACACCACCCCGGAACACCGCCGAAGAGCCGGCCACGGCAGTCAATCGCTGTCCGATCCAGCCGCCGGTGCAAGACTCGGCCACGGCCAGCGTGCGACCATGACGCATCAGCGTCTCCAGCACGATCTCCTCGAGCGATGTATCGGCGCGGGCAAAGATCGCCGGGCCCACCACGCGTTCGACCAGGGCCACGGCACGATCAAAATCACCCGCACATGCCGGACGCTCATCAATCCGGATGCTTACGCGCGAAGGCGCCGCACAGTAGGCCGTATCGACCTGCAAGTCGTCATACCCATCCGCTATCATCGCCGCCACAATATCCGACTCGCCCATGCCCGCGACCTGGAAAACCTGGCGGCGCGCCCGACTGCCGATGCCCAGCGCATCCAACCAGGGAAGCACATGATCGTTCATCACCCCTTGAAATTCGCGAGGCGGACCCGGCAAAAGAAACACGTGTTGCCCATGCTTCTCAAGATGCTCACCCGGCGCCAAGCCATGTGCATTCTCCAGCACGCGCGCACCCTCCACCACCAGGGCATGCCGCTCGACCATGTCATTCAGCGGCTTGTGGCGGCGGGCATAGATTTCCCGCACGAATTGGCGGGAGGGCTCATGCATCACGATGCCGGCATCCGCCCACGCCGCCGCCACATCACGTGTGACATCGTCGCTGGTAGGTCCGAGCCCGCCGGTGCAAATTACTACACGCGAACGGACACAGGCCGAGGCCAGTGCATCCGCGATGGCCGCGTGATTATCCGGGACGGTGGTGTCGCGGGTGAGCCGCCAACCGATCTTATCCAGCGCGCCGCCGAGCCATTGCGCATGCCGGTTAACCGTGCGGCCGCTGAGCAGCTCGGCGCCGGTGGTGATCAGTTCGAGTTCGGGCCGCATGAATTATTTGTGATAGCCCTGCGGATGCTGGCAATGCCAATTCCAGGCGTGCTGCATGATGGTGCGCAAGTCGGGATATTTCGGATTCCAACCCAATTCGCGACGAGCCTTGTGCGCCGCAGCGATCAAGCGGGCCGGATCACCCGGTCGCCGCGGGGCGACCACGGAAGGAATCTCATGCCCGGTAATCTCCCGGGCGACATCGACCACTTGCTTGACGGAATAACCGTCCCCGTTGCCCAAATTATAGGCGCCCTGCATGGTGCCCTCCAAGGCGAGAATGTGCGCCTGAGCGAGATCGACGATATGAATGTAATCGCGAATGCATGATCCATCGGGCGTTTCGTAATCGTCCCCGAACATCATGACCCGGTCCTTCTTGCCGAGCGCAACAAACAGCACATTGGGAATCAGATGTGATTCCGGTTCGTGATCCTCGCCGAATTTCTCCGTGGCTCCGGCGGCGTTGAAATAGCGCAGAAAGACGGTCTGCAACTGGCGCCGCTCCTGAAACCAGCGCAGTATTTTCTCGAATTGCAGCTTGGATTCACCGTAGGGGTTCGTCGGCCGCTGCGGCAGATCCTCGGTCATCGGCATCACCTCGGGCTGCCCATACGTGGCGCAGGTGGACGAAAACACAATCCGCGGCACACCGGTCTTTTGCATCGCATCGACGAGATTTAATCCGCCCATGACGTTGTTGCGAAAGTACATCATCGGGTCTTCCATCGATTCGCCCACCAGCGCATACGCGGCGAAATGCATCACGGCATCCGGTCTGGCCGATTGCATGGCGTTACCGATATCGCCGGGATTACGCAGGTCGCCATGCACAAAATGCGCACGGTCATCGATGGCAGCGCGGTGCCCCCGCTCCAGATTATCAAACACCACCACCTGATGGCCGCGATCAAGCAGCAGCTCCGTAGTCACGCTTCCAATGTAGCCGGCGCCGCCGGTAAGTAAAATTTTCATAGGTCGATAGTATGGTCAGCGCGCCATGCGGCGACCAGAAAAAACCGTACCGTCACAAAGCCTGCGGTTCGGATGCGAGGCATGCGCCTTGATCAGCGGCGCGCTTGGTGGAGCATCTCGCGCTCGCGTGGCGTCAAGGCATGCAGACCGTCGCGGGTGATCTTGTCCAGAATGGCATCGATCTGCTCGCGGGTGGGTCCGGCGGGCGGCGCAGGTCGACGAAGCGAGCCGACCCTGAATGCCCGCCCCGGCCGGAACATGACACGCGCAAACAAATAGCCCGCCACACCGCCGGCCAGATGCGCGGCATACGCGATGCTCGACTCGCCGGGATTGAGCAAATACGCCAACTGCATAAACCCGAACAGCACGGCCAGCAGCCATGCCGGCATCGTCACCGGAAGCACAAAAAACACCAACAGGGTCAACTGCCGGTGCGGGAATAGCCCGGCAAACGCGCCGATCAGGCCAAATACGCCCCCGGAAGCTCCGATGCACACGCCCTCGTATGGCCACGTCAACGTCAACCAGCCCAGCCCGCCCAATATCGAGCAGAACATGAACAGGATGAAAAACATTTTCCCGCCCAGATAGCGCTCCAACTCGGGGCCAAGGAAAAAAAGCCCGATGGTATTCATCAACAAATGAATGAAACCGCCGTGCAAAAACGCATACGTCACGAATTGCCAGACGTGCCAGGAGGCAATCCCCGACACGCTGATGCCGAACCACTCGACGAAGGCGCGGTCCGCGGGAAAGGGCAGCACCATCTGCAGGAGAAATACCGCCCCGCAGGCAATCATGATGCGCTTGACCACCGGGGTCAGGATGCTGAAGTTGACCTGAAGCATTAATAAACATAATCCGAAGCGCGCATGTTTGACAAACCTTACCTGATTGCATAGTTTCTCCAGTCCGTTCGAGCAGAGATGGGCCGGTAGCTCAGTTGGTAGAGCACGAGCCTTTTAAGCTTGTGGTCGCGGGTTCGAGCCCCGCCCGGCTCACCATCTTCCACTGCGGCAACGGCCAGCCAGCCATGAAGGTCCGACATCCCATACGCGCGAAATTCGAAAACGGGATGACATGGCTTGCCTTCCGGGTCATTCCCCGCCTGCCCCGCCGCGCCGTCGTTTGGCTGGCCGCCTTGTCCGGCACCACCGCTTATCTGTTCAGCCGGCAACTCGTGCGCATCGGCCGGGCCAACCTCGACCTCGCTTTCGGAGCGACGAAGACCCCCACCCAAAAAAACCGCATCCTCCGCCGATCCTTCCGCTCGTTTGCGCTCGTCATGCTGGATGCCTTCTGGTTCTCCCACCGGAGCGAAGCGCGCATTGCCAGGTTCGTTGACTTCAACGACTGTTTTCAACCGCTCTTTGTGAATCGACCGCACATCTGCATCACCGCGCATTACGGCAACTGGGAGGTCATGGGCATGGCTATCACCGCGCGCGGGTTTCCCCTTCATAGCGTGGCCAAGCCGCTGAAAAACGAAACGGTGGACGAGCAATTCATCGCCGCCCGCCGCCGCACCGGTCAGCACATCATCCGCCGCCAAGGCGCCCTCCGCGGCCTGCTCAAGGCCGTTACCGCCGGCGACAAAGTCGCGCTTGTGCTCGATCAAAACACGCGGCAGTCGGAAGGCGGCAGATTTTTCCCCTTCTTCGACCGGCCCGTCCTCGTCTCCACCGCCCCCGCCGCGCTCGCCGTTAAAACAAAGACCGATATTTTCATCGGCATGATGACCCCGCAGTCCGATGGCCGTTATGTCGGCGACTTCGGAATCGAAATTCCCATCGCGCCTTTTCTGGCGATGGACACCGACACGGCCGCCGACGCCCTCACGCTGCGAATCACCCGGGAACTGGAATCGTTTTTGCGACGACAGCCCGACCATTGGCTCTGGACATACAAGCGCTGGAAATTCATCCCCGAAGATCACGACGCCGCGCGCTACCCGTTTTATGCCCGCCGCGTCGAATCGAATGAGTCCCACCCGCGCAGGTCATGAGTTTCCGTCGTACGGCCGCCGGGAGCGGGATTGCCAAATCCCGGCAATCCACTATCTTGTAAAAGTTCCAACCATTGGAACTTCCGGGTGACCGGTTTTTCAATCATTGGAACTTTTTACGGAGACGATCATTTGAACTACACGAACCGCGCCCGCGAAATCATCGCCCTCGAGGCCGAGGGCCTTGGCAAGGTCAGCGCCGATCTGGACGCCCATTTCAGCCGCGCCATTGAACACATGCTCGCCTGCGTCGGGCGGGGCCGGAAGATTGTCGTCACCGGCGTCGGCAAGAATCTCCCGATCGGCATGAAAATTGCCGCCACCCTGACCAGCACCGGCAGTCCGGCCGTGCTGATGCACCCGACCGATGCGCTCCACGGCGAACTCGGCATCATCAGCGAAGGCGATGTCGTGCTCGCGCTCAGCTACAGCGGCGAATCGGATGAATTGCGCGATTTGATTCCCGCCATTAAACGCAAGGAAGTGCCGGTCATCGCCCTCACCTGCTCGCGTGACAATTTTCTTGCCCGCTGCGCCGATTGCGTGATCCTCGTCGGCGTTGACCGCGAAGCCTGCCCCTTCAATATGGCCCCGACGGTCAGCACCACCGCCACGCTGGCCATGGGTGATGCCCTGGCCATGGTTTTGCTGGAGGCGCGCGGATTCAAGAAGGAGGATTACGCCAAGCTGCATCCCGGGGGTGCCATTGGCCGCACCCTGCTCCTGAAAGTTTCCGACATCATGCGCACCGGCGTACGGGTGGCCACCGCCAAGCCTGATCACAGCGTGAAGGAGGCGGTGCTGGCCATGACCGAAGCGCGCTCGGGCTCGGTGGTGATTATCGACGACAACCGCCGCGTGCTCGGCATTTTCACGGATGGGGATTTGCGTCGTCATCTCGGCGACGCTGAACTTCCGAATTTGCCGGTCAATCAATTGATGTCGTCCAAGCCCGTCACGCTTCACGAAGACGAATTGGCCGTCAGCGCCTTGGCGGTGTTCGAGAAGCACAGTGTGGACGATCTCGTCGTGGTCGACCAGCACGAGCGCCTTGCGGGTATGATCGATATTCAAGACCTGCCGAAATTCAAGATTCTCTGATGGCGCTCGACCAATATGGACGGAATATCTCGTATCTGCGCATTTCGCTGACGGATCAGTGCAACCTGCGCTGCCGTTACTGCATGCTGGAAAACCAGACCTTCATGCCGCCGGAGGCGCTGATGCAAAACGACGAGATTGTCCGGCTCGCCCGCGTGTTTGTCGAACTCGGCTTCACCAAGATCCGTCTTACCGGAGGCGAGCCGACCTTGCGCCATGATATCGTTCCGCTCGTCGGCAACCTGGCCGGCCTTCCCGGCTTGCATGACTTGGCCATGACCACCAACGGCGTCTTGCTGCGCCATCTCGCCAAACCGTTGCGCGATGCCGGACTGAAGCGGATCAATGTGAGCATCGACACGCTTGATCCAAGCCGGTTCAAGCACATCACCCGCTGGGGCAACCTGACCGATGTGTGGTCCGGCATCATGTCCGCGGAGGAGCAAGGCTTGAAGCTGAAACTGAACGCCGTGCCGGTCCGGAACATCAACAATCGCGATGACGTGGTGGCGCTGGCCCGGCTCACGCTCGCTCATCCGTGGCAAGTGCGGTTCATCGAAATGATGCCGTTCGGCGAAACCTCCGGCTATCAGCGGAGTCACGTGGTCACCCAAAGCGAATTGATGGACACCATCCGTGACGCGCTTGGCCCGCTCACGCCGGTCAACGGCGGCAAGCTGGACGGCGAAGCACGTGTGTATCAGCTGGAGGGTGCGCCCGGGTCGATCGGATTTATTTCCTCGGTCAGCAATCCTTTTTGTGCCGGGTGCAACCGGGCCCGGCTCACCGCGGACGGCGTGTTGCGCTTGTGCCTGCTGCGCGACAAGGAATTGCCGCTGCTGCCCTTATTGCGGGGCGGCGCTGATGACATGGAATTGCGTCAAATCATCGAGAGCGCCATCTGGTTCAAGCCGTGGGGTCACGGGCTCGCGGATAAAGTCATTCCCCGGAACCGGTTGATGTCGGAAATTGGAGGCTGATCCCGTGGCCTTGCTTTCTGTTTACGAGGCATACGGAATCATCATGTCGTGTGCCCTCCCGCATTCGGTCGAGACTGTCGCCATTCACGAGGCGACCGGTCGAATACTCGCCCGGGAAATTTTTGCCGATCGCGACTATCCTCCCATCAACCGCGCCACCATGGACGGCATCGCCGTGTCCGGAATCGCGGCCCGGGCATGGCGCCTTGAAGCGACCATCCCTGCGGGCGAGCCGGCCAAGCCGCTGATCGATACCGCGGGTGGTTGCGCACAGATCATGACTGGCGCCGAAGTGCCGGCCAATGCCGACGCGGTGGTTCCATTTGAAGATATCGACATAAACGGCGACATCGCCCGCTTGAAGAATGAAGCCTCGATTATGCCGGGACAACACATTCACGCGAAAAGCGCGGACCGGCGTCGTGGCGATCGGCTGTTGAAACCCGGCGTGAAACTGGATGCCCCTCGCGTGGCGATTCTCGCCGTGACGGGGCATGCCATGGTGCCGGTGGTTCGCCTACCGCGCGTCGGTATCATTTCCACCGGCAACGAAATCGTGCCGGTGGATGCACATTCGATTCAACCGACACAGGTGCGCGCCTCGAATCAGCATGGATTGATCAGCGGCCTGCGCCAATTGGGCATCCATGACATCGACGTCGCCCATGTGGCCGACGATGCCATGGCCATTCACGACGCCATTGCCAACGCACGGCGGCAGTGTGATGTGCTTTTGTTGAGCGGCGGCGTTTCCAAAGGAAAGTTTGATTACGTGCCCGACGCCTTGCGATCCGCCGGGGTTGAGCATGTGTTCCACGGGATTGCTCAAAAACCCGGCAAGCCCTTGTGGTTTGGCCGAACAAGCTCATGTTGCGTTTTCGGTTTGCCGGGCAACCCGGTGTCCACCCTTACCGTGTTCCGGCGTTACGTGGTTCCATTCATCCAGTGTTCGCTCGGCATGCAACCGCCCGAGGTGGAATCCGTCTCCCTGGGCGATGGAATTCAACCGCATCCAACACTCACACTGCTGCTGCCGGTCAAAAAAGCGGGATGCCGTGTTGACCCCGTGACCTATCATGGCTCCGGCGATCTGGCCGCCCTTGCCGAGAGTGACGGATTCGTCGAAATCAGCCCGGGATCCAAATCATGTCTGTTTTCATTTTACCCGTGGTGATAGAAAGTCAGCAGGATGAAAAAGTTTAGTCATATTGATAAGAAGGGTCGCCCGGCGATGGTCGACATTGGCGCAAAAAAGGTGTCGCGCCGCACGGCAACGGCGGTGACGGAGATGCGTGTGCCCGCAGCCGTCGTGGCGCTGATGCGCGATGGCGACTTGCGCGCGTCAAAAGGGCCGGTGTTTCACACCGCGATGATCGCCGGTACACAGGCCGTAAAGGATACCAGCCGGATCATCCCGTTCTGCCACCCCCTGCCCCTTGACGGCTGCACGTTTGATATCAAGCTGAAAAGGCGTGTCATCACGATTCACTGCACCGTATCCGCCGAATACAAGACCGGCGTTGAGATGGAAGCGCTCACTGGCGCGACCGTCGCCGCGCTCACGATATACGACATGTGCAAGGCCGTCACCCATGACATGGAAATCACCTCGGTCCGGCTGGTGGAAAAATCCGGTGGCAAGCGAACAGTGGCGTCAAAATGAAGCACCTGACCATCGAGTACGTCGCCATGTTGCGCGAGCGGGCCGGGCGGAGCGAGGAGTCGATCATCATCGAAGCGGAAACCGCGTCGGATGTGTATACCGAAATTTGCCGCCGCTACGGATTTTCATTGCCTCAATCATCGTTGCGGGTCGCCATCAACGACCGGATTTGCCAATGGCGCGATCAAGTGCAATCCGGCGACCGCCTGCTTTTCTTGCCACCATCGTCAGGGGGATAGGCATGCTCTCGCTAAACGCTGATCCAATCAATGGCGACGCACTTCGTCGCGAATGCGCACTCCGCACCGCCGGGGCCTTGGTTATTTTCGAGGGGGTCGTACGGGACTACAGCCAGGGGCGAAACGTAACCCGGTTGGTCTACGAGGCCAAACCGGCGCTCGCCAATGCCGAATACGAATTGATTATCCAGGAAGCGGCGCGCCGGTATCCGGTGTTGTGGACGCGCTGCGTGCACCGCATCGGCATGGTCAACCCCGGCGAAACCGCCATCTGGCTCGGTGTCGCTTGCGGCCATCGCGCCGAGGCCTTCGAAGCGTGTCGATACATCATCGACGAGATCAAGGAGCGCCTGCCCGTGTGGAAAAAAGAGTACTACACGGACGGCGAATCCGACTGGATCAACGCGCCGTAATCTTTTTTTCCGCCAAATTACGACCTCGTTACCGTTAATTTGCATAAATATCCTATGTGGGCGGCTGCCAATAAACGCCACTCTTTCTAGGTTCCCGCGCCGCCTGGATCTTGTCCCCGCGCGCCACCGCGCCCGCATACCTCACCCCCTCGTGATCGACGCTAAACAATTCCGCCAACCCCTCATCGGGCCGCTCCCTCCCCGCCGCCCAAATCAAAAACTCACCTCCGTCCACCAACCGGACGGCCACGGCATCGCATTGTAATTTATCAACAGCAGAGGTCATGATAACCCGGCTTTTGACCATATAGGAGATGTCGTCCAATTTTCCGGAAAGCCCATAAAATAAATGGGAATTTCCGGATGACGGGCAAGCAACTCAAGGAAACGCTTTCCCCATTGACTGGTGGGTGCTACGTACTTCAATAAATATCGAAGCACCGTCAACACGCCAAACATGGTGTCATTCGTAATCGCTATCGGCGCATGCCATGCTGGATGTTTATGCCGCCTCGGCACGGCAAATTCTTTTCCGGCCAAGCCACGATTCCACAGCCGCGCATGATGTGCGCATAAATTCCGGATGAAGTTGAGCGTTAAAAGCCATGACTCCAGAACGTCGTCGGCGATATCGTAATCAGCTGCAATCAGGCTCTTGATGGATTTATCTGCATTCCGGAATAATGTCAGTGTGCCTCCGAAGGTCATCACTTCCGCGGCCATCCACAGCGGCAAGTCCGTCTCAGACGTGTATTTCTGCGCAAAGTGAAGTACAAACTCTTCTCGACTTTGTTTAGCACTGCTCCTGATCTTGTCCAGGAATTGCCGGTGCTGATCGATGGACATTCCAGGCAAATTGGCACGGTCCAGATATCCAAACGGTCCATGACGCAGGGTATGTTCAATCACAAGTCTCGTTCGCAAAGCAATCTCGACACGCTCGATAGCATCCATGACCAGAAGTCGAAGCTGCCGGTCAAACACGTAACGATCCCAAACAACATCAAGCGATGTTCCGGCTAGCAGGTTTTCTGAGTCAGCTTCTCTAAAGGTATGCCAATAAGCGCTAAGCCGGTAATAGCTAACCGAAGAAAGCCGCTCAATAAGCACTTGTCTATCTGCAAGAAGGCCTCGCTGAAGGATCAAAAAAGCCTGTTGTTCGGGCGTTAGGGCGGGCTTGCTGTACTTCATGGCCGGTACCAGAAAGCAAAAACCCACCAGAATTGAGCATATCCCGAAGGACAGAGGCTTGGTGGGCTTGCTATGTTTAAATTAATCCACCGTCTGGCTGTGTCAACAGGATTCAGTGTCTCGACTCCTAAATAATGGCCCCTTCAACCCATTCTTGCCCCTCCTGAAAAGCCGGCCGTCACCGGCCGGCTTTTCAGGAAGGGGCACCACGCCCGTCACTGGATAAAGCTCACATACTGGTCCCGCCGCACCGCGTCCAGCATGTCGCACACCTTCTCATAGCTTCGCCGGAATGCCACCGGATCGGCGGCGTCCTTGGCCAGTTCCGCGTGGTATTTTGCGATCGTGTGATCCGGGATGCTCGACACCCTGGTCTGGCCGTAACGATGCGTACCTTTTCGGCCGGGATGTTTTATCCGGCGGCGCGACTTTTTGCCCAAGCCGTAAAATATGCCGGCGTGCCGGAACAACATCCTCATGAAATCCGGCACGGGATCATTCCGGTGAACCACCCGCCAGGTCCGGTCGCCCAAGGCCGCGTCATAATGCCGCTTGAAATCCTCGTCGCCGGTTTTCGGCTGACCGAATGTGTACAAGCCGGCGATGTCGATTTTTTCGAAGTGAAACCGCGCCGCCATCAGCATCGCCAGCGCCCCTCCCAAACTGTGGCCCGTGATCCACAATGCGCGATCGCCGGCGCCCATCAAGCGCATCACGGCCTCGACCACCTCATCCTCAACCCGCTTCAGCGCCGAACGGAAACCGCCATGGATTCGCCCCCATCGATGCGGAAGAGGAACGATGGAAATATGATCGAGCAGGTCCACCCAATCATTCGTGCCGCAAAATGTCAGATAGACGTTGCGCTTGTCCTTCCACAACCCCGCCCGCGTCGCCCCCTGCCCGCGCCACGACCACTTCACCAGCGCCAACCCCATCTCCCCACCCGCCGCCCGCGCCGCCGCCTCATCGTCATAGACCAATTCAGCCAGCCGGCAGAGCTTTAAACCAATTTCGTGATTAAACACCACCATCCTCCTCCCTCATATCCTCGAGGCGCCTACATAAATACAATCCTGATATAACCCGCCGATTTTGCAGAGATTGATTTTGCCGCAAACGCTATGGCCCTGAAATTTGTCCCGCATTCAGCCGCTTCGATGCTTCGCGGATTTCATCAACAGTTGAACGAATAATTTGCGTGAAATAATCCATTTTTTGGCCGATGACTTCGGCCGACTCATTGAGTGAAATATTCTCGGGGTTATTCTTTTGACTGCGTGTTTTAAAGTGCTGCTGCAGTCGTTGAATCATCGCGGCATCTATTTCTTTGCTTAACGAAATTTTCTTTAACTGATCCCCCAGCCAACCCGTGCCCACGATCCCATTCGTTTGCATGTAAAACAGCGAGAGATTTTGCCCGCTGCCAGCAGGATCGGGTAAGTGAACCGCGACCGATGAGGCTCGCCACGCCGTTTGCAAACCTAATTCATCGGCAAATATAAGCAAACGCCGATATACCTTGCGGACTTCATCGCTTTTGATCGCCCCGTAAAACTCATCTTCCGATAGCGTGGTTCTTCGATCGGCCGAACGCCGCACCACCTCATCGTCCTCGACACTGACATCGACGGTTGCCGGACCTTCGGTTTGTACCCGAACCACCGCTCTGACGACCTCCGTCGTCTTGGCCACCACCAACGGAATAATCAAGCGGCCATCCAGCGCCTCCGGATTTTCATAGATTTGGACCTCGACCAGCGCGAATCGATAGAGCATTTGTGGCGATCGATGAAGATGGCCCAACAGCATTTCTAAATTTTCACGTATGCCATCGCCCACCACAAGAAGCAGGAAGCGCGCATCCCGAAGATTCTTCTGCACCTCATCGATGAATTTTTGCTCGGGTATGATTTCATCCGGGAAATGCTTCGCCACGTAGTTGTAAAGCCCATCCGGGCCCACCCGGGCTGGCGCTTGCGCATGTTGCAAGCGGGACTCAAACTCCTCGTACGTCCACTTGCTGATCCTCATCGCATAATCGAGGACCTGCGCGACCACTTCGCGCACCGCCTCCGGATTACGATAAAGCTTGGTTTCCACCAGCGTGATTCTGCCCTCGGGCGAAATGTAGAGATTATCGATATTATCGACCTCCCGCCCTAGCGAGACAATCGGGGCAAACGATGAATCGATCTCCTCCACCGGCAAAATTCCCGGCATCCGATCGAGCGCGCGCTGTAGGTAATCCTCGGCGATCCGACTATCGCTAAAGGTCACGCGGTTAAGCTCGACGTAGGTATCGTCTTTGCCGGCAATCGCCGGCCTCCCGGATCTTCTCATCGCATTCTCCTTGTGATTTTCATCCCGCATTTATTGAATTCGCCAAGAGGGGACAAGGGACAGACAAGTAGCCGCAATACAAATCAAGTCGCAACCGGTTAATTGCCAGTGGATTACAAACTCAACTTGTCGGCACTATTTGTCTGTCCCCATCATCCTCCTTGTGATTCTCATCCCGCATTTATTGAATTCGCTAAGTAACTCTTTACCAGATCATCGACATCAAGCTGTGAGTCTTCCACGCGGCCGCCGTCTACAACCCTGTCAATGATTTGCTGCTTTTCTACAATTTTGCCCGCCATGAGCGAATCAATTGACCCGTCGATTACGAGATGCTGGACAAGCACATTGTCTTGCTGGCCTATTCGATGAGCGCGATCTTCGCATTGGGTTAGGTTAGCCGGCGTCCAGTCCAACTCCGCGAAGACTACCGTTGAAGATGCCGTCAGGGTGATGCCTTGTCCGGCGGAGGATATACCGCCCACAAACAAGGACGTCTCCGGGTCTTCTTGAAAGTCTTTTTTTGCTTTGTCTTTTTCTATGTCCGACATTCCGCCATAAAAAATGACGGAGCGACCAGGAAATGCGTAGCGGATTTTCTCGGCAACATCCCGGTGATGGGCAAAACAAATCGCCTTCCCCGTCTGCTCTACGATATTGCTGAGCTGTTCCACCACATAAGGAACTTTGAGTAAGGCAGTATTGTGACGCACACGAGATATTTGGCCCATACGCGCAATATTCCATTCCCTTAGCTGTTGTAGCGCCATCTGAAGCTCGGTGTCATTTTTCAATAACTTTGCATGCTGGACGGCCTCTTTTAACCGCCGTCCCTCTACCTCAAGCTTGATCAACAAATCCCGCTCCTCTTTGAGAGCGTTAATGTCATCGCAAGGCAGGCGAATGATCTGGCGGAATTTGCGCGGCAAATCCTTTAAGACATCTCGTTTTAGGCGGCGCAACATGACCGGTTTAACGGCCTTGTGGAGGTCATGATGAGCATCCCAACTCGTCCGATAATATGCACCTGGCGAGCTACCCCCCATGCAATAGCGGGCCTCATATTGAGCAAAGCTTGGCCACTGTGAGGGATTCAGCCAATGCAGCAATGTCCAGAGCTCTTGGGGCCGATTGAGCACCGGGGTTCCCGTTAGCAGTAACCGCCGTTTAGCCTTTAGCTTCAAAAATGCCTTTGTTCTTAATGCTTGTGGCGACTTTATCCGGTGAGCCTCATCGCCAACAATCAGATCCCACTCCTGCTTTTCCAGCGCGGGAATAAAACGATCCAAAATCTCATAATTGATAATCCATATCGTCCCATCGAGCTTTGGGTTAGCAGCATGAACCACGGATATCTTCCTGCCGTTGAAACGGGCCAGCCACTTATTCAGCTCGTCAAGCCAGTTGAGCTTGAGTGACGCGGGGCAAACAATCAGTACACGGTTAAGATCAAGGCTGTTTATTAAACCTATTGCCTGAATTGTTTTGCCGAGGCCCATCTCATCGGCAAGAAGAACGGATGAATCTGACACCAGCCGAACGATGCCGTCCTTCTGATACGGCATGTAGTTGCTCTCAGCCCGGCACAATAGGGTCCGTCCATAGTGCTGAATCTTTATGACTTCCCGTTTTTTGGCGATTTCTTCCTGCCGCGCTTTCTTTTCGGCGAGTTCTTTTTGAAGCTTCCTTTTCTCTTCCCTCTTGCGCTCATCAGCATTAGCCCGTTCTCTCTCACGAACAGATTTGCCATGAAGTTGGGCTTGATCGAAATGCACATCCATCCGACAACGTCGGTTTGGGCAACGAGCGTATGTCCTATCGATAAGATTATTTCGCGTTATCGGCTGATCGCAGTGAGGGCATAGAGCTGTAACGAGATGCGACATGGCTCGATTGTATGCGGCCTTTAGCGAAATAGGCTCATAAAAGTCTTCATATTACTTTTCAATGGCCACAAATGCATTATTTTCTTTTTAATTGCATAGGCCCTGTTCGTCCAAAGTTTCAACATATTGAAAAAAGTAAAGTCCCGTGGCTGAAAATTCTTTCCTAGCAAACTCAGCTACAATTCGAAGGTATGCAAGCGGTTGTTTAATCAAAGTCATGACCTCGGTGTTGTCACTTATACGGCGTTAAAAACATCACCAATATTTCGAGCAACCACATATCTTGGGCGGCTCTCTTTCATTATTAATGACTCGAAGTGTGCCTTGCCACATATGATCTTGGCTTTCTCGCGGTCGCGAAATTCGTCGGCGAACAGTTCGCTCTTGGTCTCGACAACAAAGTAGAGGCGCTCCTGATCCTCGATCTCGACTAGAATGGCCCAGTCGGGATTGTATGAACCGAGTGGCGTCGGGACCTGAAACCAGCCCGGTAGTTTGGCGTAGAGTTTTATGGCGCTGTTGCGCTCCAGTTGGTCGGCGAACTCCGCTTCGGGCGTGGAATCGTAAACGACTTGCTCGTAAATACACTTCGTGGCTTCCCGCATGTTCTTCATGTACCCGCTCAGCTCTTCCTGCTCGAACAACTCCTGAGCGTAGTAGGCATCGTCGCCGATGCGCTGGTACTTGATACCATCCACAACCGCCAAGCGTTTACAACGATTGATGGCCTCGGAGGCGAGTTCAATAAAGGCTTGGGGATTCCGCTTAAATTCATCCATCCTGCGGCTTTCTACAAGAATCCGGTACAGTGTGCGCCGGGTTAGCTGGGTGCGGTCCTGAAGGTCGGTCAGAACGTCAGGAAGCATCTCATACGCCTCATCCAGCATCACTGTAGCCGCGCCCGATCGTTCCTTGGCTTCCACACCCGAATCCTTGATTGCAATATCGGCTTTGTTCCATTGCAGACGCGCGCGGGGAATCGGCGGCGCCTTCTGCAATGCGCTTATGCACTCGGCCACAAGCTTTTCGTTATCGAAATGCACCCGGTAGGTGGTCTTGTGCTTGATCCGGTCCCACAGAGCCTTGAAATCAGGACTGTGCAGAATAGCCTGGCGAGGCCGCACCGGCTTCCGTTCGTCTGCATTTTTGACCTCCAACCGTCCGGCCAGTTTTTGCAGCAGGTAACCGATTGTAGCGCGCTGTTCGGCAAACTCCGGCGGCAATGTAAAGGTATCGTCCTTGAGCGCAATCTTGAGCACATCTTGTATCTTGCCCTGCGCGTTGATGTAGCCTTCCTGCCGCAAGTGATCCCAAATCGTCTCCGAACGATCGAATCCCAAGGGCGCGTCCTTGCCTTCCTCGTCCTTTATGGTGACGCTGGCGAACTGATGTTTCTCCACCACGCCGAAACGGATGCCGGTCTCGCGCTCGATCTCTTTCTGGAGGTTCTCGGCGAACTCCTCGTAGTGTTCCGTGGCCACCACGGTCAGGGTGTTTAACTCGAACCCGCGTTGCCGCTGGCCATCCTGGTTCACGCACAACCGCAAGCCACGCCCGATCGTCTGCCGCCGCTCCCGCTCCGTCCGGATGTCGCGCAGTGTGCAAATCTGGAATACGTTGGGATTGTCCCACCCTTCCTTGAGGGCGGAGTGCGAGAAGATGAATTTCAGTGGGGTATTGAAAGAAAGCAGTTTTTCCTTCTCCTTCATGATCAGATTATAGGCGCTTGTATCTAAATCCTCCCTGCTGGAGCTTTTCTTAAGCTCCAAATCCTGAAAAGGCGTATGGATCGCTTTATCGATCGAGAAGTAGCCGTTGTGGACGCCCTGCGCGGCCGTGGTCAGGTCCACCTCCTTGAACAAGGTGTTGTAGTCGGGAAGCTTCGCCGCGCGCTGGTATTCCTCCTCGAAGATCCGGGCGTAGTCGCCTTTGAGCGGATTCCCGGCGGTGTCGTAGGACCGGTATCGCGCCACTTCATCGATGAAAAAGAGCGACAACACCTTGATGCCCAAAGGCCGCAAGCGCTTTTCCTTGTCCAGATGCTCGCGAATGGTGCGCCGGATCATCTGCCGCTGAACAGCCAGAGCATCGACATCGCCGTGGGCCTCCCCGGGCCGAAGAATGACCTCCCCGCCGGAGTAGCGCAACTCAAGGTATTCATTCCCTTTCTGCGCCCGTATCTCGCCGATACGGCAATCCTCGTAGATGGCCCGACCAGTCACCATTTCCAAATCATCGCCGTCAAACACCGTGACGACCTTCCGTTCGACGCCCTCCCCGTCCTTGACGTCCACCTCCACCTGCGCAGATACGGTCCCGCGTTTCGTCTGCGGTTTGATCAGTCGCAGATAGGGTCGGTTGTAGGCCGACTCGATTACCGCCGAGGCCACTTCGATCTGTTTAACCAGTTTTTGCTCGTAGGCATCGACGGCGTCCAGCCGGTACACCATGTGATGCTTGTCCACATGCGTTGCCGAGTAACGCAGGGTGCAAAGAGGCCCCATCTCCGTCAATGCCTGCTTGCCCCGACCTTCCAGACCGCCGTCCACGCTTTGGGGTTCGTCCACGACGATGATCGGCCGGGTGGCGCGAATCAGGTCAATGGGTTTTTCGCCGCCGACTTTTTCACTTTCCTTGTAAACGACCGCGTAGTCTTTTCTGACCAATGACTGAATCGTCACCACCATGATCTGAATATGCGAACTGGTGGCGAAGTTGCGGACCTGTCCTAGCTTGGCGGAATCGTAGATGAAATAGTCGAATGGAACCCCGGCATAAAGACCCTTGAAGTGCTCCTCGGTGATTTGCAGGGATTTGTAAACGCCCTCCTTGATGGCGATGGAGGGCACCACGATCACGAACTTGGTGAAACCGTAGCGTTTGTTTAGCTCAAAGATCGATCGCAGGTACACGTAGGTCTTGCCCGTGCCCGTCTCCATCTCGACCGTGAAGTCCAGGTTGTTCTCTGTCACCGCGCCCGAGTTCGGCAGTCCGTTGCGCAGTTGAATTTTTCGGAGGTTTTCCTCCAAGTGATCAGTCAACAACTGCAACCGGTTACCGATACCGAGGTCATTCGACATGCCAGGCAGGTAGTGCAGACCCAGAGCATCGCGCGTCACGGTAAACTCCGTCCGGCAGATTTCCTGCCCCCGGAACAAATCGCACACCGCCTCGATGGCGTGGCGCTGGTAGTCCAGATTGGGTTCGAAGTGGAGTTTCATGAAATCATTCCATACTAGCCCGCGCAGATTTTTGCGCTGAGCGGTAAGCTTGGTCAGGATGATTAGGATTATCTGGATACTTTCGTTCCAACAAACCTCGCTTTAACAGTGGTGCAAGAAATCGATACTGGAGACCTCCTGCATCACGCTCCAATAGGCTTGCCAACAACTGAGGCCGAATAAAATTCGGTCTACACATCTCCAGGATGGTTTGCTCCACGAGGCTTTTTGATGCTCTCTTCGCCTCCGAAACCGGTTTGGCCAGTGCACGCAATTGCGCAAGTAACTCCTCACTTGGGGCTTCCTTGGTGATTGTACCACTCTGAGGGGGGCTGAAGGCGGTTTGAGGGGGGCTCGGTTCTGTTTGTAGGGAGTTCGACCCGGATTGTAGGGAGCTACTCCCCAAATGAGGGGAGTTCCGGGCGGGAAAGTCAAATATACTGGGCTGACTCACATCGCTCTTTAGGCGGTATGTAGCCCACCGGCGCCGGTTATCGGATTCCAGTAATCCCTTTGTACATAACTGCTTGAGAGTGCGGGTAATGTCCGAAGGATGTTGATCCAGCAACTCCTGCAAGCGGCCATTCGCCACCGAACCCTCAATGTGTGCGGTGGCAATCGCCTGCAACTCGTCTGGTGCCAAGGCCTGTACGACTCCCCGACCGAAATGACCTTCCAGGAAGGTCATCGTCTCGTCCGGTATCAAGCTGACCATCGGTAATGCAAGTTGTACACGATCCGGATCGGCCTGCGTTTTGATGAGCGGCGTACGCCAGTGTCTGCTTTTCCATCCGGATCGGATTTTATCGACGCCCGAACCCGCCCGTTCGCCACCACCGATCATCAGGAACATCTGTTGAAGCGCCTTGTTCCGGCACTCACTGACGCCGCCCCGACGAAACTGTTCCATCGAGACCAGCAAGGTGCCGGGGTTGTCCATCATGAAGGCATCAGGAAGGCGTGTGATAACGACTCCACCCGGCGCAGCATAATCGGCGTGGATCAAGGCGTTCACAAAGGCTTCGCGCAACGCTTCGTGCGCCGGAGTGTCGTCCTTCCGCATGCCCCGGTCCAGTTGAAAGGGCGTGGGCAAGCCACTTGCCAGCCTTGGCCAGACACGCTGGTAGAACTGGAAAATATTGGCCTCCCATGTGCCATCCGGATAGATGCGATCCGTCCAGCGCGTTGCCGGATCCATTTTCTCGCGGTAGTCGACAAAGAAGGCCGGAGCGGCGGCTGGATCCCGCAGAGCATCCCCGTGCCCAAACATCAACAAGCCCGCCAGCGTCAGCCCCTCCTCGCCGGTTACCCGGTCCTTCCGCCATCCCTGCAGTTTTTCCAAAAGCTCCCGGTCCTCAAGGCCAAGCCACGGATGATCCCCTTTGGCGGCGCGAAAGCGCTGCCGGTACTGCGATAAACTTGCCGGATCCAAATCCGACAAACCGAACCCCGGAAGAATCCGGTAATCCGCTGGCGCTTCCTGAGCATCGGCAAACATCCGGCGCACTTCGCTATCAGAACAACGGTAATCGCCATCATGATTCCGCCGATAGGTGTTGCCCATCGGCTGATTGTTGAGAAATACCGGCCGCTGATGCCGGGTCGCCCGCGGAATAAGCAGTGTCAGCAGGATGCCCTCAGGTAAATCATGCAGAGCGACATCGCCATTTTGCAGGAGATTGATGCTGACCTTGTTCCGGTTGTTCAGCCCACTCCACAGATCGGAAAGATAGCGTGTCGCCTGCTCCCGGGTGAGGCCGTCGATTCTGGCTCCCGACTCCGATTCCCGGACGCCCAGAACGATAACGCCCCCTTCGGTGTTAGCCATTGCGGAATACGTTTCCCATAGGCTTCCGGGAATGCCGCCTTTGGCGGATTTGAACTCCCAATCGACATCCTCGCCGACGTCAACGGCGGAGATGATCCGGTCGATCATGTCCGGTTCATTGCCTTGTTCGCTCATCACAAACTCCTAACCGTCTCAATCCCATGCTGCTGGAGGATGGCGGCGAGATTGGTTTTGGTGACGTCGTCGGCGAAGGCGTGGTCGCGGAAGACGCAGGTGGTGTCGCCGGCGGGATTGAGTTCCTTACGCCAGGTCACGATGCCGAGGCCTAGGGCTTCGACGTCGTCGCGGGCAATCTTTTCGGCGAGGCAGGCGATGAGGACGCCCCCGCCGACGCTGTGCACGTCCAGCCCGGCGATGTTCTTGGTCTGGATCGGGACGCACAGGTCGAGGCCGAGTTTGAGCAGGAGCTCGTACAGGATATCCGCCTCGCTCCGGTCCTTCTTCAAATGCTCGATCGACAACTGAATCGACCCCTCCAAATCGTCCGCTTTCGGCTCCCACTCCCGGATGTTCGTGCTGTCGAGCTTGAACACCCGGAACCCGAGGTCGCCAGCAAACAACGGGTTCTCGTCCTTGATCTTCTTGGCCGCACGGCGGAGGCGTTCTTTGGTGAGTTCGGCGATGGTGCGGGGCTTGTTGAGTTTGTCGCAGTAGTCGGCGGCAGTTTTTTGATCCTTGTTTTCCG
Source organism: uncultured Verrucomicrobiota bacterium (assembly GCA_964470065.1). Lineage (GTDB taxonomy): Bacteria > Verrucomicrobiota > Kiritimatiellia > CAIVKH01 > CAIVKH01 > CALMUP01. Next base: position 93,223 of record CAYYAR010000002.1, on the reverse strand, counting down.
GATCGAGTGGTTCCGGAAGCTGAACGAGGACATAACGGCGGTTGCCGCCGTCGGTGGCGTTCTGGGCCATGACGGCGTGGCCGGTGGTACCGGAGCCGGCGAAGAAGTCAATTATTAGGTTTGTTTTTCTTGTTGAACATCCAAATTGAATAATGCGGTTCAGAAGCGCAACTGGTTTGGGATAGTCAAAAACTCCTTTCTCTTCCATCAATTTTGTTGTTTCTTCAGTGCCATCTTTAGTTGTTCCAGCATCCAGAAGAAGCGAACTTGGTGTTTTTGTGTCTCCCTTTTCTTGCCGCTCAACCAAAAATAGTTTTTTCTTGGGTGCTGAATCGCCTTTCATGCCAAACTTGATACGTCCATCAGCCTCAAGTTTGGCATAATCCGACCGATTTATTGCCCAGCTACGTCCAGCAGGCGGATAATAATCTTGCTGGGTTTGTGGGTTGCGTATTGGATAAAGAGTATCACCTCCAGGCTTGTTGGCATCTAGCGGAACAAGTTTCCATGGCCCACGTGGGTCGTTATCGGGATTTGAATATTCTTCAGTTGCTAGTGGTTCACCATGAAACTCTAGCGACTCTTTTTGACGAGCATAAATTATTGTATGGTTGTGATTAGGCGATATTTCATGATCATCGGATATTGATGTGCGCGATTGCCACACTAAATTTGCGACAAAATTCTCGGGCCCCAATATATCATCGCAAATAGACCTCAAATTGGACACCTCTTCGTCATCAATACTGATAAAAATCACCCCATCATCCCGTAGCAAACTCCTCGCCAGCTTCAGCCTCGGATACATCATATTCAACCAGTCGGTATGAAACCGTCCGCTGGCCTCGGTGTTGCTGGTGATTTTGGTGCCGCCTTCGACTTGGCCGGTGAGTTCGAGGTAGTTTTTGATGTTGTCCTGGAAGTTGTCGGGATAGACGAAGTCTTTGCCGGTGTTGTAGGGCGGGTCGATGTAGATGAGCTTCACCTTGCCGGCGTAGGATTTCTGGAGGATTTTGAGGACTTCGAGGTTGTCGCCTTCGATCATGAGGTTCTGCGTGGTGTCCCAGTCCACGCTGTCTTCCGGGCAGGGCCGCAGGGTGCCGAGCGAGGGGGTGAGGGCGAGTTGGCGGGCCTTGCGTTTGCCATGCCAGTTGAGGCCGTATTTTTCTTCGGCATCGGTGACGGTCTTGTCGCCGACCAATTGCTTGAGCACATCGACATTCACCGCCGCGCCATCCGGACCCTCGGTGATGATTTCGGGGAACAGGGCTTTGAGCTGGGCGATGTTGCCGGACACCAAGTCGGCGGTTTGGGCGAGAGGTTCGTCGGCTTTGATTTTCTTCATGGTCATCCATCCATCATCTTTCGGGCTTGCGCCAGTTCCGCTTCCAAACGCTTCACCCATTGATTCAATTCCACCCGTTTGGCCAGTTGCGTTTCCTTGCTGGCCGCCTTCCGTAATTCCTCGACTTCCCCGTTTAGCCGCTCGCTTTTCGCCAACGCGGCCCGGCGCGTGGCCATCGCATGGGCGTCCTGTCCATGCGTAAACCGGCCGGTCAGCCGGGAGGCTTTAAGTCCGACCAGGCAATCTGTCCATCCCTGATACAGAGCCAGCAAGGACGTGCGCGGCTGACGGGTCAAGCCGAGGGCCACCACGAACGCCTTCCAGCAGACCGGATCATACGGATCCGCGTTGGATACGGCAACCACTTCGCCATCCAGCACGGTCTTTTCCGCCTCGTTCTGCGCCCAGCGGATCGGGGCGACGGAGATTTGCAACGAACCAGAGCCGGCGGTGATCAACAGTACGGGATACGGGACCGCCCGGTGAAGCAATTCGATCAGACGGGTGGCCTTGGCTTCCGGACGCAGGGTCAGACGCAGGATGGCGATTTCGAGATAGGCGCGGTCGGCGTCGCGGTATTCGGGAATGCCGACGGTATTGGGCTTGAGGGCGGCGACCCAGTGGATATCTTCAATACCGGCGGTGATTTGTTTGCGGTCGCTGGCGGTGGGCGCGCCATGCTCGAGGAGAAGTTTTTTGGGCACGCGTTTATCGACGAGGCATCCGGGCGGGAGCTCCAGGGCCTCCAACACATCCGCTTCGGTCACTCTTGTGCCTCCGGCAGAATGACCAGATAGGCCAAGACTTCAAAATCGTTCATACCAGCAAACTCACCCTTCATGGAGTGAGTTCCGCCGGGAGTGAACAGGCTGGCTACGGCGCGTTCTTCGCCTTTACCGACAATCGAAGCCACGGCGGAGGCAAGTTGGGCTTGGGCAGCGGCCATATCTGCACCGTTACGCGTCAACTTGTCGAACCGTCCACCGGCGAGTGGATCGGGGAAATCACGCCCGATGCAAAGGCGCTTCAACCGGTCGAGAATTTGTTTGGCTTGGGTATAGGGAAGCAGGACATCCCCGCTTTCCCCGGCATGCACGAGATAATGCGGGGCAAGCGGATACCCTTCGCCTGCGGCCTGTAAAGCGGCAGGTGTTTCGGCGCGAAGGCAGAAAATAATCCCCGGCGGAATATCGGCTTCCGTGGTCGTCAGGACCGCGCTGGCACCCAAGGTCATCTTTTCGAGTGCCTCGGGGTGAGCTTTCATGAACTGGGCGAGATCGATTCGGAAGTCGGTGAGCGTGAGGTCGGCGATAGAAACGCCGGTGGAAAGGTCTTCGAGGTCGATGACCGTGTCTTGCAGTTTGAGAAGTTGTTTGCGCCGGTATTCGAGGTCGTTCATCTGATTGCCAGATTGTTGTTCAATCAGGTTCTCTTCACCTGTGGCAGAAATATCGAGCAAAACCATGCGACCGCTGACCCGTTGTTCGAGGTTGATGTACTCCTCGAGTTCCATGTTGGGCCAGAAGTTCACGAGTTGAATTTGGTCGTTAGGCGAGCCTATGCGGTCAATACGCCCGAACCGCTGAATGATGCGGACGGGGTTCCAATGGATGTCGTAATTGATAAGCCAATCGCAGTCCTGCAAGTTTTGACCTTCGGAAATACAATCGGTAGCGATGAGCAAGTCGATTTCGCCTTCACTGGCCAAGTCGGCGGGGCGTTCTTTTGATCTAGGAGAAAAGGCGGTCAGTACCGAGGACAGGTCTTTGCGCAGGTGGGGCAGGGTGGTCTGGTTCGTTCCGGTGCCGGTTACGAGGGCGGTTTCTATGCCCAGTGTTTCTTTGGCCCAGGGGGCTAGTTGGTCGTACAGATACCGGGCGGTGTCGGCAAACGCGGTAAAGACCAGAACCTTTCGGTTGCCGGGATTGATAGGTTTGGCGCGCTTCTCCGCGATCATGTCGCGCAAGGCGTTGAGCTTGGCGTCGCGGGCCGTGGATACATCGCGGGCGGCGGCCATCAGCGTGGCAAGGCGGTTGCGATCCTCGATCAGATCCTGCTTCCACTTGATCAAATCCACATCGGTCAGCAGAACCTTCACCTTGCGTCCCACCAGTAGGCTCTCAAAAACAGGATCGTCGATATCGACATCTTCGATTTCCAGCTCCTCGATTTCCGGATCATGGTTTTCGATGCGCCGCAAAGTTGCTTCGACATCCTTCAACTGTCGCTCAACCGTTAGCGCAAACGACGATACTGCGCTCTCCATGCGCTTGAGGACATTCACGCGTAACAGATGAATCAAGCTTTCCTCGCGGTCTACCTGCCGGAAGAAGCCCTCGCCGCCGCGAATACGGGTGCTATATTTTTTGTCGTAGGCCTCCTGCTTCTGGGGCAGGACATAGCGCAAAGGGGCATACGCGGCCAGATTCAGCCGGCGAATCTCCATGTTGATTTCGCGGATGGAGCGGAATTCGCCGGCGCGGTCGACATCGGATTTAATGTTGATCGGCTTTAGCCGTTCGGGAAAGCGGCCCGTTTCCGAAATGCCATAGTATTTCTCGATGTGCTTGCGGGAGCGGGCGATGGTGAGCAGGTCGAGCAGGGTGAAGTAATCGAAGCCCAGCATATCGATGAGCTTGGCGGGTGAGCGCTCTTCATCGACAATATCAAGCCAGCGGTTGAACTGCTTTTGAGCGCGTTGCGTGGTCGCCGTGATGTTGTTGATACCGTGATCGACCAGCGCCATATCATCGCCTTCGGTGGCAAAGGCAATCTGGTTGCGGAGATCGGCCATGCGGTTGTTGACCGGGGTGGCTGAAAGCATTAATACACGGGTCTTTACGCCCTCCTTAATGATTTTCCGCATCAAGCGATCGTAGCGCGTTTCTCCGCCTTGCTTGGGGGTACGCTTATTGCGGAAATTGTGCGACTCATCAATCACCACGAGGTCGTAATTCCCCCAGTTCACATGGGCTAGATCGATATCACCGGAGAGCCCGTCATCGCGCGAGAGGTCCGTGTGATTCAGCACGTCGTAGTTGAACCGGTCGGCGGCGAGGATATTTCGGCGGTCGTTTGCTTTGTAGAGTGTCCAGTTGTCGCGGAGGCGTTTGGGGCAAAGAACGAGCACCCGGTCATTTCGCAATTCGGCATACTTGATGATGGCCAGCGCCTCGAATGTTTTACCGAGGCCCACACTATCGGCGATGATGCATCCACCAAAACGATTGAGTTTGTCGATAGCACCAAGGACGCCATCGCGTTGAAATCGGAATAGTTTTTTCCAAACAACCGTGTCGCGAATACCCGTAGCCGTTTTGATGACGGTTTCTTCGTCTAGCGCTTCGCCGCTATTCTTGAATACGTGAAACAACATACCGGAATAGATGGACAGCGGATCACTGTACGTGCCGATTTTTTCCAACGCTTTACGCAAGGTGGCATCGTTGTCGATTACGCCTGAATGCAATGCCCACTGCGCATTAAACCATTCCGACATCAATTTAGCTTCTTCGTGATTATCGGATGCCTGTATCAAGGCGAGTGGATTACCTGGAGCAATGCCTAAACCCTGAGTAGAAAAGGAAAAGGACCCCATAAGGCTCTGCGTGGGTTCTTTATCCCGATTGCGGGCAATTAAAATGCCTTGAGGTATAGTTTGCGTGGATTGCCGAATCTCGGCGGTCTTATTGAGCCATTCAAGCATTTGCCGTGCTAACCACCGGGCAAGAAGGCGATTACGAAGATGTCGGTCCGTATCCTTGCCTAGCACGTGCAGGAGATCCTCTTGTTGGGGAAGAACGATTCGACACGTCTTCAAAGAACGTAGCTCGCAAATCCAATGCTCAAACGCGAAGAGTGATATCTCGGGGGATAAAACATCCAGAAATGAACTATCACTCAGCGCGGGCGTAATGTGATCCACGACGCGATCCGTACCGACGTTTTTGACAAACCTCATGATATCTTATGGCGACAGCCTTTAAGCGCCCTACTGTATCGACTCATTATGGCTTTTGACAACCCCTCCTGCCCCAGCACCCGGACGTGCTCCCCCAGGCTCAAAATCCACGACTCGATATCGCGGGTGTCGGCGACGGGGATGTGGAGTTCGAGCGCCCCACCCTTGCGGCGGATCATTTTCTGCTTGGGGTGCCATTCTTTTTCGCTGGCCCAAGGGGCGGGGGCGAGGTCGGTGGCGATGATGGAACTCATGCCGTTTTGTCTTTCTTGGGTAGCTGCTTTATCATGCGGTCGAAGTCGGATTCGAAAAGGCGGTCTTGCACGATGCGGTATTTCTCGAACTCCGATTCGGCGAAGGCTTTGCGCGAAGTCGCGCAAAATGCCGATAGCCCACTGGCGGAACTGGGCGGCCCGCACCGAGTTCACGCGGAAGCCGACGGTGATGATGGCGTCAAGGTTATAGAAAGCGGTGAGGTAACTTTTGCCGTCGCAGGCAGTATTCCGGAATTTCCGGATAACTGTCGTCTCGTCGAGTTCGCCGCTGGCGAAAATATTTCCGAAATGCTCGCTGACCGTGCGGACATCCACTTCAAACAGCGCCCCGATCAGCTTTTGCGTCAGCCAGACGGTTTCATCTTCCACGCGAACTTCGATGCCTTTTTCACCCGCCTGCGAGGTGAAGACGAGAAACTCGGCGGTGCTGTTGCGGATCTGTATTTTCGTTTCCTTGCTCATGGCGTGAATCCCATTTTCTTCAAATGTCCGGCAATCTTGCCAACGCGTGCCTCGACTTCCCGCTCGAGGTCCGGCAGCGGCGCGGCGTATCGGAAATCCGGCACTGGAGGGCGTAGCTCCGCGACGCCGCGACCGTGAAATAGACCTTGCCGAAAAGTTCCAATGATTGGAACTTTTTGGGACGCCGTTTTCCAATGATTGGAACTTTTCACGGTTCGCCGCCTTCGTTGAGGATGGCGAGGTATTGGGTGTACACGAATACGCGGTTCCGGCGATTTCCGGTCAGCTCGTGGGCGATACCGGCCTCGACGAGGCGGCCCATGGCTTTGGCGGCGGAGGGGAAGGTCATGCCGGCGTCCACGCAGAGCTGTTTAAGGTTGATGACCGGACGGCGTCGCAAAACATCGAGCGCCCGCCGGGTGGAGGCGGCGGACCGCGCGGTGGCGTGAATGCGCCGGGTATCGGCATCGAAGAGCGTGACCAGCCGCTTGGCCGTTTGCACCGCGCCTTGGGCGGTCTGCTCGATGCCTTCGAGGAAGAAATCCACCCACGCCTCCCAATTTCCGTTTTTGCGGACGCCATCGAGCAGGTCGTAATACAAGGTCCGGTGTTGCTTGAGATAGAGACTCAAATAAAGCAGGGGTTGCGTGAGCAGTCCATCCCGGTGAAGCATGAGGGCGATCAGCAGGCGACCAAGGCGACCGTTGCCATCGAGAAAGGGATGGATGGTCTCGAACTGGACGTGGGCGAGGGCGACGCGGACAAGATGCGGGAGGGCGGTGGTTTCGTCATGCAGGAACCGCTCCAGGTCGGCCATGCACGCGGCGACATGGCCTTGCGGAGGCGGTACGAAATGGGCATTGCCCGGACGCGTCCCGCCAATCCAGTTCTGGCTCGTGCGAAATTGTCCCGGCTCCTTGGCGCTATCCCGTCCGCGCTTCATCAACCGCTCATGCATCTCCCGCAGGAGGCGGTTGCACAGGGGAAAACCTTCGCGCAGGCGAGCCATGCCGTGCTCTAGAGCAGCCACGTAATTAGACACTTCCACGACATCGTCAAACGGGACGCCGGGCGCTTCTTCGAGTTCAAACAGAAGAAGATCGGATAACGAAGACTGCGTGCCCTCGATCTGGGAGGAAAGCACGGCCTCGCGCCGGACGTAGGCGTAGAGGAATAGAGCGGGGTCGGGAAGCAGGGTGGCCACACTGTCCAGACGTCCGATCGCAAGGATGGCCTTCTCCAGCATGGCCAGGCGCGCCCCCGAGAGTTCTATGGCGGGTGTTGGAGGGAGCGTATCCGGGATAAAGGCCCTGACCTCTTCCCCCCCAACACGAGTTACATCATAACGGCCTGATGCTGAACGTTTCATGACAAACTTTAATATGGGATTTCTTGTTAAAGATAAAGGCTTTTATGTTTAATAAGCGAACTCATGCCATCTCGCCCTTCTTGGGCAGTTGTTTGATCATGCGGTCGAAGTCGGATTCGAAGAGGCGGTCTTGCACGATGCGGTATTTCTCAAATTCCGATTCGGCGACGGCTTTGCGCAAAGTCGCGCAGAATGTCGATGGCCCGCCGGCGGACCCGCCGGCGGAACTGCGTGGCCCGCGCCGAGTTGACCCGGAAGCCGACGGCGATGATGGCGTCGAGGTTGTAGAACGCGACGTTGCGGATGACCTCCCGCGATCCCTCGGTTTGAACTGTCCGGAAATTCCGGAGAGTTGCCCCTTCGGTCAGTTCCTCGCTGGCGAAAATATTTTGCAAGTGCTCGCTGACCGTGCGCACATCCACCTCAAACAGCGCGCCGATCAGTTTCTGCGTCAGCCAAACGGTTCCATCTTCCACGCGAACTTCGATGCCTTTTTCACCCGCCTGCGAGGTGAAGACAAGTAACTCGGCCGTGCTGTTGCGGATCTGAATTTTCTTTTCCTTGCTCATGGTATTCATGCCATTTCATTTACAATACGAATTAAGAAGCATGGGCTGCCTGCAAGTGTCGTTTTTTAATGGCTTGTTTCAAGCTATTGGGCCCTAACACCCGCACATGCTCGCCCAAGCTCAAAATCCACGACTCGATATCGCGGGTGTCGGCGACGGGGATGTGGAGTTCGAGCGCCCCACCCTTGCGGCGGATCATTCTCTGTTTCTGATGCCAGGACTTTTCGCTGGCCCACGGGGCGAGTTCGGGGGCGTTGATGGATGGAGTATGCATTGGAGTTTAAATTTTATCGCCTTTGCTTAATTCAGATCACTGAACCTGCCAATGCCCGCCTTTGTCGGGGCCGATGCGTGTCACCTTCCCACTTTTCTTAAGAACGGCGATTTGCTTTTCGACCGCTCGAGCGGTAAGCGCCAACGTGCGGGCAATTTCATTCGCCGATGTGCCCGGATTAGCTCGCATCAGGCCAAGTATTTTCTCCGAACTTTTCTCCGAACTTTTCTCCGAACCTTTCTCCGGCACAGTCGAATCCTTGAAGGACGGCCTCGCAAAGCTGACGACAAAAGTATCGGCAATTTCCTTGAATCGCGCAGTAGGCTCTTTTTTGAGAATCAGCGGCATGCCCCGCCCCCACGCCTCCACCATTTCGATTCTCCGGAAAAGATCGGCGATCAGGGGATTGCGTCGCTTCGAAACATGGCCTCGCCGCAAGTCCTTGATCGTGAGGTTGCCGAATAATCCGCCGGGATTTCTGATTTCCACGCGGTCTTTGAATATGGCCACATGGATGTAGTCGGGGTCGCGATAGTCGCGATGGCAAAAGGCATTGATGATCGCTTCACGCATCGCCTCCGCAGAAATCTCCGGGATATCCTTGCGATACAGTCCGTCCACGCGCATCCCGATGTGGATATTGCGAAGAATGTACTTCTGCGCTTCTTCAATCAGCTCAAGGACGTTGCCTTTGTAGTCCTGCCGGTCAATGATCGTGGCCGTGTCCGTCGTTCCGAATACGGCGCACCGCAACTCCATCGACGCGCCTTTCGAAAAAAATAGTGTGGCGGCATTCAGCAGCCTACCCCCCTTCAGCAAGCCCAACTTTTCCAGCGCATTTTCGGGATTGGACCAAGGCAATCCAGCCTTCATCACAAACCGCTTAAGCTTGGCATTGCTTAGCTGGCCGGGATTCAATGAACTGGTTCCGACATCCCATCTATTATTATCACTATTTTTTGCCAGGATAAGCTTCTCCAACTCCCTGGAACTGACTTGCCGGTCTTCATCAGCGACGCGCATGTAGCAACGGCCATAGGCAAAATAAGGCGCATCTTTTTCTGAAAAACGTATGCGCACGCAGGATTTACCATCGATACTTTCCGCCGTGACATGGGGATATATCCTTGGCTCGATGTGCGCGGAGATTGCCTGGGATATGTCGCGCAAGGTCTTTTCACGAATCTCCAGACCAACCGGTTGGCCATCATTCCGTATGCCAAACCAAACCTCACCCTCTACGCGCTTATTCAAAATCGCCACCAGCGAGATCAACCCCTCTTTCAGCTCGGCCAGACTCTTTTTTAATTCTATATGCTCTGATTCTTTCATGTCCTAAACAGGATTTAATATTTGCTTTATAATCTTGCAATCTTTGGCTTCAATGCACTCACCAAGCGCTCGCGAATCCGGCGATGCAGGGCAGCCGGCCACAGGACCCGCACATGCTCCCCAAGGCTTAAAATCCACGACTCTATATCGCGGGTGTCGGCGACGGGGATGTGGAGTTCAAGCGCCCCACCCTTGCGGCGGATCATCTTCTGCTTCGGGTGCCATTCCTTTTCGCTGGCCCACGGGGCGAGTTCGGGGGCGATGAGGAGTTTGACCAGAGTGGGCTCCTTTTTCTCGCCGTGGTGGAGGTAGCGACCGAAGCGGGTGGCGAGGGTTTCTTTGACGTTAAACGATGCCGGGACAGTAAAAGTGCGGGCGGATAGCTTGGCGGATTTGATGCGCGGGATAGCGAACTGGCTGACCGACTCGTGCCGCTCGTTATGGGCGAGCAGGTACCACTCCCCTTCGAGGTTGAGTACGTGATACGGATGCAGGACGTGCTCTTTGTCTTTGGCGGATGCCGGCGAACGGTAGGTAATGGTGAGGATGCGCTGGTGGATGACGCCACGCAGGACGGTCATCCAGATGCCGACGTCGAGCTTGCGGGTGGGCGGATTGCAGAAGGATATACTGGCCTGAATATGCTCGGGCCGGATTTCGACCTTTTCCGGCAGCATGGCCTCGATCTTCTTGAACAGGCGCTTGAGGTCCTTGGCGACCGGGGTGCCCTCATAGGCCTGGAGCAACTGTGAACCAAGCAAAATGCCGAGAATCTCTCCCTCTGAGATCATGACGGCGGGAAGGAACCAGTTCTTGCTCTCATAATAGAAGCCGCGACGCTTGGCGGAATAGGCCAGCGGGGCGCCTAATTCATCCCGCAGGAACTCGAGATCCCGCATGATGGTGCGCACGCCCATCTCCCATTCGGCGGCCATGCCGGGCGCGTTGGGATACTCGCCGGCGCGAATTTTGCGGTCAATCTGTAAAATCCGGCGGTAGGTTGGCTTAAAGCTAAAGGGCATGCGCTATTCCCATCATCGTGAGAATGCCTTTTCTAACACGAACTAGTCCAACAGTTTTCTTCCAAAGAAATTATTTTAGTTGTTTTTTTGCCCTGCCGGCAAACGGCAGGGCACGGGTGGTATATTGACAGGTTTGCAAAAGACATATCAGGTAATTTCCGGGTGACTTCATGCACATGACGAGCGAACAACTCGAGGCAAAACGGGACGAATTGCTGGACGCGATTGAATGGCTTACCGCGCGCATCTACGAGGAGCGGGTGGCGCTTGAAGTACTGGAGCGGGAAGTGTCTAATGCGCATGACGGCGAGCCGGGTTGGTCCGCCGGATAGAAAGAGGTTCCAGCTATGTCTTTTCGATTTTTCCGCCGGATCAAACTTGCGCCCGGCATCTCGTTGAACTTGAGCAAACGGGGCATGTCGATGTCGGTCGGGCCGCGCGGGGCGAAATTCACGGTGGGCACGAGCGGGCAACGGGCGACGCTGGGCATCCCGGGCTCGGGACTTTTTTACACGAAAAAACTGGATGCGACGCGTCCACGGGTCCGGTCATCCTCGTCGGCCTACCAGCCCACGGTGGAGCAACAGCGGCTTTCGCCGGGATTTTTCAAGCGCCTGATCACGCCGCGGCGGGAGTTGGATTTCATCGAAGGAATGAAGGCGTTTGTGTCGGGCGACATGACCACGGCCTACGGGTATTTGAGCAAGCACCTGGATCAACCGGATGCCGCCTGTGTGGCCGGGGTGATTGCCCTGCACAGGAAGCGAAGCGATGACGCGGCGGTGGCGTTGATGGCCGCCCTCGCCCGCGGCGAAAAGATCGGCGAGCAATTGCGGCGCTACGGGTTGAAAGCGGATGTGAGGATCGAGGTGTCGGAGCATGTGGAGGCGCAGTTGCCGATGAACAAGACGGGCGTCCGGCTGGCCCTGGTCGAGGTGTGGCAAATCAAGAAGGAATACCGGAAGGCCACGGAACTGTTGGTGGCGTTGCGCCGGGAGTGGCCGGACGACGTGGTGATCAAACTCTCGCTGGCCGAGCTGTTCATGACCACGGATCCGGACAACAAGGTGTTGGCCAAACAGGTGAATGCGATGGCAGGTGGAATTGAAAATGAAAGCGAGGTGCACACGGCGCTCATGATGTATCACGGCAAGGCGCTGCGGTTGCTGGGCATGCATAGCGCGGCCCGGGATGTGCTGGCGGGCGCGTTGCGAAAAACCAAGGATCGCTCGCCCGAGCTCTTGCGGGAAATCCGCTATACCTGCGCACTGGTGGATGAAGAGATGGGCAATTCCAAACGTGCCCGGGCGGGCTTCGAGAAAATCTATGCCGAGGATCCGGACTTCGAAGATGTGGCGAAGCGATTGGGGATGTGAGCCGGGAATGCGGGAAGGCGAAATTTGGATTCGAGCATTAGCAAGAAGTTTTCAGTGAATCGTGTGGAAAATATGGTGACTGCTTACGCGATACAAATGTCATTTTGATAAAATGGCCGGACTGGAAATGGTCATGCCGGAATCAGACGCATCCTGAAATGATGCGCAGATTCAAGATCACCGGGCGAACCGATCCTTGTAGATATCGTCCGGCAACATGCAATCAATCCTTCGACCGAACCAACGGTAGCGGTTGCGGGCGATCCAGTTGTAGATCGCATCGCGCAACGGCCGCGGGATAATGATAAAGACATACAGCAAGGGCCAAAGCCCATTGAGCTTCTTCGCGATGCGCAATGCCGCCGCGCTCCGGACATAAACCTGCCCCTCCTCGACCAGCACAATCGAATCCACCGCCGCCGTCCTGATCCCGAATTCCTCCAACTGCCGAACGGCAACACCGGTTTCCAAGGAGGCAAATTTGAAGTAACCACTCGAGTCGCGCTTCAATATAAAGGCCACCGCCCCGTTACACAGGTTGCAGTGGCCATCAAAAAAGACCATGGCGGTTTCGTTGGTCATGCCTCCACAATACGTAAAATCCAGCCGAACGCCATGATGTTTAAGATCTAAAACCAATTGACGCCCATGGGTTTGTAGTTGATAGTCACCACTTGTGCCGCGCTTAGGCCTTGGATGGCCTCTCGACTGCCCACCGATACGATATTCATTATGGTTACATCTCTCATTAAAAAGGTGCTCAAGAGGATCACCTCCGGCAAGAAGTCTGAATCCAAATCCGCGCCCGCTGCGCCCGCTCCCGAAAAGCCCGCGAACAAGCCCCACCCGAAAGCCCACGGCGAGGGTGATGTCTACCGCCCCGGCGAGCGCCGGTCCGAGGGTTCGCGCCGTGAAAAATCGTCACATGGTGGATCGCATTCGCATCCGCACGGCAGGGACGAACGCCGCCCGCCCCGCCGACGTGGTGATCGTCCACATCGCGAACATCGCGAGCGCGCACCCGAGCCGCAGTTTGCCGAACCAGCCATACCGCGCGAGGATCGCCACGCCGGATGGACCCTTAGCCAGTACGACATCCCCGTGGAGCCGGGCAAAACGCGCTTTTGCGATCTGAACATCCACGACCGTCTCCTGCACGCCGTCTCTGATCTCGGATTCAAGTACTGCACGCCCATTCAAGCGGAGGTGCTACCGCATACCCTCACAGGTCGCGACGCCCTCGGCCAGGCCCAAACCGGCACCGGCAAGACCGCGGCGTTCATGCTCGCCACGCTCGATCATTTCCTTCGCAACCCGCCCCCGCCGAACCGCAGAGTCGGCCGCCCCCGCGCCTTGGTCATCGCCCCGACCCGCGAACTGGTCATGCAAATTTATGATGATGCCATGGGCCTCGCCAAATACACCGGTTTTGAATGCGCGGCCATTTTTGGCGGCATGGATTACGAGAAACAGCAACGGCAGCTTCAAAACAAGGTGATTGATATTGTCTGCGCCACCCCGGGACGGTTGCTCGACTTCAAGCGGCGCGGCGATCTCGATCTCGGCGGCGTGGAAATTCTCGTACTCGACGAAGCCGACCGTATGCTCGATATGGGTTTCATCCCCGACGTGCGGGAAATCGTGCACAGCACGCCACCCAAGCACAAGCGCCAGACGCTGTTTTTCAGCGCAACATTCACCGAGGATATCAAGCGCCTGGCCACCCAGTGGACGAAGGATCCAGTCAGCGTCACGATCGAGCCGGAAAGCGTGGCCGTGGATACCGTCGATCAGGTCGTCTACATCGTGACGTTGCAGGAACGATTCGCGTTGATTCATCACATTCTCAGCCGTCCGGACATGGACCGTTCCATCATTTTCGTCAACCGCCGCTACGAGGCCGAAAAACTGGCCGACCAGTTGCATCGCTACGGGTTCAACTGCGACCTGATATCCGGCGCCGTGCCCCAACAGAAACGCATGAGGACACTGGATCAATTCAAGGAAGGCAAAATTGCCGTGCTCGTGGCTACCGATGTCGCCGGACGCGGACTCCATGTCGAAGGCGTGAGTCACGTCATCAATTTCAGCCTGCCCGAAGATCCCGAGGATTATGTTCACCGCATCGGCCGCACCGGTCGTGCCGGCGCGAGCGGCACTTCCATCAGCTTTGCCACTGAGGACGATGCCTATAATTTGCCGGTCATCGAAAAATACATCGGTCGTGAATTGAAGTGCACGCATCCGGAAGATGCCTGGTTGGTCCTGCCCGAGCCACCGGCCGGTGTGGCGCCCCCGCGTCACAGGTCCTCGAGTCCCCCGCCCCGGCCCAATCGTGGGGGACCGCACCGGGGTGGCCGCCCCGGCGGGCGCCGTCCTCCGCGGCGGCACTAGCGTAGAAAGTTTCCCACGCGGTCGGACCAATCTTGCGGATCGGTCACGCACGGGTTGACGTGACCCGCGTCGTTGATCACAACAAATTCTTTTCTATCGCTGCGCAACTGTTCGTACACGGATCGCGCACCGGCCACCGACGCTCGATGGTCGCGTCCGCCATGAACGATCAACACGGGAACATCGATCTCCGCGGCATAGCGCGTGACATCGTGATCATACCCGTCAACACCCAACTGGAGACCACCCCAAAACAGTAAAATCTCCGCCGCGGGAAACGACGGAACCGATAATAAGCGAAAGCGAAACCGGATGGCTTCCAGCAATGTGTCAAACACCGACTCGACGATGGCCGCATCCGGTCGTGCGGAAAGTTCGGCCATCGCGCGCATAACCGCTGCTCCACCCATGGAATGACCATAAAGGAAAATTTTCCGATCCGGCCACTGCGCGCGCGCCCACGCCAGCGTGGCTGCCACATCCTCGGCCTCGCGAAAACCAAGGGTCGTTTGATTTCCCGCAGAATCGCCATGACCGGGAAAGTCGATCATCACGACCTCGTGGCCTAGCTCATGAAACTGCTTCGCCTCCGGCAGCAGACCGGACTTCTCGCTGTTGTAACCATGAAACAGCAGGGTCACGGATGTGGCTGGCATCCGGGGTATCCGCCATCCGGCCAATGTGAATTGCTGCCGGCCGGGCAGCGCAATTTCCTCATAGTTCAAGCCGACATCCGACGGCGTCGCATGTGCGGAAGGTTTGGGCACCTTGATGCCCTGCAAGGCGATGATCGCTTTCTGGCGCCAACTCAAAAGCTCCGGCGCCGGCGTACGATCCGGACCGGACGAATAAAAGAAAAAGGAGCGGGCGTGACGGTACGCCAACACGTTCAGCAACAGAAACAAGGCGACACCGGCTACTCCGAACCGGATCAGCCATCGCTTCAAGGGCTCAACCTCGCCCACACCCATGCTCCGTCCTTCCGCGTGTAGCGAAAACGGTCATGGAGACGGTACGTTCGGGCCTGCCAGAACTCAATCTCATCCGGAACAAGCCGGTAGCCGCCCCAATAAGGAGGCAGTGGCACCTCGCCGCCGGCGAATTGCTTTTCGTAGCTCTCGTACTTTTGCATCAACTCGTCGCGACCGGAGACCACCGCGTCCTGGTTGGAGGCCCAGGCGCCAATCTGACTTCCGCGCGGGCGGGAATGAAAGTATTTTTTCGACTCCTCCACCGGCACTTTCGCCACCCGGCCGGCCATGCGGATCTGCCGGAGCAAATCGTTCCAGTAAACAACCATCGAAGCGTATGGATTCTCATCCAATTCGCGCCCTTTTTGACTCTGGTAATTCGTGAAGAACACAAAACCGCGGGCATCGTACTTCTTTAACAGCACCATGCGAATAGATGGGCGTCCGAAACGATTGGCCGTGGCCACCGCCGTGGAGTCCGGCCAGTAGATCCGTACGTTGCGGGCAAAGCGAAACCACGCGTCAAACAATGCCATGGGGTCCGCAGTAAGATCCGTCTCCCGCAATCCGCGCGTCATTCCCCGCAGCGAGGCCACTCTGGCGATGATACCCATTTATTTCTCCAACTGATCCAGCGCCGCGCCCAGCGCATGCCAAGCCATGGTGCAACATTTGATACGCAAGGGATAGCGGCGAACGCCTTTAAGCGCTACCAGATCACCCAACTCCTCCTCGCTCATTTCCGTTCCGCCCCTCATCATCTCGTTAAACCGGGTGATCATGCCATGAATATCCGTCACCGCCATTCCGAGCGTTTTCTCCGCCATCATGGATGATGAAGCGGTGCAGATGGCACATCCCGCGCACTCAATCCGGATATCACTCAATTTTTGATCCGTCACCGCGGCGTTAAGTTTGATGTGATCACCGCACGTTGGATTCTCCTCATCCACCATGGCCTCGCTTTCCTGAATCTTGGCGAAATGCCGGGGGTGCTTATAGTGATCAAGGATGATCTCCTGATATAGATCATCAAGCTGCACGATCGAAAAATCCTTTCACACGTCGCAACGACGTTACCAACGCGTCAATATCCTCACGGTTGTTGTAAAAATAAAGACTGGCCCGGGTCAACGCCGTTTCCCCGAGTTTGCGGATCAGCGGCTGAGCACACATATGACCGGCCCGCACCGCGACTCCGTCCTGATCGACAAAATGGGCGATATCGTGCGGATGCACGCCGGCCAGCGAAAATGAGATGGCTCCGCCGCGCCGCATTGCCTGACCAAATATTTTCAGTCCATCGATCGCGGTCATTTGCTCCAGCGCATACTTTACCAGCGCATCATCGTGGCGACGCGCACCCTCGCGATCCATGCCGGCAAGAATTTCCACGGCCTTGCCGAGCCCGATCGCTCCGGAAATGTTCGGCGTGCCCGCTTCGAATTTCTGCGGAATTTCCGCCCACGTGGACTTCTCCAGCGTGACTTTACTGATCATTTCACCACCACCCAGAAATGGCGGCATCTTCTCCAGAATCGATTCGCGCGCGTACAGCACGCCGATGCCGGTCGGCCCCATCACCTTGTGGCCGGAAAAAGCAAAAAAATCGCAATCCAGCTTCTGCACATCCACCGGCATATACGGCGCCGTTTGTGCCCCGTCGATCATCACCAACGCCCCGACCCGGCGGGCGGCGGCGATGATTTCTTCCACCGGATTGATCGTGCCCAGCACATTCGACATGTGCGTAACCGCCACCAATTTAACCCGCTCATCGAGCAACGACGGCAATGCACTCATATCAAGCTCGCCGCCGGGCGTGACCGGGATGAATCGCATCGTCGCCCCGGTGGCCTCGGCTATCAATTGCCACGGAACAAGATTGCTGTGGTGCTCCATCTCCGTGGCCAGAATAACATCGCCGGTTTGTAGATTCGCCCGGCCCCACGACTGCGCCACCACATTGATCGATTCCGTGGTGCCGCGGGTGAACACGACGCCGCGCCCGGATGGCGCATGCAAAAAGCGCGCCACGGTGGTTCGCGCATGCTCATACTGCTCGGTGGCCAACTCGGCCAACCGGTGAATGCCGCGGTGCACATTGGCATTCATGGTCAAATAATACTCACGGAGGCAATCCAGCACCTCGACCGGTTTTTGCGTGGTGGCCGCGCTGTCGAGATACACCAGTTTTTTTCCATCGCGCACAGTGCGCTCCAAAATGGGAAACTGGGCCCGGAAGACGATTGGATCAAACGGCGTCATACACCCGGATTCTGGAGCAGGACTTTGCCGTCTTCCACTTTCACCGTGTAGGCTTTAATCGGGCGAACAGCAGGCAGACACTTGTGCTGTCCGTTGCGTAAATCGAAGCGGGCGGCATGAAGCGGACACTCGATCTCGTACCCGACCACGTCGCCATGCATCATGGTGGCTTTTTGATGACTGCACCAGGCGCTCACAGCATAAAAGCCATCCGGGAGCTTGAATAAACCAATCTGGTGTTGCCCGCCCAGATCGACCAATTTGCGATCGGTCTGCTTGAACTCATCCACGCGGGCAACCTCTATCCAATCCAGCGTTTTCCATTCGCTATTCATGACGGACAAGCTACCACACCCTGCCGGAAAGGCAAAGGCCAGGCCGGATATAGCCCGGATTATTGTAATGCGCGAATACGTCCGCTTTTGGTAAAAAATGCTTTTCTGTATGGATTATCGATTTAATCAATTTTTCAGCATTGCCCGGCTCACCGCGCTAGAGGCATCCCGGCAGCCGATATTCCTGCTGGTCACCACCATCGCTCTGGTATTCATCGCATTGCTGCCGGTGCTGATCACCCACATCGTCGGCGACTCGGCCCGGATGGTTCGCGACAGCGCGCTCGCCCTCCAACTGGTCGCCGGCCTGGTGCTCGCCTGTTATGCCGCCACCGCGACGATCAACCGCGAACTTCGCAAAGGAACGCTTGCCTCGGTCATCAGCAAACCCATCTCGCGAGAGCAGTTTTTCCTCGCCAAATTTGCCGGCGTTGCTGCGGTCATGATCGTGTTCGTTCTTGTGGCCACGGCAGCGACCATGATGAGCGTGCGCACCGCGAGTTACGCTTTTACTTACGACTGGGCCGGCTCCGGCCCCCTGATGGCCGCCGTGTTCATCGCCTATATCCTGGCGGCCATCTACAATTTCATCTCCCGCACACCCTTCGTATCGCGGGCATTTCTCTTCCTGACGATTAGCGTGGCGGTTGCATTCGTTGTTTCCTGCGCCATCCCGGGCGAGGATCAAGGAGCCGGCTTCGGTGGCGCCATGCCGTGGAACATCCTTCCCGCCGGTGCCTTGATCGGATTGGCCACCGCGCTGATGTGCACGATGGCCGTGAGCCTCGCCGTTCATCTGGATATGGTGCCGACCTCGTTTATTTGTCTCGGTGTTTTTCTGCTCGGCATGATGTCGGATTATCTTTTTGGTGCGCGTGCCGCGACCGACGCTTGGGCTGCCATGTGGTATGCCCTGCTGCCGAATTGGCAACATTTCTGGGCCGTTGATGCCCTTCATCAAGGGCTTATCCCCTGGTTGTACACCCTGAATGCCGCCGCCTATGCGATTTTTTACGGGGCCACCGTGCTAAGCGCCGGGTTGCTGGCCTTCAGAAACATGGAAGTGAAATAATGCTCATGGAACCGGTGCTGACCATTCGAGACGTGGCCAAGGTCTTTCGCGACTTCTGGCACCGGCCAAAAGTAACCGCGGTAAACAACGTATCATTCGAGGTGCATCGCGGCGAAATTTTCGGACTTCTCGGGCCAAATGGATCCGGCAAGAGCACCACCATCAAAATGATTTTGGGGTTGCTGCATCCATCCCGGGGAGAAATACGCGTGTTGGGAAAATCACCCCGCGACGTCCCGGTAAAACGCCGGATTGGCTACCTGCCCGAGGAGTCCTACTTGTATGGCTACCTCTCGCCGGAAGAGACGCTCGATTTCTATGGCCGGCTCTTCCAACTCGATGCCTCCGAACGCGCAGAACGCACGCAGCAGTTGCTCGCCATGACCGGTCTGCGGCACACCCGCACCCGCACCGTCGGCGAGTTTAGTAAAGGCATGGCCCGTCGCATCGGTCTTGCCCAGGCGCTGATCAATAATCCCGACCTGATCATTCTCGATGAACCCACGTCCGGACTCGATCCGATCGGTTGCCGGCAGGTCAAGGACCTGATCTTGATGCTTGCCCGCAGCGGCAAGACCATCCTCATGACCTCCCACCTGCTCGCCGATGTGGAGGATGTCTGCGACCGCGTGGCTATTTTGTATAACGGTGCTATTCAGGCCCAGGGCACGATCGATGCGCTATTGGAGGAAACCACGCGCTACCGTATCACCATGCCGCCGCATGCTTCCCGCGAGCAGGTGGATGCCCTGGTGGCTCAGGGCGAAACGCTTACCGGCGCCAAACCCGCCGTCGATCATCCCCGCCGCGATCTCGAACAGTTTTTCCTGCACGTGGTCGACGAAGCCCGGCAGCGCAGCTCCGTATCATCCGGCGTGGCCAGGGAAAGCGAGCTCGCTCCGTTCCTCGGCCACACCCGTTCGCACGCGGATGACTAAGGTTGTGGCCATCGCGATAGTATCGCTTCGCAATGCGATACGATCGAAAGTGGTGGTTTCGCTCGCTGCGCTTCTGCTCGTGGTGATCATCGGCTTGCCCTTGAGCGTAAAAGGCGATGGCACCGCGGCGGGATATCTGCGCGTAACGCTTTCCTACACATTGGGCCTCGCCATGGTCCTTCTATCCATCACCACGCTTTGGAGCGGCAGCTCCGCAGTATCCCAGGAAATCAGCGACAAGACCGCCCAACTGATCATCACCAAACCGGTCCACACATGGCAATGGTGGCTGGGCAAGTGGCTGGCTTTGAATGTGATGAATGCCGCGCTAATCGTGCTATGCGGCAGTGCGATGTATGGCATTCTTCAGTGGCAACTGCAGACGAGTGACTCATCCACAATCGGCCGCCGTGACGATGTCGCGCGCATACTGTCCGCGCGCGAAGTCATTCGACCCACCTTGCCCGGTATCGAGGAGATGACGGCATCCATCCCGGACACCGGCGCGATGAGCGAGGCCGATCGACACGCACTCATGCAGCAACTTGTGTACAGGATGAACACCGTGATGCCGGGCGAAAGCCGCAGCTGGAATCTTGGACCCATCTCCGGCCTTAAGCCGGACCTGACCCTGAGCCTCGTCTTTCGCTTTTCATCCTCCGCACTCGGCCAAACGCCGGTGCGCGGCCGTTGGCAGATCGGCACGGCGAGCGAACCGGCGTTGATCGAGCGAACCTTGATCAGCAGCCCGCGCAACATCAATGAAATCGTATTCCCCGCGGACATGCGTTGGCATGATGAACCACTTGTGCTTCGCTATTTCAACGAGCACGAGGAACGCACCGCGCTAGTTTTTCATCCCGACGACGGCATTGCCCTGCTCGTGCCGCGAGGCGAATTTGCCGCCAATTACTTGCGCGCGCTCTTTGTGCTTTGGGGCAAACTTGCGTTTCTGGGCGCCTTGGGCGTCACCGCCGGTTGTCTTTTTTCACTCCCGGTCGCCTCGCTGGTCAGCCTTTTCTTTCTCCTGCTCATTCACATGGGTAGCTACGTTCAGCAAACCGCCCAACAGCAGCAGCTGATCACGCCGCCGCATCAACATCAACATGCGCACGATGACCACGCGCATGATACCGACACCGCAGCAAGCAACCATCCCGCAGCTGAACCCGGGCAGACTGCATTGCGCATCATTTACCGCATACTGGCTTTCGTCGTGACGCCGTTTTCCGGGGATCCGGTGCTGGATGATTTGGCCAGCGGATACCTCGTGAGCACAACCCGGACCATCCGCAGCATAGCTGTTCTCGGCGGCGCGTGTTCACTCGCACTCGGCATCCTCGCATCCGTCCTGCTGCGCCATCGCGAACTCGCACTCCCGGCCGGTTGATGAAGCAAAAAACCACCATCTTGTTGATCGCGCTACTGATCACCGGATTTGTCATATCCGGCAACCTTAACCGGCAGATGATCAATGCACGCCGCGCCTATGGCATCACCCAAGCCGATCCATTGATCAACGCACCGCCCATGGTCGTATTTACCACGGTGGCATTCGGCGGATTCCGCGGCATTGCCGCCGATCTGCTCTGGCTTCGTTCGGCCCGCCTGCAGCAGGAAGGCAACTATTTTGAACTGGTCCAGCTGGCGGATTGGATCACCAAACTGGAGCCGCGTTTCACGGAAGTATGGGCTTATCATGCGTGGAATCTTGCCTACAACATCAGCGTTTTATTCGAGGATCCCGAAAGTCGCTGGCGTTGGGTGCGTCACGGGATCGGGCTGCTGCGTGACGAAGGATTGAAATACAATCCTGGCGAATCAAGTTTGCTTCTCGAATTGGGTTGGTTTTTCCAGCACAAGGTCGGTCAGGACATCGATCAAGCACACATCCACTACAAAAAAGAGTGGGCGGCGGAAATGACCCGTTTGCTTGGAAGCGGATTTCCGGATTATCAGGCCTTTACCAGCCATTTCACCCGCACGCTGCAGGAGAACTACAAGCTTGATCCCGTCGCCATGCAGGAGTTGGAGCATCGGATCGGCCGGGTTGATTGGCGACTGCCGTACACACATGCCATGTATTGGGCCTGCGAGAGCCGGAAGGTCGCCCGCGGAAATGCCTCGATGATGGCGGATCGTATGTTTTACCAGTCGATGGGAGATGCTTACCGGAACGGCCGCCTTTTCACCGGTGCTACTAATGAAACCTGGTTTCTGTCGCCCGATCTCGCACGGCTTCCGTATGTCACCAACAACTTCGAGCGCATGATCGCGGCGGCCAGCGAGCCGGCTTTCATCCGCGACCCCTACCGTTTCTTTCTCCGCGAAGCGATTTTCTACAGCTTTCTCTATGAGCAACACGCCGAGGCGGAAGCTCTTCTCGCCCGGCTCAAGGAGCTGATGCCGGAAATTCCGGTCGCGATCAGCGTGGAGGATTTTGTCGTCGAATTATTCGGCCGGACGGAGGGCCTGCGCTCCCGCGAACAGGCCTTCGCCATGGTCGAATCCGCCGTTTTGCGGGCTATTCGTCACCGCACCATCGGAGAGAACGATCGCGCCAATGAATTGGAAATGCAGGCCCGGTTGACCTGGAACGACTACATGCATCCGCGCAAAAACCGCCCGGATCTTCTCGTCCGTACGGGCCTGCCTCCCATCGAAGCGATTCGCGCCAGCGCCCAGGCCCGGGTTGATGATGGCGATTAACGCAAAAAAGCCCGGCCTTTAGCCGGGCTTTTTTCGCGCTTATCAAGCGGGTATTTTAGTAACGCTTCGCCATCTCGGCCAGCGTGACCGGTTTGATTTTGTCGGCATTGCCGGCTTGACCAAACGCAACCATGCGATCGACACACACCTTCTTCATCGCTTCGCGGGCCGGCTTCATGTAATCGCGCGGATCGAATTTTTCCGGAGCTTCCGCGAAAACCTTGCGGATGGCACCGGTGATGGCGAGCCGGTTGTCGGTATCGACATTGATTTTGCGCACGCCGTGCTTGATGCCGAGTTGGATTTCCTCGACCGGCACGCCCCACGTGGGCTTCAACTTGCCGCCATACTTGTTGATGATGTCTTGCAGATACTGCTCCACCGAGGAGGAACCGTGCATGACGATGTGGGTGTTCGGCAATTTGGCGTGAATATTCTTGATCGTATCCATCGCCAGTACCGCGCCATCGGGCTTGCGGGTGAACTTATAGGCGCCATGACTGGTTCCGATGGCCACGGCCAAAGCATCGACCTTGGTCGCCTCGACGAAACGAACCGCCTCATCGGGATCGGTCACGAGTTGCGAGTGGTCGAGCTTGCCTTCAAAACCATGGCCGTCTTCCTTCTCGCCCATGCCGGTTTCGAGCGAACCGAGCACACCGAGTTCACCCTCGACAGAAACGCCCATCTTGTGAGCCATGTCCACCACGGCCTTGGTCACGCCTACGTTGTAGTCGTAATCGCCCGGGCTCTTGCCATCTTCCTTCAGGGAGCCGTCCATCATCACCGAGGTAAAACCGTTGTCGATGGCGCTCTTGCAAGTCGCCACGCTGTTGCCGTGGTCAAGATGCATCGCGACCGGGATGTTCGGATACAACTCCGCCGCCGCCAGCATGAGATGACGCAAATAGTTGTCCTGGGAATAGGAACGGGCACCGCGCGAAGCCTGGATAATCACCGGCGAATTGGTTTCCTTCGCCGCTTCCATGATCGACTGGATTTGCTCCATGTTGTTCACATTGAAAGCAGCCAACCCGTAGCCGTTTTCCGCGGCGTGGTCCAACAGAATGCGCATAGGTACTAGGGGCATAATTCGTCTCCTCGTTTGATCATTGATTCATTGTTTATTCCATGTCAGGACGCAGCCGGACAAGAAATCAAGCGTCAGACCGTGCCGAATCGGCGAGGGTCATGCAAGAAAAAACCGGGCGCCGGAAAAAGTTCCAGTGACTGGAAATTCCGGGCATGCGAAGTTCCAATCGCTGGAAATTTTTAGCGATTCGGCACTTTGCCGTAGTAGACTTTCCACAGGAAAAGGCCCTGCGGATCGGCGGTGGGCACCCGCGCGGTGCGGGTTTTACTTTGCAGGATGCGCGCGGCATCCTCGACCGTCAGATCCCCCTGCCCGACGCGGATCAGGAAGCCGGCCAGGCTGCGCACCATTTTGAAAAGAAAGCCCTCGCCGATCGCCACCAGAATAATCTGCGGACCCCGCTTGATCAACGTGAGCCGGTATACCGACCGGATGGTGCCTTCCCGCTCGTGGCCGGGATTGGCGGAGAACGCGGCAAAATCGTGGCGCCCCACAAGCACGCTTGCCGCCGCCCGCATCGCCTTGATGTCGAGAGGATAGTAGACGTGCGTGTTGTACAACCGCAAATGCGGGGGCATGACCGGTTCGTTCCAGATGAAGTAACGGTACTCCTTGCCTTGGGCGGACATGCGCGCATCGAAATCCGGTTTGGCACGGGCCGCCTTGATCACCCGGATATCCGGACCGAGAAAGCGATTCAACCCCCGCACCAACTGATCCGGCCGGATGACACGTTCGAGGTTGAAATGAATCACCTGCGCCTTCGCGTGCACGCCCCGATCGGTGCGCCCGCTGCAATTTACCCGCACCGTTTCATGCGAGAGAGCGTGAACCGCCCGCTCCAGTTCGCTCTGCACCGTGGTCTTGCCCGGCTGCACCTGCCAACCGGAATAGGCCGTGCCGTCATAACCCACGATGGCCTTATACCGTGGCATGAGCGTCCAGATAATTTTGCAGCATGATTTGCGCGGCGATCTTGTCGACCAGACCCTTTCTCTTCTCACGCCGCGTCCCGGCCTCAATCAATGCATCGTGAGCCGACTTGGTGGAAAGACGCTCGTCCCATAACACCACCGGAACCGGTTGCTTCGCCATCAGCTCGTCACGGAATTTTTGGGCCCGCTGGGCGGCGGGTCCTTTGGATCCATCCATGTTGACCGGATGGCCGAGCACACAGACACCGGCGCCGGTTTCCTGTATCAACTGAATGATGGCTTTGCGAATCTCGCCGTCATTCTGACATTCCACCACCTTCAAGGCGGTGGCGATAATGCGATCAGGATCGCTCACGGCAAAACCGATACGCTTTGTGCCGAGATCAACCCCGAGAATGCGTCCCACTTACAATATCTCCGACCGTTTCGCATCGGCGCGAAGCTGGGTCACCATTTTCTTGATGTCTTGCGCACGTTCGCGCGCGCACACCATGGTCACGCCCTCGCTTTGTACGACAATGAGATCATTCACACCGATGAGGGCCGTCAAGCGATCGCGCGAGAAAACGATATTGCGACTGGCATCCAGACTCACGCCATCGCCAATGGTGATGTTGCCGCCGGCATCCTTCGGAAAATGATTATCGAGCGCGGTCCACGAACCGACATCGTCCCAGGCGAAGGCGCCGCGGGCGACGATGATATTGGCGGCCTTTTCCATCACCGCGTAATCGATGGAAATTTTCTCCGCCTTCGGAAACACCTCGGCCAACGCGGAATCCAACTTGCCCGCGCGTGCCGCTTGGCACAATTCATCAATCATCGCGGCGATGCCAGGTCGATATGCTTGCATGGCTTGCTGGATACCGGCGACCGACCAGATGAACATGCCGGAGTTCCACATGTAGTCACCGCTTTGGACGTACGTTTCCGCGGTGGCAAGATCCGGCTTTTCAACGAATCCGAGCGAGCGGTGAAACTTCGTCGAGCCCGGGCCGGGCAAACGCTCGCCCACACGAATATAGCCGTAACCGGTGGCCGGTTCGGCCGGAGGAATGCCGATCGTGATCAACACATCCTCGGCCAATGCGCGGTTGAGCGCATCACGGAGGGTCGCGCGAAATACATCGAGATTGCCGATGACATGATCGGCGGTGAGAATGCAAAACGCACCCTGCGGGTCGCGCGATTTAACCAACGCGGTGGCGAGGGCCACGGCCGGTGCGGTGTCGCGCCCCACCGGCTCACCAACGATATTCTGCCGTGGCACCTGCGGGGCGGCCTCGCGCGTCGCGGTCACCAGATCCTGGTTCGTTACCACCATAACGCGCTCAGGCGGAATCAATCCTTCCAGTCGATCCACCGCTTGCGCGAGCATTGCTTTTTCACCTACGAGAGAGAGCAGTTGCTTCGGCCGCTTGGCCGTGCTCAAAGGCCAAAAACGTTCGCCCCGGCCGCCGGCCAGAATAACCGCATAAAAATGTTGTTCGGACATATCAAACTTCCTTCACTGCTTTAACCATGGCCGCGACCCAGCGCGCGGCTTTTTGACGCCCAGCCGCACTGGTGCCCGCCTCATGAAATTGTTGCACGATCGCGCTACCCACCACCACCGCATCGGCCGCACGGGCGGATTGTGCGGCCAGCTCCGGCGTGGAAATGCCGAAGCCGAGCGCGACCGGCAGCTTGGTGAACGTGCGCGTGGTTTTCACCAGCGTATCCGCCCCCGCGGCCAGATTATCGCGCAAACCTGTAACCCCGGTGCGCGATACGCAGTACACAAAACCGGTCGAGTGCCGGACGATCTTCTTGATACGGTCCGGAGGACTGGTCGGTGTCACCAGGGAAATGTTGTTGATGTTGTTCTTTTCCAGCACCGTGAAGGCATCGCCTGCTTCCTCGGGCGGCATGTCGAGAAAGAGCAAACCATCAACGCCCGCCTTGGCGGTCTTTTTTACCATCGCCTCAAAACCGCGCGCGTAATACGGGTTGAGGTAGGTGTAGCACATGACCGGAATGCCGGTTTTGGCCCGGAGACTTGACACCAACTCCAGCACGCCTTGCGGGGTGGTGCCGGCGGCGAGGGCGCGCGTGGCCGACTCCTGATTGATGCGACCATCGGCAAGTGGATCGGAAAACGGAATACCGAGCTCGATAATATCCACCCCGGCATCTTCAAGTCGCAGAACGATGTCGGCGGTATCCTTGAGCGATGGATCACCAGCCGTGATGTAGGCGATAAAACCTTTTTTCCCTGAATGAGCAAGATGGTGGAATGCTTGATCGATGCGCGTCATACGATGAATTATCCTTCCGGGTTCACGCAGCGACCCGTGAACAAAATGCTTCCGGTGCTGCGATCGTTGATGAAGAACAGAAATGGTCGATCAGCCCGGAATACCGGCACCGGCTCCGGCTCCCGGAAAGAGGTCGCGCGGATGGTCACGGCCGTCGCCGCCGCCGCTTCGGTACCCTCCTCGTTTACTTCAACAAAGGCCTTGTGGATGACATCATCGATGTACAACTCGCCGGGCTGTCCGCCCATGCCGGAAAAGTCCGCCCGGCCGGCGCTGAATGCATCATCCACGCCCATGGCGCGAAGGATCTGCGACAAGCTGAAATCGGAAGTCATGGAAAATCTGGGCACATACACATCGACTTCGAGTGCCGGCAGGGCCAGCCAGCTTGACAACTGTTCACTGGACAACGTTTGCTCCAAATCGGCCAGGGAAAGATCCGGCGCAGGCAAAACCAGTGTCATGGAAAGTTGACCACCGACATATGGCAAATCCAGCATCTGGAGCCCGGCGGTTTCACTGTAACCGGCCACGAGTCGCTTGTGCATCATGGAAACCGGTATGGACGCGAGTTTGTTCAGAAAAAAGGGCTGTTCCGCAGTAGCCGCGACGGGAAATTTGCTGGCCCAGTCGCCTTTAAAATAAACGGCATTGACCAGTACCATGCGGGTTAGCGCATTCAGCGCGCCGGGCGGGATCATGTCGCGAATTTTGTCGCGGGTCGCCTGCTCAACCCAGGCATTGATACGCAACCGCACGGTATCGGCATCGCGGTAATCAACCGGGTAGACTTCTGAATTAAAACCGGCCGCAACGACGTGAAGATAAGCCGGGTCAAAGGTAAACGCCGCGTGAGGCCAGAGTGAATTGGCTATCCATAAGGATAAACCATCGCGTTGCGCGGATCGCACAGCCAGTTGCAAGTCGCCAAACGCCGGAGCGATATTCGCCGCGCCCACCGGAAAGCGAAGGGCGGTTGCCAATTGTGCTTCGGTGCCGCCGCGCGCTCCGGCGTAGGTCATCGCCAGCGCCGTGGAGATGCTGTAGGGCGAATAGAATAGATTACCGCTTTCGGTCACGGCGAGCTGCCGATGCAGCGCGACCGCAAAATCGCGGTTCGCATCCGCGAGGGATTTCGGATCCGGCTCTTCTGCGCGAGCGATATGAACGGCGCCCGCCAGCATAAGCACGACAGGTAGAATGTTTTTTACACGCATAATAACTTCCAGGCGATGAATCATGCCACGACCATGCGTCCAAGACTAGCGTGAATAAAACCCAGGGCTCACGCAGTACGACTCGTCAGTCCATGCCGCATCCCGGGATAAAGTCTCGAACGCCGCGCGGCCTGGACATGGGTGCATTTCCGGAAGTCAAAAACAGATCTTGAACCATCATCAAACTAATTTAGTATGCAACATGTACCGGGCGGGTGTAGTTCAATGGTAGAATAGAAGCTTCCCAAGCTTCGGGCACGGGTTCGATTCCCGTCACCCGCTCCAACCTCTCCATGACGAAGCAATCCGGATTCCCACACCACGAGCCACATGTGCACGGGCTTGTGCTGGCCGGCGGCTATAGCCGGAGAATGGGGCGCGACAAGGCGTTGATTGAATACCACGGCATACCCCAGTTCCTGTGGACCGCCCGGTTGCTGTCAGCTTTTTGTTCCGGGGTCATCATCTCCTGCCGCGCAAATCAGGCGCTGCCCGGACTCGACGGTCTACCCTACCGCCGCATCCACGATGAAGTTGAGGGTCAAGGACCGATCGGCGGTATCCTCGCGGCATTCAAGGCACAACCGGGATCGGCCCTGCTTGTGGTTGCCTGCGATTTGCCGCGGCTAAGCGCCGCTACCTTGTCAAAAATCATGGCGGCGAGGAATCCGGATCATCTCGCCACCTGTTACCACGCCAGCGAAGGCGGACTTCCCGAACCGCTTTGTGCGTTGTACGAGACGTCCATCCAGCCGATTTTTGCCGCATCGCTCCGGGAGGGTCGACACTGTCCGCGAAAAGTTCTCCTGCAAAATGCCGGACGGATCACCCAACTCGATCTCGACGACCCCCGCGCCCTCGACAATGTCAACGAACCTTCCGACTGGCCATGACCGTCCCCTCGCCCATCCGCTTCGCGCCCTCGACTACCGGACACGCCCACCCCGGCACATTGCTGTCGGCTCTGCTCTGCTGGTTGGATGCCCGGTCGCGCGGCGCCCGTTTTCTGGTGCGGTTGGAAAATCTTGATCCGGAGCGATGCAAACCAGGGTACGAGGATGACATGCTCGAAGCCCTCGCCTGGTTTGGTCTCGATTGGGATGAGGTCATCCGGCAAAACGATCAGCGCATGCATCATGAAGCCGCGCTGGATGAACTGGCCGCCCGTGATTTGTTGTATCCATGCTCGTGCAGCCGTGCGCGCATAAAAAAGCTCAATCAATCCGCCGCGGATGGCGGATTTATCTACGACAATCACTGCCGGACACGCGCCTTGCCGCCCGGCGGCTGGCGTGCCAGCAATGAGCCGCTTCGACTTCGACTCACCGGCGACGAAATCGAACTGCATGACGAGAGCGGATTTATCTACCGGCAATCGCCGCGGCGTGAGATGGGCGATCCAGTGGTCCGGCGGCGCGATGGTTCCATCGCCTATCATCTCGCTTGCGTGATCGACGATGCCCGGGCCGGCATCCGCCGCCTGATCCGCGGGCGCGACCTGCTGCCCAGCGCGCCGGTGCAAGTAGTGCTTCACCGTCAACTGGGCCTGACGATTCCCGCCTACCGTCATCATTTCCTTTTTCTCGAAACACATGGCGGCAAGCTGGCCAAGTTTCATGGCGCCGTGGCCGTGCCGGAATTGCGGAGCAGATTCAAAGGCGAAGAACTTTGCGGCATCGTTGCGCATGCAGCCGGTTTGATCGACCGGCCGGACATGTGCCATCCTGAAGCATTGCGTCAAACATTCGACTGGAAAAAAATACGAAGCACCGACGCCACGCTTTCGTGGGATGGTAGCCAGTTGACGATTATTGAGGGGCATCCCAACTCGCCGAGCGAGCCGGGGAGTCGGGATAGCGCCGGTTGAGCCAACTCGCCGCGGCGTAGGATACACCGAGCAAGACCGTGCCAAAAATGAGCAGCGTGATGAGTCCATGGAGCCAGCGTGGCAATTCCAACGGAATAACCATCACGACGTGACTGAAGAGGCGCTGAGCGGAAATCCAAATCGGAAAGAATACCAGGAGCGAACCCAGCCAAGCGAGCATTCTGACGTGCTTTTCTGCCATCGCGTTCCGCCGGATCCCGGAGCGCGCTATCCGTTAAGGGCTTTGGGGTCTTCGGTACTCAGGTAGGGCGAGATTTTGTCGAACGTTTTTTCACCGATACCGGGCACCCGCTTCAAGTCGTCGATGGTTGAATATGGGCGCCCTTCAATAATGCGGCCAGCCATGACCGGGCCAATACCGGGTATACGTTCCAGATCCTTCGCGTCCGCCGTATTTACATTCAAGGGCGAACCAAGCTGCCGCGTGGCCGAGGTCATCAATTCGTGCATGCTTTCCTGTTCACGTCGTTGTTCGGCGCGGTATTTCACGATCAGATCGGAATCACTGGACGCCCAAATGCCGCGGCGGGCCAGCATCGCGGAAATTTCCAGATCGCGCAGTTGCGCCTCGACTGACTTGAGACTCATACCCCGATAATCCTGACGGCTTACACCAAAGTTGCGGGCACGACCCGTCCGCACCAACAACTCGCCAAAATCCTCGCCATCTGAAGTCTCGATGAAACCGTAGACCCGGTTTGATCGCTGCCCGCCAAGCGCCCGGGCATGCGCAGTGTGCACGGTAAAGGGCTTGGACAGCACCTCGCGCGCAAAAGCGGCCGCTTCCTCGCCAAGTTGGACAATGCGCGAAGGTTCACTGATGCCAAAATAGCGTGCTTGTTCCTGAATCCGACGGGCGTCATGAGGGGCATGAGCAAATGACTCGGGGCAGTCGACAAAATACAACCGGAGATGAATTTGCTGGTCACCCACGTCGACAAAAAAACTGTCTCCGTCGTTATACTCATGCTCCACAAGGCGGGCATGATGGTAGGACTGCATATCGTCCTCGGCGATCGCGAGCACGTGCGTCATGCAAAGCGCAACCAACGTAATGATTTTGATCATCGCGTAAACCTCACCACAGTTAAAACGTACCCCGGGACGGCCTTTTGATAAAGTTTAATTATGGTGAGCATTGGCCCGGTCTGGACACATCACAGAGCGCCACGCGGGCGGGCACAACAAAATCCAAACAAAAGCAAACCGTGATTCTCAATGTTTTTGTCTTTTCGATGCCTGTTTTATTCCGTTACGTTTAATCATGCACTGGACACCGCGTGAGCAGGAGAAGTTGCTGATTGTCGTAGCTGCCGATTTAGCCCGGCGCCGTCAGGCCCGCGGACGGAAGCTCAACTATCCGGAGGCCGTCGCGATTATCACCTACGAAATTATGGAGGGCGCCCGCGATGGTCGCCCGGTCGCCGACTTGATGAGTTTTGGGACGACTATCCTCAAACGATCCGATGTGATGGACGGTATTGCCGAGATGGTCCACGAAGTTCAAGTGGAGGCGACGTTTCCCGACGGCACCAAACTGGTCACGGTTCATAATCCCATCCGATGAAACCCGGCGAACTCATACCCGCAGACGCTCCGGACCTGGAAATCAATCCCGGTCTCGCCACCAGGACTTTGTCCGTCAGCAACGCCGGCGACCGCCCGATTCAGGTCGGCAGCCACTTCCATTTTTTTGAAGTGAACGAGGCGCTGAAATTTGATCGATCGGCCGCGCGCGGATTCCGGCTTCACATTCCGGCCGGCACGGCGGTGCGCTTTGAACCCGGCGACACCCGGAGCGTCGACCTGGTCGCCCTCGCCGGTGAACGCAAGGTGTTTGGCTTTAACGCGAAGGTCAACGGAGCATTGGACTAAAATGACGCGCACCATTTCCCGCAAGGCCTACGCCGAAATGTACGGTCCGACCAAAGGCGACCGGGTTCGACTCGCCGACACCGAACTGGTGATCCAAGTGGAGCGGGATTTGATTGCCGAGGCCGGCGGGTATGGAAATGAGGTTAAATTCGGCGGCGGCAAAGTCATACGCGACGGCATGGGCCAATCGCCGCTGGCCCGCGATGCCGAATCGCTTGATCTGGTTATTACCAATGCCTGCATCATCGATCCGGTGCTCGGGATTATCAAAGCGGATATTGGTATTAAGCATGGACGCATCGCCGGCATCGGGCATGCCGGCAATCCCGCCATCCAAAATGGCATAGGATCGTTCTATGCCGATCCCGTCACCGGTCGAAAAAACAGCATGATCATCGGCGCGGCCACGGAAGTCATTGCCGGCGAAGGATCGATTGTCACCGCGGGCGGCATCGATACGCATATCCATTTCATCTGTCCGCAGCAAATTACCGAAGCGATCACCAGTGGAATTACCACCATGCTGGGCGGCGGAACCGGACCCGCTACGGGAACCAACGCCACGACGTGCACACCCGGCATTTGGAATATGCACCGGATGATTGAGGCCGCCGAGGCATTCCCGATGAACCTCGGCTTTCTCGGCAAAGGAAACTGTTCCACACCGGCGCCACTCGAAGAGCAGATCCGCGCCGGCGCGATCGGCCTGAAGTTGCATGAGGATTGGGGCACCACGCCAGCGACCATCGACTGTTGCCTTGGTGTGGCTGACGAAATGGATGTGCAGGTCGCCATTCATACCGACACGCTCAACGAAGCCGGATTTGTGGAAAATACCGTGGCGGCCTTCAAAAACCGGACCATTCACACCTATCATACCGAAGGCGCCGGTGGCGGCCATGCACCAGACATCATCAAGGTTTGCTCGTTACCAAATGTATTGCCCTCCTCCACCAATCCGACGCGACCGTTTACCGTCAACACGCTGGACGAACATCTCGACATGCTGATGGTGTGTCACCACCTCGACGCGAACATTCCGGAAGACGTGGCCTTTGCCGAGTCGCGCATCCGCCCGGAGACGATTGCCGCCGAGGACATCCTGCACGATCTCGGCGCGTTCTCCATGATTTCGAGCGATAGTCAGGCGATGGGTCGCGTCGGCGAAGTCATCATCCGCACGTGGCAAACCGCGCACAAAATGAAAACCCAACGCGGCGCGCTGACCTCCCCGGAACATCCCGATGCCGATAATTTTCGCGTGTTGCGCTATATCGCCAAATACACGATCAACCCGGCGTTGACCCACGGCATCGCCCACGAAGTCGGCTCACTCGAGGTGGGGAAATTTGCTGATGTCGTGGTCTGGAAGCCGGCGATGTTCGGGGTGAAGCCGGAGTTGATTTTGAAAGGCGGCATGATTGCCTACGCCAACATGGGCGACCCCAATGCGTCCATTCCAACGCCCCAGCCGACCTTTTATCGTCCGCAATTCGGGGCTTACGGAAAAGCCCTCACCACCGCCAGTCTGACGTTCACCAGTCAATATGCACTGGACCACGGGTTGGCCGATCACCTGAATATCGCCAAAAAGCTCGTGGCGGTGAAAAAATGCCGGACCGTCAGCAAAAGCGACATGCTGCACAACGCAGCCTGCCCGCGCGTCGAGGTCGATCCGGAAACCTACACCGTCAAGGCTGACGGCGTCGTGCTCACGTGCGAGCCCGCCAAATACCTGCCCATGGCGCAACGCTACTTTATGTTCTAATGGAATCGAACGATCTCACCATCGTGCATCACCCATCCCGTGCCGAGGCGTATGAAGGATTTATTCCGCTTCGCGTCGATCGCTGGACCTTGGCCAAGACGCGCTGGCGCGGCCAGGCGGACGACGGACGTGCATTCGGGTTCGATCTGGCCCACCCCCTGACCCACGGCGACATCATCGAGGACAGGTATGTCATCACCCAGCAACCCGAACCGGTTCTCGTACTCGCCATTGAAGATGCGAACCGGGCCGCCGCGCTGGCATGGGCTATCGGCAACCTGCATCAATCATTGCAAGTGGGAGCGAATGAATTGATCACCGCGGACGATCCGGCGTTACGCAGCCTTTTCCATCAGCAGCAGTTGAGTTACCGGCAGGAATCCAGAATATTCGAACCGCTCCGGACATCATCCGGACATCACCACCACTAGCATGGTTGGCCGGCATTAATCCATGCAATCACTCTGGCACTTGCTTCAAACTTCCGATTCCGCCTTTCCCGTGGGTGGATTTGCCCACTCCTACGGACTCGAGGGCATGGTGCAGGCTGGTGCGGTTGATACGCCGGACGATCTCGAAATTTTTTTGCGCGATACGTGGATGCCAATCATGACCCATGTGGACCTTCCTCTGGTGCGTCTGAGCTACCAGCATGCCGCTGACCGGAATACCATTCTGCGCCTCGACACATTGGCTATGGCCTGCCGCGCCACCGCCGAAGCGCGCCGGGCTCAGCAGCAAATGGGCGCGCAGCGACTCAAGCTGGTGGCCGGCATGACCGGTCATGGCGAGTACGCCGCATGGATCGATGCCGATTGGACCACGTCGTGGCCGGTCGTATGGGGACTTGAATCATCGCTGTTAAAGACGCCGCTGGAGGATGCGCTGGTAAGTTACAGCTATCAGAGTATCAATGGCTTGCTTGCCGCTTCGACCAAGCTGATCCGGATCGGTCCCACGGAAATTCAGCGATTACTTCACGCGCAGGGATCCTTGGTTCATGATGCCATCGCACATTCGATGTCTGTGCGCGAAGAGGAAATCGGCTGGTTCAACCCTCTTCTTGATATTACCGGAGCTTGTCACGAAACCGCCTACACGAGATTATTCATATCATGAACGATTCATTATCGCGCACCACCCGCGCCGTCCGCATAGGAATCGGCGGCCCCGTCGGCTCCGGCAAAACCATGCTGGTCTTGCGGCTTTGTCAGAAGCTCCGTCATCTCTACAGCCTGGGCGTCGTCACGAATGACATCTACACACTCGAGGATGCTCAATTTTTGACCCGGAACCAGGCGCTCGATGCCGACCGGATCATCGGTGTTGAAACCGGCGGTTGTCCCCATACCGCCATTCGCGACGACATCACCATGAATCAGCAGGCCTTGCAGGAGTTGATCCATCGACATCCCGACATCGAACTGCTGCTGTGCGAAAGCGGCGGTGACAACCTGAGCGCCACCTTCTCACCTGAATTGGTGGATGCGTTTATTTACGTGATTGATGTCGCGGAGGGTGACAAAATTCCCCGCAAGGGCGGTCCGGCCATTTGCCGCAGCGACCTGTTAATCATTAACAAAACCGACCTGGCTCCGCTGGTCGGCGCCGATCTCGGCGTCATGGAGCGGGACGCTAAAAAAATGCGGGGCGATCGTCCGTTTCTGTTTTGCGACCTGAAGACGGAAAAAGGCCTCGACGACGTGATCGCCTGGATCGATCAGCAAGTCATGTTTTAGACAACCATCGCGTGCAAGGCTCTTTTGACATCGATTGTGCGCCGGGACCCGACGGATCGACCGTGGTCACGCGGCAAGTCATCTCCGCACCATGGCATCTCAGCAAACCCTACTGGACCGGCGAAACCCTCTTGATTCAGGCCGTCAACGCCACCGCCGGTATTTTTGCCGGTGACCACTTGACCTTTCATGTCGGTGTGGCAACCGGCGCATCCGTGCTGTTGACCTCACCCAGCGCAAGCCGCATTCACACCATGCCATCCGGGGAAGCAACCCTTCGACAGACGATTGAAGTCAAATCGGGGGCATGGCTGGAGTGGATGCCGGAGCTTTTCATACCTCAACGCGACTGCCGTTATCGCCAACACACCGAGCTGCACGTTGAGCAAGGCGCGGGAATGTATTTTGTCGAGACACTCGCTCCCGGACGCGTGGCCCACGGCGAGTCGCTGGCATTCGAACGGCTGCAGTGGACCACCCGCGTGCATCACGGCGGCAAGTTGATTCTCGCCGAGCGCTACGATCTGTCACCGAGGGGCCAAAGCCTGCGGGATCTCCGGCGCGAAAAAAACGCGATGTACTTCGCCAGCGCGTTGCTTGTCTATCCGGAAACGATACCCATGCGGTCATGGCAAGAAACCGTGTCCGGCTGGACGACACCTGATATCCTCATCGGCGGTACCCGGATCGCCCCGCAAGCATATTTATTTCGCATCCTCGCCGGTGACAGCGAATCGCTCAGGGATGTGCTGCAACGATTACGATCCTGCATGGCCCACGAGGTTCCGCCCCTGCGCACCTCGGCGCGTAAACTGTAATCGCGTGTCGCTCTAATCTTCCGGGTGTTCGCCCGCCGGCGCCATTTTGACAAGCCTGGGATCAAAGCGCGCCAATATTGTAACCAGGTCCTTCTGTGCTTCCATCACTGACAAAATGTCCTTGTACGCCATCGGAGCTTCATCCAGTCCAGCCGATATCAACTTGACGTTCCGTTCGTGCAAACGCTCTTTCACATCGTACCAGGTAAAGGTTTTTTCCGCGGCCGTGCGGCTCATGGCCCGGCCGGCGCCGTGCGCCGCGGAATTGAGCGACGCCGCCACGCCGCAACCGCGCACGACAAATCCCGGCGCGGCCATGGAGCCGGGTATGATGCCCATCACGCCCGCATCCGCCGGCGTCGCCCCTTTGCGGTGGACAATCACGTGCTCGCCGTGATGAATTTCCTTCCACGCGAAGTTGTGATGATTCTCCACATCGAGCAGCACGTGCGCGCCGAGATGCTGAATCACATGCCGGTGAATAAGCGCGTGATTAGCGGCGGCGTAGCGCCCCATCAACTCCATGGCCGCCCAGTATTCCTGACCTTCCTCGCTGTCGAGCGAAAGCCAGGCAAGATGATGCAATGCCGGGGGTAAATCCGGATGACGCTGGCGGGCCAATTTAGAATAATGCGCGCATACGGCAGCCCCGGCACCACGACTGCCACTATGACTGAGCAAAGCAAGATAACTACCGGCCGCCAATCCGGCGTCAGGTTTTTCCAGGGTGAGGACACCAAACTCGACAAAGTGATTTCCGCTGCCACTGGTTCCCAATTGACTCCATGCCTTGTCTTTCAACGAGGCCGTCAGCCGGGTCACGGACCAGTCGTCGTCCATCACGTGGTGCCATCGTCGTTGACGAAATTGAGCGCCCACCCCGAATTTCGTCTCCGCTTCGATCGCTTTGGTCAAACGCTGCGGCTGGTCATCCAACATGCGGACCGGCAAGTCGAGGACGGACATTTTCATACGGCAGGCGATGTCGACTCCCACGGCATACGGAATGACGACGCCACGTGTCGCCAATACGCCGCCAATCGGCAAACCATAGCCGACATGCGCATCCGGCATCAACGCGCCACACATGGTGACCGGCAAACGGCAGGCATTCTCCATTTGCTCCAGCGCGGCCGCGTCAATGGCATCCCCCCACCGGCGCCACGGCGCCACGACTGATCGCGGAACGTAGGCGTCGTCCTTGCGATTTTTGTACTTTTCGTGTCGCGTGCTGGCCATTTTCATTTGCTCCCGCTACAAGTATAGCCATGGCTGCCAAAAAGAAAAAGATCACTCCGACCATTACCACCACCGACAAGCATGTGCTCTATGAAGCCTCCGTTCAGGCGGTGGAGCACGAAATCGCATTCATGCGCAAGATCTTTCTCCGGCACCGCGGACGCGCCCTGCTTCACTTGCGCGAGGACTTTTGCGGTACCGCGTTGATGTCCGCCCATTGGGTGAAGATGCATCCGCACCACCAAGCGCTCGGCGTGGACATCGACCCCGAGCCGCTCGACTGGGGCTTGCGTCATCACATTCATCCTCTGGGCGGCGCGGGCCGGCGGCTGCAACTGGTGAATGCCAGCGTCCTTGATTGCCACCGTCCCCTCGTGGACGCGGTCGGGGCATTCAACTTTTCCTACTACCTCTTCAAGACGCGCGAAGCATTGCGCTCGTATTTCGCATCCGCCCTTCGCTGCCTGAAGCGCGACGGACTGCTTTTTCTTGATGCATTTGGCGGGCTCGAAGCCATGCAGACCGCCAAGGATGTGCGCAAGGTCGAGGACGCCACCGATTCCTTCGGACAGAAATTGGCGCCCTTCACCTATGAGTGGGAGCACGCCCACTTCGATGTGCTCACCCATGATATCACCTGCCACATCCATTTTGAGCTGGCGGGCGGGCGACGCATGAATCGCGCGTTCACCTATCACTGGCGATTATGGACCTTGCCGGAGTTGCGTGAAATTCTGCTCGAAGCCGGATTCAAGCGGGCGGAAATTTACACCCACGGCTGGAGCCGCGATGGCGAAGGCAATAACAATTACATCCAGCGCAAGAAATACGAGAACCAGAACGGCTGGCTGGCCTACCTCGTGGGTGTCAAGTAACCGGTGCCATCGCCGGCGCGCGTCCGTGCGGACGATTAAGCCTTTAAATTCAGCGTATCGGCGGTGAGACCTTCGGTGCAGGTCTGGATGGCATTCAAAAACCGCCCGCCCATGGCGCCATCGATTACCCGGTGATCAAACGTAAAGCTGAGATACATTTGATCTCGAATACAAACCTCGTTGTCCACGACCACCGGGGCTTTGAATACCGCTCCCATGCCAAGAATCGCCACCTGCGGCTGATTGATAATCGGCGTTCCGATGATGCTTCCGAATGAACCGAAGTTGGATAGCGAGAACGTGCCGCCCTCAATGTCATCACGACGCAACGACTTGGTTCGCGCAAGCTGAATCAGGCGATCGAGATCCTGTGCGATCGCGGGGAATGGACGACGGTCGGCATCTTTGATAACCGGCACGACCAGACTCTCATCCGGCAACGCGACGGCAAAACCGATATTGATCCGCTTGCGCATGATGATGTTGGATCCGCTAACCGAGGCATTGATGACCGGGAAATCCCGCAATACCCGGGCCGTCACAAATAAAAGCACGCCCGTAAACGTCATCTTGACCTTGTAGGTCGACAAAAACTCTTCCTTGATCAAATCCCGCAATCGCACGATCGACGTCATATCCACGGCATGCACCATGGTGACATGCGCACTGGTGTGAATGGACTGGACCATGTGATCAGCGATGGTTTTACGAATGGTCGTCATGGGTACCACCTCACCCTCGCCGGATAAATCAGGCGCCGGCGCGCGCCCCGCCACACTGAATGCCTGACCGGATGGGCGGCGCGCCAGATGTTGCAATAGATCATTGCGCGTCAGCCGCCCCTGACGCCCGGACCCCTTGATCGACTGCAATTCCTGCATGGAAATATTGTTCTGCACAGCCAGTCGCAATACATACGGCGACAACCAGGCGCTGGTGATCGTCGGCAAGTGCAGATCGCCGGTGCCAACCTGCCGGGCAGAAACCAGGATCTGCTCTCCGGATGATCCGTGATGTGGACGGTGTTGTTCCACCGCCGGGCCGGACGACTCGCGACCGGCTTCGTCGACGGTGATAATCATCCCGATGATTTCACCCACCGCGGCCGTGTCGCCCTCATGCTTCAGCCAACTGCCGAGCGTGCCAGCCACCGGACTCTCGACTTCAATGCTGATTTTGTCGCTTTCAATTTCCGCGATTACTTCGTCGACAGCGACTTCATCGCCGATTTTTTTCCGCCAGCGAACAATAATCCCCTCCGCCACGCTCTGGCCCATTTGCGGCATGACTATTGGTACATTCATTCGTGTTCCTCAGTATTCGATGAGCTCCAGCAATGCCTGCTCGATCGCATCGGCGTTGGGACGAAAGGCTCTTTCCAATTCGGGCGCAAACGGCACCGGGCAATCCGGCGCGGTCAACCGGCGCACCGGCGCATCCAGAAAATGAAAAGCCTGTTCAGCCACAAGCGCGGACAACTCGGCGCCAAAGCCGCAAGTCCGGCAACCTTCATGCAGGACGAGCACGCGGTTTGTCGCAGCCACCGCCGCGATGACGGTGTCGGCATCGTAGGGCTTTAATGTTCGCATATCGACAATCATCACGGCGTATTCGGCCTCTTGTTCGATTTTTTCGGCCGCGCGTATCGCCTCGTGCACCATCGCGCCATAGGTCAAGACCACCGCATCGTTCCCCGGTCGACAAATCCGTGCCGAGCCAAGTTGCACCGGAGCAATCGTGGCCGGAACGACTTCTTTCACGTGGCGATAGAGGTACTTGTTCTCAAGAAAAATAACCGGATTTGGATCCAGCACCGAGGACACGATCAAACTGCGGGCATCGCTCGGGAATGCCGGATACACCACCTTGATGCCGGGCATCAGACAGAACAACGACTCAAGCTCTTCGGAATGAAACGGTCCGCCGCCGAACCCGCCGCCACAAGGCGCGCGTACCGTCATCGGCAGCGAAGTACCGGTGCGGTAACGGAATGTGCCGGCATTGTTGAGAATCTGATGAATGGCCGTCGTCCCGAAGTCCGC
Source organism: uncultured Verrucomicrobiota bacterium (assembly GCA_964470065.1). Taxonomy (GTDB): domain Bacteria; phylum Verrucomicrobiota; class Kiritimatiellia; order CAIVKH01; family CAIVKH01; genus CALMUP01. Next base: position 52,765 of record CAYYAR010000002.1, on the reverse strand, counting down.
AAACTGCAGCTCGACGACCGGCTTGAGTCCCTGCGACGCCATGCCGATGGCCACCCCCATCATGGCGGACTCGGCCAGCGGAGTATCAAACACGCGTGAGGCGCCGAACTCTTCTTGAAAACCCAGCGTCATCTTGAACGCGCCACCAAAGGGTCCGACATCCTCGCCGAATATCACCACTTCGGGATGCTGACGCATGAGTTGCTGCAGCCCTTGGCGAATACCCTCGAGATAGGTGATCTCACGAAGGCTCATAGACTCCATCCAGTAGCGAAGCCGGCGAGGGTCCGGGCTCGGCCATGGCCGTGCGGAACGCCGCATCGACTTCGGCCCGGCATTCCTCGCGCAACCCATCCCAGGCAGCCGCACTCAGCTCCTGCCGTTCCAACAGTGCGGCTTTGCAGACGTCGATCGGATCGCGCGCGCGATACGCATCAAGCAACTCGCGGGGCACATAGGAAAAATCATCGTGCTCACCATGACCGCGCATGCGCATCGTATCCGCCTCAACCAATACCGCCCGCGGCTTTTCGCGAATATCCGCAGCAAGCTTGCGCAGCAATTCATACAACGCACCCGCGTCGTTGCCATCGACCTGATGGCCTTCCATACCGTAACCAAGAGCCCGGTCCACGAGATGCCGGCACTTGTACTGGTCCCGGGTGGGTGTCGAGTAGGCATAGTGATTGTTTTCAATAATGAAAATAACCGGCACCTCGCGCACGGCGGCAAAATTGACCGCCTCGTGAAAGTCACCGGTGCTGGAGCCGCCATCGCCAATAAATCCGTATCCAATGGCGGGTATACCGCGGAGGCGCCGGGCCATGACGCCGCCGGTCACCACCGGTAGCATCGCGCCAAGGTGGGAAATCATAGCGTAGACGCCATGCGCGAGATTGCCGTAGTGGATGTTGCCATCGCGTCCGCGCGTGGGACCGGCCGCCTTGGCCAGCCATTGCCGGAAAATGTTCAGCGTGGATTCGCCACGGCCGATGTGCAGGGACAAATTGCGGATGCATGGCGCGAATAAATCATGCGATTCACTCACCGCCGCGGCGGCCGCGCCCGTGGCCTCCTGGCCGCTCCCGGTGTAGACTCCGCCATAAATCTTGCCCTGATGATAAAGACGAATCAACCGCTCCTCGATGGTACGCGCCAGAAGCATCGTCCGGAGCATCAACTGGCCGGGTGTCCGGGCGCTGGTTACTGTCGTCGACATAGGGACTATCTAGCCAATCCATGGCGATCGCGTCAAGGTTCACCGGGGCAGCGAATGTGCTTTACCTGCCGCGCCGGATGAGACAACCTCGACGCTCATAATTTTGCAGGAGAAGCAGCCATGAACTACATCACCCAAGACAAACTCGTCATCCTCGGCGCCGCCGGCGCCATCGGGTCCAATCTCACTCAAGCCGCACTCACCATGGGGCTTACCCCCCACGTGTGTATGTACGATCCATTTGAAAAGGGGTTAAAAGGCGCGGCGGAGGAAATCTACCACTGCGGATTTCCGGGCGCGCGGGTCACTTGGACCACGGATATCAAAGAGGCTCTTACCGGCGCGGAATACATCATCTCCTCCGGCGGCGCTCCTCGAAAAGAAGGGATGACGCGCGAGGATTTGCTCAAGGGCAACTGCGAAATTGCCGCTCAACTGGGCAAGGATATTCGCGCATATTGCCCGGGCCTCAAGATGGCGGTGGTGATTTTCAATCCGGCGGACATCACCGGTCTCACCGTACTGGTTCACAGCGGACTTCACCCGTCACGCGTGGCCACCCTGGCCGCGCTCGACAGCACCCGTCTGCAGACCGCCCTCGCCCAGCATTTCAATATCGAACAGGATCGCGTAGTCAACTGCCGCACCTATGGCGGTCATGGCGAGCAGATGGCGGTTTTTGCCAGCACCGCCACCGTGGATGGCGTGCCCTTGCATGATCTGATCGGTACGGACCGGCTGAGCATGCAGCAATGGGAGGCGATCAAAAAGCATGTGCAGCAGGGCGGGAAGAAAATCATCGAGTTGCGCGGACGCAGTTCATTTCAAAGTCCATCCCACCAGAGCCTGATGATCGTCAAGGCGATGATGGATGGCCGCGGCTATGCCTGGCCGGTGGGCTGCTACGTTAATCATCCCCTGCATGACTTCAACCACATCATGATGGCCATGGAGACCAACGTGGGCAAGGATGGCATTAGCTGGGTTATTCCGCCGGGCACTCAGGAGGAACTCGACGAGCTTCACGTCTCGTATGAGCATTTGGTCAAGTTGAGGGATGAAGTGATCGCCATGGGCGTGCTCCCGCCCCTGAACGAATGGAAGAACGTCAATCATAACCTCGGTTGATGGTGATTCTGTGGGCAAGTCTCGCTGGGAATATGTGTACGGAATCAACCCCGCCTTCGAGGTCATGCGCGGGGGCAAACGAATTGTGCACCAGGCGTTTCTCAACGAACATGCCCAGGACAATCCGCGCCTGAAAAAACTGGCGCGATTCATCGAGTCGCGTCTGATTCCCATCGAGTGGGTCAGCAAGCAACGTATTTTTGATCTGGCGGAGAGCAAGGATCACCAGGGCGCCGTGTTAAAGGTCGATCCCTATCCTTATGCCGCCGCCGCCGACTTGTATGAGCGCGAACGACTGCTTCTGCTGGACAACACCGAGGATCCGCACAACACCGGGGCGATCATTCGCTGCGCTGACGTTTTCGGGTACCATGCCATCCTGGCGCCGGTAAAAGGCGTCCCGGAAGTGTATCCCTCGGTCGTCAAGGTATCCGCCGGAGCCACCGAGCATCTCGACATCGCCCGCGAGGGATCGGCCAACCAGCACATGCAAAAGGCGCGCGAGAGCGGTCATGTCGTGGTGGCGCTGGATGCGGCGGGAAAAATCGAATTGCGCGAGCTATCCGCCAAGTTGCCGGCCCGTCATTTACTGGTGATCGGTGGCGAGGCCAAAGCGGTGAGTCAATACATCCTCAACGAGGCCGATTATGTGGTCCGCATTCCCCAGCAGGGCAAGATCAACTCGCTGAATGCCTCGGTGGCCGCTGGCATCGCGATGTATGAGTTGGCCCGGCCACCCGCCGCGAACTGATGCGGTTATCCAGCTAATCAGCGTTAGGGCGCCGGCCAGGTCCGTCCCATCATAATTAAGTGTTGGCCGGTGAGTCTTTACACATATTATGTCACGCATGATCGATTTGTTACCACTCGCACGACAAGCTTTTCGCAAGCTGTATGGTCTTCCCTCGATCAACGGGGAACCAGTCTTTTCGCCCGCCAGCCTGGATGTCCAGGATCTGCTGGGCGTGGCGCGGCGTCACCGGGTGATGGGACTTCTGGAGGCTGGCCTTTCCCTCAGCAAGATATTGCCGGCTGCCGATGCGAGGACATGGCGGGATGCCGCTTACGGGCAATTTCGCCACTCCTCGGAACGACTGCAGGAGGCGGAAGAACTCTTCCCCTTGCTGGAAGGACGGATTGGGCCGGTTTTGCTGATCAAGGGACCCACGCTCGCGGTGCAGGCATGGCCGGATCCGGCCCTGCGTAGTTTTGATGATATTGATATGCGCATTCCGCGCGCCCACTTTGATGCACTGATTCCCGTCATGCGCAATTTTGGCTATGAAACCGGAGGCGCCGACGAACGGGAGTTGTATCATCGTTGGCAGTTCGGCTGGGGCTTGAGTTTCACCAATAGACGCGGTGGAATCATTGAGTTCAATCACCGCTTCTTCCCTCCGCATTTTCCGGTTCCGCGCCGATTTTACCCCATGAATGCTGCATTGGCGGAATATCGGAAGCTCGACCAAATTCATGTTCGCAGTCTCGCCCCGCACAGCCATCTTGTGTATGCCTGCATGCATGCATTTTGGCATGGCTGGGAGCGTTTGAGCTGGTTGGTGGATATCGCCGGATTGATGGTTCGCCATCCGGAGGCTATGGCCCGCGCCGAAGAAGCCATCGGCCGGGTTTGCTTTGCCCGCAAATGCCTTCATGCCGGCGCCGGCATGGCCGGGCAATTATTCGGGCATGGTGTTTTGCAGTCATCCATCGATCATGATGTACAGCCGGAGATCGATCAGGCCTTGCAACGCTTGCGCTCCCACCAGCCGTATCTTTCCATCGCCGACCAGCGCCTCCGGCATCGTCCATTGATGAATCGCATGGACAAAATTTGTTATGAACTGCAGCGGGTGCTCGTGCCGGGAGACGGTGATTTTCGCGCGATCACTTATCCGCGCGGACTGGGTTGGCTCTACTGGCCGACTAGGCCCGTCCGCTACCTTCGCCAGAAGCGCCAGACTCGATAATCGTTTCGCTGATCGACCACCGGATCAGTTGAACGGGTAGATGAGCCATGGACGCGCGAAAAACCCGCTCCTCGTCATCACGCATGGGCTCAACCAGATAAATGCGGTTGATGCGATGCAGAGTCACAAGCGCGGGCAAGGCTTCCAGATCGCCCAGCACCTTGATGCCATGCACGAAATGACCTTGTATAGCATCGTCCTTCGAAATTAACCCTATCACTTCCACGCTTGGCGTATGGTCGTGGGATTCCACACTTTGTTGTTGTCGCAAAAAAAGCGTGGTGCGGTGGCTGGCCCCGTACACCAGGGCCCGGGGCCCATGATCCCCTCCCGCGCCGGATATGCGACCACGCCAATTCATGAGATCCTGCACGACGCGCACAGCCGCTCTCGCCGTGACCACGACAGGTGCCGCCATCCCGGCGTAGAGGAGATAAAAAATCAAAAGCTGATGCCGGTTCATGTCCGAACCGGTCGTGATCAGCGTGAAGGCAAAAGCCGATAGCACGCCAATAATTACCGCAAAACCGGCGGACAAGTACTCCGACACGCGAGCGAGATACCACACACGGGTGTAAGCGCGAAACAGGATGAGGAAAAGAAATGGCAGGAACACGCCGATGGGCGCCGTCCGGAGCCACATCTGCTTGAGCGAAGACGTGGCCGAGCCGTGAGGCCCGTCCACCAGTATCATCGACAAAACAAATGCGGCATTCAAGATGACCACATCAATCGCCAGGTAGTACAGCAGGGTCCGGTTTCGCCGCATGGGGCGCCTGATGCCGCGCAAAAGCACGTTTCCACTTTCACGCAATTCGATCCACGCCAGATGCCGGAAAGCCGTGTAGGCCGCGGCCATCAATGTCAGCGCCATGATGCCCAGCGCGCGGTCATGAAAAATGCTGGCCAGAATCCCCGCCACAGTCAGAAACAAGGTGAACCCATACAGCAGGATAGCCACCCGGTCGTGACCATGGCCGCGGCGAAGCAAGCGATGATGAATATGGTCTGAATCAGCCTCGCTCACCCTGGGCAGAGCCATATCGCTACCGGGAGCAATCATCATCCGGCGAATGGAACGCCGCCATACGGCAAGCAAACTATCGAACAAGGGAACACCGACAGCCAACAATGGCACACCGATACCGGCGATGGTGGTCCCCTTGGAGTTCGTCGATAGCGCCAGAGCGCCAAGCGTGAACCCGGCAAACAAGCTGCCGGTATCACCCAGAAAAACGGAGGCGGGATAAAAGTTGTACCGCAGAAAACCGAGACACACGCCGGCAAAACCAATCAGCAAAAGCACATCCCCCGGCGCCTTGCGAAAAACCAAGGAGACACCGATGCCGAGCGCGGCGATCAGGGCAATGCCCGTGGCAAGGCCATCGATGCCGTCAATCAGATTGAAGGCATTCATGAGCATCACGAACCAGATCACGGTTAGCGCCAGATCCGCCCACACCGGCAACGATGTACCCAGCACATTTTGCACGCGCATCTGAAGGATGTAGGCGCCGACACCAATGCCGGTTTGGATGCCCAGCTTGATCATAGGTCGCAGCCCGAAACGGTCGTCGGCCAGACCGAGTGCAAACACCATGGACGACACCACAAGAAACCGGTACCACCAATCGATGCTCACCTGACCGGCAAAGGGTTTCCACGGCACCAGAAAAACAACCGCGCACACGGCATGAAACCCTATAAACATGGCAACGCCACCGCCGCGGGGCACCGGTGAGCGATGTATTTTACGCCCACCCGGCTGATCCATGAAGCCCCAGGCTGGCGCCAGCCTCATCCATAACGGGGTCAGCAGCAGCGCGGAGATAAGACCCGTGAGGAATATTATGGGATATTTGGCTAAAGCTTCCGCGCTCATGTATGAGATGTTACCGCATGTTCAATAATGTCAACCAATGCAAGCACATTAGCATCCCGGTCAAAAAGATGACATGACAAGGATCTGACTCCATCCGCTTTTTGTGATCTGACGGCAGGTTCGATAAGTTCATCAGCAACCCGGCCTATCGCGGAAACGTCGGCCGGCTCGAGAATCCACCCTCCATCCATCTCCGCGAGCCAACGACCCAACGCACAATCCCCGGCGCCGGCAAAGATCACGGGCCGGCCGAGTCCACAAGCGACCTGAAACTTGCTGGGCGCCAGAACACCCGTCCATTCGGGCTGTTGAGACACCAGATGAACATCGGCGGCCAGCAGGTGAGCCTCCAGCGAGAATCCATCGGTCAGCGGTATGAACTCGAAAAGCTCCGCGTACATAGCCTCCCAACTTTTACGGTTAGCCCCGTCACCGCACATGACCACCCGCACCGGATACTTGCGGCGCTTGATCTCGCGCGCAAGCCCGGCAAACTCTTCGGCCCGGTGCGCACGTCCCATGTTACCGCAATACAGCAGGATAATCTGATCCTGGCTCCAACCCAGCGCGCTTCGAAGACGGCGTGCTTCATCGGCGCCCCCGGGCGTGTTATCCAACGCACTCCAAACCGGGATTTCCTTGACCTGCACGTCAGGGTCGCGTCGCAACATTTCCGTCATGTCGGGAGCAATGGAGATAACGGCGGATGCATGTTGCCGCTCCTTCGCCGCCAACCGGTCGAGCAGCCGGTACAGGATATTCCGCTTACCGATCAATCCGTGGGCCGCCAACGCCTCGGGATAAAGATCCATGCACCAAAGCACGAACGGAATTCCGCGCTTCCTTCGCATCCTTGCCGGAACCAGCCCGATGAAGGGCGGCGTCGTCATGCATACAACCACGTCAGCCGCTGGTGTCATGCTGGAAAGGCATCGAGCCGCCTCAAGGTAAAACCGCGCATAGTCCGCCAACTTGCTCAGCACACTGTTGCGGTGCTTGCGGGCCTTCCCGAGGTGAATCACCTTGACCCCGGAAGACTTGCTCGCCTCGTCCTCCGCGGAATTGATGCCATACTTCCCCGCGGATGCGAGCACGGTCACCTGATGCGATCTCCCGGCCAGCGCCAGAGCCAGATGGCGGAGAAAACGGGCCGTGGGCGCGGCGGCCGGGGGGTAGAATTGATTGATCAGGATCACCCTCATACGCATTTAAGGGCGACGTGCCAATTCCATCTCCGAAATCTTCGCACGAACCTGCTCGATATACGCGCGGCGAATTTGCGCGGCGAAAAGTCCTCGTCGACCTTCGAGTAATCCACCTCGCACGACATAGTGGTAGATGAACCAAAACCACGGCTCGCCGGGCAACCGCATGGCAATATGCTTCAGGAACCGGCGACGCTCCTGCGCATTTCCGAACAGCCGTGGTTGAATGGTGTCCTCGCCGTACAAACCGGCCGACAGGTAACGGTGACGCAGCGCCGCCTCCCACGTCGAGTAGGCATTGTGACGGGCAAGGTAGGCCGCCAAACCTTTGGCATCGCGATGGATCAACGCGTGATGGAAACGTCCGACCGAACCATCAACGATGAGACGTTCATGAACTTCCATGTCGAGATTTTCACCGGAATCCGGAATCAGATTTTCAAACCGGGCCCGACCGGTACGGAACAAGAGAATGGCCTGGTGACTGAATCCACCGAACCGCATGCATCGATTCATGAAATGAAACTGCTTGCGCGCCAGATAGGCTTGACATGGTTGGCCCGCGGAAAGCTCACCCCGGATCTCCTCCCAGAGTACATCGGAAATGGACTCATCCGCATCGACCAACATGGTCCATTCGGTATGTATGGGTATATGATCCATGGCCCATTGCCTTTTGCGCGGATAACGTCCATTCCACGTAAAGTTGACGACCTCCGCACCGCATGACGCGGCGATCTCGGCCGTGCCGTCCGAGCTATGGGAATCGAGCAGAATGACCCTTCGCGCCGGACCAAGACTACCCAGACAAGCCTGGATGTTGGCGGCTTCATTACGCGCGGCCACGAGAACCGTGATGTCGAGCGGATCATCCACCGGACAACCGTCTCTCTCGGAGAATTTTTGCAGGATTGCCGCCCACCACATGCCGGTCGGGCACATCGCGCAAGACCACCGCGCGGACCCCAGCCACGGCATCCACCCCGATGGTGACGCCCGGATGGATGTATGCTTCCGCGCAAATCCAGGCCCCGTCCTTGATGGTCGCCGGCGCCGTGATCAGCGGCATGTTGGGATGGTCGATATCATGACTGGCCGTGCAGATAAAGGCCCGTTGGCTGACCGTAACGTGAGCGCCTATGCTGATCCGGTCCACGGTATAAAGATCCACCCCGTGACTGATCGTGCTGTGGTTCCCGATCGACAATTGCCAAGGCGCCCAGATTTTCACAGACGGCATCACTTGAACCCCCCGACCCACCTTGGCGCCGAACAAGCGCAACAACACGCGGCGTCCACCGTGCCAAAACCACGGCGTGGGACGAAAGAAGAGCAGCCAGCAAACTTGCCATACCAACCGTCCGAGTTTGTTGGCGGTGCCATGGGAGCTAGGACAGGCTTTCCTGTCCGTTTTTACTGCTGATTTCAAGTCCGTCATGCTGATCTCTTGTAGCCGATTTCCATCATATCAAGCAGCGGTTCGACTGTCCTCCTATATTCAAACCGGGTGGCATTCACCTCGGCCGCTTTCGACATCGTTGACCATGCCTGTTCATCCGTGAGAAGCTTGTGAAGAAGTCGCGCGGCATCCTCGGGAGAACCCGGCGGGGCATACCACCCGCCATCGCCGCATACTTCTGGCACCGCGCAGCAATTGGCACCAACCGTGGGTGTCCCCATTCGCTGGGCCTCCACGGCGGGTATACCGAACGACTCACTCTTGCTGAGCAGGCAGAAAACATGGGCCCGGCGATAAGCGATCCTGAGTTCCTCACGCGTAAGGTGGCCGGTAAATTCCACACAGGAAGCAAGCTCAAGATCGGCGACGATCGATTCAATTTCCTTCCGGTAACGTTGATCAGGCCAACCGCCTACGAGTCGCAGCCGGGCCGGCACTTGGTAATCATCACGGAGGTGCTTTAGGGCCCTTATCAGCGTTTCGATGGATTTGTGCCTCGCCATGAGGGAAACGCACAAGATGGAACGGGTATCGCGGTCATGCACCTCCGATTTAACCAGCTCCATGGCCTCAATCTCCGTCGTGCTCAGCGCGGGATAAACGATGGCCCCGCATTTTTCATTCCGGCCGGCATTCCGGCGATAGATATCCCGCATGTAACCAGATCCGTAGCCGATTCCGTCGGCATGCAGCACGGCCAGTCTGTATGCATGTTTCTGAAGCAAGGACTTGACCCACGACCCGAGTTTAACCGGGCCGGTTTGCACGATCGGTAGAGGATTCAAAGCCAGCGTGTACTGGCGGCACGGTAATCGACGCGTCCAAGTGCCGGACATGGAAAGATATGCATCCACACCCAGCTTGCGGATCAATGAGGGCAGCACGACGGATTCGTAAAGAGATCGCGCCAACCAGTGGCATGTCCGGGACGGTGCCACATGAACAAACAACCGTGATCGATGCTCGCGTCCGACCTGACTGCTTACTGATTCGTAAATATCATAATTTCCATCGTGGACAAGTAATGTGAATCGGTTGTATCCATCCGTTCGGCAAAGCATTTCGATCAGATGACCACAGGCGACCTGGCGACCGCTGAGATTGGTGCTGGAAAGTGCGTTTAGCAACAGGTGCATGGTGGTCACCGGACAACTGTGCGATACCAATCCACCAGCGACCTGCCCATGGCCGCCAGATTAAATGCTTCCGCGCGCGCCCTTCCTTTTGCGATCTGGCGCCGGCGCAGTTCACCATCACCGAGAAGGCTCCGGCAATACACGGCAAGACCGTCGAGATCATCGGCAGGCGCTTTGAGCGCGCCATCGCCCGCAATCTCATCCAACGCCCCGTTGGTGGAACACACGACGGGACAACCAGCCCGCATGGCCTCGAGCACCGGCATGCCAAACCCTTCGTAGCGGCTGGGGAATAAAAAAAGAGCTGCCCCTCGATAAAAGCCATGTAATTGAGCATCGGTAATCGAACCCAGGAAATGAATGCGTTTCGTGTCACGCGATGCGAGGGTCCGCATTTCCTGTGTCGGGGGCGAACCGGCCATCACGAGGTGCAGGTCGTCGACATCACACAGCCTGGAAAATACGTTGATCACGCCAATCCGGTTTTTGTAGCACGTGTTATTGCCGACATGAAATATGTACCGTGCCGGACAGGCAAACCCCGGGACCGGCTCAGGTCCGGGTAGCGAGCGGGCTATATTGGGTATGATGCTAATCGCACGCTCATAGCCGGTAAGCCGGACCACGTCGGCAAGGGTATTACGAGATACCGCACAGAGTGCGGCAAAATCATGTAGCGCTGCGGCAGACCGCCGGATCAACTGTGTAGCGAGAAAGCTGGGACGCCCGGGAAAATCGCCGCGTGCTTGCATGAGGGGCACCAGGTCGTGAACTGTCGCGCAGGTTTTGGGGCGTATAAATGACGGCACAAAAAACGCCATCGATCCGTCCAAGAGATGATAAAGGTCGGCGGGTTCAGCGGACAATGCGCTTCGCGCGTGGAGCATTCGCCACTGGTGATGGCGCCACATGGATACTCCTCCCCGGGGATCGTAGAGTGGACATATTCGCATGCGAATACCCGGGTCCGGCAAACTGGTGAGCGCGCTTTGCACGCTTCGGGAATAACTCGCCATACTACCGGGTACATCCGGCGGTGACGTTTCTATGAGTACCACCTTCAACCAGATTGCTTCGCTCCATTACCGGTAATTCGCGCCCCGCTCATCAGCATTCCGGTGAGTAGCGACAGCAACAAGGCCACAAGCGGGTCGCCATAAATCTGAGCCGAAACGATCGCTGATACCAGATTGGCTCCAAGAATAGCCAACAGACCCGCAGAGATGTAGAACGATGCGTCAAGCGCCGCGTTGCGCATAATATAAAAGGCGGTAACGAACAGAACACACATCATATAAAGAAAAAGAATACTCCCCGGAACGCCCAGCTCGGCCACCAATTTCGTGGGGCCGCTTTCCTGCCATAATCGAGGCTTCTCAGCCCGGATATGGCGCACTCCTTGCTGACCCATACCCAAACCGAAACCAAAAAAGCCTGCCTGCTTCACCGTCGCGATTACAGAGTCGTAGCCATGCCTTCGAACTTGATCTTCAGCTTCAAGAAGGGTCGACAGGTAGAAGGTCTCGACTTCCTCCGTGTGAAAGATCATCGAAATGGTCAACCAGCCCACACCCGCAGTCATGATGAGTAGACCAACCACCGGCAATAACTTCCGGACATCTTTGAAGGCAAAGATCATAAAAAGATACAAACCGACGAACACCGGTACCATCGCAAGCATTTTGCGGCGGCCACACAACCAGATGCCAAGAAGCCCCCAAACACCGAGTGCGACCCAGAAAAAACGCATGGCGCCTCGACTTCGAAAAGCCATAATGATGGAAATCATGAACACCAGGGAGGCGTGCCAACCCATGACATCCGGTCCGCGAAAAAATCCCGCCAGCATGTAGACGGCCTCACCTGTGCGGTGCGTCACCCAGACATGCCCCATGGACTCCGTGCCTATGGCAGCGTGTCCCCCGCCCCAGCCCAAATATTCCACCGGGCCACCGATCAACAAAATGCTCGCGGAGATCGCGTAAAACGAAATCAATCGCATCCGGCCATTATCGTCACGGGAAAAATTCCAGCCCGCAGCTAAACCGAGAAAGGCCATCGTGTAGGTTAAAGCGCCAAGCAGGGTGATTTGCCAGGAGTTCACGCCATATGTGGCGGATAAAACCGCCGGAAGCAGAAGATAGGCGCCAAACCAGACCACGGCCCTCCCGAAGCGGGGAAAATTGTTCAAGAACGTACCGATCTGCAATTGATTCGCGAATAACGCACTCGCCATTACCGCGATCCATACAGGCACAGATGCCATGGCCAGATAGGATGGCGTACCCGGCACCAACTTACGCCAGGGATCCTGCAACAAGCCGATCACGATCGCCGCAACGACTCCCCAGCGCCAACGGTAAACCGCAAGCACGCAGGAGGCCGTTATGGCAATAATTAACAAAGAGAACATACGTGTTTCCGGCGCATGACCATTGGCCTCAAGTTACTATTTCATCCACGGCGGCGGCGATGGCATCAGCAATTTGCACAAATGAATACGATTGAATATGCCGGATGGCTTCTGCTCCTTGCATAATCGATAAACCGGGATCACGCAAGTAAGCCTCAAACGCACAGGACAACCCGTTCAGATCCGACACGTCCACGGCATACCCGGTCTTCCCTTCCACAATTAAATCAACACAACACCCCGCCTTGCGCGATACGATGGCTGGTCGCCCCGAAGCCATCGCCTCATTCACCACCAGTCCCCAGGTTTCACCCGCATCCGATGGTAACACCAAGACATCGGCCGCGGCATAGGCATCAGGTAACTTTGATTGATTCATGAAGCCGGCGAACGTAGTCGACACATTAGCCGCACGGGCTAATTGTTCGGCCGCAGGTCGCAAGGGGCCGTCGCCCGCGAAGAGCACGTGCGCCCGGGGTCTCAATGCCGCCGGTAAGGATGCGACTGACTTGAGCAAATCCAACGGACGTTTTTTTTCCTCCAGCTTTCCGGCAAAGAGGAAGACTACCGCGTCAGCGGGTATGCCATAACTCGCGCGGATTTTATCTCTCCCCGGCTGCCTTATGAGTGCCTCACGCTGGAAATAAGCATTATCGACGGCATACGGCGCGAAAAAAAGACGCGATTCCGGACAACGGTGAAACCGGTAAAAATCGCGGTTCGCCGACCCGATATACAACCAGGCACTGTAGCGCGACAACAGGACACGGTGGATCGCATGCTTCCACCACGCACGTTCGCGCAAGAGGTTCGCCTCTCCCCGCACCATGCAGGGGATGCCCAGCCGCCGACATGCCACCAACGCCTGCAAGCAGGTCTTGACCACCCAACCGTTTACCAGCACGGCGTCGGGGCTTAATTCCTTCAGCCGGGAATAAATATCCGGCGTATCGCAGCCTGCCCAACGAGTGACCGTAGGTTGCGGCGCGCGATTAGCCAGCACCTCATACCGGTAGCCATCCAAAAGCGGTATATCCCAGGAAAAAGCGACCCCAAAACCTTTGCCCTGATCCATCGCATCAGGAATCATGGCGTACAGGACCGTCAGATCCAGCCGGTCGTCCTTGGCCAATGCACGGAACAGCGGCGCCTTGTATTGGATCGGATGCGTCTCGACTACGACCAATTTTTTCTTGTGACTATTCATGTGCGAGTTGATGGGGATGTACACGCGAGCCATAGTATAGACGAAGGGCCATGGCTAGCGCACGCAATTCACCGGTGAACTTGACCGGAATATACCATGGACGTTTCAGATGGTACCGCGTACATACTTCGCGAAATGGCCGCGTTGCCATGTACCAAAAGCGATCCCGCCCAACGCCATGCCGCAAGGCATAATAGTAGTCGCCCACGCCATGCAAGGGCGACACACTGTTCAAATGACTGCCAATCGACCTGGTTCCCCCCCGCGCGGCGCGCAAGTGTTGTACGACGGCCCGGGGCTCGAATAGAATCTGTCCACCACCGGCGATTAACCGTCGGGCAAATTCCGTCTCGAACCGGTACGATACCGGAGGCACGAAGTTAAGGTCAAAGCCGCCGGCCGCCAGGGCCTGATCGCGCTTTACCGACAAATTCCCCGCCATGACATTCTCAACCCAGGCGGGCTCGCTGCCATCAAAGCGGAAATCGAGATCCTTGCGCAATCCGCCATGACGCTTTGACGACCGCCGGTGAGCCGGACCCCCGGGTTGGATGACCCTGCCCACAACCGCCCAGACTCGAGGATTAGCTCGGTGAGCCTGACAATGATGCTCAACCAAGTGGGGATCAGGAATAATATCGTCATCCAAAAACAGAACCAGCGGCGCCCGGGCTTCACCAAGACCGCGGTTCATGGCCATCACCACCCCGGGCTCGCTTAAACGGATCACGCGCACCAATCCCGCTATTTGCCACGCCTCAAGCGCCCTTGCGGTGCCGGGTTCATGCACGGGGGTCTGATCCATCACTACGATTTCCAACGCAAGAGCGGGCCCTTCAAGCAACGCGCGAATGGTATCGACCAATACTTGTTCGCGACCATACGTAGGAATGACAATGCTAACCGGACAATGCATGTGACTGCCATGAGCAGAAGCAAAGGCCCCGGCACTGTGCGTGGCATCTTGTGACAAGCGACGATCATCCTTGTTCATGGTGCACACCTCGATCGCAGACGAAGACATGGTCGCTCAACCAGACGTGAAAGTATCACCCCGCCAATAATCGAAAGCGCCATGAATATAAAACGATCGGCAAACACCAGCATCCATGAGACGGACTCCTCGCCTCGAGAAAGAAGCAGGATGATATACTTTCGGCCGGATTCAAAACCAGGAATGGCGAACAGAATCGCGTGCGCAAGATAGATGGTATACGAATAGACGCCAACCCACGCCATGGTGCGGCAAACCATTCTGACCAGCATGGGGCCATGCCGACCCGCATCAGGCCGGCATGCGGCGGCATAAACCAAGGCTCCGTAACCCACGTACAGCAGAGTGAATCCCCAACTTGCCGCAAACGTATAATCCTTCAAGGGATATCGATTCAGCAAATTAAAGGTGAGCGACAATACAATGACAGCGGATATCAGCCACCAGCGCCCGTGACGATGCGACATCGTGTTTGTACGAAACAACAAATACAGCCCTACACCGGAGAACAAGGCGTCGGCACGGAGATGGCTTTGATAATAGTTGATTCCATAGTCAGCCCCTCGAGCGTCATTCCACAACCGGAGCATGAGCGTGACGAAACCGATAAACGCCATCGCCGTAAACATTCTGCGATAAAACATGTTCTTTCCATCCGGAGCAACCGCGCGCCACGCCAGGAAAATTAAAATCAAAGGAAGGACCAGGTAAAAGTGCTCTTCAACAGCAATACTCCAGCTATGGGGCCATCGCTCGCATGAAGCGTAGTTTTGGACAAAAAATATGTTCGGCCACACTCCGAGTATGCGCTCCCGGAGCAACGAGAAAGATCCAAAATAATAATCCCGCAAGCATTGAAGTAGAAAGGCGGTACCATAAGCGGCAAAGTACGAGGGCCATATTTTAAACGAACGTCTGATCCAGAAACGGGCAACGCGTATCCGTCCGGTTTGCTCCAATTCATCGATGAGTAATTTGCCAACGAGAAAACCGGATAAAACAAAAAACAGATCGACGCCACTCCATCCGATCCGGTGCAGGAATTGGTACACATCCTCCGCAACCGACGATGCGGGAACCAGGTCGGCCGGCGCGTGACGAAAGAGCACGAGCATCGCCGCCAACCCGCGAAGGACATCAAGCGAAAATATGCGTCCCTTCTGGAAGGTTGCATCCATGGTCAGGAACGTGAATCTCCCGCCGGTTGTTGATCATCGCAAACCAGCCAGTATGTGGAGGGGTGCCTTCCTTGATCGGATAGACCCGCAAAGAAGACATGACCATTGATGTGATGCAACCTGCATGATGAATAAATTAGATCATTTTCCTCCATAACCATCAAATGTGCGGGCCTCGCACTACCATACACGAAGAACGATTGATAAAACCGAAAAGAACATGATGTATGCTTTGCATTAAATTCATGACTAAACCCTGAGGTTAACCGCCTGATCATTATGCATGGCCTGTTGCCGGTAGAATCGGACAAGTCTTTCCGCGCAAGCCTGCCAGGTCATATGCTTCGCCAGCTCATAACCACGTTCGGCCGCTTCAAAACATTCCTCTGGCTTGGCGAGCGCCTGATCAATACCAAAACAGAAGGCATCAACATCGCCGACCGGACACAACCGTCCGCCGCCAGATGCTCCGATATAATCCCGCATGGCACCGGTATCACTGGATACGAGGTATAAACGACGGGAAAGCGCCTCAAGGGCCGCTTTTCCCGCACCCTCGAATAGGGAGGGGAAAAGAAAAATGCCATGTGCATCATACAGCCCGGGAAGATCCGCATGAGATATCCAGTCCGTGAGATGAAGGCGAGGATGCAGCCCGGTTGAAATCCGTGCGCGTATACGATCATGGGCCGATATCTCGGTCACCCAGGTGCAGGTTAGTTCCGGGTGATGGCGGAGTGTCCGCTCAAGAATCTGCGTCAGGATATGATGGCCTTTAATAAAAGAATATTGCCCGACATATAGTAACCGCTGCAATCTGGCCCGTGAAAGAGGAGGTGGCACGGATGACGTGAAATTTTCAGATACCCCATGATGGATGCAAATACACCGCTCAATGAAGCCGGGAAACCTGCCAGCAAGGAAATCGTAGTCCATCCGGCTGCACAAGACCACGCCGTCACAAGATTTCAAAACCCGCGGCCATTGCCGGGCAAGCAGCTCGCGTATAACCGGAGTAAAAAGGGATCTGGGAAACCGCGAAGCAGAAACACCCAGGTTCCTGTGCCAAACGGGCAGGATTTCGTCTACGGCCAGCTCCAGTCCGTGGCTACGGTTGATCACCAACCCCTTGAATCCATTGCGCCTCAACCATTCCGCCGCCAAATAGGCTTGGGGTTGGCTGATCTGGATCACATCGTAATCGGCACGTGCGACTGACTGCCGGACCGCATCGAGATAGCGCCGCGGTTGTTCCAGCAATGCACTCAGATTTCCATGCCGGATCGCAGGTCCGCCGAGGTCAGTTTTCCATATCTCATCCACGGTATGTCCCAACGCACGCAACGCCACATTGGTGTGGTAAACGGTTCCGGCCGCGCCGGAATTGGGATCCGGGGGTACATTGGCCACCGTCAAGATACGCATATCACCACCCCATCCGGTGCTTAAGCAACTTGAGCCGCGGCCGCCAGGCCCAGAGACTACAGGCAGCTGACCGGCGGAAATAGTCAACGGCCTTCACGCGATCGCGCGGCTCGAGCAGGGATCCGATATGGTAATAGGACAGCCATGCACTACTCCGACTACCTGGACGGGATCGCTGCCGGAGAATTTTCTGCCGCAACAGTTCGGCTTGGTGAAGATACGGAGCTTCGCTTTTACCTCCACGTCGCGCGGACCGGCATTGCTGCCCCAGCCGGCCGTAGGCCTTCTGCCAATTTCGCCGGGCTCCGGAGATCGCACCGGGACTTAAGCGGTAGCAATACAAAATTTCTTCCGTGTAAGCGACCGGACCGGCCTCCACCAAACGCATCCATAAATCGGAATCCTGACCATAATAAAAGCACGCGCGGTACCCTCCGACCTTCAGGCAGGCGTCCCGCGAGAAGATGACGCAGCCATGACAGGGCGGACCGATGCCCAAATCGCGAACCTGTTTGCGGGCCAACGCACCATCCGTCGCACAGATCACATCATTCAAATGCTCACCGTCCGGTCCGATAAACCGGGTCGAACTCGCCAGCATGACTGCATCCGGATGTCGCCGCGCCAAGTCCATCAAGGCAGCAAAGCGGCCGGGCAACGAAACATCATCGGCATCCTGCCGGGCAATCCAGGGGGCGGAAGCCATTTCACAACCGCGGATGAGCGCACGCGTCAGCCCCTGGTTTTCCCGGTGCTCGACGATCACGCGCGAATCCCGCCGGGCATATTCGTCGAGAATATGCGCACTTCCATCGTTGGAGCCATCATCCATGACGATGAACTCGAACCTCGGACCGGCTTGGGAAAGGACGCTGTCCATGGCCGCAGCCAAGGTGTCCGCGTTGTTGTAAACGCTCATGACCACGGAAAGGTCAGGCTGCTGGTGTGAAATATCGATGTGCGGTGAATTACTCATGACCATTCATCCAGGATTGCGGCCTGGTGTCGCGCCCGAATTTGCGACCCCGGAGCCGGTTGAATCCATCCGTGAATCGAACCGGCAAACGCCACCCGATGACAAACGTGATCCACCGGTACAGCATCAAATCACCACGGAAACCTGTGCGGGCGGATTTGGCGATCGACATCAGGCGGACAGCTGAACCCGGATCACCGGCAACGCCCGCCTTTCGGGCCTCGAAAAAAACCCATCGCGAAAAATGCCTCATTTCGGGTCCATAGGCGGCCACTCCTGCCCGGGTGGCATTTTCGTAAAGCACCTGAAAAAATGTGACTTGGTCGGCCGGACTAAGCCATCTGCCCGACCGGGTTTCACGGGCACCGCCATGCGCCCGCACGTCGCATACAACCTGCCCCACCGACCCCAGCTTGGCTCCCAGCCCCCCCGCCCTTGCCTCGTATTCCCAATCCTCCGAATAGCGAAGGCTGGACCACGGTCCGATCTTATCCGAGAGCGTTTTTCGCCACAACGGCGTGTGCGAACTCCACCAGCGGTCGACCAGCAGCCCCGGATAAAGGGCATCGCGCACCTCGCCCGACCAACGGTATACCGGCTTCAATACGTCGCCCTTGGAGTCCACCAGGCGGGTGATGCCATAGGCGACATCCACGTCGGGTCGTGCGTTGAGAAGGGCTACCTGGCTTTCGAATTTCCGGCAATCAAGCACATCATCACTGTCCAGATACTGGATGAATTCCCCGCGGGCGATTTGGCGCCCGGCTTCCCGAGCCGGTCCGGGCCCGGCATTGTCCTTGCGGATGCCACGAATCTTAGTTGAATGCTCGCGGCATAGATGGTCGACTACGCGCGGCGTATCGTCGGTCGAACCGTCGTCCACGATGATGATCTCGAAGTTTTCATAGGTCTGCCGGAGCACACTCTGTACACACTGGTCCAGTAGCTGACCGCGGTTATAAACTGGAATAACAACACTGACCAAACCTGGAACAAATGATGAATCCGAACGGCCTGACATCGAGCCATCATCCGCCAATTCCACACTACAAGCACGCCGCCGCGAGGTGAGTTCACGTATGCGCTCGGCAACCGGAATCACCATCCGGCGGAGATAAAGATCCGCCGTTGATGATCCCATACCATTTGCGAGTCGCTTGCCTGATTGGGGCTCATGCCACAAGTGGATCAATGGAACCCTGGTAAAGTTCCATACTTTCCTGGCAAGACATCGACTCCAAAATTCATTATCCTCGCCCCCCCATCCAATAAAATCCTCGTCAAATCCGCCAATAACATGGAATGCCTCCCGCGATACAGCCACGCTTCCGCCGGCCTCTAAATTTTCAATGACATGATCCACCTTGAAATCGGGTCGCGACAGACTTTGGTGACCATCAACAACTGCTGCCTCGGCGAGGTAAAATATAAATCGCTTCAGATTGATGACCTCGAATCCGGACCGGAAGACTTGCGAAAGTTGAGCGCCGTACTCGACCGGAACGAGCATATCGTTATCATGAAAGACCAGCAAAGGTGCGCGGGCCATTCCGGCGGCTTGATTAAACGCCATCGAGCGGCAATACGGCCTGTCTGATGGCACAGGCGTGTGAATATATCGGACCCATCGCGGCAGCCGATCGCGAATATGGGGTTCCGCATCCTGCTCCACGACGATACACTCAAACCGGATGGCTCGCTGGGCGGCGATGGATTTTAGCACCTTCAAAAGATGACCGAGCCGGGCCGCTCCGCGATGACCGATAATAAAGCTGATCTCGGGAATACCCGCCAACGCGTCCGCGTGAGGCACCTCCTTCAGATTGATCGACCACTCCGCCAGAGCACGATGCAGAAGAATTTTTGCTGTTCCGGGAAAAACGTCGCAGATATGCAAACGCCGGGTGAATTCCCAGTCGCAGCAAACTCCGCGATCGCAGGGATGTTTAATCAAACGATCGTGGCGATTGCCGTACCTTATCCAATCTCCACCCAGCCATCGAGGGCGCAGTACATGCCAAACAAATGCCGGGAAATCCAACAGCAAAGCTCCCAGCCTCTCCTTATTCGTTTTCGAGCTAATCATCTGGATATAATGGCCGTATCGTCCAACACACGATCGTTGCCCAGCCTTACGGGTAGCTCGTAGACCGGCACCCCAACCGGGCGAATCTGCAGCACGTAGCAAGACAGACCCTTCTTGAATCGCAGTTCCATTTATGCCAATAACTAAATGTGCAGTCACCTACTTTAGTACAGTTGCATGAATAAAACACTATTACTGGCATCGTCAGGGCCCGGCCTACATGGTGTAGGCGGTGTGCTGATTCATGACATGCTGCACACGGCGGACGTAGAGCCCGTTACGCTGGCCGCAATCGTAACGAAGGCCCAAACAACCTTGATTGACCGGAGCCGGTTAATTCATAGCGACTTCTTTGATCTGCCGGATGAGTTCTGCGAGCCATCACGCGGCACGATGGCCAGCACGGTAAAAAAACTTCTCGCGAGAAGGATGAAGTATGATGCCGAGATCAAGAAGCTTGTCTCGCAGTTGCGACTTGTTGTGCATCGCGAGTCGCCACAGCAAATCTGGGCCATTCTGAACGGTACGGCGATTATTGATACCCTTTACCTACTGTTGCCGGACATCCAGTGCGATTTACTTCTACAGGTCTGGGACGACCCAACCTATCTAGCTCTGCGCCGGAGGTTGGACATGATATCACGCCGGCGAACGACCGGACGATTCAACACCATGCTACGCCGCGCAAAACGCGTGGCGGTCATCGGCGAGGAAATGGCTGCGGCCTATAGCGCGCAAAGCCAGGGTAAGTATGTCATTATCCGTCACGGCTTTACCGGTAGTCCGGTGGTTGGACGTTCCGATATTCCCTGCCCCGGCGAATTCAGGATCGGATTGTCAGGCTCGATGTACTGTCCATCTGCTTGGAAATCCCTGCAGAAATCACTGGATCTCCTGGGCTGGCGGATCGATGGGCGTCAGGTTGTCCTGGAAGTGGTGGGCGGCAAGATCGAATTCACCTCCCGCGCCAAAGCCGCTTGTCGCTTCTGGGGATGGCGTCCGCACGAGGAGGTCACACGGATGATGGCCGGGTGCGACTTGCTTTATCTGCCCCAGGCATTTGAAAAGCAGGACCAACTGCTGACCCGTCTCTCGTTCCCCACCAAACTCAGCACATATTCAGCTTCGGGTCGACCGGTATTTATTCATACCCCGGAGTACGGTTCACTGACCAGATTCTGCCGGCAGCATGAGATGGGCGTGCTTTGTCACTCGCTCGAACCCGCGCTAATTGCCGCCGCGCTCCAGCAGTTTGAAAACCCGCAGTTTCGCGCTGAACAAGCGGCATCCACCGCGAGAATTGGCGCTTCCGTCCTCACGAAAAAGAATTTTGACGACGGGGTCAGAACATTTCTGGGTATCGACGGATCTCAGCCAGCGCCGGTCTGGACAAACGTGTGAACACCAAAATCCTCTTTTTCATGCCGACGGGATCCCCCGTGGGCGGCGTTGCCACCTGGCTTGACCGGGCCTGCGCTGCGTTGTCCTACCGCGGATATGACCCGGTCGTGGGCCTGGTGCGTGGCCTGAAGTTCAATAATCCGGCGCTCTTCCGCGAATACCATCCGGGACTGCCCGCCATCGAGGTGGATGGACGTGGATTGGACAGCCAGGGAAGAATATTGGCCTGTTTGCGAACCATACGGCGGGTGAAACCGGCTGTTGTCTTTCCCCTGGGTGTGCTGGATGCGAACGATGCGGCCATGCGGGCGAAATCACGAGGGGCCGATCTGCGGGTCGTGGGTCGCGCCCAAGGCAACCTTTCGCCGATGCTGGCCGATCTCGAGGATTATCGCGACGGACTGGATCATGTCGTATGTGTCGGCGCTCTGACCCAGCGATACCTGGTGCAACACGCCGGATTTGATACCGCCCGGGTGGATCACATTCCGAACGGAGCAAATGCGCCGACGACACCGGGGATTCCCCGGCAAGCCGAAAGCCCGCTACGACTCGGTTATGTCGGACGTCTGATGAAGAACGACAAGCGGGTACTCGATATCCCGCCATTTTGCCGGATGCTGGCTGCCCGCGGCATCCCCTTCCATCTGACCATCACCGGAGGCGGACCCTGTGAGCAAGAACTTCGGGAACTGCTAAAAGAATTTGCCAGCCAGATCACGATGACTGGCCCGAAAAAACCGGAGGAAGTTTATTCGGAGATCCTGCCAAACCTTGATGTGCTGATGCTTTTTTCCTCGTCGGAAACTTTCGGGATTGTGCTCGCAGAAGCCATGATGAACGGGGTAGTTCCCGTGACGTCGCGCTATGTCGGATTCCAGTCCGAGCAACTCGTGGTCGAAGGAGTGCGCGGGCTTTCTTTCCCGGTGGGCGATGTCGAGAAGGCCGTAGATGCCGTGTGCCGCCTGCATGACAACTCCGCCCTGCTTGCCCAGTTGGCAAAAGCCTCGGCCCGTTATGCTGCGGAGAACTGCACATGGGAAAGGTGCTTCGACCAGTGGGACAAAACGCTGCAACGGATCATCGTCCGCGGCATGGTCCAAGCCCCCGGGGCCCTGCTGAAAGGACGTCAGCGAGCATCCGGCAAGCTGGACCAGCTGGCTGTGCCACCTGCGGTATCCGATGCCCTGCGACGATTGCGACGTCGGTTGCTTGGTGTTCCCGTACCCCCAGGGGGTGAGGAGTGGCCTTTATTCCGCCGCGACCACCCGGCCGGGCGACTGGAGCAGATTCAAAAACGGTGCGCGGATCTTGAAGCCGACCCGGCACGGGCACGGGAGGAGGCATGACGCGCCTTCTGATCCTTTCACGATGCAGTGAACCTCGCGGTGGCGCTGACCGGGTGATTGCCGACTTGTGCCGGAATTTACCGGTCCGGGGCTGGGAAGTAATGCTGGGCCTGACCAAAGGGGCTCGATTCAATGCACCCGAGCGTTATCGCGAAGTCTATCCCGACCTGCCCGTGGTGGAAGTCGATGGGACCCTGGGGACCCGCAAGGCAAAGCTGGACGCCATCCGCAGGACCATCCTCGCCCACCGCCCGGACGTCGTTTTATCCATGAGGGTGTTTGATGCCTATGAAGCAACCGCCCGCATCAAGGAGTCCGCCGGCGAATACAAACCGCGGCTGGTGGTCGGGGTCCGTTCCTATGAGGAAGGCTACCTTTCGGATGTCCGGCGCTACCGCGATGTCATCGACGGCTGCGTCACCGCGGGCCGGCTCATTGCCAAGGCCTGTGTCGATCTGTGCGGCGTGGAAGCCCGGCGGGTATTTAGCATCGCCGGCGGGATCCGAAGCCCGGAACGTTTGCCGGAGCGGTGGGACATTCATACCCCCATCCGTTTGCTGCACGCGGGAAGACTTGAACAGGATCAGAAACGGGCGCGCGACCTTGTTCCATTTGTGCGCGACTTTAGCAAACGCGGCATTCCTTTCCATTTGGATATAGCTGGCGACGGACCCGATATGGATTTGATCAAGAACCAAATGGACCCCTGGTGCAAGCGCGGCGAGGTTGCATTCCACGGTTGGGTCAGCCGCGACCGGCTCTATACGGATTTTTATCCCAACGTCGACGTATTTGTTCATTTTGCCGCGTGGGAGGGCGTGGCCAATGCGCCCAGGGAGGCGATGGTGCACGGCGTCGTTCCCGTCACATCCCGGTTCACGGGCTTGCGCGCGGAAGAACAACTCATCAACGGGGAAAACGGACTGACTTTTGACGTCGGCGACACCGAGTCGGCGGCCGATTGCATTGTCCGCCTGGTCCAGGACCGAACCTTGTTCACCCGCCTTTCCACGGCTGCCTTGCGCTCACAACAAGGCGAATACTCCGCGACGGGCGCCATGAACAAATGGGATGCGTCACTGCGCGCGGTTATGGCCCTGCCGCCACGGACCGGCTCTATGCCGCGGATCAGGGAGCATTTGCCCGGACGGCTCAGCCGGCTTGGATTGCCCGCCGGAATGCAGTCACGCCTGCGGTCCTTGCTGAAACTACCGGTTGAGCATGCCGATGCCGGAAGTGAATGGCCGACGAACAGCGGGATGATCACCGAAGCGGAGCGGAACGAAATTATGGAATTCGCGGAACGCGCGGACCAGGCTTGAACGCATCCGCCGCTTGGAATCTCATCCATCCGAATAAAGCCTGGGTTTTCGCTCCCACCGGAGCCATGACGGTTGCGCCAGAGATTCGTTGAAGAAAAGGGCCGGCATCTCCCTTAGCAACAGTCTGGCCAGACGGCGGAAATGGTTACCTCGGGCCGGCCGATCTTGCCCACCCTGCAATCGATCTGGATAATCTCCGCCGAACGAGCGTTGTTCGCGGTCATGAGTTCATCTCCTCCAGATCATCAAACCAGCCACTCCTCGTCCCGCCGGTAAAGGGGGATATCAAACCGTTCCCATATCCGGCGTATGCGGGCCAACTGATCCGGATTCAACAGTTTCTTCCAGCTGTCAGCCATGGCACGGCTGTTTCGCGCCACGGCATGGGTGCGATAATCGCCGGGCTCCGCAGAACCAGCAAAACACAACTTCTCATGACGATGTCTAGTCGCCGCAGTATAAGGCAAATCCAGCTCGGAAAATATCTTCTCAAAAGCGCCCAGCGGGTCCAGGCATAGATCCTCAAACAAGTAATAGCGAATGGCCGGATTGGCGCGGATCGTGTTCCACTCAACCAGGTTCAACACGCCGTGCAATACGGTCGCTGATTCGACATCCCTGCGATCTGCATATTCCTCCATCAGTCTCCTGAACGGCTCGAGGTGGTCCTGCATCAATTGATCGCGGTCAAGGAATTGCCGAAGATACTCCCCGGATGGCCAACCAAGCCTGGAAATGCTGGAAACAAATCCCGCGGGATGACGGAACAAGATCCGGACCTGCATGGGGAAACGCTTGGCCAGATAACCCGACAACAGGCAAGCCAAGGGATCCTTGATCATCATGCGCCGAAATGGCGGGCGGAACAGACGCAACGGCATGAGGGAATGCCGGGTGTGGCGATTGTTCGATGCCTGCCGGAATCCGCCACTGAGCAACTTGCCTACGAACCGATCGACATCGCAACGCTCAGTGTCCGGCCGGGCGTAAGTGAAGGGCTCGGTCCACAAACGCTTGTTCGGGTTGAACGGCTCGTGGATGTACCAGATCCCATCTTCCGCGAGCATTTCCGCCATCCACGTGGTGCCACTCCGGTGCGTTCCGCCGAGGAAGATCGGCGGGCCGGCCGGGAACGAAGCCATGGCCGCGCGGTCCGACGGATAATCCCGCCATGCGTCACGCAGCAGGCCGACGGTTAATTTAACACCCATCAGCGACTGTCCTTCGAGCGTTCACCTTTGCACATAGCCGGGCTGCCGGCCCAGATCTCGTTTGCGGGAATATTTCCTTTCACCACCGAATTGGCGGCAATTACCGCGCCGGATCCGATGGTCACCCCGGGCAAAACGGTAACCCCGGCCCCCAGCCACACGTCATCTCCCAGCTTGATACCTGTCCGCCGTTGATCGGCCGGCTGGTCCATGATGCGTTCGCCCGCGCGCGTACTATGGTCAGTGGAAACTAGCGTGCAAAATTGGGAAATCAGACAATTTTCTCCGATGATAATATCCTCACCGGTTCCGGCCCGGAAATTATTGTACTGCCCGATCCATGTTCCCGCGCCGATGAAGACGCGTCCGCGCCCGTTCGTCTGATCACCCAATGTAAGAACCGTACCCCGGCAGATTGTAGCGGAAGGAGCCACGACAAGTTGTCCTGAACGCCACCCTTTGACTACCACCCCACGCTCGATCTTCGCCCCTGGATTGTGCCGCCGGATATCCTCCCACTCCTCCGCTTCCACCCGCATATATCCCAGAAGCCGGATCAAGGCCGGGTGACGCATTTGAGCGATCCCCGACAGCCACGACTTAATTGTTGCCAGTAGATTCGCCATGTCGTTTTTCCGTGAGTCTTTCGATTTGTTCGTCAGACCGATTGCACCGATGAATGAATATGAATGACATGCCCCCACCCGGACTTCCACGGAGGGAGCATGCCTCCCTCCGTCCGGAAGGCGCTCACGCGAAACTTCGCCACGCCAAACAAAATGTCGAAACCATGCTTGACCTCGGTCAAGCCGCCACGGTTGATGCTCAAGCTAAGATCGTAGTCCCCGGGCGCAAGGTCCAGATGCTGGATGTTCAGGATGAACCTGTGCATGCCTTCCGCATCCAGCGCAAAGGGCGGGGAATAGCCGTTGCAAACCACGGATGTCGATTCGTGGCGCACGGAATAACCGAAGGTCAACCGCTGGTGCGGGGACAAGGCCTTGACCATAATTTCCAGCGAGAGGGTCCCCCCGGATGGAATTTCCGCCACGGCGGAGGGCGCCAGTCCGAGAGCGGCAAAGGTGACGGAGGGATCAATCATGACGTGTTTTTCGCACGACAGACGATCGATGGGCTCCGGCGCACCGATAAGATGGCCGGTTTCACCCGGCAGAATGTAGTTGTGGATGGCCTCCTCTGTAGGCGCATCGGCCTTGATCTGGCCCTCGGACAGGACAAGACAACGACTGGTCAATGCACGTATCGAATCCATGTTATGACTAACAAACAGCACGGTACGTCCATGACCGGCGACATCCTGCATTTTGCCGATGCACTTCTTTTGAAATTCCGCATCACCGACCGCGAGCACTTCATCAACAATCAGCACATCTGGCTCCAAGTGCGCAGCCACCGCGAAGCCGAGGCGAACGACCATGCCGCTGGAGTAGCGCTTGGTCGGCGTATCGAGATAGCGCGCGCAACCGGAAAACTCGACGATCTCGTCGAGCTTGCCCGCCACTTCCGCCTTGGTCATGCCAAGAATGGCGCCGTTCAGGAAAATATTCTCCCGCCCGGTCAATTCCGGGTGAAAGCCGGTACCAACCTCAAGAAGCGAGGCGATGCGACCTGCCATTCTCAGTTCTCCGGTGGTCGGTGCGGTCACCCGGCTCATCAACTTAAGCAAGGTGCTCTTGCCAGCGCCGTTGCGACCGATAATTCCCAACACCTCGCCCCGTTTGACTTCAAAGGAGATATCCCGCAAAGCCCACACCCAATCGTCGGATGCGGCCGCTTGCTCCCGCACATTGGCATGGGTCACACGGAGGTAGGGATCTTCGTTCCCCCGGACACGATGCCACCAGCGATTGATATCATGCATCATCGTACCGGTGGATACCTGACCAAGACGGTATTGCTTGGAGATACGGTCGCTCTGAA
Source organism: uncultured Verrucomicrobiota bacterium (assembly GCA_964470065.1). Classification (GTDB taxonomy): domain Bacteria; phylum Verrucomicrobiota; class Kiritimatiellia; order CAIVKH01; family CAIVKH01; genus CALMUP01. Next base: position 25,263 of record CAYYAR010000002.1, on the reverse strand, counting down.
TAATGACATCGCCGCTCATACCGTATCCATAAAGGTTCGCTCAATACGGTTGAACAGCAAGACGCCGACAGCAAGAGAACTCACGGCAAATCCGGCACTATACCCCAACTGCCAGATGGAAAATGATCCCGCGCCAAGGAATCCATACCGGAAGGTTTCGATGAGAGGCGTCATCGGATTTATCAGCAGAAACCAACGCCATTTTTCCGGAATCGTGGACAACGGATAAATCACCGGCGCGGCATACATCGCCAAGCGCACACCGAAATCCAGCAGAAACCTGAGATCGCGGTATTTTGTAGTCATCGCACTGAAGATAATGCCCAAACCCAGCGCCTGCCCGGCCATTACCAAAACCACAAGCGGGCAAAGCCAAGCCGCCCATGTCAGGTTAATTTCTGACCCTCCATATGCATAATAGGCCCAAAAAAACATGAAAAACACAAACTGCAGGCCAAACTTGAAGAGGTGCGAAATGGTGACGGACAGTGGGACCGCCAGCCTCGGAAAATAAACCTTTCCAAAAAGATGGGCGTTGCTGATGAATGTGTTGGATGTAGCCGTGAGGGTATTGGCGAAATACATCCACACCACATTTCCGCTCAGATAAAAAAGAAGTTTTGGCAAACCATCGGTGCTCAAGTTTGCGATATTCCCGAAGACCACGACGTAGATCAGCGTCGTGAAAAGCGGTTGTATCACAAACCATGCCGGACCGAGGATGGTCTGTTTAAATTGGGCCACGAAATCGCGACGCACGAACATCCAGACCAGATCGCGATAGCGCCACAAATCAGCCAGATGCAACTCGAACAGCCGGGATCGTGGACGAATCACCAGATCCCAATGGCCGGCCGGAAGCGGCGTCAATTTGGGCAAAGATGCATTCGACGACACTACGCCACCTCCGATCGCAAGCCGGCGCCCAGCCAAATCGACGCATAGCAAAAGCCCATCATAGCGAGTGTTCCGTTGCGCCAGGGAAAATCCACCAGGCTATGCATCATCAATCCGGACAGCCCGATCGCCATGGCCGGCGCCCGCAATTCATACAAGGAGGAATTACCGGAAGTTTCACGCGCGAGTCGGGGCCGGCGACATGCCAACCACGCTATCATACCAAGGAACAAGGCGGTACCAAGCAATCCATATTCGACCAAAAACTGAACCGGATCACAGTGAGCTTGATTGATCATCCGGTCACTAATCGTGGCCGATTGATAGTAGGGAAAAACCGAAGCGAAAGTGCCGGGACCCGTGCCCAGCAGCGGCCGATCGCGCAGAATGGAGAGAGTATCCGCAACGATTAGACCACGATAGCCTAACTCTCCCGTCAAACGGGATGTATCGCCCCAAAAGTGATTCATACCCCACACGCCCGCAAGTAGCATCACGACGACCAATGGCGCAAATACCAACCATCGCGTCACGTTCACCGGCGCAGATGGACGGATATGACGCCAAGTCTGCTGTCCGGCAAATAGAACGATGATCCACATGGAAATCGCCAGGGCCGCCCGTGATCGCGCATAGTAGATGGACGTCACCAGCAAGGCCGCACCGGCCAGCAAGAGCGGAATTCCCAGCGCCCGCCACATCTTTCGCCGCCCGTAACCACATGCGATAGCCGCAAGCATCAACGGCAAGATCAAATTTGCAAATGCGGCATAATGATTTTCGTAGGTGAACCAGCCGGTCCGCGGAAAGATCTGGTATTCGTTCGGAGTCCATCGCTGTTCAAGCACCAGCAGGGCCATCCATAGGCCCGTGGCGATCAGTCCGCATACCAGCATGTTAATGGACGCACGTCCAAGTCGCAGACCGAGACCTGCCGTGACCGCCACCATGGTGGCGAATGACAAGGAGCTCCAAGTCATTCCGGAATGCACTGAAGCGGGCAACCACGCAACTTGATCGACCGGCACCAGGCCGAGAGCGCCATCCCACTGGTGCGAGGGATTAAGCGCATAGATGGACATGAAACCCAGAAAAAGCAGGGCAACGCATAGATACATCAGATGAAACCGCCGACCGGTTTCATCAACTATGGCCTGCATCAACAACCAGACGGCGCCGCCAGTCACGATCACCCACCTGCCTGGCCAAGCAACGAACTGCGCGCCCAACAACGCAACCACCAGTGTCACATCCACAACCGCCCGCATCGATGGCACCTTAGACGCCGGTGGAGGCGGCTGCGTAACTTGATTGATATTTCTTGTAGGCGTATCCACCGTACCGCCGGTAATAGTAATAATTGGCGAACGAATGCAAATTCACCCCGTTCATCACCGCGCCCATGCAAGGGGTACCACTCTCGTTGATCTTTTTTACGGCATGCATGGCACCCATGCTGTGCGTGGTTCCATAACGAACGACAAAAAGCACACCCTGCGACTGACCCAACAGCACCAGCGAATCGCTTACCCCGAGCATGGGAGGTGCATCGATAACAATGCGATCAAATGATTCCCGGGCCTCCCGCATGATCTGGGCCAAGGCGCCGGCACCAAGTAATTCCGAGGGATGCGCCGGAATCCGGCCGGATGGCAGCACGGACAAATTGGGCACATCCACCTTCATCAGCGCATCGCGCCATGAAACCTCTTTTTTCAGCACCGAGGACAATCCGGTGGTTTCATCGGCCTGATTGAATATTTTCATCAGCGCCGGGCGACGCAAGTCAGCACCAATGAGCAATGTTTTTTTACCATCCTGGGCAAAACTGATAGCCAGGTTGGTCGACACCAGGGACTTGCCCTCGCCCGACTGGGCACTGGTCACCAGCAATACATGGGTGTCACGGGTTTTCGGATTGACCATGAGCGATGCACGCAACGTCCGGAACGACTCCGCCACTTCGCCGGTTTGATTCAAATGCGAAATCATCCCCCGTTCATGCACATTGTGGCCATCGATAAAAGGCAATGTGGATATGATGGGAATTTCCAGCGCCCGCTCAACCTCCTCGTTGCGCCGGAAACGATGATCAGCCGAATAGATGATGAAAATAACCGCCAAACCACCGGCCAACGCGAACACCATGCCGCGCGTCAACATTTTCACAGGCTGCGGCCGAAATGGTTTGGCCGCCGGCCGGGCTTCTTCCGCCAGGCGAATAATCTCTCCGGGGAGTGTTCCGGATATACTCGCCTCCTTCATGCGGGCGATGACCGACTGGTAAATCTCCTGATCGGCCTCGACATTGCGCTTTAGGTCGTTATAGCGCACCAGCTTGCGATCGAGATCGAACGCAGCCTGCTCCTGCTCCTTCAATGCGGCCAGCAAATTTGCTTCACGCTCTTTGATCATTTCATAATTGCGCTTAAGGGCGAGCACCGCATTGCTGCCGGAGACCATAAATGAATCGCGCAGACGACCCGCAAGCTCCAATGCCTGCTGAAGATCCGGATAGCCGGGCTTATACCGCTGCTGCAATTCGGCCACTTTGTGCTCTTGCTCCTGCAGCATTTGCAGGGCGCTGGACACACCCGGGTCATTCAACTGGGCGGCGATTTCCAGCATCGGTGTTCCTTTCTTGAGCTGGGTATCAATCACCGACCAACGGGACTCCGCCTCAATCCGCATCGTTTGTGCATCGGTAAGCGTGGCATTCAGAGCCTTCAATTTGACAATTACAATATTCTGATCTTCCTCGAGAGAAACCGACTCCGTGGTCTCACGATACTGCTGAAGCTCGGACAATCCCGCCTCAAGTTTACGCCGATACTCTTCCGACTGTTCACGCAACCAGTCCACCGCCTGCATCGATGCTTTCATCCGGTCATCCAGATCCACCTGGATATAAGCCTGGGCGACATGGTTTGCCAATAAACTGGCGACTTCGGCATCCGGATGCTCGGCATTGATGTTGATCAAGCGGCTTTTCTCCACCGGGGTAATCGTCACCAGCCGGCGGGCCGCTTCCGCCTTTTTGGCAAGATCCATACCGGGAAAGAAATCCGGATGCTGGTCGAGTCCGCTTTGCGTCACTGCCCGCTCCATGATTTGCCGGCTGTGCAACGTGCTGATGATGGTGTTGAAGTACTCGAGATTGCGCATATTGAACGCCACCACATCCTGGTAGTTCAGGAGCCGGGGAATTTGCGCCTCCACCAACAACACCGCGGTGCTCCGGTAATAGGGCGTCTCGCGCTTTAATTGGATGAAGAAACCAGCGAATATAATCAGGGCAACCGCCCCGCCGATCCACACCCGTTCAAGCACAATGGCCACAATCTCCCGCCAGTCGGGAAAGCGGGAAATTGACTCACTGTGGGCCTCCGCGCCGGCAATATAGGGGGTCTTTGCAGCCATGATAATTAGTCCTAAAACAAGATTTGCGGTACGTCGATCGTGTCGCCGGGCTCCAGCGTGATGTCCTTCTGTTTGCCTCCGCGCAGCAGATCGGACACCCGGGCTTTGATGGTTTCATTACCGTCGTCACCCTTGCGCAGGATGCGCACCCGGTCCGGGTTGGCCAGATCGGTAAACCCGCCGGCCAATGCAATGGCCTGGAGCAGCGTCAGAGAGGTTCCGACGGGCATGGGATACACACCGGGATTTTTGACTTCGCCAAGAATCACGATCTGCGCGCTTTGTGTGCGGGATAAACTCAAAATCAAGCGGGGGCTCACCAAATAGTCTTTTGCCAGCATGTCAAAAATGAAGGCCTCGGCGTCGGACAAACTCTTGCCGGCCAGTGAAACCACGCCTAGGAGCGGGTGGCGGATCGCACCTTGATCATCGAGCACAAACACGCCGGAGAAATCCGGCTCACGGAAAACTTGCATGTCGATCACGTCGCCTTGAATCAAGATGTGACTGGTATAACTCGGCGGGACGGGAGCTTCCAAGCCGGCGACCTCCAACTCCGTAAGCACCGGCACCGCACCCGTCTGCTCATGCGAAGCAACGCCCTCCGCCGCCTTGGCTGGCCGTTTGGATGCACAGGCGGGTCCGATCAAGACCACCCAAGCCAGGAATACAGCTACCCCTGCTCGTAACGCCAGAAAACGGAGATTTTTCATGGAGTTCATCGTACCACGGCCACACTAAAAAGCATCACGAAACAGGAGGTCCGGCTTCGGACTAGTAATTCCAGCTGGCCCGGAGCACCCAACGCCCGGAGTCATATGCAGTACGATTTCTTTCCTCGGCCGAGCCGCTCTGGTTTCCCTCGTTTTCAAAGTAAGAGAATGTCAGACCCAGCGAGAGATTGTGGACAGTGAAATAATCCAGTCCCAGGTTGTAACCAAAGTAGTCGTCGGAACGATCGAGATTGGTGGAGTCCGCATCCACGGGCACGCCCTCGTAATCGTAGGTGCCGTAAAATACCGACGCATTTCCCCTCAACCGTTCAACAAAAAGTCTGCGGCTAATGCCGGCGGTGTAGCGTTGATCGATGGTGGTTTGTCCGAGCGAATTGATGGCGGGCGTGACCGTCGTGTCGATATTTCCATACAAGGTGGTGAATCCGAATGGATTGTAGTTGGCCCCCAGCGTGGAGGTCCAGTGCTCAACATCCTCCCGGCCATCCTGCTTCATGGTGCGCCATTGATACCCTACATCGCCCGTGATGGTGAGTTTAGCCGATTGCTTGCCGCGGAAACCGGCGCCAAGCTCGACATACTCCGCATCCCCCTGATCCGCCGGCGCGTCCACATCATCGGCGCCCACGGAGGCGCGGGCGAAGATATCGCTCGCCTCGGTAGCTTTGTAGTACAGCCGAGCCTCGACATCATGTCGCTGATGATCAAACAGTTCGGGATCTTCATAACTGCTATACTCGGCGCCGGCCAAAAGTCCGCCGCTGGATTTTGCCGTCAGTTGATGTTCGATGCCCGCCTCCGCGATATAATCGGTCTCCACGATGCGCTCCCCGATCACGGTATCGGCATTTTCCGAACGGCGGTAACCACCGTTCAGGTTGATCGTGCTTTTGGCGGTTCTATAGACGGATCCAAGCGTTAACATGTAATTGGCCCGGTCTTCGAGATTTCCGGTACTATCGTGCAAGGTAAGAATCGTTCCGGCATCGAGATAAAGATAACTCTTTTCCGGACGGCCATAGATCAACAAAACACCCGGTATCACATCGATAATTTCCGCCCGTTGGGGATCCTCGCTATCAAGGAATAGGTTGTCATCCCAGGTAACGGTCAGAGTCAAGCGCGGTACAACCGACCATTCGCGGGCCGGCACATAGAACGGGTCGATGATACCGCTGGGCTGATCAAGGTACAGCGCCGTGTCCAATCCGCGCGTGTAGTACCCTGACGAATAGTCCTGAAAACCGGAATCAATCGCCGTCGCGCTAACGGCGATCATTACTACGGCCACCAACAAAAAACGAATCACACTCGACTTCATTCCATTTATTCTTTCTGTTCTGGATTGCTTGATTGACCGGATGAACCCTGTTCGAACCGGAAAGCCCGGATCAACTCGATATCCCGCTCGTCGATGGGATTGCCATCCTTGTCATAGACATGGGTTCGCTTGTCGCCATCCGATATATCACGGCGAAGGCCGCGACTGAACCATCCGACCTGATATTTGGCAAACAGCGGAAGAATGTCCTCGAAGGTGTTCTGATTGTCGCGATCCAGCCAGTCCACGCAAACCACGGGACGATTCAATTTTTGTAACTCCTTGATGATTTGTTCAATCATATCGGGCGGATCAGTGCTCCGGAAGGTGATCAAGTCGGATGTCGAAGGATCGGCCGTCGTTACGCGATCACGACCTTCCGGAATCGCGGCCACGGTTAGCGGCTGCTCGGGATTCATCTGTCTTGCCCACTTGGCGCCCTCATCCAGCAATTGCCGCGTCGCCGTTCCGGTATTTTCGATGCCTTCCATGTCAAAGAGATCCCAATAATTCACGTCACGGTTGCTTTTGAAATTACCCATGACCGCTTTGATGAAGTCCTCCACATCGTTCCGCGAAATGATTCCCGCTGAAATCGCTTCCTCGAGCTCAACCGGATTTAACAGCACAGGGACAAAACGTAGATCGCTATTCCTCGCCTCCGCGATCAAGGATCCCAACCGGTCAAGAAAACCCTCCGGATCGCTCAGCCACACGGTGATGCTCAACTGCACGCGGATGTCGGTATAACCGGCGTCCTTGGCCAGCTTGAAGTCGTCGCGAATAAGTTCGAGGTTGAAATTCTCCTCTTTGAACATATCGCCGGGGTTATCGACATTGTCCGACCAGTAATTCACGCCTTTGATGGCGTTTTGCTCGTTATACCAGGCAAACATGTCATCCGGCCGGCGGTTTCCCGATTCCGAAGTATCTTCCGTCTGGGCGGAAGGCTTTCCGCCCGATTCGGTCGAGGTCAGCGGGTCAGGCGGTATATCAGGACGCGGATTCACTTCCGGAGGGACGGGAGGAGTTGGAACCGGCGGTTCCGGCTCCGGCTCGGGCTCCGGTTCAGGCTCAGGTTCCGGATCGGGAGGGTCAACCGGACTGACAACCAGCGGCAGAGGGAACCGGGCGATGGCCCTTGGACTCGTCCCGGCAAGACCGGCCATGAAAACTTTGTTGAAAGTGGCATTTCGGGACAACTCCGGTTTGGCCTGCTCGCCTAGGCTACGCCACATTTGGTGACCACGCATCATCGACACGGAAATGCTATCGTTCACCGGTGTGGAAGCGGAACGCATGGACGTCGAATTCCCTGCGGACAACTCAAGGCGAGAGCCATCGTTGCGCTGGATGGATTGTATGCCCGACATACTGGAAACCAGGCCATGCTCATCCACAATGTAGGTACCGGCACCAGCGTCGATTACACCCTCGCGCGTTCGCATGGATACCTGCACAGGTACCTCCATCGCCGATGCCTCGACCTTCACATTGCCGCGATGCAACTCCAAATCGATTCGACCGGTGATGTCGCGCCTATCATCGGGTAATCCATCCGCATCCACGCCGAAGCGGTGAATGGTAAGTTGCGTATCGCTGGAGAGGGAGAGCAGCACACCATGATCCATGGCGACAAAAAGCTGTGAATCCTTGCCCGTGCCGATGCGCATGGACTCGCCAAGAACCGCGCCCGGCGCGAGCGGTTGCACCTCGGTTTTTCCGTAATGAATCGCGCTGCTGTAGACACGAACCCATGCTTCACCAATTTGACCGATGACCATGGCTTCGCCGCTACGCGACGGCACCGTCGCCGCCGATGGCATGATCGATCCCAGCCACGAGGCCAGGGCGATAGTCACGATGATCGTGCTTTTGTAAACGAGTCTTGTTTTGTTCATAATGCTCACTAACCTATTCATCAAACGTGGTTGCCTTATGTTCTCCAACGACCAAGAAACCATCACGGCGCTCCTCGCGCAGCAAACACCGGTGAATTTCCGCGCGGGGGGTATGAGTATGACGCCCACGATACGCGATGGCGATCTCGTGCGCATCCGTCCGGCTTCCCCGTGCCAGATACAGGCAGGTCATATCATCCTGTACCAGGCTCATCAGCGCCTGATTCTTCACCGTATGCTTGATTGCCGGGCTGAACAAGCAAGAACTACCGGTGATGCCGCTCTTCACGGGCAGGAACTGATCCATCGGGATGCCATACTCGGCGTGGCCGAATGGGTTGAGCGCACCGGCTCCAAGCGCCGGCTTGATCGCAGGCGCGATCGCCTTGCCGGACTGATCCGCTATCATCTCCGCCCCGCGCGCCGCGTGGTGATGGCTATATGGCATGCCGTTCATCGCAAATCCTGAAGAACTCCGCTGATCACCCGCTCGATTTCGCTGACGGCGGCCGGGGTTCGCGTAAAGTAGAGATGGTAGAAGGTCGCCGACATCGAGAGCTTTTCCACCGCAGCCAGTGCGCCAGACAACCACGCATCGTCGAACCACGGAATCGCGGCGGTATCCAGCATCATCAAACGCGCTGCCGATGCCGGAACCAATTCCACCCGGTCGTCCGGCGATTGATGAAGAAAGAAAACGGCACCCAAATCAACTTCGGCATCCTCGGCAAATCTGCCGGAGCCATGCCAGGGTGTTCCGGCCACCCGCACCACGCCGTCGCGCACATATAAAATCACCCGGTCATCATTCAAAATCTGCCAACCGGCGGCGTGGCACAACCCGGAAATAGTGGATTTCCCGGCGCCGCTTCGCCCGGTAAACACCCACCCCACCCCGTCTTTCACGGCCACGGCCGCATGAAGTATGATTCCACCGCAACGGCCGAGAAGCCCCCACGACAGAAACTGATCGAGCGGATAGCGAAGCGGCGCTTCGCATCCCGGTCGAGCAGGATCGATGAACATCTCCGCCGCGGTCATGGCGCGATCCACCCGGCAGGTGTATTGCGCGGCCGCTTGTCCATAAAACCCCGAACAAGCGACCAACTGATCGCCCTCCTGCCAGAGCGCCCAGTTCTTGCCAGCCTCATACAAGGGCTGTCCCGGGGGAACCGGCATGGCCTTCCATACAACCCGGACAGGAAGAGTCGTTAGCGGCTGATCGCCGGACGTGCTGCCAACCCGCCAAAATCCTTGATACGCCTTGTCAACGTAGGCAAGCCCGGTTCCGCCGGCGGTGAGCAGATCGAAGGCGATCGGGCCGATGTTGAGCTGACCGGAAAACATCATGATCTAACCCTTGACCGTAGCCGCTGACTCGCCCGCGCCAGCGCCTTCCTTCTTCCACTTCATTGCTTCCTGGTACCGCAAAAAAACCGTCTTTTTCGTATGATCGGATTCTATTTCCTCATCGCCGGTTTCCAAATAGTTGAAGGCCGGACAATGGCTGCACGCGCCGCGCAAACCGCCCGTGAGGCAACTACGCTTGGTCGTTTTCTTCTTGTTACGGATTTCCACCAGGTCATGGTCCCAAAGATCACGGAAGGCTTTTCCATCCTGCTGATACCGGTAATGCGTGGTCATCAGGCAGGGCGAGAGATTGCCATAGGGATCGACATAAAAACTTGTCGCGCCTGCTCCACAGGTATACAGGCGGTCATCGTCGGGCACTTTTGACGTAGCGTCGATCTTTTGCATCCACTGTTCGCGCCGCACCGGATCGCCCATATCCTGCTCCACGATATCTTCCGGCGAGACGCGCAAATCAAGCGGTGCGTGCTGGTTGGAACCATCGGGCAGGCAAGGAAAAATGGCCGAGTCGTAACGGAACGGCACATGCAATTCCTCCGCTTGTTTGCGCATCAAACTCATTTCGTGCTTATTGAGCGTCATGAATACGGTTTTCAGGCCGATACGAATCCCGTTTTCATGGAGCTTGCGAATGCCCCGCCACGCCGCGGCATGTGAGCCGGGTACGCGGGTGACTGTCTCGTATGTTTCCGCCGTGCCGCCATAAATACTGATTTCGACCTTGCGGGGTGGCAACTCTTTGAACAAGTCGATGATCGCATTCGTCACCAGAATGCCGTCGCAAAACACCGTGACGAGCAAACCAATCTCCCGGGCATGACGATACACCTGCACGAAATCCTTGCGCATCATCGGGTCACCGCCGGTGATCAGCAGATATAGACAGCCAGCTTCCGCCCATTCATCGAGCGACTTGATCACCGAGGCCGTATCGCGCTCCTGGTCGCGCTTGCGGTGCTGTTCCTCCTGATTGCCGAGATAGCAATGCTGACAACGCAAATTGCAGCGGCTTGTCAATTCCAGCGTCGCGGAAATCGGCACGCGGTCCGCATAGGCCCGGCGGCGGAAACCGAGCGTCCAGTCGATTGATGGTTGATCGGCATTGCGCGCATTCATGACGTCACGGGCTCCAGCAGTCGCTCGGCAAGCAATCTTTTCACAAAAGCGGTCACATCATCGCCGGCTTGGCCGACCGGCACATCAAAGGACGCAGCCAGCCGTTCGGCTGTGCTCCCGGGCGTTTCGCCTTTCGTGAGATGCTCCCAGATGAAGGCACCGGTCTGGTTGACGGGAAATACCGCATTGGTGCGGGCGATTTCACCGGAGACGGGCACCAGCAATTGGTCCTTGCCGATCCGTCGTAGGACCATGCGCCCGGTGGCCCGGTATGTCATATGTTCTGCAACCTGCATGCCATCACCTTGAGCGAGCCGGCCTGATTCGGCATCAACCGAACATTCCGGGCCGCGAGAATGAAAATGTACGGGCTATGGAACACCGGGCACCCGGACACGGGTGGGCGTTTCTGGACACTTACGATCCGCCCTCGAATGCCGTCACCGGAGGACCGACACAACCAGAGTCCGAGCCGAGTTTACAACCCGTCGCCAGTGTCTCATCGATCGCCAGCTCCACCCGCTGGATGAGAGGCTGCTCGTAGGGACGTAATCCCTTCGGCAAATCCACAATTTTCCCGTTTTCCTGATCCATCTGCATGAAATTACTTCTTTATAAATTTGCGGCGAATATACAACTCGCGGGCATCCGGCCGGTTCACCTTGGCCCGGACCTTCTCCATCACTCCATCGGCATCGGGTTCGGTGGAGAGCTCCGTCACATCGGCTGGACTCTCCTCCCAACTCTTGAGGTCTTCCGAGACCTGCAGCCGGTAATCCACATCCGCAGCGGCGCGACGGCGCTTGAATTCAAGCACGAGGCCGGCGGACTGATCAAGTTGCAACGATCCCTCCGCCTCCAGATCGACGCCCTGACCCGGCTCGCCACCCAATGCGTACAGGTAAAAGTTATTCAACCCGGTGAGCGGATCCACGGCAGCGCTACCACTCACCGCATGATTGGTTAATTGATCCGGGTTAAAGATCTGCCAGCGCCATTTGGCAAAGCCATCCCCGAGCGACGTCGAACCGGTGAGCCCGGCCACCTTCATGGCCGGATCGCCGAGCAGATTATAGGTGATCATGTTCTGCAAGGCTTCCGGATCATCTTGAAGGGACGCCGCCGTCTCAAGAATGGCGATACCCAGCGTCGCCGCCCCATCATCAAGCAAAACCTGGTAAAACGCGCGGCCAATTTCAACCGCTTTGTCGTGGATCGACATGCCCGACGGCGACCAGACCGCCACCGCGCCACCATTGGGACGGCGCAACAGCAACTCGCCCAAGCTGTCCAGTCCGGGCGCCTCATAGCGACCGACCATACAACTCAAGGCAATGACAAGAGGCTGCCGTGTATTCGCCATGCTATGGACGTCGCTGGATCCGAGAATCACGCCACTCTTGCCCATGGTTGTAAAGTTGCCGTGCCCGGTGTACTGGACAATACCAGCTCCCTGATTGAATTGATTCATCAAGTTGGTGCGAGCCAGGCTAAGGGTCAACTCATCGCGATAAATCTTATTCACCGAAAAGCTTTCCATGGCCTTGGCGGCAAATGCATCGGAATCGGCGCCAAAATCTGCCGGACTACCGAAGCTGCCGATGGATTCACGATTGTCGGCTACAATCGATACATTGCTTTGCCAGTAGGATGCATGCTCCGATTCATGACCGATAATTTTATTGATCATCGCGGTCAAATGAGCGCCGGTCAGCGCGGGCAATCGACCCACGGCGATGTCCGCGAGCTTGTCACCGTTCAGATCCGTAAACATGCCGTCAGCGGCGGCGATACCGCGGTCGGTAAAATGCAACATCGGCGGGATTGGATTCGCTTCCTGGCTGAAGGCCTTTAGATAATCATAGTGACCATTACCAGCCAGCACCACCAGCCACGGCGCTTGCGACCAGTTTGCCGCCGCGAATGAAACCAGATCATTTACCGCTTCCGGGGTGCGCAGGCCGTCGCGGAAAATATCGCAAATGTCTTCGAACACCGCCACACCCACGAGCAATCCTTGCGCGGCGCGATAATCGGCCAGCGCTTGCGCTTCATTGGTAAAGGCACGAGGGACGACCATCAAATAGTCCACCGTCAGCCCGGATTGCGTGAACCACGCATCGCACACCGCCGCTTTCGGCGTGAGCAACGGGATGGACGCTGATTCGATCACCGCAAAACGCTCGTTGTGATGGGCCGTCATCCACGCCTTGGCATCCAAGTGCCCGGAGGCGTCCGCAACCAAAACCGGCTGGGCGGCATCGTTGATGGATAGAACCAATGGGTCGGCATATGCGGATGCCGAGACGGCCGATGCCTCGGTGGCAAGGAAATGCTGCGCGACAGCGGACGGGGTAATCTCGCGCTCATACGAGGTTTCAATCCAATCCAGCACGAACGAACTGGCGGGCACGGATGACGGCCGCAAACCGCGGACGCGTACCGTATTCAATCCGTTGGAAATGATGGATCCGGGGAGCAGTATATCCACTTCTACCTGATCTTGATTGTTAAACGACACATCATGAACCGTCGTGCCGTTAAACGATATTTGCGCCTGATGATCCGGCTTGTTCGTGGTCAGAGTCATGCCGATCAACCGGACCTTGAGCGACACATCGCCTCCCGCGTAACCGGTCAAATCAACCGGGAACGATTTATTGCCATGGGTGGCGTTACCGCTGGTGATAAAATCCCAGTAAAACAGATCATCCACCGGCGTAGCGAGCGTATCGAACAGGTAGCGATCCTGCTCGTGCCGTTCCACCACCGGCAACGACGCACGACCACCGGTGGCTCCGGAGTCACGTCGGCTAATCAGCGAGCCTGCACCTGTGCGGATGATCACGCTGTTGTCCCGCGTGTAGAAGTTACGGGTGGCCGCGCCGTAGAAGATAATGCGGTCCGCTGCCGCGTCATAAAGATAAGCGAGATTCTTGCCACCCGAGGTTAGAACAAGCCCGCCAGCGGTAGCCAGCGCTTGCACGTCGGCCAGCGACTTGCCCATGCCGTCGGCGATCGACGCGAGGGTAACCGCATAGATACCGCGATCGCGATACGTAACCTTGAGGCAATCGGAAGGTCCGGCCAGTTCCGTGTTGAGCGTGGTGATCACCGGCGCCGATGCCGACGCCGTGGACCTCACGGCGGCGCGCGACACTTTCGGCGCGGTAAAGACAAGGCGATGCGTGCCCAGGTCTATACGATCACCGAATACTTCAATCTCCTCGATACGATACGAGGCGGTCTGCCCTTGCGTCATGACGGGATCCATAGCCTCGTACAAGGCACCACGAGGATCAAACGCAGAGGAAACCATTTCCGGCGTGATCAAGACTTCTTCACCGGTTTCCTCGTCCACGCGATACACCAGGAAGCCCGCCGTGCCCCACTCCGAGCCGGTCTCCCACACCACACGGGCGGCGTTATCACGCCACTCGCCCGTGACATCGACGATGGCCGCGCGGGTCTTGATCGTGATGTAGGCGATGCCCAAATCGATGGTCAAGTTGGAGGACCCCGCCTCAAAGCAAACCGGATCGGTGTAGACAAGTCCGCCCATGGTTCCGTACAGCACGTCACTGTCCACGTTGGTATTGGCGGTGGCCAGCGGCGTCGTCACCTTGACATTACCGGTGCTGGTCACCGAACTCAGATCGAATCGGATGAAGTAGCAACCCGCCGGGAAGTTCTGGAATTTATACAGGCTGTTGGTGCCGGTGACGGTCTCGGCCACGATAAATCCGGTCGTCGTAACCAACTGCACGGGAACATTTGTGATCACGCGGTTTTCGGACAGGTCTTGTATGCCGTTGCCATTGAAGTCGAACCAAACGCGATCGCCGATTTCGAGCACAAAGGCGACGAGATCGAGCAGGAAGCTCTGGTTGGTCACGCAGGATCCGGCCAGCGACACCTCAATGAGCGCCTTGCCGTTGGCGTTACCGTCGATATCGGTGACATTGGTTGCGCTGCCGGGCGTCGTGATGCTCAGCAAATACTGACCACTGGGGAGATTGGTGAAGTTGTAATAGCCCGCCGCATCCGTGACTAGCGAGCCGACCAGTTCGTTGTTTTCGCCGTTCGTGTTGGTATTCAGGTCGCGATAGAGTGTCACCACGACGCTCGGCACCGGGGCGTCATTGGTAGTAAAGGTTCCGGTTCCGTTCACACCAAAACCGTCATCGTCATACACGAAACCATTCAAGCAGGCCGATACGATATTGGTGTCGATCAGGAAGTCGCGCTCGTACACGCTGCTGCCACTCACCGTCACGGCGATATTTGTAAATGAATTACCACCACCGTCGGCATCGTTGATGGCGGTGCTGTTGGTCGGCGTACGCAGCCGAGTGAAATATCCCCCATCGATCAATCCACTGAAGTTGTAGCTGCCGTCCGTCATGGTCACGGTGGTGCCGATCAAGTTGGTGTTCGCATCATACAGGTCGATGATGGCACCGGGCTGCGGTGTATCGGTAGCGGGATTGATGTTCGTGTTGTTGTTACTGTCGAGGTACACCGAACCGCGAATGATGTGGAAGGCAAACCGGTAATCCTCCACTTCGCCGGCTTCCAGCTCGCCGCTATACGAGAACGCCGGGAACAGTGGCGCGGAAGGCATGTAGCGGAACCGTGCGTAGAAATAGGTGCTCGTGGTCGTCGAAATGGAGTTCTCCGGAACCGTAAAGCTGAAGTTGTAGACACCATTCGAGGCGGTGCCGCCATTCGTCGACACGGTTTGGTTGATGATCATATCGGCAGCGCCGGCAAAATTCGCGGACTGATCAAAGTCCACATAACCAACCAGGTAACCGGATCCCTTGCCCACGGTCACCTGCAGGGAGCCACCGTTCGATCCCACCGCCCACCGCGAGGTATTGATCACACCATTTTCATCATCGGTCGTATCGAGATCATCGCCATCGGCCCCGGTTGTCGGGAATCCATTCACCTCGATATCCACGCTCGCACCCAGATACCGCACCGGATTCGTCGAGGTAACATGACGTGCGCCATACGGCAACGCCGTGTCGTAGGTATTCGGCGCATCGCTGAAATCGTAATCGAGCACGGATATGAAAGCGAAATCCACATTCAGGGTCAAGGGGGCTACGGGAACAGCTTGCGAGGCCCCGGTGGTGCGTCCCTGCAGATTGGTAGTATTGGTCAGATACGAAGCCGGAGTGTCGCTGGCCAGCGTGGTGGTGAGTTCCAGCGTATCGAACGGCGGATTCATGGTGATCAAGTAGTATGAATTGGTGCCAGCCCCGTTGGGCAGATCCGTGAAGGCATAATTGCCGTTGGCGTCGGTGGTTTTGGTGTTTACCAGCGTAGTCTCGCCCGGTTCGACGATGCCATCGCCATCATCATTCCAGAGGTAGGCATATACCGTGATGCCTGAAAAGGCCACTTCGTTCGACGACACGCCAAAGCTGTTGGTGCCCAGCACGCCATCGATATTGGAGGGATCATCCAGACCGATTGTTCCGCGCAACACATTCGTGCTGGCAAACCGGTAGCCGAAATCCACATCCAGATCACACTCGAGGCAAGCGACTCCGCCGATGCTCACGACCACTTCGTTGGATATCACGATGTTGGTGCCGATGCTGTTAAAGATGCCATCGGGATCGTAGCTCTGGATGAGTCCGGCCGGCCAGTCGACATCGTTGGTATCTACGACGACGAAATAATTTCCATCGCCGAGCCCCGAAAACAGATAAATTCCATCGGCATCCGTCTCGTTGGTGGCCACGAGGTTGGTTCCACTGTAGAGGCTGACGGTGATATAAGGAATACCCGCCTCGCCGAAATCGACGATGCCGTCGTTGTCAAAATCGATCCAGACGGTATCGCCCAGCACGGCATCATTCGGTACATAGCCAAAGTCCGCGCCCATGAACGCCTGGCCATCAAGCAGGGAGATGCCGTACTGACTGTCGCATCCCGTGGCGCCCGGATCGGAACACGGTAAGGCCGAATTGGGATCCGCGGAAATCACATGATCAAGCAGCGGCCCGGTTGTCTCCACCACGACGACATAGTTGGTAGCCGCGAGCCCGGTGAAAACATAATAACCCACACTATCGGTGGTCTCTGTTTGCGCCAGGATATCGTTGGTCGAGAACACTTGATCGCCATCTACATCCAGATACAGCCTCACGGTCACCCCGGCTACACCCGACTCGTTAAAATCCTGTTGCCCATTTTTGTTCGGATCCAGATAAATTGTGTCGCCGATGGCGCCGTAGGGGGCAAAACCGAAATCGGCAGTGAGATTCGTACCATTGACGGCCAGCGTGAAACAGTTGGTGGCCGTTGTCGTGTTCTGCCACGTTTCGTTGAAACTGTCTTCGGGCAGATCCGGATCGGTTAAGCTGACCACGACACAGTAATCGCCGTTTGGCAGCCCCGTGAACAAATAGTTACCAGACCCATCGGTCACGGCATTGGTCAAAGTTACATAGATTCCGTCCGAATTGAAATCGGCGGTGAGGGTGACGGTCACATTGGAAATGCCGGTTTCGGTCGGACCCGATTGCGTGCCGTCATAATTCAAATCCCGCCAGACGGTATCTCCGATGGTACCGTTAAACACCGAGCGATAACCAAAATCCTGCAAAAAGTTATCGGCATTCGTAATGATCAAGGAGCTATCGCCATCAAGCGCACCCTGAGGGTCACCGGTGATTTGATAACTTACCGGTAATCCCGGGGACGATGGATCCACCCGCACGATGTACCGGTTGGATACAACCTGGGTGAAGAAGTACGTTCCATTCGTCGAGGTAACCTCGGTGCCGGCCAACGGATCCGTGGCGACATCGTACACACCGTTTGAGTTGGCATCAACGTACAACCGGACGGTCACATTGCTCAGACCTTCATCGGACGCATCCTGCACCCCGTCACCGTCCCAGTCGTAATAGATGGTGTCGCCAATCGAGTAAACCGGCACCCGGCAATAACTGAAGTCGGCCAACCCCACACCACCCGCCACCAGCGTCACGGTGGAGGTGTGCGCACTGGCTACACCATCGGTATCGAAAGAGGCTGCCCAGACGGCAGTGGTAAATGGTCCGGAGTTGGTCACTACCCGCACCGAGAAAGAACCCACATAATTACTGGTGAAACTGTAGAAACCATTGGTGGTTACTGTCGTCGCGATCACCGTGGTGTTGCTGAGCAGTTGAATGGTCACCCCGTTCAAATAAGGTTCGGCATTCTCACGGTTGGTGGAAGCGTTGCAATCGACATCCTCCCACAGATATCCGGCGATATAACTGCGAAGTCCGTTGTAACCAAAATCCATTTCCAGCGTCGTATCGGTTCCATTGGTCGCCGTGATGGTCAAGTTGGTGGCCGCCGTATTGTTCGGTGCGGTAGTTCCACTGTCACGATCGTAGGTGTTCGTACCTGTCGCGCCCGGCAACGTATTCGTGAGCACGGTGACCGTGTAAATACCATTACTGGGCAACCCGGTGAACAGGTAGTAGCCGTTGATATCCGTGACATTGGTGATCGGATTGCCCGCGCCGTTGCCAAGATCCATACCGGCGGGCGGGGTCAATCGCACACTCACGCCGGAAATACCGGTTTCATTACCCCCATCCTGAACGCCATCGCGATCGAGATCGCGCCAGACAAAATCGCCGAGCGAACCGGCCGGGCGTATCGTCGTTAACACGGTGGAGGTCGCATTGTTCGCTTGCACGCCGCCGACGAAAAACGCGTTCGTCACCAGCGCGATGTTGGTCATGATCGCATTGGTGTTGTTGAACGGCTCGCGCGCGCGTAATTGCACGGTTACCGAAGTCGAACCGCCGGGATACAGCGGCCCCAGGTTGGACCATAAAAGTCTACCCTCGTTTGGTGCCGGGCCGTTGGCGTCGGCGATAGATACCGTGGTGGTCGAGTTGAGATACTCAAAAAGATTCGTATCGTAATAATCATAGAGCGGCAGAGGGTTAATCGTCTGATTAGTCGGAGGTCCCCCGGCATATCCGTCGGTTTGGATGTAGAAATACACGCTGTCAACCCCGAAGGTGCGAGAGGCGGCTTGCGCGTTGTTGGCGGGGTTACGAACGTAATCCAACTCCACAAACATATTGGAATTGGCCGGATTGAACCGGGACCAGTTCCAGTTGGTGGTAAACGCCGACCACACATTCGCCGTGATCACGCCACTCAATACGGTGGCATTGGTGGCGAGAAAGATGTTGGAGTACACGACCGACGCGGCCGAGTTACTGCCGAGTATCTTATAGATAAACTGGTCAGCCCGGGTATTGTTTCCTTCTACATAAGGGATAATCATGAAAATGTTGGTGATGTTAAAATCATTCGAAGTGGTGATGTAGCCAGCTGGCTCGAGATAATAACTCGCTTGGTTCACTTCACCTGTCGCGTAACCTCCATCGGGTGCGCCAATCACATTGGATGAACTCAAAAAGGGAAGGCCCGAGGCGAACAAATCCAATGTGGTGGTGGGATATACAACAACCTCGACATTGGTTCCCCGCGGATCGCCACTGCCGGCAAATCGATTGGTCAGCGTGATCGTATATGTGGCAATCTTTGACTCGAGCACATTGGTGGTTCCGGACTTGGTCAACGCCAGTACCGGGGCAAACCCGAAATCCAACCCGCCGGTAGACACGCCGGTCGAGTTGGTGCTGAAGGGATCAAGCGCCGCCGTCTGGAACGAGTTGCTGGTGATCGTGTAGCCGAACGGAATGTCCGGATCCAAACGGTCCACGGTGACGATGTAGTAACCATCCGGTAACTGGGAGAAACTATAATTTACCACATTGGTGCCGATACTGTTTGTAGTGTATAGCTCGATGTCAGCATTGTTCAGAATACCGTCATCGTTAAGGTCGTAATACAACGTCAGCAGCACATTCGACATACCCGACTCGCCGGCATTCAAATTGCCGTTGGCATAATTAGTGGTACCGCCGATGTCAAAGAACACCGTACCGCTGAGGCTGTTGCTGCCCAAAAGAACGGTGGTTGCGTTGTTGGTCTTGAATGGATAACCGCCATCGATCGCCAGACCAACCGTATTTAGAATACGCGGTGAATCATTGGTGTAGGGATTATCGATGGTTACCTGAAAACGAACGCGGCCGAACGTGCCGGTCGGCATCGCATCGGTCAGCCACCATTGAATATCCGTCACGTTGGTGGCCGGTGACGGCTCCAGTTGGGAAAACGCGGCGCCGGAATTGGTGGAGTAAAGGATTGTGTAGGCGGTAACGCCGGCGGGCAGGACATTGCTCGCGGATGCACTGCCGGCGATGTATCGCGTTCCTGAAGGAACCGTTTCATGCACCGCCAGCGGCAGGTTATTCGGGATGTTGCCGATGGCGCTATCTCCGTTGTTGGTAAAACTCATGGTATAGCTCAGCACCTGACCTTGTGAGGCCCGGCTCAAGTCAACCGTCTTGGCCAGCGTCACGCTCGAGGTGGTGCTGTTGATGTTTCCGCCCGGCGTGGCGCCAAAGTCCGAATTGTATTTTTCATTATCAAAACCGGAAGCCACCTCCTGATATGGTGTCATCAAGCTCAGACAACTCTCGCGCATGATCATGAACTCATAACCGACGAAACCCACGCCGCCGACATTCGCGGGTATTTTGTCGAAATACAGGCGGTTTTCACCGGATAGAATAACCTCGCCACCGCCTTTCAATTTGATGATCACAAACGCATAGGTGCGCACAAGACGGAAGCAGGAGGGGTCGAACTTCGCCGGATCTCCGACTGGCTGAAGCCAGGCATTGCTGTCCGGGACCAAGTCACCGTCGTTATCAAAGCCAGCGCCGATGTTGCCGAGGTCATACCAGAAACCTTCCGCTTGAATAAGCTCGCCGGGTTCGCCGGTTAAAATGGTATTTGTCCAGGCCGGTGCGTATATGGCCAGCGCTGCTTTGTACTCCGGAGGCACTTTGTTCGCGCCGTTCGGGAAAACTTTATTGGCGCTGGCGGTGATTTCATTGCGCATGGTTACGCGTTGACGCTGATCGGCCACCACGCTGGAGCCGGCGCGCGTGGCGTCCACCCAGACATCATAGAAAAGGAAGAGATCATCATCCGGCTTAACGCTGGGGCCCCATACGGCTTTGCCGAGGTCATCCTTGAGTGGATAACTGACCAGCCAGTAGACCTGCACGCATTCGCCGGGTTCGATCCGGTCCAGATACCGCACCGCATCTCGCGTGCCGGCCGCCCCACCCTGATGCGTCAACGAAAACGTGCCGGTCAATGCGAGGTGCGTGCGAGCCGGATAAACGCCCGGCGTGCCGTTCGTGAAATTGCCGATGTAGGCCGTGACATTGCTGAGCACGGTTGACCCGTCATTGCAAATTTGGGCCCCCAAATAAGCGGCCCGGGGTGAATACGATGATGGTGCTTCCACGTTCGAGTCGACAATGAAGTTGTAGGCCTTCATCACCTCGATACGGAGTCCGTTGGATGGGTTAGCAGCGTGAGCAGCGTGGCCGACCATGAAGGACAACAAAAATATAATTACTCTATGAATAGTCACAGACAAATCCCTGCAAATAAAAAACGCAGTAAAACGAATAACGTTTAGTGATACAACAAGACTCCTGTACCAAAGTATCGAAAAGGTTAAGGTACACGAAGTGCAAAGCGAGTAAAGTGAAAAGGAGCACAAAAACGCGGAAAAATTATGGCTCTAAATTCTCGCAACATCATGCAAAAGAGTCACTTGCAGATGGTTTAAATACAAAATACCCTACTTGGGGTACAGGTCAAATGGCAAATTTGAACCGGAAATCGGCGATTTTTGCAATGAGCTGTTAGTAACCCATGTTGAAAATGGTCGGGGCGACTGGATTTGAACCAGCGACATTCAGCTCCCAATCCCGACCACGCCGCCTGCGGCGGGTGTCGGGACTACCAGGCGATCAGGCTACACCATATTCCCCGGACCTCGAATCCATCGCTGGATCGACTTGCGGCTCTTCGATGCCTTGATGCGTTGCTCCAACTCGAGCGCTGACGCCCGATCCGTGCAACCCATCTGAAAGACCAGCTTCCAATCATCAGTCCGGCTCGTGAATCGCTCGCCACCTTTCAGATGAAAATCGAGACGCCGCTCCACATCGCTTGACGCGCCTATGTAATATCGATCAAGCAATTCACTATAGAGGATGTAAACGAAGTGCACAGGCAGGTTGGTTTAAAATGGTCGGGGCGACTGGATTTGAA
Organism: uncultured Verrucomicrobiota bacterium; assembly: GCA_964470065.1. Classification (GTDB taxonomy): domain Bacteria; phylum Verrucomicrobiota; class Kiritimatiellia; order CAIVKH01; family CAIVKH01; genus CALMUP01. The sequence goes on along the minus strand of CAYYAR010000002.1, from coordinate 3,259 downwards.
CCAGCGACATTCAGCTCCCAATCCCGACCACACCGCCTGCGGCGGGTGTCGGGACTACCAGGCAATCAGACAGGTTGTTTTAAAATGGTCGGGGCGACTGGATTTGAACCAGCGACATTCAGCTCCCAATCCCGACCACACCGCCTGCGGCGGGTGTCGGGACTACCAGGCAATCAGACAGGTTGTTTTAAAATGGTCGGGGCGACTGGATTTGAACCAGCGACATTCAGCTCCCAAAGCTGACGCTCTACCAGGCTGAGCCACGCCCCGATCATGAAGAAGCACACATAAACGAATCTGCGCCGCGTTGCAAGTCACACCTCATTTCGGAAACCATACTTTTACTTCTTTGATCTCGCGGCCCCACGTCCTGGCGTCGGCATGCGATGAGTGATAAAGGTCGATTTTATATCCTTGGATCGCACCTCCGCGATCCTTGACGATGCCATAACCATACCCGGGCACATACATCACCGTGCCGAACGGAAATATTTTCGTATCGGCGGCAATCGTTCCCCGCTTGGCCCGCTCACCGCTCGCGGTAATTCCCACGGCCTTGGGCTTTCCGCGATTCGGACCCGATGCGATCACCGCGCGCCCATACCATGTGCGCTTCCATCCGCAACATTCCCCGCATGGACAATAACCGGTCGTCTCCAGGCGATACATCTGCGCAGCAGTGCGGGAAGGCGGACGGATGGAAGACCAACGCACATCCCGGATCATGCAACCAGCCATGGATAGGACAACGAAAAGCAAAGCCATCCGGTTCCATGCGCTGCGTGACCGCTTACGATTACGACCCATACGCATGGACGCTATACCATGCCACCGACCCCGGCAAGGATACTTGTCCATCCATATGCGCCTGTGCTATGACAGCCGCAAAGGAAACAAATCGATGCGTTACTTCATCATCTCCCTCCTCTGCTTGCCGGCTTGGATATCCGCCTCTGCACTGGCGCCCGAGGATCTTTCCGCGGAAGCCCGCGCCTTGCTTCCATCGACACAGGAAGTCACCATCACACTCATCGATGGCACCACACAACAGGGCGAACTAGTCGCGAGCACGCCGGATAACGTTTCGCTGAAAATGGATCGTGGTCGCGGAATCACCTTCACCAAGGAATTCAACCGCAAGGAAATCCGCTTGATGCAACAAAAGGACGCCGCGGATCTGCTTGCGCCCCGACTCCTCGGCTTAGAGGAATTGCTGAAAGGATCCCCCACCCCCGAGCAGTTGGAGCGAGCCTCGATGCTGCTGGATGAATTTGTGCTCAAGGCGCCCGGACATGCATCCATGGCGGAGATTCGCCCGATACAGGAGGATGCTCGTAGCCAATGGCAGAAACAAAAATCCGGCATGACCAAGATCGATGGCCAGTGGTGGCCGCCGGTGCAAGCAGCGATTCTCCGGTTCGACATGACCGACGAGCGCATCCGCGAGATGGAGGAAAAATTTCGCGGCATCAACACCCCCGCCTTCAACACCAACCCGCAGGCCAAGGCCTTCTACGACAACTTGGTGGCGACCCGGCGGGATAATGCACGGCGACTTCCCCAGATTATGACCGAGCGGTTACCGCTGCTGCTCGAGCAACGTAACTTCGACGAGGCGGCCGGCGAATTGAATGCCTTCCAGCGTTTTTTTCTAACCCGCGTCCATGGCGCGGGCCCAACCGGCGGCAACCGCAAAATCAACATCACCGATGCCCAAGCCTTCGCGGAAATGGATGTGGACTACTTCTTCCGCATGCAACAACGCATTCTCGAGGCTTATCTGATCGATCACCCAACTGGAAGCGCGACCGATGATGATGACAGTGCAATGGTGACCGTCCCGGGCGGCTATTTCATTCGCGGCGACAAGGAGGGCGGACCGGGCAGCGATGCGTATCCTGCCTTGCTGACCTTCGTGGATACCTTCCAGATCGATCGCTATGAAGTCAGCAACGCCGACTACCGGGAATTCGTGACGTACATGGAATCGACCGGCGATACCGACGTGCAACATCCGGATGCGCCACCGCTGAAGAATCATCGCCCGTCCGGATGGAATTATCCGGAGCTCAGCGGCGATGATCAACCCGTGGTCGGCGTGGACTGGTTTGATGCCTATGCCTACGCCAAGTGGTCGGGAAAGCGTCTGCCCACCGAGGCGGAATGGGAAAAGGCCGCTCGCGGCACGGACGCGCGGATGTATCCATGGGGCGATGAGCTGCCTGCGGCGGCGTGCGCCAATAACAGCAGCGGCCGTCAGGCCCTGACCCAGCTCATTCAGCGGGCGATGCCCGCTTCCGCGACGACAAACAAGCAGTCACGCGCGTCGACAACCATGGCCATGGCCAAAAGTACGTGGCCGGTAAACGAGTATCTCCCGCCGGTCGCCACGACCTACCTGATCAAAACAGACACAAAACCGGCCAGTCCTTTCGGCGCCTATCACATGGCCGGAAATGCCGCCGAGTGGGTCGCCGATGTCTACCGGGCCAATTATCTTGGCGAAAAAGACGGGCGTAATCCGGCCGGTCCGGCCACTGGTGATACCCGACTGTTTCGCGGCGGATCGTATCTGCACGGTGACACGGAAGTGACGACCTATCATCGGATGCCCGCCGACAACCGGAATCCCTATTACAAGCAAGGGATTACCAAAGATAAAATTCCATTTGTAGGATTTCGCTGCGCAAAGTAATATCTCACCATTCTATGGGATTTCTAATCAAACTTTTGCTCGCGGCGACGATAGCGTATGGCGCCTATTGGGCTTATGAGCAATACGAAGCGCGACTCGCCGCCGAAGAGGCGCTAAAAGCGCGACCAGTGGTAAATATCCCGGAAGAACGAGTTCGTAAGCTTGAATGCCCGACCTGCCGTGGCAACGGAAAACTGGTGGACGCGGGCGGCACTGTAAAATTTGGTTATCGTTGTCCGGTGTGCGACGGACGAGGTCATCGCGAGATCTCCTCAAAGGGAACCGTTTGCTCCGAGTGCAAGGGCATGGGTAACGTCGAGCGGGGCTCCGGCGCCCGCCAACTCAGCCAGCGCTGCCCGATCTGCGATGGATCGGGGCTCAAGAAAAAATAATCCCTCGCCGCGCTCCTGACTTCAACAATGGGACACCCTGACGTACATGCCTACGGGAATCAGCTTGCGGAGAATCCGGGTGTTGATGCTTTCATAATCTATCCGCCGTCGGCGGCGGATAGATGCGTGAGTGCGAGTGGCATCCGGTCATTTCGCGGCACGCGAAATGAGC
>CAYYAR010000001.1:0-178771 GCA_964470065.1 uncultured Verrucomicrobiota bacterium | reverse complement strand
GCCCAAAATGGGCCGCCGCGATGCGGCCGGATGCCGCGAGCCATCACCTGCGCCAGCGGATGATGCCACAGATTAACTGTTCGCCATACAAAGCCACATAGCATGAGACACCCGAAATGACCCGATCAAAAACTCAACCGTTGCACATCAATGACTTACAATAGCAGGCGATCGACATGTTGAACTCAAGAGTCGTATCGACCGCGCCCCGGGCAAGCTCAGGAACAGTATTGCAAGTCGCATGAAGCGTGCGCTAGGCTGCGGCGCAAACGAGCGAGGACGATTGTATGAAGAACATCATGGTCACCGGCGGCTGCGGCTTCATCGGCGCCAATTTTATCCGTTATCTGTTAACTGAAACCGATTTTCGCGGTCGCATCATCAACGTGGACAAGCTCACGTATGCCGGCAATCCGGAGAGTCTGGCCGATTTGGAGGATGCCTTCGCGGGCCGGTATGTGCTGGTCAAGGCGGACATCTGCGATCGCACCGTCATGGCCGACACGATGGATCGCTACGATATTGATGTCATCGCGCATTTTGCCGCCGAGTCGCACGTGGACCGCTCGATTGTTCGTCCCGACGATTTTATTCAAACCAACATCGTCGGAACCTACACCTTGCTTCAACTTGCCCGCGAGCGCATGGAGCGGATTAAACTGTTTCATCACGTCAGCACCGACGAGGTGTTCGGCAGCCTTAGCGAGACCGGGTATTTCGTCGAGGAGACGCCGTATGCCCCGAATAGTCCTTACTCCGCTTCCAAGGCATCATCGGACCACATCGTCCGGGCGTATCACGAGACCTACAAACTTCCGGTCACGATGTCGAATTGCTCCAACAATTACGGCCCCTTTCAATTTCCGGAAAAATTGATTTCGCTCATGATTTTGAATGCCCGCGAAGGCAAGGCCCTGCCGGTGTATGGCGATGGCCTGAATGTGCGCGATTGGCTGTATGTGCGCGATCACTGCGTGGCGATCTGGGAAATCATGAAGCGCGGCAAAAAGGGTCAGACCTACAACGTCGGCGGACGCAACGAGATGAAGAACATCGATGTGGTGCACACGATTTGTGATCTGCTTGATGAAGTGGCGGGCCCTCTTGCCTCCGGCAAGGAGCGCCGCACGCTCATCACATATGTCAAGGACCGCCCCGGGCATGACCGGCGGTATGCGATTGATTGCCGCAAAATCGAACGCGAACTCGGATGGACGCCGCAGGAATCGTTCGCATCAGGCATCCGCAAGACCATTCACTGGTATCTGGAAAATGGCACGTGGGTCGAACGTGTGCGTAGCGGCGATTACCAGAAGTGGATCGCCCAGCACTACGGGCCCTGAAAAGTGGCGGTAAGCCCGCCGGCGAGATGACCGGCCTGGTGTTGATCCCGGGTTTGCCCTTCAGGGCCGCGGAAAATCAAAATGAAACTCAAAGAGCTCCTTGAGCTTGGTCGCCCACATTTCCTCGTCCGGTCCATGCACTTCGATGGTGATCGCCGTTCCCTGGGTGAGGCACATGGACATCAACCCAAGCATGGAACGCGGATCAGAGCTTTCGTCGGCGTGCCGTACCACCACCTGGCCGGCATAGTCACCAATGGTTTTGATGATTACGGCCGCGGGCCGGCAGTGGATGCCCGCTTCGTTTTGAATGATCGCCTGTATCCGGAACATCTGATTACATCGTAGCTATACCGAGATGAACGTGCCGGGAAAAGACCAATTTCGCAGCTGGCTGGCATTGATACGCTTGCCCAATCTGTTAACGGTGCCGGGCGATGTGCTGGCGGGTTATGTCGTTGCCGGGTCATGCGGAGCAGGCGGTTGGGTCATCGCCGCAGTGGCGGTGGTTTTTTTGTACGCGGCCGGATTGATCATCAACGATCTGGTCGATGTGGAAATTGATCGTCGCGAACGTCCGCAGCGACCGTTGCCTTCGGGCCGCGTTCGCGCGACGACGGCCACGTATGTGGCAGGCGGGCTTCTGGTCGCGGCGTTGGCCGGGTTGGGGTCGCACTCCTACCTGCTTGCCGGCGCCGGCATGATTTTGTGCGCGTTGATTTTCCTCTATAATTTCAAGGCCAAGCATCATCGATTTGCCGGTGCGATCGTCATGGGTTTATGCCGGGCGGCAAGCGTCGGCCTGGGCGTGGCGGCTTGTTCCGTCGAAGCTTATGCTTTGCCGCACGTCTGGATCATCATGGTGTGGTGGTTTTTTTATATCGCCGCCGTGAGCTGGCTGGCGGCGCGCGAAACGCAAGACGGCGTGTATGGCCGGGATCGATGGTGGCCCCTGATGGCCATCGCCGCCGGCGCTGCCTTGCTGCTGTCCCGGGCGGAAGTATTGTCGACCCAGCATCTTTCCCGCGCAGCGCTCGCGTTTTTCTTTTCCGCGCTGATCTCCTGGCAATGCGCTTTGCGTTTGCGGCACAGCGCGGCACGCCATCATCCACCCTTGATCGGCTGGCTCATTTCCGCCCTTCTTCCGATGCAGGCGGGCGTTCTCGTACTTATGGCGCGCGAGCCGTGGATATTGTTGGCTGCCTTGTTGGTGCTTTTTTGCTGGCCGCTCAATCGATGGCTGGCAAAATCATGGGCGATGAGTTGATGCGCAGCCGGGGATTCCCGCGGCATCATGGGCCCAAAAATTGATCGGCTTGATGAATCAGGCGAGAGCGCTTTTGCTTGTCCATTTTGTCCAGCGTCCGGACCATCATGGATAACCGCGGCTGCTTTTCATAAAAGTCGCGGTGGCGGTCGATGAATCGCCAAAAAAGTCCATCCCAGATATCGCACCAGGGTCCGGCGGAATAATCGCTCATCTTTTTGATGTAGTTTGATCCGGAGAAATAGGGTTTGGTGGTGATCAGTCCGCCATCGGCGAATTGGCTCATGCCATACACGTTGGGCACCATGACCCAATCATAGGCATCGATGAAAAGCTCCATGAACCAGCGATAAATTTCGTCGGGATCAATCTCGCAAATCAACATGGCATTACCGAGCACCATCAATCGTTCGATGTGATGACAGTAGGCGTGCTCCACGACACGGCGGATGGATTGGTCAACAGGATCGAGTCCGGTGGTGGCTTCGTACCAGCCCGCGCCGAGTTGACGGCGATGCTTCCAGAAATTACCGGTGCGTTGCCGGACGCCCTCGCGCACGTAAATGATGCGCATGAATTCACGCCACCCGACAATCTGCCGGATAAAACCTTCCGCATCGTTGAGTGGAACTTTGTACTCCAGCATCGCGGCCAGAGCTTCATCGAGCACTTGCCGGGGCTGGAGCAACCCGGTGTTGAGCGCCGGGGTGAGCACGGAGTGATGAAGCACGGTGTGCTCCCCGGTGATGGCATCTTCATAATCGCCGAATCCGCGAAAGCGGTGCTCGAGAAAGTGGCGCAACGCGGCCTCGGCCTGCTCGTGGGTGACGGGAAACCAGAAGTTATCCGTCCGCCCGGGGTTGGCGGAAAAATCACGATCGACGAATGCCCGGGCTTCGGCCACCACCCGCGATGAGGCGGGACGATAAATGCCGGGCGGTTTCGACGCGGCGGGCCATCGCTTGCGGTTGTCGGCATCAAAACTCCACTTGCCTCCCACCGGCTTTCCGGACTTGTCGAGCAGCAGGTTGAGTCGCTTGCGCTGGGCGACATAAAAGTCGGCCATGAAATACCGCTTTCGCTGGTCGAACCAAGGAGTAAACCAGTCCGGCGGGGTGAGAAACATCGGGGTATCGACCAGGCGAAGTGTGATCCCGCGGGCTTGGGCGAGTCGACGGAGGCGTCGCTCGAGCAGGTAATCGACCGGATCAGCCAGCCAGAGCGTGTCGATGGCGCGAGGCAGGTATTCGTCCATGCTTTTGCCGCATGCGACATGGATGACGCGATAACCTTTTTTCTCCAGGCGCGTGGCGTAGGCACACATGCTCGCGCGATGCAGGACGAGTTTGTGTTTGTGAAACGTGATCGGCTGGTGTTCGTCGTTGCCGAAAAACAAACTATCCTCGACCAGATAGACCGGCCGATCGCGCTGGAGGGCAGGGTGCGGATCGAACAACTGATGCGGGAAAACGATGGTTGCGGCGGAGGACACGATCTTAGTCCGGCCGCCGGGTGTTCCACCAGGCGAGGGCGGTCAGGATGATCAACCCGGCGTTTTCCGCCACTTTCTTCCATCCGATTTTAGCGGAGGCGGGATCGGTCGACATACAGCCGCAGGAAATGTCGAGGCCGCGGAGAAGTGCCACCACCACGGCCACCGTGAATACCGCCAGCATCAGCAAAATCCACAAAGCCGCGGCGCGCCGTAAACGCGGCACCAGTATCAGGGCGGCGCCGGTAAATACTTCAAGCCAGGGCAGGAAAATGGCCGCGGCATTGACGCCGAGGTCGGACAGCATCTGGTAGTTGTGAATGTTTTTGGCGAAGCCTGGCACATCGACGATCTTGATGGCGCCGGCATACATGAAGATACCCCCAACCACCAAGCGCACGGCGTGCGGCCAAAGCATGTTCCAACCATTTCTCATCAACGTTGCACCTCAAGGCCGGCTTCCTGCCACGCCGTCATGCCGCCGGCGAAGAGGGTGATGTTGGTATAGCCTGCGCCGATAAGAATTTCGCCGAGCTTGAGGGATTCGTCGCAGTCTTCCCCGGAACAATAGACAAGAATGGCTTGATCCGCGGTGAGCAGGCCGGCGAGGGAGGGAAAGAGTTGATCAAACTCGAGCACCGGCAGTGACATCGCGCCGGGAAGATGGCCGGAAGCGAAGTCGGCGGATTTGCGGGCATCGAGCACGATATGGGAGAAGCTGATTACGATCTCGCGGGCCGCTTCCAGGTCGGCGGTTCGCATTCCCTTCTCCCGCGCACTGCGCTCGACATGATCGCCCCAGGCATAGCGCCAGGGGAGTGCATCCGGCTCGAGCATGCGCATCACAAGCGCCGCGACCACCGCCGCAAAAAGCATTAAAAGCATATGGCGGAATGTGGTCATCAGCCGGCGATTTTAATTGCTGGTGCGAAAGGGAATTTCGATCACCGGCTGCGAGAACGATGTGGTGCTGATTTTTACCACGCCGCCGTTGAGTTCGGGGCCGGAGATCACGTTTTCAATTTGCACCCGATAACCCTGGCTGCCAAAAGGCAGGATCGTTGATTTCATGCCCGGATCAGGCAGTTCAATGCCGCTGATCTCGAATGAATCGCCCGACCCCGACCGGAGCACCACGTAGCGCGTGAGCGGGCCGCTCGCCGGACTGCCGGGGACGACGATTTCCTGCGGGGCATAGATGATTTCGCCGACCAGCGAACCCATCACCGGAATTTCGATCACCGGGCGCTCCGGGTGATCGGTTTTTACCCGGATCATGCTCGTGATGGCGCCGGGTGTTAATCCGCTCTTCAGCGACACCTTGAGCCGGGTGACGTTTCCTTCGGTGGATTCCTTCTCCACGCGGATGCCCGCGTTGTCGGATTCGATGTCACCGATGGTGAGCGCCTGCCCGCCGACCGAGGTGATATCCACCGACATCGTGGCTTCCTGTCCAGGTGTCACTTGGCCGAACATGATCCGCTCGGGAGACACGCTGATGGACTGCGAGGCGTTGCCGGTAAGGGTCACCACGTAGTTTCCCTGTTCCGGATCATTCGACATGACGGTGATTGATTTTGACTGATGCCCGTTGCGGCCTTGCAGATTCAGTCGCGCGGTCAATTCGGTTTGTCCGCCGGGCGGAACCGAGCGGTTGCTCATGTTGGCCACGGTGCATCCGCACGCCGCGCGGGTGTTGCTGATCTCGAGCGTGGTGTCGCCAATGTTTTTGAGAATGAAGGTGTGTTCGACACTCGTGCGGTTATCCGCGGTGCCGAAATCATGGACCGGTTCATCGCAATGAATGCGCGGCCCGCGAAATTCCGTGGTGGCCGGCGTCTCTTCGGCGGAAAGGTGGCTGAGCGGCAACAGCAGGCTGACAATCAGAGCAGTAAATTTCATATGTTCGTCCTCTTCCGGCATACCCTGTGACGCGTGCGGCAAGCCGCACGTTCAAATTCACAAGCTACTAAAGCTCAACGTCCCGTTCAATCAACATGTCGCCATGCCGGCGAATCATCAGGAGAGGTAGGGTCGCCGCACCGGATAGGCTCCGGCGATACGAATTTTTTCGGCCACCCGGGAAGCTTTTGCCAGGGCTTCGCGCACCGGCGACACGGCGGGGCCACCCTCGATATCGATGAAGAAAATATACGACTTCGGCCTTCCGGCAATCGGTCGCGACAGCAGTCGCGTCATGTTGATATTGAAGTCGCGAAAAATTTCGAGCAATTCACACAAGCTGCCCGGACGGTTATGCAGCGATACAATCAGGCTGGTCTTGGCCGCGCGAGGCGCGGTGTGATCCCGGTGGCCGATGCAGACGAACTGGGTCAGATTCGGCACCTCCGGCTGCACGGGAAATTCGAGGATGTCCAGGCCGTAGCGCTTGGCCGCTTCACGCATGCCGAGCGCCGCCGCGCCGCTCTGCTTGGCGACGGTCTCGGCAGCCAGCGCGGTTGAGGCGGTTTCCTTGCGCTCCACCCGGGGCAGGTGTTTGCGAATCCAGGGGTCGCAGTGTTGCATGGGGGCAAAGTGGGAGTACAAGGTGTGAATTTTATCTCCGCGATGACCAAGCAGGGCAAGGCGGACCTGGAGCGACAATTCTTCGAGAATGACCAGCGGACGCCGCGTCTCGACCAGGCAGTCGATGGTCTCGTAGATGGTGCCGCCGGATGAGTTTTCGATCGGCACGATGCCAACGGCATCCCGATGGGCGCGCACAAACTCGAACACTTCGTAGATGCCGGGCAGGGGTTCAGTGGTCAGGCGGCGACCAAATCGCTTTTGGGCCACCAATCCGGAAAAGGTGCCGGGCGGTCCGAGGTAGGCAAGCTTTGACATCGTGCGCGACATGGGATCAGGGCTGCCAGAGGTAGTGAAGTCGCGATACATCGCGTGTCAGCGACTGGCGCCACAACTGGACCGGATTTTTTGCACTCAACAAGTAATCGAAGAAACTTTGCTCCTGGTAGTAACGGATCACTTTCACCGATGGAACGCCCAGCAACTCCGCCGTCCTCGCCACCGCATCATTCCAGTAGCCGATCTGATCAACCAGTTTTAGCTCCAGCGCCTCTCCCGATGAAAATATCCGCCCGTCGGCGATCGAGGACAGCTCCTCCGCCGGAATTCCCCGGCCGGCGCTGACAATCCCGCGAAACCGTTCATGCATGCGATCGATCACGCCTTGCAACAGGGCAAGTTGATTGGTGTCCGCCTCGCGGAACGGATTCAGCAGGTCTTTGTTCTCGCCCGACTTGATGGTGGTATCGGTTACGCCGATGCGCTCACTCAAACCTTTCCAGTTCAGTGTTTGCATGATCACGCCGATAGAGCCGACGATGGTGGTCGGCTGGGCTATGAGCCAGTCGCCGGCCATGGCGACGTAATACGCGCCGGATGCGGCGAGGTCGCGCATGTAAATAACCACCTTGCGGCCTTCCCCGCTAGCCTTGAATCGCAACAGTTCATAGTAGATTTCATCGCTGGTGGTCACGCTCCCGCCCGGGCTGTCCGTCTCCAGGATGATGGCCTTGACCTCGGCGTCGTGGGCGGCGGCGCGGATCGCCCGCATCAAATCCTCCATGCGATCGTGTGGCGGTTCAAACAGCCCGGCCTCCTCGCCGCGCATGATGAAGCCGGTGAGTTCAAGGCGGACCACTTTGACCTCGCCGTCCCCGTAGGACCACTCTTCGTCAAACCCGGGAAATTCGTCCACCGCGCGCTCGGGTTCCTCGGTCAATCCGTGCGGTGAAAGGGACAGGGCGATGCCGAGTCCCATGTTGATGAAAATGCTGACGCCCAGCATGAGGATCAACGAGATGGTGAAGATCCAGTAGAGGATGGATGGGCGGCGGCGCTTTTCGGATGAGTCAGTCATGCGAAAGAGCCTACACCGGGCGTTGGCTTCGCGCAATGTTTCGCAAATCGCCTTGCGTCGGCCCGCCGGGTCGCAAAGTTCCAATCATTGGAAAAACGACCCTCAAAAAGTTCCAATGATTGGAACTTGGGTGTATGTTGTGCCGGTCATGCATGCACCGCCTTCGATTGTGTATTACATCACCGCTCACGGTTACGGTCATGGTGTGCGGTCATGCGATATTATTCGCGCGCTGCGGCGGATGGCCCCCGGGACGGTGATTCGCGTGGTGTCGGATTTGCCGGTCGATTTTTTGCGCAGCCGGTTGGACTTGCCGATGGAGTCGTACCGGGCGGGCTCGTTTGATGTCGGAATGGTGCAAGTGGATTCGATTCGCGTGGACGTCGCGGCCACGCTGGATCGCGTGGAGCAAGTGTTGCGCCGCCGCGATGCGTTGATCGGGCAGGAACAGGCTTTTCTCCGGTCGGTTCGCGCGTCCCTCGTCGTGTGCGATATTCCCTCGCTGCCGCTGGAGGCGGCGGCACGGGAGGGAATTTCCGCGATCGCGGTCGGCAATTTTGCCTGGGATTGGATTTACGAGGAGTTTGTCGATGCGGATCCGCGCTGGGCGCGGGTCGTCGAGGCCTTTCGAGCCGGTTATCGGCAAGCCGGACTTTTGTTGCGTCTACCGTTTGCCGAGCCGATGGCGGCGTTTCCCCGTCAGCAGGACATTCCCCTGGTCGCGCGGTGCGGTGTGAATCGCCGGGACGAGATCGCTGCGGCGTATCATCTCGATGCAAGTAAAACGTGGGTGCTGCTATCCTTCACCACGCTGGATTGGGACGCCCGCGCGCTCGCGGAGGTGGAAGCGTTGCGCGACCATGTTTTTCTGACGGTTCTTCCGCTCGCCTGGGACGGGTTGAATTTCTGCGCAGTGAACCGGCATTCGTTCAGCTTTTCCGATGTGATGGCGTCGTGCGATCTGGTCGTATCCAAGCCGGGGTACGGCATACTTTCCGAATGCGTGGTGAACGACAAGCCGCTGGTGTACGCCGAACGTGAAAACTTCCGCGAATATCCGGTGCTGGAGGCGGCGCTGAAGCGGCATTTACGGCATCAGCATATACCCGCGGCGGATTTGTATCGCGGCGAGCTCGGACCCTATCTTGCCCGGGCACAAAAGGCTCCACCCGCGCGCGAGCCGTTGAAGAATGGCGGCGATGATGTGGCAGCGCGGGAGATGCTGGCGCGTGCCGGGTAGGCGGCCGCGCTAGAGATCCAAAAATTGCAGATGTCCGCCGGGAAGTGACAACACCGCACAGCCCGGAAACGGGGTGCGATGCAACGCGCCGGGATTGATGATGCGGGTTTTGCCGCGCTGTTCATCGTCGCGGGCGTGCGTGTGTCCGGTGAAAATGTAATCGAACTCCTGCGCGTCCACGATCCGGTCAAGCTGTCGCATGTCATCGCCATGAATGACCGCGATACGAGCGCCGCCGATCTCGAGGCGGGCCAGGCGACCGGCCAGGTGCACATGGGCCATCGGCGGGGCGTATTCGCCCTCCCAATCGACATTGCCAAGCACGCAGGTTACCGGTGTTTCCGTTTCCGCAAAACCAATCGCGAGCGCATGGAGCACTTGAGCGCTTCCAATATCGCCGCAGTGAATCACGTGCACGGGCTTGAAGGCATGCATTGCTTCGGCGGCGGCTTTGGTCCGCGGGACATTGCCGTGGGAGTCGGATAAAATGCCGATGTTCATACGATAGCGCGGGCGCGGGTGAAAACGGCGTCGAGCATCGACTCGGTCAGTCGCCCGGTGAACGTGTTTTGCTGGCTGGGATGAAACGACGCGAGCACGGTGTAGGGTCCGGCGCTCACTTCGGCGCCGTGGCGGAAGACCGGCTTGGTCTCCGGGGTATGGCCGAGATCGCGCAAGGTGCGCAACACCCCGTCCCAGGCAAAGCGACCGAGGCAAACGACGACATGCGCTTGCGTCAATAAAGCGAAATCGCGGGCGAGGTAACCCAGGCATTCGTCGCGCTCGCCGGGCAATGGTTTGTTCGCCGGCGGGGCGCATCGTACCACGGCGGATATATAGGCGCCGGTGAGTTGCATGCCGTCGTTACGACCGGTGGATGACGCTTGATTGGCAAAGCCGGCGCGATGCAGGGCGCGGTAGAGCCAGTCGCCGGAGCGATCGCCGGTGAACATGCGGCCGGTACGGTTGGCGCCATGTGCGCCGGGGGCAAGGCCGACCAACAGCAAGCGGGCGCGCGGATCGCCAAACCCCGGCACGGGTTTGCCCCAGTAGGTTTGCCCGCGGTAGGCGGCCTTTTTTTCACAGGCGACTTTTTCCCGCCAGGCGACGAGACGCGGACATGCCCGGCATCCGCAAATGGTGCGGTTGAGTTGCTCGAGTTTGGTCATACCCGTTATCCGGACATCAGCGGATCATCGCGATACATCAGGAAGCGTCCCTTGGCCTCGAGTTCCTCCAGCGGGCGGGCTTCATGCTCGGCGATCTCCGTGTGCAGCGTTTTGTCGATGATATACTCGCGCTGTTCGTGCGGCTTGATTGTGGCGCCAAAAAGATCCGGGTCATGATCGAACACCATAAGGGTTTGTTTCCCGGCGATCACCGGAAGCCACGTCCGCTTCCACTGACGTGTTTCCAGCGGGTAGGTGTCATAGGCCGGCTGGAAAACCATGCGCAGGTGGTGGCGGGTCGGGCAGACATCGCCGGAGAATAAAATGCGTTCCGGTGCGAACATGAAAAGCCGCTCGGGGTGCACAAGCTCGATTCCTTGCGACGATTCGATCATCACCATGGCGTGACCACGCGTGTGGCCTCCGCTCCGGGCCAGCGTGACGCCGGGAAGAATTTTTTCCCGTTCGCCGCTGACCAGGTGCAACAGGGTTCCTTCAAGGTCCCGCAGCGGCGCGATGGTTGCATCCGGGTAGGATTTGTACAGCAGTGGGTCGCCGCCGGTGGCATCCGCCCACTCCTGCGCATGCACATAATGAATGGCATTTGGAAAAGAGAGCGCGTTGTGACCGGGGGAGGCCCCGCCGGCGTGGTCCCAGTGCAAGTGGCTGAACACGACAAACGAAATTTCCGCCGGATCGATGCGCAGGTCGATTAATCGCTCCATCAGCGGCCAGCCGGGCCCGAGTCCATGCTGTTCGCGTTCGCGCGCATCGAATTTATCCGCCGGTCCGCAGCCGGTATCGATCAAGCCCCGGCGGCCGTCGTCCAGCTCCAGCAACAACACATGGGCGTGCTGGCGAATGCGGTTTTTTTCGTCGGCGGGTATCAGTTTCGACCAGATCGTTTTCGGCACCAGACCGAACATGGTTCCGCCGTCGGACATGAATTTCGAAGCTATGATCGGGGTGACTTTCATGGGATTAGTTTGCCGCGATAGTGAAAATGACGATGCGTTCGCCGGTTTTTACGCTGATGTCGGTATGCAGGCTGACGACCTGGCACCCGGTGATTTCGTCAATCATGGCGGCCAACTGGGGACGCGCCTTTTCCAGCAACTCGGTGCGGGTTTGCTTGATCAGATCGCGCCCCCGGCCGCCCGGATCGGCGCTAGCCAGATGGGATTCCGCCCGGGTGATCACGCCTTTGAGGCGTACCACGATCAGGTCATCGATGACATGGGTGCGTGCTTCAGTGGGGCCGCGGCCCATATAGTCACGCTCGAACTTGACCATGGCTTCGGTGATTTTCGCTTCGATTTCGCCGCGACTTAAATGCATCGCGGCATTGTGCGTAAATCCGCCGGGCCGGGCAAGCGGGTTTGCCGGGGGCCAAGGTATTTGGAAGCCCGATCCCGGGTCAATTCTCAGGGTGATGCATCGGGCGCCACCACCCATGGCTGACCAACCGGAGACGATTAGTTCTCTTCCGGATCAATCATCGCATGGGGAATCAGCGACTCGTAATCCTCGACCGAGGCGCCGGCCAGGCAAGCGTCGATGATCTTCTGTCCGAGCGGATCGAGTTCCGGCGCTTTGCGGAAAATCTCCAGCTGGCTGTAGAAGAAGTTTGATAACTGCACCGCGCCGAGATCGTAGGCTTCCTTGCCGACTTCTTTTTGGAGCGCGACATCAAGCATGATCTGCGGAATGGTTTGCCCTTCGACCACGATATTTTTCATGGCATAGCCAAGCAGGGCGCAGCGCGACGGGGCGACCTGACCGCGATGGAAGCGGGCGCCGCCGCGGCGGGCAAGATACTCGCGGGCGATCCACTGCGGCATGAAGCTGGTACGCCAGGCGCCGATGTGCTGGTTGGGGCAAAGAATATAACGGACGCGCGGCGTGTCGACGATCTGTTGCAGCAGCAAATTCGCGTGGTCGACCATGCGCCCGGTGGCGAACGGCCAATACGAGCCGACGCCCTCGGAGCTCATTCCCTCGGACGCGACGATGCTCGGGTTGGCATGACCACGCGGCGCGACAAGTCGCCACAGCCAGGCCAGCGAAGGCGGCAGCAAATGGAACATGCCGATGATGCCGTAGGAGGGTTTGGAGGCCACGCAGGGCGGCGTGCGCACGCCGAAGCTGCGGATATCCACAAAAGCGGTGCCATTCACGATGTCCGGCACGGCTTTGCGCGGCACGATCACACGCGGATTCGGGCATGGCTTGCCCGGTTCGTCCATGATGTGGTCCCAGATCAACGCAGTGGATCCGGGCTGGGCCTCGATGTTGAGAAACAACAGCGGTTCTTTCGGACAGATGGTCATTTCTTCGAGATGTGGATCCACGCCGTAACGCGTGATGTGATTGACGCGCACGAACCAGCCTTGCTCGGCGTCGATGACCGCTAATTTACCATCGCGGCGGCTGAGGGAGGGGTGGCAGAGGGCCATGTCGTCGGTCACGGGGCGTAGATCGCAATTGCGCGGGAGCACAACGTAACGTTTCTCGCCGGTCTCGATGTTCTCGCCGAGCAGAAGACTGCCATCTTTTTCGCGGTGAACTTGCTCGAGCATTTCGCTCTTGCCGCCGCCGCTCGCGCCTTCGTGCATGATGGTGATTTTGTTGTCGTAGGGCGTGATGACTTGTACGGTGGAGCAGTGGGCGGTGACCCATTTTTCCTTTTCGCCAAGCGCGAGCAATACCCCGTAGATGCCTTTTTTGGCGCTGGGCCCCGGATAGAGGTTGTAGCTGAAAAGTTCGTGCCGGTTTTCCGAGCGGTTGTGCACCACCATTTGTTTGCCGTTGAATTTGGTGTGGCGGAATACCGGCGCCACATAAATGACGGCGTGGGGATCGAAGTCGTCCGGCACCTGCTCGGCGTCCAGAATGCCTTGCAACAGGGCGAGGCCGAGCGCGAAGAAGCCGGCGTTGGCCGGACCGATCACCAGCGCGTTGGCGCCGATGCCGGGTGCGCCGGCAATGAAGGGAAACAGGGCCAATTCCTGGGTTTTCAGCCAGGCGATGGTTTGCTCGCGCAGACCATCAAACTCCTCGCCGAACAATTCCCGGTAGCGCGGCTTGTCGGTGGGGGCGTCGTCGGCGATGACCATGCAATCAGGATCGCGCCGGCGCATGTAGGACTCGAGGTAATTCGCGGCGATGCCGTTTTTGACCCGGCACACGGTGGCTTCGACGACACGTCCCTTGCCGGGCACATCGTAGGCGACTTCATGCACGCCATCTTTTTCATCCTTCAGCGCCAGCTTGAGCAGGTCGGCCTTCTTGTGCGCCACCACGAAACCGGGGCAGGCATTGAGAATGTCCGCCAGCTCGGCGAATGGTTTGAACCCGAGTTTTTTCTCAAGATCTTTGCTCATGTGTATACGCTCCCATCCATACAATAAAAAAGCCGAATGTCCCCGCGAGGGTTCCATTCAGCTTTGCTTTTCCGCCGCTACGCCAGGTCTCAGCGGAAACATCAGGCCTTATCCTGTTGCTTGCTTTCCTGCGCGTTCGTGCCTGAAGGCAAACGCCCGAAAAAATGGATTGCCGCGTCGGGAAAGTCAACCCTTGTTTGGTGATCAAGGCCTCGCCGCGCGCGGAGGTGTTCAATCCACCGTGGTCACACGGCCACCGGCGGCGCCGGCGAGGCCGCGGTAAAACGAAATGGCTTCGCGGGCTTTGTCGCTTTTTGTGTTGGGTTTGAAAATCACGACATTGATTTTCATGCTGCGGCCCGAGGTTTTCTGGAAGGTGTCGACGTAACGCTTGATGTCGCGGGTGTGATCCTCCACCTCGGTGCCGGTGCGCGCGCTGCCCTCCTTGATGTTGGGCATGTCGTCATCGGTAATGATGAACAGGGTGTCGGCTTCCATGTCCGCCGCCATCTCGATGGCCTTCCAGGGTGTACTGCCGGAATAACCCTCGAGATTGCCGGTCGTATTGGGAATGAACCCGCTGCGATGCCAGCTTTCAGATCCCGCGCCGGCTTTTTTCTGCTCCTTGGTGCGAACCTTTTTATCCTCGGCGGAGAGAATGCGCAAACCATCGGCGGCTTTCTGTTTGTTTTCCTGGGTGGCGAAAACCATGGCGGGAAACAGGGAGGCCGCGCCGTCGACAAACGCCACCAGGTTGAATTTGGTGGCCGGGGTGAGACCTTTCAGTAGCTTGGCGGTTTCTTCGGCCAGCGGTTCAAGCAGGCCCTTGTTGATGACGGTCTGGGTATTGTCGAAGGCGATGATGACGGCGCGGGTTTTTACGTTCTGGCCAAAAAACTGCGCATCGGAAAATCCACCCCCGCCGGTTTGGCCGCGCCCAAGTCCGCCGCCCGCCCGCCCGAGATCGCCGATGATGTTCTGATTCTGGCTCATCGTCGGCGTATCGCGCATCTTTTTCATATCCGGCGTGTCCATCTTCGGCAACTCGGGCAAGGCGACCGCGCTCGGCGCCTGCGAAACAAGCCGTTGCAGAATCTGCGGTTTGCGCACCTGCTCCTGCATTTTTTTCACGCGGATGCTGTGTTCGATTTTGCGGGCGGCGATGGAGGGAGGTTTCTTGGCCTCGAAGGTCACCTCGGGACGCGAAACGATCACCGCGATGGTGATCGCGCCGGCCGCCGCGGCAAGACCGAGGTGGATCAACAACGAAGACACCGCTGCTTCGGCAAGCCGCTTTTTGGCTTTGCTTTTGCCGTCGGGCGCTGGCGCGTGCGCGGGAGGCATCAGCCGGCATCCTCCTCGTCCACGGCGAAGGTGACGTTTTTGATCTTGGCCTCGGAACAGGCGTTGAGCACGTCGACGACGCGCTGCTGCTTAACCCGGCCGCCCGGCGCGATGGTGATCATGGACTCAATCTTGTTGGCGTCGGCAGTGGCCTTGAATCGCTTCAGTGTTTCGATCAGTTCGGGCAGTTCGCTGTCCTCCGGCGAATCATACTTCATGTCGTTGAGCATGACGGTGCCGTCGTCGTAGATCTCGATGATTTGTTCGTCGGGAATTTCGACGGACTCCGACTGTTCAGCCTGGCCGGGCAACTGGAAGCTGATGTCGGCCTCCTGCTTGTGGAGGGTGGTGCCCACCATGAAAAAAACCAGGAGTAGGAAGACGCAATCGATCATCGGCGTCATGTCCATCTTCATGTGGACTTCGCTGGGGCGTCGCAATTTCATCCACCGCTCCCGGACTGGTAGGAGCCGAACACGATGTCAAACACCCCGACCTCCGCGCAGGCTTTGATCCCGCGGCGGACCACGCCGAAGTCGACATCGCGGTCGATGCGCATGTAGACGCGAAGTTCGGGATTGCTCTGGCGAAC
The DNA here is from genome assembly GCA_964470065.1 of uncultured Verrucomicrobiota bacterium. Lineage (GTDB taxonomy): Bacteria > Verrucomicrobiota > Kiritimatiellia > CAIVKH01 > CAIVKH01 > CALMUP01. The sequence continues at coordinate 163,058 of CAYYAR010000001.1, read as the reverse complement.
GAGATCAATCTGGCTTTTCAGCCCCTTTTCGTCGACCAACTTGCCGAGAATCAGGAAGGGGCTCTCCTCGGTCACCACTTCGCCGGCCGGGGTCATGGAGCCCATGGGCAGGATGTTCACCGTGCCGCGGTTGCGCAAATCCTCGGGCACTTGCGCTTTCGGCGCGACGGGCAGCTTGATCTCCGGAGTGAAGTCGACCTTCGACATCGTGGCGGCGATCATGAAGAACACCAGCAACAAGAAAACCATATCGATCATGGGGGTCATGTCGACGCTGGCTTCGACTTCGGATTTGCGCTTGGACTTCATGAACGGAGGTCGATTAAATCATTTATTCCGCGGCCGGCGCGGTCAGGTTGTCGAGAATCACGGTGATGTGCTCCTCGGCCTCGGAGAGCAGTTTGTTCAGGTAGTTGCGAAACAGGAAATAGGCGAACATGGCGGGAATCGCCACGATCAATCCGGTGGCGGTAGTGACCATCGCCTCGCCGATATTGGCGGCGAGCAGTTCCGGTTTACCCATGCCGCCCATGCCGATCTTGTCGAATGCGCCGATCATGCCGCTGACCGTGCCGAGCAATCCCATCATCGGCGCAACCGCGGTGATGAGCTGGAGGAAATTCAACCAGAACGCATGCTTGGCTTCCTGCCGGCTCATGGCCTCGGCGATTGCTTCTTCGACCTTGGGTTTGCTGCCCGCCGGATCGTTCGGGTCGAACAGGCGCATTCCGCTGGCCATGGAGGTGGTCACGAGGCTGTCGGTGACGGTCGCCAATTCGGCCACCTTTACGTAGTCGCCGGTTTCTGAAGCGGACTTCATGGCGGCGATGGCGCCGGCGGGGATGAGTGATTTGCGGTTCATGTTCCGCACGTTCAGTACGCAAATGCTGACCACGCCGATGGAGCATAAGAGCAGAGGATGCATGGCCCAGCCGCCTATCTTGTAGGTATCGAGCAATGTTTTCTTTTTCGGCGCCGGCGTGGTTGCCGCGGTATCCGCGGGCGTTTCCGTTTGAGCCAGCGATGACAGCGACAGCGCGGCGATGATGAGCATCGACCAGACGATCAGATTTCTTGTTTTCATGGGCAGCACCTTCCTGATTTATTCCGTTGATTGAAATTCTTTTTCCGGTTCGGCCCGGGTTGTGTACTTGGCCATGCGTTCCTGGGCTTTCGCGGTTTCCGGCGCTTCGGGGTAATCTCCTTGCAACGCCTCGAAAGACTTCATCACGGCGTCCCAATCGTCGAGCGCCATGTAACTCGGCAACAGGGCGGCCAGCGCACGCGCCTCGTTGTTTTGATCATAAGGGTGGAAAACAATCATGGTGAGGAAAATATCGACGGCCTCGCGATGACGTCCAAGCGATGCCAGGCAATCGCCGCGGGCGAACATAACCGAGGACCACAGCGCGAGTTCCTCTTCGGGAACCGGTTCGTCCATCAGGTAGCCCAACGCCTTTTCCTTCTCGTCCAGTTGCCAGTGACATAATCCGGCCCGGTAGCGGATGAGCGGGCGGTCTTTCATCTCGTAGGTCTGGGCGAGCAGTTCTTCGTAGAGGGCAAGCGCATCCCGCCAGAATTCACGGCGCTCGTTGAGTTGCGCCGTGATCAGGATGGCTTCGTGCACGGGAATGCCGGGCAAATCGCGATAGGTCCGCAAGCGGCCGATCAGCCGACGAAGCTCGTCGATGGCGGGCGGGATCGCCTCGCTGGTGACGGCGAGGTCGGCCTTGGCGAATTCGGGCGGACGGGGGGCGCGCAGCGCGATAATGGTATTTTTTGGAATGCCGGTTTCAATCCATTCGCCGGATTGCACTTGCCGGTCCATCCAGATCATGTCGCCTTCGCGACGAATGAGACGCACGGTGACTTCGCCGCGGGCGGTAACGAGGGTGAAGGGGCCGTAGCCGCGTTCTCGGGCGGTCTGGGCCGCGACTTGACCGGCCGGGGCCGTCAGCCAAACGATTGCGAACAGGCGCAAAACGTGGACGCGAAGTAAACTCATGATCCCATCCTCGCCTCCAGCCGGGCAAGCTCGATGCGCGCCTCATCCAGTTCGGGACGACCGGCAAGCGAGGGCGAAGCCAGCATTTCCTGGTAGGTGCGGATGGCGGCGGGGGCATCGCGCAATTTTTCAAACGCCATCGCGCTGCGCAAATAAGCTTGCGCCACTTCGTCGACATACGCTTCGTACATGACGTAAATCCGCTGGTAATAAGGAATGGATTTTCCCCACTCGCCCATGGCCTCAAAGCAGGCTGCCGCCTCCAGCATGGCCCGGGGTTTCAGAGGACGGGGGGAGGCGCGACTGGCCAGCACCATGTTGAACTCTTCGATGGCTTCCTGGTGCCGGCCGAGCGCGCGCAACGCCCGGGCTTTGACGAACACCGCTTCCATCATCAAAGTGGCGTCGTTGGCCCGCTCCATGCCGGCCCCGGCGGCCGCGAGAGCCTCTTCTGCTTTTCCAGTGGCGATCAGCGCCTCGGCCTTGCGCGTGTAGGCGACGTCGATATGTTTCGACTGCGGAAATTCGGCCAGCACGAGTTCGAGCAATTCGTTGCCGCGCGCGGCCTCGCCGCCCTTGATGTAGGCGTTGCCCATGAAGGACATGATTTCCGCATCGAGCACGGCCGGTTCAAAGCGCTGATCCATCTCGCGGGCGCGATCGAGCGGGGTCATATCCGGCCGCCACGACAACACTTCGTGCACGAGCCGGGCTACCAGGGTGCGGCGATTTTCGTCGCGGGCCTTGTTGATCAGTTTTTCAAACTCCTCTTCGATCACGTGGGTGGACATGTCGCGGTACATACCCCGCAAATCCTTAAGCAGGAGTCCAAAACCCTCCCACTGACGATTGTTGCCGAAGCGCTCGAGACAATTCCAATACAGCCGGCGGGCTTCTTCCTGGCGGTCGATTTGCCGGAGCGCCCAACCCGCGTTGTAGGCGGACTCGATCATATTCGGCGAATTTGGATTGTTCTGTATGTAGCGGATGTGGGTATCGGCCATGCGGCGGTAATCGTCCGGCGTGTCGAGCGCCTTGAAGACTTTGTCGAGCTGCGTGAGGGCCAGGTACTCCATCGGACCGGCGTCGGGCGTGATCGCGCCAAGATAGGCGGTTCTCGCCTCTTCCAGCCGGCCATCCGCGGCATAGGCATCTCCGAGGGTGACCCGCGCCTCCCACTGGAACACGTGGTCGGGATAATTTTCGAGCCAACGCTCCAGTTCGGCGGCAGCCATCGTGTAATCTTCGAGCGCATATTTGGAGAGCGCCGAGCGATACGCCGCCTCGGGCGCATACACCGACATCTCAAAATCGCGCACATACTGGTCAAACAGCGGGATGGAGGTCTGGTATTGACCGTTATAAAACATGGAGACCGGCAACCAGTAAGCAACCTCCGCGCTCATTACATGGTCGGGATATTCCTCGAGCCACGACTCGAATAATTCGATCGCCTCGTTGAATCGCTCCTGCATGGCGATGGCGAGCGCGCGGTAAAATTTGATGCGGGCCATCTGGTTGTGTTTGGGGTACGCCTTTTGAAGCGCGGTCATTTCCGTCTCCGCCTCTTCGAACATCTCCATGTTCACATACGACTCCGCGCGCATGAAGGCGACGGCCGGCACACGCTCGGCGTCGATGAGCTTCTGGTCCTTGCCGTATGCGTCGAGATACTGGTTGGCGGATTGAATGAGCTCATCGAAGCGGCGGAGCCGGTTCAGGGCGAGGATGAGATCGAAGTGGGCGGTTTCCTTGAGCGCCACGTCAGTCGTTTCGCGAACGACGCGCTCATAGGCGGTGCGTGCCTCCCAGAACCGGTCGATGCTGAAAAAGCAACGCCCTATCCGGTGAAAGAGCGCCGCGTCATATGCCCCGGACTCCTCGAGTTTCTTCATGGATGACGCGAGCGTTTCCACGGTCGCGCGCAAGCGGCGCTCCACGCGGAAGTGGGCGGCGATTTCCGCCGGCGGTACGCGGACTCGGAGGGAAGCCTCGAGGGCGGCCTTGGCCTTTTCGAGTTGCGTCTGCTGAAAGCGGATCAGCGACTGCGAGGTGCGCACGCGGCGGAACGCGCGCAGCGCGAGTTGGTATTCGGTCTGGTCAAACGCGGCATCGCCGATTTCCATGGCGAGAAAGTTAGCGTAAGCGAGATGGTCAACCGAGGTGGTCTCCTCGCCGGCTTTTTCGAGTGCGTCGAGCGCGGCGACGAGATCGCCGTTCTGAAAGTAGGCCCGGCTCAGAAAAACCAGCGCTTGGGCACTGCGCTCGGACCGCGGGAATTTCTCCACAAACAATTCAAACCCGGCAACCGAGGCGGCGGCATTTTCCGAGGCCATGTGGCAGATCGCGATTTCGTAGGTGGCATCTTCTACGAAAGGGGAAGCCGGCCAGTTGGCGATGAGCTTGTCAAACATGGCCACCGCCTCGGCGTAATTTTCCTGCGCCTGTAGGGCGGATGCGGCGCGGAAGTGCACTTCGTCGATAAATTTCGACTTGGGATAGCGCTCAATAAAGGTGGTGTAGGTCTGATGCGCTTCAAGATACTGGCCGGTGTTAAAAAGCGCGCTGGCCAACGCGTAGAGTACATTCTCCATCTCTTTGGCGTATTCCGGCTCGTTGCCGAACAGTTCGTAGAGGCGGCTGAACAGCGGTATGGAATCAGCAAAACGGCCACCGGTGAAAAGCTGGATGCCCCGGCTGTACATTTCCTCGGGGCCGAGATCTTCCTGGGCCGGAGCGGGAGCGGCGGTCTGGATGACGAGGAGCGCGAGCATCACCGCGAAAAGGCGAACACGCAATCTTCCCGCCGCCTCCCTTGTGATGAGCGTGTTCATGATCGTGATGACCCCGGAACGACAAAGTAGATAGAAGCCCGTACGATGTCCAGTTCCGCTTGGTTATTTTATGGTGAATTTTACGGATTGGACTATGTTGTTTGCATCTATGCACCGCGTGATCCGACAACAGATTCAGGTGGCGTTTGCGTATCCGGTTCTTTTCGGACGCGATCTGTTTTCGGCGGCCAACCCTGCGTTCGCGGATGTTATGGCGGCGGCCCTCTCGACACATCCGCATCCGCGCGCCGCGATCTTCATAGAGGGAAAAGTGGCTCGCGCGCACGAAGGGCTGTCCAGCCGCGTGCAAGATTACCTCCACCGTCGCGTGCCTTCATTAAAGGTTGCTGGCCTGCATGTGGTTGCCGGAGGGGAACCGGTAAAGTCGGTTGCTGTCGCGGACGGGTTTCGTCAGACAATGAGCGAGGCCGGACTGGACCGGCACTCATTCGTGCTGGTGATGGGTGGTGGAGCGCTGCTGGATGCGGTCGGTTATGCTGCTTCGCTGGTGCATCGCGGCGTGCGCGTGATTCGCGTGCCCACCACGGTGCTTTCGCAATGCGATGGCGGGGTGGGAGTAAAGACCGCCATCAACACGCCGCACGGAAAAAACTTTCTCGGAACATTCGCGCCGCCGTTTGCCGTGATCAACGATTTCGACTTTCTGGGCACGCTGGCGGATGACGAATGGCGCGCCGGCATCGCCGAGGCGTTCAAGGTTGCCATGATCAAGGACGCGGAATTCTTCACGTGGCTGTGCGCGCATGCCGCCGCGTTGGGCGCGCGTAATGAGCCGGCGATGGAGCAGCTCGTGTATCGTTGCGCCGAGCTCCACTTGAAGCATATTCGCGAGGGCGGCGATCCATTCGAGATGGGCGCCGCGCGACCGCTGGATTACGGGCATTGGTCGGCGCATCAAATTGAACGCATGACCGGCTATGCGACCGGACACGGTCCGGCGGTCGCCACCGGCATTGCCCTCGATGCCTTGTATGCGGTGAAGTCGGGACTGCTGGCGGATGAGGCGGCCCAACGACTGATTCGCGGGCTTGAAACGGTGGGGTTTGATTTGTGGCACGATGTGCTGCAATCCGCCGGAGAGCTGTTGACCGGGCTGGATCGCTTCCGCGAGCATCTGGGCGGACGCTTGTGCATTACGCTTCCCTGCGGCGTGGGAAAGTCTGTGGATGTAGATCAAGTTGACCGGACATTGATGCAGTCATGCATTCAGAATCTTCTCGCGCGTTCCCGTCCGGCATCATGCACCTGACCTATTGCCTCAATGTCCATCCTGGCGAATCCTTCGCCGGCCAATGGAACGCGATTCGCGACTTTGCCATCCCGTTGCGCGAGCGGTTGGGATGGTCCGGGCCGTTTGGTCTCGGTTTGCGCTTGGGCTATCAGGCAGCGCAGGAAGCGTTGCATCATCCGGATTTCGCCGTGTGGTGCCGAGACCAAGGTCTATATGTCTTCACCATCAATGGATTTCCTTACGGCAACTTTCATCGCGCGCCGGTCAAGGCCGAGGTATACCGGCCGGACTGGTCGATGCCGGCGCGATGTGATTACACCATCGCGTTGGCGAAGTTGCTTGCCGCTTGGTTGCCCGACGGCGTGGGCGGAAGCATCAGCACGGTGCCGGTGGGTTTTTCCGGCGATGCGGTGGATGTTTCGCGTGCTGCTTCGCACTTGCTGGAAGTGGCGAAATTTTTGAGCACGCTCGATAAGGACATTTGCATCGGACTGGAGCCGGAGCCGGGATGTGTGATCGAAACGTCCGACGATGTGATCCGGTTTTTTCATAACCACCGGTTGCTGGAAAATCCCAAAGCGCGAAAACATATCGGTGTGTGCGTTGACACATGCCACTGCGCATTGGCGTTTGAGCGGCCCGCGGACGTTTTACAAAAGTTGAATAATGAGGGAATCCGGATCGCAAAAATTCAACTAAGCGCGGCGCTGTCCATCACATCATCCACCGGCCTCGAATTACTGAAACCATTTCAAGAAGAAGTTTATCTCCATCAGGTTTCCGCGCGGCGTGGAAACCTGGTGCAAAAATGGATCGATTTACCAGAGGCCATGCCCGCGCTGGCCGGCGCCCGCGATTGGGACGAGGCGCGGGTGCATTTTCACGTGCCGCTGGACTGGGCAGGCGACGGCGCCATCCACTCCACCCGTGACAACATGGACGACGAATTCCGGCAACTTCTCCGCGCTGGCATCTGCCCGCATCTCGAGATCGAGACCTACACGTTTGGTGTCCTGCCCAAACCGCTCGCCGGCCGCGAACTAGTCACTGATCTCGAAGCGGAGATGAGGTGGGTGTTGGAAAAAATGAGTTCGTCATAAAATCCGTAACCAAAGCTTACTTCACTTTTTGCAGAATTTGTCGTGTACTAATCATGCTTGTCAGATTCGGGCAAGATTGATTCAGCGATTTTGTCAACCACATGAATGGTCAAATTATCAAGAGCAAAAAGATCGTTTCGCCATCCGGTCTAGTGGATGGCTACGTTCGGATTGAGAATGGAAAAATTCACTCCTTGCTGAAACATGGTGAAGTAAAGTCAGGCCTCCCTGTCGAAGATTGTGGCGACTTGTGGGTATTCCCGGGCCTCGTCGACTCGCACGTCCATATCAACGAGCCCGGCCGGACGGAGTGGGAGGGATTTGCCTCGGCGACGCGTGCGGCGGCGGCGGGCGGAATCACATCGCTGGTCGATATGCCGCTGAATAGTAATCCGGTCACGACCACCGCGGCCGCCTTCCGGCAAAAATTGGAGGCGACGAAGGGCAAGCTTGCTGTGGATACTGGATTTTACGCGGGGCTGGTGCCCGGGAACGCGAATCAACTTGAGGAGTTAATCGCGTTGGGCGTCTGCGGTGTGAAGGCGTTTCTCGTGTACTCAGGGATTCCGGAATTCCCCGCCGCGACCCGCGACGATCTCGCCCAAGCGATGCCTATCCTGGCCCGCCACGGGATTCCGCTGCTCGCGCATGCCGAGTTGGACGGGCCCGTTGAGTTGCCGCCCGGGCCCGGCTCTTCGTATCGACGCTACCTTGCCTCGCGTCCTTCCTCGTGGGAGGTCGAAGCCATCGCGATGCTGATCGAGTTGTGCGAGAAAACAAAATGTCCCGTGCATGTGGTGCACCTCGCCACCGCCGATGCGCTGCCGATGTTGAAGGCAGCGCGGGCGAAGGGATTGCCCATCACGGTGGAAAGTTGTCCGCATTACCTGCATTTCTGCGCGGAGGAAATTCCGGACGGTGCGCTGGCTTACAAATGCGCTCCGCCCGTGCGCGAGCGCATGCATCGTGAAGCGCTGTGGGATGCACTGAAGCGGTCGGACATTGATCTCATCGCGTCGGATCACTCGCCTTGTCCGCCGGAGATGAAGGATTTAAGCGGCGGCGACTTTTTCAAATCGTGGGGAGGCGTCGCGTCGCTTCAACTTGGTTTTTCCATCATCATCACCGAATGCCGTCGTCGCGGCATTCCGCTTGAGCGCATCGCGGAATGGATGTCCGCCGCGCCGGCGCGGTTAGCCGGACTCTCAAGCAAAGGTGGCATCCGTCCCGGCGCGGATGCGGATCTGGTTATTGTGGATCCGGATGCATCGTTTATTGTTGAGCCGGAAAAGTTACATCACCGCCACAAGATCACGCCCTATGCCCACGAAACTCTTTACGGCGTGGTGCAAAAGACCTATTTGCGCGGGCAGGTTGTTTTTGGCCGAATGCACAAAAGCGATGACGCGCGAGGTCTGGTTTTGCGAAGGATCAGTTAATTTCTGTAGACGCGGGCGCTGACCGCGTCTCGTCAAACGCCGTCCTCGCCGCGGGCGGCTATGGTATTGCTTCGTATGCTCTAGAGGTGATCGCCCGGCACGGGCGGCACATCCGGAACCGCGGCAAGCGCGTCGGCAAATGAGGCTGGATCAAAATGTGACGCGGCCTTGCGGAAAAAATCACGTGTCTCTTCACGAACGATCTCGTTGGAAACCGACGTCACGATGAATTGATTCAGCGAGATTCCCTCCGCGCGCGACAGCATTTTCATTCGACCGTGAACGTTTTCTGGTAATCGTACTTGCATCGTTTTCATGTTCGTTTCCTCATCATCTCCAAAAATTCACCGGGCCGCATGATTGAAATGTCATAACCAAGCAAATCGCGCGCCCGGAAGTCTTTCACGTTGTGTGTCACTATAGCCTCGGCACCAAAATTGGCGGCGCATTCAAAAACCATATTATCATTCTCGTCTTTTAAATTGGGCCGCAGCCTGAAGAATATCGGCACCTCTGCGCCGAAATTTGCCAGTGCGGCAAGGATTGCTTCCGTCTGGATTTTTGAAAGCGGTGTCTTTCTTTTTTCGACGGTTGCAAGCATCACCGTTTTATACTCGAGATAGAGCGGAACGGAGATGCCATAGTTAAAGCGTCCGTGCGAAATTTCAGAAAGCATTGCGAAGCTCGCACCGCGCCTGCTTCGGATAGCGGCCACCCAAACACAGGTATCAACCACCACTCTCATAGGTGCATATATGCCACTATAGATGCAGTTTCGTCAAGTTTTAGGGCTTGTCTGATTGCGCGCTCGCCCGACGGTACAAAATCAAACCCCAATTCCCACGAAACCCTTTACGACGTGGTGCAAAAGACCTATCTTCGCGGACGTGTGGTGTTTGATCGAAAACAACAAATCCCCGTTTTTGAGGGCGCTATCCTGCGCTGCGGGTAAAATCCTTCTTCAAGGAGCATGCACATGAGCCAGCCTGTTTCCACTGCGGCCGCTTTTGCCGGTTTTATTGACCTCGCCGCGGAAAAAATCGGCGGGAAGGCCCTCGCCGCCAGCGACGAATTTTTTGCCGAGAAAGAAAATCTACTCAAGGATGGGCGCGGCGTATTCATCGCCGACAAGTATACCGACCGCGGCAAGTGGATGGACGGATGGGAAACCCGCCGCAAACGCGTGCCCGGTCACGACTGGTGCGTTATCCAGCTCGGATTGGCCGGCGTAATTCACGGCGTCGATATCGACACAAACCATTTTCTTGGCAACAATCCGGCTTTCGCATCCCTCGAGGCGGCGCACAGCAAGGATGGGCCGTGGACGGAAATCCTGCCGCGCTCACCGCTGAATCCCGGAGCGCAAAATCTTTTCGCCATCGGCAGTCGCGACGTGTGGTCGCATATGCGGTTGAATATTTATCCCGACGGCGGCGTCGCCCGTTTTCGCGTGTATGGCGATGTCCGGAAGGATTGGACCGCCGTGAAGCCGGGCGAGGTAATGGATCTCGCCGCGCTCGCCAACGGCGGCAAATCCGTCGCCTGCAGCGATATGTTTTTCAGTTCCATGCACAATCTCCTCATGCCGCATCGCGCGGCGAACATGGGTGATGGATGGGAAACCAAGCGTCGCCGCGGACCCGGCTTTGATTGGGTGATTGTGAAGCTCGGCCATCCCGGAAGCATCAGTCAGATTGAGATCGACACCAACCACTTCAAAGGAAATTACCCCGACACGTGTTCCATCGAGGGATGCTTCGCACCCGGCGCGAATATCGATTTGCTCACGTGGAATGCGCACGAGTGGACGGAAATTCTTCCGAAATCCAAACTGCAAGCGAGCCATCAGCATTTCTTCGCAAAAGAGTTGGTGAAGCGCGGTCCCTTTTCGCATGTGAAACTGAATATCTATCCGGATGGCGGCGTGAGCCGGTTGCGGATACTTGGCACCATACATGTTGTCTGAGTTGAACCAGTTGCCCGCCGCCGAGGCGGAGGCGCATTTTCTCAAATGCTGCGGAAGCCGCGCATGGGCGCGGGCGATGGCGGCGGCGCGTCCGTTTCGCGATGCGCCATCGGTGCATGAAAAATCCGCCGACGTCTGGCGCTCGCTTTCCGTGAATGACCGGCTTGAGGCCTTTACCGCACATCCGAAAATTGGCGACGTGAATAGCCTGCGGGCCAAGTATGCGAACACGAAGGCGTGGGCGTCCGGCGAGCAGTCGGGTGTGCAGGGTGCGGGCGAAGCGGTTCTGCAAGGACTTGCCGCGGGCAATGCCGCCTACGAAAAAAAGTTCGGGTTCATTTTTATCGTCTGCGCCACGGGCAAAAGCGCGGCGGAAATGCTCGCGTTGCTGCAATCGCGATTACCCAACGACCGCGAGCTGGAAATCCAAAACGCCGGCGATGAACAATTGAAAATCACATCCATCCGCATCAACAAATGGTTGAATCCACCGGAGAGCCACGCATGAGCGCCAAAAGTATTTCTGAACAAACCATGACACAGGTCCTGGGCGACCTGAAGGAAGCCAACGACCATTTCGCTACGTGGTATCCCGGCGAGTCGCCGGATCGCCAACCGGTGCAGACTGTTTACGGTGGCGCGCATTTGTTCAAGTCCGACGGCGCAAAAAAACTGGGCGAGGTGGCCTTGCGCAATTTGCAGGAATATGCGCCGGATTTTATTTCGTTCGCCATCGCGCTGGAGATGCCCGGATACGACAAGCTTCCCAAGGCCGCGGGCGCGCGTAAAAAGCTGATTCAGGCGCTGCAGAAAAATCCGGCCAAGGTCAAACAGGCTCATCCGCAGGCGTGGTTGTTGCACACGGTCTATGAGCGCGTGGTGGAAAAGCTCCAGCGCGAGGCGGTGGAGGATTTCCGCATCGATTTTGAAGATGGTTACGGCAACCGTCCCGAAGCGGAAGAGGACCGGCAGGCGGCCATTGCCGCGCAGGAGGTTGCCAAGGGCATGAAGGCGGGCACGCTGCCGCCGTTTATCGGGATCCGCATCAAGCCGTTCAGCCAGGAGCTCAAAAAGCGGGCGATTGCCACGCTGGATATTTTTATCACCGAGCTGGCCAAGCACACGAGGGGGCAGTTGCCGGAAAACTTTGTCGTGACGCTTCCGAAGGTCACCATGCCGGAGCATGTCAGCGCGGCGGTAAGGTTGTTTGAAGAGTTGGAGAGTCGGCTCAAGATGAAGCCCGGCTCGCTCAAGTGCGAGTTGATGATCGAGACGCCACAGTCGATCTTGAATCACGAGGGCCAGTGCAATGTGTCGCAACTCGTGAAAGCGGCGGAAGGCCGTTGCATGGGCGCGCACTTCGGCGTGTACGACTACACCGCGTCGTGCAGCATCACCGCGAATTACCAGCGCATGACGCATCTGGCTTGCGACTTTGCCCGCCACATGATGAAGGTCTCGCTTGCCGGCACGGGCATTTGGATTTCCGACGGCGCGACGAACATCATGCCGGTCGGTCCGCACCGGGCCGCGCCGGGTAAATCGCTGACCCCGAAACAGAAAAAAGAAAACGCCACGGTGGTGCATCGTGCCTGGCGGATTATGCTGGAGCATGTGAATCATTCCCTTGAGCAGGCCTATTACCAGGGCTGGGACTTGCATCCGGCGCAATTTCCGATTCGTTATGCCGCGGTCTACTATTTCTTCCTGAACGGACTCGAAGCCGCCTCGCTGCGTTTGAAGACTTTTATCGAAAAGGCCGCGCAAGCCACGTTGATTGGCGATGTGTTTGATGATGCGGCGACGGGGCAGGGGTTGTTGAACTATTTCTTGCGCGGGATGAATTGCGGGGCGATCCACGTCGATGAGGCAAAAGCCACCGGGTTGACCATCGAGGAATTGCATGCCCGCTCATTCGTGAAAATTCTTGAAGCCCGGAGGATGCGCTAAATGAAACACTCGCCGATTACCACGCACGTGCTCGATACCGCGACCGGGAAGCCGGCAGCGGGTGTGCCGGTGGCGTTGTCCATCGCCGAGGGCAGCGGATGGAAAAAACTCGCTGCCGGAATTACAAATGATGACGGTCGGGTGGGGGATTTACTTCCCGTTGACCACACCCTCGCGCGCGGCGTGTACAAAATGCGATTCGATACGGGCGTTTATTTTGCCGCCCACAAAACAACCGGTTTTTATCCCTACGCGGAAATCGTTTTCGAAATCCGCGACCCCGCATCGCATTTCCACATTCCGTTACTCTTGAGCCCGTTCGGCTACTCGACGTATCGCGGGAGTTAAGCCCACAGCCACCTGATCATTTCCGGGAAGCGCTTTTCCCACGCCGCCTCGTTGTGGTCGTCGCCTTTGCCGATGACAAAGTTTACCTCGCGGGCGATTTTGCGGAGGATGCGGTCGAGGGTGTGGTTGATTTCCCAGTAATTGGCGGGGGCCATGCTGATAGATTCGAGCGTGCCGATGTCATGGTAGATGCGCAGCGGGGCGGGATCGCGGACCATGAGCTTGGCGAGATAGTTGGGCGCCCAGAAAATCGCCGTGCTCATGGAGCCGATGCGGCCGAAGGCGCCGGTTTCAAAGGCCATGTAGAGACTAATGACGCCGCCGAGTGACGAACCAGCCAGCGCGGTGTGTTCCGGTCCGGTTTTTGTCCGGTAACGGCGATTAATTTCCGGTATGACATTTTCGACGACGAAGCGTGCGTAGGCGTCGCCGCGTCCGGCGGGATACTGCTTGATGCGATCTTCCGGCGGCACGTATTCGTACCGTCGATTGTCGCCATCATTATCAATCGCGATCGTGATGAACGGCGCGACGCGACCGGCCTCGATTTCCCGCGTGGCAACTGCTTCGGCATTCCAGCATCCGTAAGGTCCGCCCGGCGCGAAGCAGTTTTGTCCATCGTGCATGTATAGCACAGGATAACGCCGTTCCCGCGCCGCATCATAACCTGGCGGCAGGCATACCCGCACCCTGCGCGAAGGAATACGCCCGACGGAGGAGTCGACTATAAACGATTCGATTGTCATGCATGAACTCTATTCATTTGTATGTGCCGGGCTGCCGCATGTACGTGCCAGTTGATCCTTGACCGGAACCGATCCTCGACCTTAACTATTGCCTCACAGGAGGCCTTTAGCCATGAAAAATGTTTGTCGCTGGTTGTTTGCGCTGCTGGTTGTTTCGTCCGTGGTCCACGCGGAAAGCGGTGGAAATCTTCGCTACTCCATTTCGGTCACCAAATTCCCGAACGAATCAAGTTGGTCCGGCCAGTGGGCCGTGGGCGATGGATTTACCGCCATCTTGACCGATGCATTGCAGCAGAGCGGCAAGTTTATCGTGCTGGGCGATAACGAAATGCGTGAGGCGGCGATGGCTGAGCAGGATTTTGCCGCGAGCGGTCGCGTGGCCGGAGGAAAGAAGGCGGCGGAAATCGGGCGAATGACCCCGGCGCAGTTGCTGGTTCGCGGATCGATCACCCACGTGCAATACGAAACCGCGGGCGGTGGCGGCATGTTCAATTTCAAGGGCATCTCACTGGGCGGTGGCGGCGGCAAAGCCGAGGTGAATATCACCATCTATCTCGTGGACAGCGAAACCGGACAAGTGAAGGCATCGCAAAAGGTGGTCGGTCAGGCCGGCCGTCGCAGTCTTGGCGTCGGTTACTACGGAAGCAAGCTGGGCGGACTTACCGGCAATCTCGAAGGATTCCAGAAAGACAACTTGGGCAAGGCCTGCGAGGATGCCGTGGTGCAGTGCGTGGAATTTCTCAGTGCGCAGCTGGAGGGTATTCCCTGGGAAGGTTCGGTGATGGCGGCGAGCGACAGCCGCATCATCATCAATCGCGGTTCTCGCGAAGGTGTGGTATCGGGTATGCAATTTTCCGTCGGCGCCGTGGAGGAGTTGGTGGATGAGGATACCGGTGAAGTGCTGGACGTGGAAATGACCTCGGTCGGCCAGATCTCCGTCACCGAGGTGAAGGAAAAAATTGCGTACTGCACACCGTTGGCCGGCGTAGCCAAGGGTATGACCGTCATGCCGGTGCGCTGACAAGCCGGCCGGCGGCATGCAACTACCGGTTATTTACCAGACCGCCGGCTTGCTGGTGTTGTCGAACGTATTCATGACGTTCGCCTGGTACGCGCACCTCAAGGATTTGCGCGATAAACCTTGGATCATCGCCGCGCTCATCAGTTGGGGAATCGCTTTTTTTGAATACCTGGTGCAGGTGCCGGCGAACCGGATTGGGTATCAGGAGTTGAATCTCGGTCAACTGAAAATCCTGCAGGAAGTGATCACGCTTTCGGTGTTCATACCGTTTAGCCTGTTTTACATGCAGCAACCGTTCCGGATGGACTTCGTCTGGGCGGGTCTGTGCCTTGTCGGCGCGGTGTACTTTATGTTCCGGTGAGATGGTTCCGGTGCGAAGGCGCCGAAGCCGGAACCTTTCGCATCCGGCCGGTTACGTGCCGACGATTTCCTCCAGCACCATGTCGAGCGTGATGTAGCCGATGACCTGGTAGCTGGTATCCGTCACGAGTACGATCGGCTGTTTGGTCACGCGCATGCGGGGCAGGATGTGATCGACCGGCGCGCTGGCCGCGACGAGTTGCGGCGGCCGCATGTAGTCTTTCGCGGTTTTGCCGCGGGGCGATTCGTCGGCCAGCACATCCACGAGATACACGATGCCGACAAACATGTTTTTCTCGCGGTCAAAGACGGGAAATTCGTTCGAACGCTGGGCGCGGGCGAACATGACGATGTCGTCGTGCAGGGTGTCCTGATGGATGTGGAACATCTTGCTGCGGGCCGTCATGATCTCCTCGCAGCTCATCGCGCGCAGGTCGAACACGCCGGTGATCATCCGCACCTCGTCCTGCGACAACGTGCCGGCCTTGTGGCTTTCCCGGACAAGATGCATAACTTCGTCGCGCGTGATGTTGGCCGTGGTCGCGGCCTCCGGTTCGGTGACAAACGGGGTTAACGCCTTGACCAGACGCATCAACACATGGCTGATGGGGTGCAGCACGCGGCCGGTGATCTGCAGGGTGCCGGCAAAGGGAAGGCAGCGCCGGCTGGGAAAACTCCGGAACCATGCCTTCGGCAGGTATTCGCAAAAAACCAACAGGATCAGGGTGACCGCGATGCTGGCGATCCACGATCCACCGGCTCCGAATGCGCGTGTGCCAATCGCCACGACAACGATCGACAGCACGGTGTTGACGATGTTGTTGCCGACGAGCGTGGTGCCGAGCAAATAATCCGGGTTGTTCAGAAAATGCTGAAGTATGTCGGCCCCCTTGACCTTGTGGCGCACCAGATGCCGCAAGCGGAGCCGGTTGATGGAAATCATTCCGGTCTCGATGCCGGAGAAGAAAGCCGAGCCGAGAAAGCACACGAAAATCAAAATGAACTCGAGCGCGTTCACGAAGCCGCCTCCCGGTGGACATCCAGTTTTTCGATCATGGCCAGTGTCACGCGCAGCCGGATGGTTTGCAGGACGGTGACGCGGCAGCCTTGCGCCTCGACGATGTCGTCCTTCTGCGGCAGATGCCCCGCGTGTTCGGCGATCCATCCGGCGAGGCGGTCGCCGCCCTCGCTATCGAGCTGGATGTCGAGTTTGCGATTCAACTCCTCGAGGCTGAAGTTGGCGTCGACCAGCCAACGGTTCGGGCCGGCGGGCTGAAAGAGCGGGCGGGGTTTATTGAGCTCCTGGTAAATTTCGCCGGTGATTTCCTCGAGGATGTCGCCGCGGGTGATGACGCCGGAAGTTCCGCCATACTCATCGACGACCATGGCAATCCGACGCTGGTTTTTCTGGAAGTCGGTGAGCAACTGATTCAGGGGGGCGCTGACCGGCACATAATGCGCCTTGAGAATGGCTGGTTCCAGCTTGTGCTCGGGATCGAGCAGGAATTTGCGGACATCGAGAAATCCGGCCACGCTGTCGATGGAGTCATGATAGACGACGATGAAGTTGCGCCGGTTTTTGCGGGCCATGGCAAGCAAATCGGCGGTTTCGATGGTTGTGTCGTTGAGGTCGATCCCGAGAATATCCACGCGCGGCGTCATCACGTCGGCGGCGGTGAGATCCTCGAGCGAAATGATCGCCTTCAGCATGGCCAACTCGTCGGCGTTGATGGCGCCGGCCTCGTTGCCGATTTCCAGGACGGTTTCGAATTCCTCGCTGCTCAGCGATTTGCCGTGCGGACGCAACAGCGGCTCGAAGCCCTGGGTGATTTTCTCCAGCAGCATGCGCAGCGGGGTCAGTGCGAAGCCGAGCACGCGAAAAACCGGGGTGTAAAGCATGGCCACCCGCGGCGCATAATGCAGGCCGACGCGCTTGGGAATTACCTCGCCAAATATAATCAACAGTAAGGTGACTATGGGAATCGCGACCACCTCGCCGTAACCCTTGAACAGGCGATTAGCGATGGCATATCCGACCGCCGCCGCGGCGACGTTTACGATGGTGTTGCCGATGAGAATGGTGGAGAGCAACCGCCCGGGCTGGGTGACCATCCCGTGGATGCGCTCCCCGACGCGCGGGTGCTGATCCATGATCCGGCGCAGTTGCAGCGGATTGAGCGAGAAGAATGCGGTCTCGGCGCTCGAGCATAACCCGGAGGCCACAAGCAACAGGACGAGAACGATCAATTCTTGAATGACGACGATATCCATCAGCGGACTTAGTCTAATGCCACAATCACATGCATTTATGAAGCATATTCCGCCGGGCATGTCCGGGCGTTTTGACTGTTCCGTTCGACTATCCGCGCGTAGGGGCTAGCCGCCCGTCGCTCCGGCGGGAGCCTCGCCCGCCCAAACGTTATCCAATCCTAACCGGACACGTGCTCCGGACATGCGCGCATTCGCAAGGGCTCGATGCTCTCGGCGAGGCCGCCGGGACGGTTGCGGAGTAGCCACAGTCGTTCGAATTCGGCGAGGATGAACTTCAGTTGCGATAAATCCCCGGTCCGCTCTCCCGTCTTCAAGTACAGTCCGCGCTGAAGGGCGGCGTCAAGCATCGCGGCGCCGAGGCGAATTTCGTCGTCGGGTGGCAGCGTGAGGTGGGCGAGTTGTTGGCGGGCGGCGCGGAGATTTTCGCTTGTCCATTTTTCGAGCACGGTCGTTGGTTCTTGGAAGCGAAGTAACGGGAAAGCCGGGCTGGTGTTGTGCCATGGAAAGCCGGCGGCCAGGTAAAGGTTGCCCAGTCCGATCAGCACGGAAGCGTGATCCACCATGTGCGCCAGGGTGGCATCGTCGGGGGCGTGACCCTTCCACGCCGTGACCGCGCCGGCAGCGAGGGCGAGCATGGTGAAGGGGCGGGTTTGCCAATGTCCGTTGTCACCCCACTCGGTGATGAGAAAGCCGGTGGCGCCATATGTGCTGCCGGCCCGGGCGGCGGCATCGAGATTCGCGCGCGCATTGGTGAACCGGCCGGTGAAGCTGTTCCAGCACGAGGTGCCCGGACATACCCAGAACGGAATGCGCGCCGCCGCGAATTTGGCGCATTGCTCATCGAAAGGGTGATCCGCCTCGTAGCCCCACACGAGCGCGACGAGATTGCGGTCCAGTTCCGGAATAAGTTCGGGATGATGCAGGATGATGTCTCCCCAGAACATCATGACTTTGCCGCGCGCCTCGATGAGTTTTTTGATTTGCTTGAGATAGTCCAGATAGACGCGACCTTTGCCGCGTTGTTCGCAAGTCGTCCGGCTTTTGCCCTGGCCCAAGTCGAAGGCCTCGTCGCAACCGGCATTCACCAGCGGCGAGCGGATGAGTGGAAGCAGTTGATCGTAGAGCCCGGCCATGAAGGTGAGGCTGGCCGGATCGACCGGATTCAGGCTGAACGGGCCGCCTCGCTTTTCGCCCCACGGCGTTGTGTAGCCGTCCGGGCATTCGGCGAGGTGAAGATAGTGCGGATGCTTCAGCCAGCGATGAAGATGCCCGAGCGAGTTTTGGTTGGCGGCGAGTTCGATGCCGCGTGAGCCGCAATAATCATCCAGGGCGCGCATCTCGGCGGGGGTCATGGGTGAGGCGTCTTTCCAGACGACATCATGACCCGCATAGGCAAACGCATGCTCGGTGTAGAGCTGGAGATGATTCAAGCGCCATGCCGCGAGCTGATCCACGAGCGCGAACAGCGTCGCCATGGTCGGCACTTTGGTGCGGCTGATATCGAGCATTACGCCGCGCGTGGCGAACGCCGGCGGGCCGGCAAATATCTTGTCGAGTTCCGTCACGGAACGAGGGCAACCGCCTCGATTTCGATGCGGGCATCTTTGGGCAGCCGCGCAATTTGAATCGTCGAGCGCGCCGGCGGATTCGGTCCGGTGAAGTACGACTCGTAGATTTCATTCATCGCGCCGAATTCATTCATATCGAGGATGAACACCGTGGTTTTTACGACATGGCCCAGGCTTGAACCGCCAGCCTCGAGAATGGCCTTCAGGTTGGCGAAGACGGCGTGGGTTTGCTCGACGATGCCGCCGGCGACCATCTGTCCGGAGGCGTCGAGGGGAATTTGTCCGGAGGTGAAGATGAACGAACCCGAGGCTTTGGCGGCTTGCACGTACGGGCCGATCGGGGCGGCGGCGCGGTTGGTCAATATGGTTTCGCGGATCATGCGTGGCTCCTTTTGCTGGCAGGAAAATAACGCAGGGGCGGCGAAAACTCGACATAAAATGCCGTCCGTGTAGATTGGCCGTCATGAAAATTGCCACCTACAATGTGAATTCGATCCGCTCCCGCATGGATGCCGTGTTGGGCTGGCTGAAGCAGCATGGGCCTGACATGTTGTGCCTGCAGGAAACCAAAGTGCAGGACCATGAGTTTCCGCGCGAGATCATCGAGGCGGCCGGCTACCACGTGAATTTTCGCGGCATGAAATCCTACAACGGTGTGGCGATTCTTTCAAAAAAGCCGCCCGACGAGGTGGCCTTTGGTTTGCTCGATGAGCCGGCCGATGAGCCGCGGTTTATGCACGCGCGGTTTGGCGATGTGCATGTCGTGAACACCTATGTGCCGCAGGGGCGCGACATCGATCACGAGATGTATCGCTACAAAATCGCCTGGTTTCACAGGTTGCGCGCATATTTCGACAAAAAATTCTCCCGCCGCGACAAGGTGATCTGGCTCGGCGACCTCAATGTGGCCGAGCAGCCGATCGATGTATACAACCCGGAAGCGCGTACGCGGCATGTGTGTTATCACCACGATGCGCGCGAGGCGTTAACCTTGTGCCGCGCGTGGGGTTTTGAGGACGTATTCCGCAGGTACCATCCCGAGGGCGGACACTATACATTTTTTGATTACCGCACGGCTGATTCGCTGGACCGCGGATGGGGGTGGCGCATTGACTATATTCTGGCGAGTCCGGTCATGGCGAAGACCGCCAAGGATTGTTTTATTGATCTGGAGCCTCGTCGACAGCCCAAGGCATCCGACCACACCGTGATGGTGGCGGAGTTTTCGTGATGCACTTTATCCTTCGCGAAACGCCATCACGTCATCGAGCGAGGTGGCGCCGGTGAGGGCCATGACGAGGCGATCGATGCCGAGGGCGATGCCACCGCAAGGAGGCAGGCCGCGACGAACCGCGGCGAGAAAGGCCTCGTCGGATGGATAGACCGGTTTGTCCAGCTGGCGACGCGTGGCGGCGATTTTTTCCAGCCGCGCACACTGCTCGGCGGGGTCAATCAATTCGCTGTAGGCGTTGGCAATTTCCAGGCCGCGCAGATAAAGCTCCCAGCGCTCGGCGAGGTGTGGAGCGCCGGATTTGGGGCGGGCGAAGGCACCAGCCTCGATGGGATAATCGATCAGCACGACCGGATGATCACGGGGCAGGGCGGGCTCGACCTGGTCGACGAGGTCGAGGTCGAAGCGGTCGTGATCAAAGGCAACAGATGGATCCCAGCCCGCGTATTTCCGGAATGCTTCGCATACGGGCAAGATCAACCAGTCGTGGGCACACACACCCACCGTGGCCAGCAACTCTTTTGTTTCCGCGAGCACGCCGAGATAATCCGTGCCGGTGCGATACCACTCAAGC
This sequence comes from uncultured Verrucomicrobiota bacterium, assembly GCA_964470065.1. GTDB lineage: Bacteria > Verrucomicrobiota > Kiritimatiellia > CAIVKH01 > CAIVKH01 > CALMUP01. Next base: position 142,393 of record CAYYAR010000001.1, on the reverse strand, counting down.
ATGGTATATTCGGGGTGATGCCGGTCGCCGCGCTCGCCCTTGCGGAAGCAGGGACCGATCTGAAAGATTTTTTCATGGCCGTCGGCGAGCATCCGCTTCATGTGGAATTCCGGCGAGGTGCGCAGAAAAAATGCGCCGGAGGGTTCGGCATCGATATGCGTCTCAAGCGCCGGGGCGGGCAGGCGAACCGGTGTCTCGACTTCGAGGTAGTCGCGATCGTGAAAGTATTTCCGGAGGGCGAAAAGAATTTCGCTCCGGATCTTCAATGACCTTGCACGTTGAATGCTCAACGTCGAATGTGGCGCAGAGCGCTATTTCCGTCCGGCGCTGCTCACCCGGTCCGCATATTTGCCGGTGCGGGTGTCCACGCGCACGATATCGCCTTGATTGATGAAAATCGGCACTTGCAGTTCGTAGCCGTTGTCGAGGGTGGCGGGTTTGGTGACGTTGTTGGCGGTATCGCCGCGGAAGCCCGGTTCGGTCTCGGTGACTTCGCGCTCGATGAATACCGGGAGATCAAAGTCGACCGGTTTTCCGTTAAAGAAAAGAATGCTGACATGCATTTCCTCTTTCAGGAACCATTTGCGGTCGCCGATGGCGGTGGCGCTGACTTCGACTTCCTCGTAGGTGTCCGGATCGCTGAAAACGTAATTGTCACCGCTCTCATAGGTGTAGACGAGTTCGCGGGAGTGGATGTCCGGGATGCCGATTTTCTCGACTTCGCGGAAGGTGCGGTCCTGGGTGCCGCCGGTGAGCATGTTGCGGATGCGGCACTTGTACATGGCCGCGCCTTTGCCGGGCTTCACGAATTGGAATTCGGTGATTTCGTAGGGCACGCCCTCGAGTTCAATTTTCAAGCCCTTGCGTAAGTCGGATGCGCTGTAATCTGCCATGGTGTAGTTCTCCGTAAAATGAGGCGCGTTTATAGCGGGTTTGTCCCCGTGCGCCAAGTGTTATGTGCCGGGTCAGAAATCATTCGATTTCGGCGGCTAAATAATGAATCATCAAAGGCATATGAAATCAACTGCACCCCAGGCGGGCGATCGCTACCGGCGTGGCCGCAAGATGCTTGCGAAGATTCACGGCAGGCGCGGCACGGACACGATCGACAGCATGCAGGATATTTCACCGGATTTTTGCCGCTTCGTGTATGAATTTCCGTTCGCCGACATTTATGCGCGACCGGGACTTGATTTGAAGAGCCGGCAGTTGGTTACGGTTTCGGTGCTGGCCGCTCTCGGTAATGCCGCACCCCAGTTAAAGTCTCATCTTTACGGTTCGCTGAATGTGGGCTTGACCCGCCGGCAATTGACGGAGGCATTGATTCAGGTGGCGGTCTACGCTGGATTTCCGGCTGCCCTCAATGCGTTGAAGGTGGCGCGCGAAGTTTTCCGGGAGATTGATGGCGAAGTGACATCCCGCACATCACCGCGCGCTCGAAGCAAGACGGGTCGCAAAAAGGCGTGATGTTTCGCGGTCGCGCGGCGGGGCGAGTCGATCAGGCGACGACAATGGCGCGCCGTACCGGGCGATCCCAGCCCGGTTGTCCCGTTGGTTTTGGTCTGGGCCACAAACCGGGGCCCATTTCCACCATCCCGTGGTGAGTTCCGTATTCGCCCAGCAGATTGAGGTAGGGCGCCGCATCGAAAGCCTCCGGACCACGCACGCCGATACCCTTCCAGTTGCCGCGGGCGAGTAGTTCAAGCGCGACGACCGGGCATACTGCGGTCTGCCACAACACGGCTTGGGAGCCCCATTCGCGCATGGTGGTTTCGTTGTCGGCGACATGATAGAGGTATACTTCGCGGGGTTTCCCGTGGTGGGTGCCGCGGACCCAGGTGCCGGCGCAGGTTTTGCCGTGCATCAAGTGTCCGAGCTTGGCGGGATTGGGTAACACGGCGGCGAGGACATCGCGCGGTGCGACCCGCACATCGCCAACCCGTATTTTTTCTTTGCTGTCGAGGCCGAGGTAGGCAAATGTCTTCAGCCAGTCGATAAATTCGGCGCCGAGGCTGTATTTAAAGGTGACGCGTTTGCAGGCGATCTCGCGTGGAATTAGCACGACTTCCTCGTGCTCCACGTTGACGCACTCGGAGGGACCGATACCGGCCGGAAAATGAAAGATCTCCGGCTCGCTGAAACATTCGGTGGTGTGCAATCCGCGACCTTCGTCCCAGACCAGCGGCGGATTCAAACACTCCTCGATGGTCGTCCAGATGGAAAAGGTGGGGGCGAAATCCAGTCCGTCGATCGAGAGGTTTGATCCGTCCCGTACCCCGATCTCATCGATGGTGTCGAACAGGTTATCTGCCGCGTATCGCGCGAACACATCGCTCAATCCCGGTTCAACGCCCATGCCCACCAGTGCCAGCAAGCCGCGCTCCCGCCACGCGTCCGATTGCGCGAGCTGCTCCTGCCCGAGCGGAACGCCGACCTCGGAATATGGATTATCCGGGTGGGGATCGCTCAAGTTCATCGCCAGGTCGATATAATAGCAACCGGCGGCAAATGCGGCGTTGAAGATCGGCTGATTGAAACGGGGATCACAGGCGTTGACGACAATATCCGCCTTTTCCTTTTCAATCAGCGCTTTCACCTCCGCCATGTTTTGGGCATCCACCTGTGCCGCGCGGAATTTTGACGGATCATCCAGCGCTTTGATGGCATCCTGAGCGCGGGCAAGGGTAAGGTCGGACAAAATGAACCGGTCATAAAAGTTGCGCGTTTCCGCGATGGAAACCATGGAGGCTCCAACGCCCCCGGCGCCTATGACGAGAATGTTCATTGTCGCTAACGCCCCGTTGCAGGGCGACCTCCGATTAAATTACCCCTTTCCGCCCATGCTGGCAAGCGCTTGAGGAATTAGCAGGTAAAACGTTTTGACATAATATAATTTTAGGCGTGTAACTATATACATAAGTTATTTTATATTAATTACTTGTGTTTTTTATGATCGGCTAGGGGCCAGGGGATTGAAGTTCCCGGTTGTTTTTGCCAGGCGGTTGGATCAGGATGTATCCATTCATATATCCGATGGCCCCCAAACACTCCACATGGCTGATCGATGAGCTACCAACGCTGGTGCGGGAAGGCGTGATCGATCACGCATCGGCAGAACGCATCTCCAAGTACTATGCGAAAACCGGTGCGGGAGACCGTACGTGGGCATCGATGATTTTTGGTTTGCTGGGCGGCTTGCTGGTCGGACTGGGAATCATTCTACTTCTGGCTCACAACTGGGACGAGTTTTCCCGGTCTACGCGGACGGTCTTTGCTGGTATTCCGCTGCTGGCCGCCCAGGCGATGGCCTGGGTGGTGCTGTTCAGAAAATCGATGAACCATCCACGCGCGGAAGGCGTAGCTATTTTCTGGTCGCTATCGGTGGCGGCGGTGATCGCGATGGTGAGCCAGATCTATCACATGCCCGGCCATGCGGGTGATTTTGTCCTGACGTGGATACTCCTTTCCTTGCCCATCATCTATCTGATGAATGCGCTGGGCGTCTCGCTGGTGTACCTCGCCGGCATCACGCACTGGGCCGGAAACGCGGCGATTCCCGGCCTGGATGATGCGACCGCCATCTGGTTCTGGCCACTTTGGCTGGCTGTGGCGCCGTTTGCCGTCACCGTTTTCCGCGCTCGTCCCTCGTCCGCCCGCACCGCATGGTTGATGTGGGGGCTGACACTCTCGGCGAGCGCCGGATTGATCATTACCATGATGGATCTGCTGGATGCGTGGTGGTTGCCGGTGGCCGGTGTTTACAGCGCGATATTGTATTTGTTCGACAAACAATTTTTCTCCGGCGCCCGGTCGTGGTGGCAACGCCCCGGTTATGTGACCGGCGTCGCCGGCGCGGTGGTTATCGCCTTCTGGTGCACCTTTGACGTCTCTACGCTGGATTGGTTGTTTTATTCCCGTTTTTTGGATCCACTTCCCCTTGCGATGAAGCTGCAACTCGGTCTCGCAGCCATTCTTCTGCTGGTCTTTGCACGTTTTCTTGGCTGGACGCTTCGGGCGCGCGCATGGAGCAATCTGTGGGTCGGCGCGATCCCGCTGTTGATCATGGGCCGCCAAGCCTGGCTGGCGGCAGACGCACCCGAATTTGTGGTCATCCTGGTATTCAATATGTTCTTGCTGGCGATGGGCCTCGCCAAGCTTGTCGAGGGGTTCAAGACGCAACAGGCCGGTCGCGCAAATGCCGGCTTGTTGATGGTGTTCGCGTTGATTGCCGCGCGGTTTTTTGACGCGGACATCGACTTCATACTAAAAGGAATTTTGTTCGTCTTGTTGGGCGCGGCTTTTCTCATGGCCAATATCATGTTGACCCGTCGCCGGAAAGGGGCGGCATGACGAAGCCACTTGTCGCGTTGATTTTTGCGATCACGCTGGCGGCCCAGCTTCTCGTGCCGGCATCGATGATCATCAAGCGCGAGGCGACCCTGCGTGAAGGCAAGGTGTTCAAGTTCCGCACGGCGCCGGTGGATCCGTACGATGCGTTTCGCGGGCGGTATGTGGCGCTTTCGTTCGCGCAGGACCGGATTTCCAACCCGGAAAACATCTCGTACAAAAACGGGCAGAGGGTGTTCGCGATTCTTGCCGCGGATGAGGCGGGCTTCACGCAGATGGTGCGCATCGAGCCCCGGCGTCCACGCGATGCGGATTATCTGGAAGTCGATGTTCTTTACAGCGTGAGCTACGAGACGAATGTGATGGTTCGCATTCCTTACGACCGCTTTTACATGGATGAGCATATCGCGCCCCGCGCGGAATTCGCGTACCGGGAGTTTGCCCGGGACACCAACCGGACGGCGTATGCCGAACTCGCGGTGCGGGAAGGGTTTGGCGTGGTTCGCGATTTGTATTTTGACGGGGTGCCGGTGCGGCAGTTCATTTCAGCCGGTCCATCCGCGTATTGACGGCAAGAAAGCACCCGCGATACTTATGCGGCGGATCGCCAAACCGGTCAATTTTCTCAGGAGGTATGTATGAATAGATGGATCAATTCAATCGCGGGCATGGTGTTCGTTTTGTTTTTCCCGGGACAGGTCACCGCTCAACCTGTGAACGATGATTTTCATTCGGCGTACGCGATCACGTCCTTTCCCCTGATGGTATCCGGGGATAATTTTGACGCGACCATGGAGACCGGTGAGCCCCGGCCCGTCGGCTGGGAAACCGTGGCCAGCCAGTCCGTGTGGTTTGTGTGGAACAGCGAATTCGACGGCGATGTGCAACTCGACACCATCGGCAGCGATTTTGATTCCATGCTGGCGGTGTGGGTGGGCGATTCGCTGACCAACCTCACGTTGCTCGCACAAAATGATTACTACGGCATCTATACCGACTCGGCGATTTTTGGCACGGCCAGCAGCGGGACCACCTACTTCATCTCAATTTACGGCTATGACTACAGCGCGGGAAACTTCATCCTCAGCCTTACCAACGATACCAAAAGCCGGATCTCCGGAACGGTGACCGACACAAATGGGGTCCCGCTGCAGGATATCGAGGCCTCCGCGTACCAGGAAAGTTATGGCTTTTGGTCGTACACCGGACTTTCCACGGAGTCGGATGTGAACGGCCATTACACCATTCGCGGATTGACCGCCGGCACATACCGCGTTGTTTTCAATGATTGGCAAAACCGTCAGTTTGCCTCTGTCGCCTACAGCAATGCCTCCAGCGAAGAAGCCGGGACCGACATCGTAGTGGGCGAGTTGGAAACCATAACCAATATCAATGCCGTGTTGTTGCCGGGCGCGTCGATATCCGGCATCGTGACTAACAGCGCGGGCGATCCGTTGCCGGACATCTATGTCGAAGTTTTCAAAACCAATTCGTACGGCGGGTTGACCTACTATCGATCGTACACGACAGACGCCAACGGAATCTACAACGCCTCCGGACTTCAGGCCGGTGTCTACAGACTCTCGTTTATCGACTTTAATTCCATCTATCTCTCCGAAGCATACGACAATGCGGAAAGCATATACGTCGGCACCGATATCACGTGCAACACAAGCGAAATGGTCGATGGAATTAATGTCGGGCTGACTGCCGGCACCAAAATTTCCGGATATGTGTTTGAGCCGGATGGCGTCACGCCCATCTCCAATCTTACGGTTACCGCATATGCCGACAGCGGATTTGGCTGGTACGCGATTTTCCCGGAAACATATACCGATGGCGCCGGGTTTTACCAGATCACGGGATTGGCTCCCGGCACCCACCTGGTTCGTTTCGGTGGCGGCGCCGGTGAACCCTACGTGCCGGAGTACTATGACGACGCGGTGGACATTAACGATGCTTTTTGGATCGACGCTGAGTTCGAAGATAATTTCACCAACATCAATGCGACCATGACGCTGGGCGGCGGTATCGCCGGCCAGGTGACACAAACAGACGGCACACCGATTGAGAATGTGAATGTATCACTTTATCAAACCAACATGCTCGGCGAATGGATCGACACGGGGATCTATGCCAGCACCGACACGAACGGCTTTTACGAGTTGATTGGCTTGACGGAAGGCGACTACCGTCTTCAGTTCGTTGATTGGTACTCCCAATACATCGGCGAGTTCTATGAGAACGCCACCAATGTGGACGCGGCCACCACGATAACCGTGTCGGGATCCACCACGGTAACCAATGTGAATGCCGCGCTGGTGAAGTATGGATCGATCAGCGGGTCGGTGCGCGGACCGGCTAACAAATGGTTGTTGGGCGGGGTGCTGGTCGAGTTGTACCACACGAACAATTTGACCACGCCGATCGCCTCGGATTACACCATTCAGGGCAATTTCTCCTTCATTCAATTGGTCCCGGATTCGTATATCCTGCGCGCGGTCGATGATGTTTTCGGTATCTATAGCAATCAGGTCTTCAGTGGCCGGCAGGATCTGGCCGGTGGTGATCCGGTGGTGGTGGGTGATGGCGAAAGCGTGACCAACGTGCACTTTACCATGAGCGCGTACGCCAGCATCTCCGGAACCGTGACCCAACCGGATGGAACCAACGGGATCGGCGGCGTATCGGTTGTGCTATTTAATGATTACGGTTTTGGCATGAACCAAATCGGCTCGGATGTGACGGACACGAATGGCTCGTACATCGTCTATGGCATGCCCGGTCAACATCATGTGATCTATTTTGCCGAAACCAATGGACTGTTCCTGTCCGAGTATTACAGCAATGTGGTGGCGGATGCCGAAGCCACCCGTATTTTTATCGATGGCATCACCAATATCACCGGCATCGACGCGTCGCTGGAATTCGCCTCCAGTGTTTCCGGCACGGTTACCGGACCCGACGGCGTCACGCCAGTGACGAACATCTTTGTCGCTGTCTACCGGCCCGACTCTTCCATGGCTGATTACACGTTCACGGACTCCAATGGCATGTACATCGTCAACGGACTGGTCAGCAACAGTTACCGCGTCGAGTTCTATGATTTTCAGAATTACTACATCAAACAGTACTACTCGAATGTAGCGACCTTGGCCGAGGCTCATTATATCGAATTGACCAACGGCGCGCACGCCACCGGTATCGACGCTTCCCTGCTGGTGGGCGCAATCGTGACCGGACGCGTGACCGCCACGGACGGCACGACTGGCATCAGTAGCGCATATGTTCAACTCGTCGAAGATGACGGCGCCGGCGGCTGGACGTTTGTGCGGGGCGGAGGTGTCGATATCGATGGCCACTATCAACTCGCCGGTATTCCCGCCGGCACCTACCGGATGAACGCCTCGGCTTATGGTTATTTCGAGCAAGTCTTCAGCAATGCCAGCAGTCTGGAGACGGGGACGGATATCACGGTTACAAACGGTGAGATTCGAGCTGTCGGCTTTTCGCTGGTTCAGGCCGCCCTCATTTCCGGGATTGTCTACAACAACGACGGGTCATCCGGCATCGATGGCATTTCGGTCAATTTGTACCGCACCAATGAAACGAGCGGTTGGGATTTTGTGACGCAGACATTCTCCTACGGTGGAGGATTCTATATTTTTGACGCCCTGGCGCCGGCCACCTATCGCGTTGAATTCCTGGATCAGAGCTTGACGCCCGTCTACGTGCCCCAGTCCTACAGCAACGGCACCTCCTACCTGGATGGCACCAGTATCGTTGCGGCAGAAGGCGCCAATATCAGCACGATTAATGTGTTTCTCGCCGCCTATGGAAATATCCAGGGCTCCGTATTCGATCCCGGATTTTCACCGACCGGGGGCGTGACCGTGAGCGCCTACCGCAGCAACAGCACCGGCGTCTTCGCGCTCGTGCAATTCTCCGAGACGGCTTTGGACGGCAGTTTCAGCATCAGCACCTTGCCGCCCGGAACGTACCGGCTGCTGATCAACAGCAACGAGATGTATAACGCACAATCCTACAGCAACAAGCCGAGCCTGGAGCTGGGCGACAACATCGCGTTGGGAAGCGGCGAGATTTTGACCGGCTTCAACTTCGTGCTTGTGCATTCGGTCACGAACGCGCCGGATTCGGATTCCGATGGCGACGGCGTGCCCGACACCTGGGAGATGTTGTACTTCGGAACGACCTCGGCGAGCGCCACCAACATCACCGCGAACGGGGTGAATACGATGCTGGAGGCTTACATTGCCGATCTTGATCCGAACAACCCCACCTCGGTGGTCCGTTTGGCGGCGGTCAGCAACGCGCCTGCCGGTACAATCCAGGTGGTGATTAATCCATCCTCCACCGGCCGCGTGTACGGCATGTATTGGACCACCAACCTTTCCCTGCCGCCGGAACTCTGGACGCTCTATCCGCCGGAGCGAGCCGGCACCGGCTCCGCGGTCGGCTTTGCGGTGACCAACCCCGCGTCGGCCGGCGCTTATTTCCGCACCGGCGTCCGCCTGCCCGACTAACAAAGGGATTGCCAAATAGTTCCAATCATTGGAAATTACGAACGCTGAAAGTTCCAATCATTGGAACTTTTTCATGGTGCGATTTCCAATGATTGGAATTTTTAATGAGTAAGACCATCCATCTCGGCGGCGTCCGGATCGGCGGTAAAAGTCCGCTCGTTCTCATCGCCGGTCCCTGTGTGATCGAGAGCAGGAAAGGCTGTCTCGAGCTGGCCAAGCGGCTGGTGGATCTGGCGCGCGCGGAAAAAATTTCATTTATCTTTAAGGCCTCTTACGACAAAGCCAACCGCTCGTCGGTGGATGCGTTTCGCGGCCCCGGGTTGACCGCCGGACTTGAGGTGCTGGCCGAAGTGAAGGAGCGGTTCAAGGTGCCGGTATTGACCGATGTGCATAACGCACAGGATGTCGCGGCGGTGGCAGCGGTGGTCGATGTGATTCAGATCCCCGCGTTTCTTTGCCGGCAAACGGATTTGCTTGTGGCGGCAGGCGAGAGTGGCAAGCCGGTGAATGTGAAGAAGGGCCAATTCCTCGCCCCGCGCGACATGAAAAACGTCATCGGAAAAGTCGCGAGCACCGGCAACAAAAACATCATCCTGACCGAACGCGGCAGTTCATTCGGCTACAACAATCTGGTAGCCGACATGCGCAGTTTGCTGGAGATGCGCGAGCTCGGTTATCCGGTGGTGTTTGATGCGACGCACAGCGTGCAACGTCCGGGCGGCGGCGGGACTTACACGGCGGGCGACGGGAAGTGGGCGCCGTATCTCGCCCGGGCCGCAGTGGCGGCGGGATGCGATGGCGTGTTTATCGAGACGCATCTCAACCCGGCGCAAGCGCTGTCGGACAAGGAAAATGCTGTGCCGTTCAAGGAGTTGAAGTCGCTGTGGAACTTGCTGCGGGGTATCGATGAGCTTGTCGGCTGAACAACGTGCTTCCCGGGTGCGGGCGCTGATTTTTGATGTCGACGGTGTGTTGACCGACGGCGGCTTGATCTACCATGCCGATGGCGAGTCAAAAGTATTCAACGCCCGCGACGGGCACGGGATTGTGATGGCGCGCCTGGCCGGCTTGCGGACGGCATTTTTGACCGGACGAATTTCCGATGTGGTTCGCCGGCGGGCCGCGGAATTGAAGGTGGATGAGTTGCGTGAAGGCATTTTCCGCAAGGGCGAGGCGTTGGCGGAATTGTTGCGCAAACTGGATGTGACGGCGGAGCAAGTCTGTTATGCCGGGGATGATCTCGTGGATCTGGCGGTCATGAGCCGGGTGGGATTTCCGGTGACGGTAGCCGATGCCGTGCCGGAGTTGCGCGCAGCGGCGGCGCTGGTGACTTCCGCGCGGGGCGGCCAGGGCGCGGCGCGCGAGATCGTGGAATTTATTTTGAAAGCGCAGGGCCAGTGGCCCGATATGGTGCGGCGCCATGCCACGGAAAGCTATTCATGATCAACGTCTACGTCATCGCCTTTGTATTCGGCGCGCTTTGTTGGACCCAGGCGGCGGCTCAAGGTCCCGCTTCGGACTTTCACCTGGGCCAAAACACAGAAATGAGGGGTTTCCGCGTTCCGGACTTCGATGACGAAGGCAAACTGACCTCCGAAATTCTCGGGGAGTTCGCGCGGGTCCGCAACCAGAAGATCGACATCACGGGCTTGAATATCGAATTTTACTCATACGTCGATGATCAGCGAAAGGTCGATATGACCGTCACGGCTCCCCGCTGTGTCTTTGACCAGAAGCGGGGGACGGCCCAATCGGATTCGGACGTGCGGATTGAGCGAGAGAACATGGTGGTTACTGGTATTGGTTTTGAATTCGACAGCACGAAGCGACGCTTCCGGATTTTTAACCAGGCCCGGGTGGAGGCGACCGGTGCGCGGGCCATGTTGCCGGGGCTTGCCGGTGGCGCGGGCAACGTGCCCGGGAAGGTTGACGCCGCGGACGTCGCTCCGACGGTTATTACCTCGCGCGAACTGACGTTTGATCACGAGGACTTGTTTGCCCTGTTCGAGGGGGACGTGCTGGTCGTTGACGCCCGCCTGGAAATAACATCCGACAAGTTGACGTTGCGCTTTAACGAAAACAGCCAGGCCGAGCGCGTGGAAGCGGAGGGTCGCGTGAAGTTGCTGCAGGCGTCGATGACGGCCCGCGGCGAGCGTGCGGATTATGACGTGGTGTCCGGGGTCCTGACGATGGAGGGATTGCCGAACAAGGTGGAGGTCAGCGGGGCAAAAAAATTAATGAAAGACAACTTGTAGGATACGATGATGAGATGTAGGAACAACCGTGGAGCCGCCATCCTGTTGGCGGGGCTTGTGTTGCTTTTGTGGCCGGCCTGGTCCCGGGCCGAAGAATTGACGGTGATCACCTCGGCAAAGCTGACGGTTGATTACAACAAGCGTTTCGCCCTGTTCGAGGGGGATGTGCTGGTGGTGGATCCGCGCATGAAGATTTATGCGGATCAAATGACGGTGCAGTTCAACGAGCAAAACAAAGCGGATAAGGTGGTGGCCAAGGGCCGCGTGATTATTGTGCAAGAGGACAAGCGAGCGCGCGCGGCCGAGGCGGAATACCATGTGGCCAGCGGCGAAATCAATCTGAAGGGAAATCCGATGGTCATGAAGGGCAAAAATATTTTTACCGCCGACCTGATGCAGTTCTGGCGCGACGAGGAACGCCTGGTCGGGCATCCGCAGGCCCGCCTGGTGATTTATCCGGAAGGTGATATGTCGGCCGACGCATTATTCGGGGAGCCCCTGCATGCACGATAACATCCAGCTGGTGCGGACCGAGAAGCTCGAGAAATCCTACAACAACCGCAAAGTGGTCAAAGGCGTGGATGTCTACGTCAACGCCGGCGAGATCGTGGGGTTGCTTGGTCCCAACGGCGCCGGCAAGACCACCAGCTTTTACATGACCATTGGTCTGGTGCGCCCGACCTCGGGTCGCGTCTTTTTCAAGGGTCATGAGGTGACCGATCTGCCCATGTACCAGCGGGCGCGGATGGGCATGGGTTATCTGGCCCAGGAGCCGTCGATTTTCCGCAGTTTGACGGTGGAGCAAAACGTGATGGCCATTCTCGAGACGTTGCCGCTGAAAAGCGCCGAGCGGCGGAAACGGCTGGCGGTGTTGCTCGATGAATTGAAAATCGGTCAGCTGGCCAAGCAGAAGGCGTACACCTTGAGCGGCGGCGAGCGGCGTCGCCTGGAAATCACCCGGGCGCTGGTGACGAATCCGTCGCTGATCCTGCTCGACGAACCTTTTAGCGGGGTAGATCCGCTGGCCGTCCACGATGTGCAACAGATCATCATCGATCTCAAGCGGCGCGGCTTGGGCATTCTCATCACCGATCATAACGTCCGCGAAACGTTGGCCGTGGTCGATCGCGCCTACCTGATCTGCGAAGGCAAGGTGTTGCGGGAGGGCACCAGCGATTTTCTGGTCAACGACGAAGTCAGTCGCGAGTTGTATCTCGGCCCCCAGTTCCGGATGTGATGCGTCCATGACGATTACCCTGCGCCAATTCCACGATGCCGCCCGTGAAGCGCTGAAGTTGTCGGTTGAGTCCGGCGACAAACATCTCGACCACACGCTGAGCGAATATTCGATCAATCGCCCGGGGTTGGCGCTGGCCGGTTTTTTCCAGTATTTCGCGCGACGCCGCATCCAGGTATTCGGGTTGGCTGAATATCATTATCTGCGCAGCCTCGATGAGGGCAGTCGTCGCAACCGGCTGGAGCAAATGTTCAAGCAGCGTATTCCGGCGCTGGTCATCACGCGCAACCGGCACGCCACCGCCGAGATGAAGGAGCTCGCCTCGCGCTACCGGGTGCCGGTGTTGCGGACGCCGATGATCACCGGGCATTTCATGAACGAGGCCACGGTCATCATCGAAAACATGGCGGCGCCCTCCACGCGGGTGCATGGCACGACCGTGGACATCATGGGGGTGGGCGTCATGATCGAGGGTGAGCCGGGTATCGGCAAGAGCGAGGCGGCGCTGGCCCTCATCGAGCGGGGCCACAGCCTGGTCGCCGATGACATCACCGTGTTGCGCAAGGAGGGCGGAGCGGTGCTGGCCAGTTCGGTGGAGATTACCCGTTACCATATGGAAATCCGCGGGCTCGGGATTATTCACGTGCCCAGCCTGTTTGGCGTGGCCTCGATCCGTACCGATGTCCGGCTGGATCTGATTGTGCGCCTGGAGCGGCCATCGCCGAAAATTGAACTTGATCGCAGCGGATTGACCCCGTCCAGCCGCGCGGTGTTGGGGCTGGAGATCCCGCTGATCACCCTTCCGGTTGATGCTGGACGTGAACTCGCGAATGTCATAGAAGTGGCGGCCCTTAACCGGCGATTAAAGATGCTCGGGCACGACGCCGCCAAGGAGCTGGATGACAAACTGATCAATTTATTGAGTCGCCGTCGGGGCCGGTCCTGATCGGCCGTTGGATACCATGGAGCGCGCATTTAAAATTAAAAACAAGTTCGGGATACATGCCCGCCCGGCCGCGCTTCTGGTCAAAACGGTGAGCCAGTTTCAAAGTGACATCCAGGTGGCGAAAGATGGTAATATCGCTTCCGGCCGGAGCATCATGGGTTTGCTGACACTGGAAGGTTATTACGATTCGACCATCCAGGTGACGGCTGAAGGACCCGACGCCGAAGAGGTGCTCAAGGCGATTGGCGAATTGATCGACAACAAGTTTTTTGAAGAGTGAGCGGAGGCGCCCGGGCCGGCGCCCTCCGCAGTGAACGCATGCAATCCGGATCCAAAAAAGAAGTGCTTCTGCGCGGCATCGGTGTATCCACCGGCGTGGCCACCGGACCGGTCTTTCTGCTGACCACGGACGAAGACCGGATCGTGGAGCGCGACATCAGCGAGGACGAGACCGACCGCGAGATTGCCCGTTTTGAAGAAGCGCTGATCAACACCCGGCACCAGATCCGTGAAATCCAAAAGCAGGTGGAGGACGCCATCGGTCCGGAGAGCGCCAGTATTTTTGACGCGCACCTGTTGGTGGTCGATGACCGTTCGCTGGTGGAAGAGGTTATTCGCGGTCTAAAGACGGAAAAGAAAAACGTTGAGACCGTGCTGCGGATTGTCGCCGACCGGTATGCCTCCGCGCTGTTGCGGGTGGAGGATGACTATCTGCGGGAACGCGCCGTGGATGTGAAGGACGTCACCCGGCGGATTTTGCGCAATCTATCCGGCGCGAGCAGCACCAACCTCGCGCACCTGACCGCCCCGCACATTCTTGTCGCGAGTGATCTCGCGCCTTCCGATGCCGCGATTCTCGACAAAACCAAAATCCTCGGTTTTGCCACGGATCTGGGCAGTCCGACCTCCCACACCGCGATCATGGCCCGGGCCCTCGGCATTCCGGCCGTGGTCGGCATGCACGACATCAGTGTGCGCGTTTCCGCGGGTGAACCCATTCTGATTGACGGCAACACCGGCGCCGTGCTGATTCATCCGTCACACGAACAGCTGGAGCGGTATGGCAAGGTGGCGGCCTCCCGCAAACAAATTCTCAGCGAGCTCGGCCGGCTCAAGGATGAAGCCGCGGAGACGGTGGACGGCTATTCCGTGGTGTTGTCCTGCAACATCGAACTGCCCACCGATGTGGAGATGGTCAAGCACCAGGGTGGCAACGGCGTGGGATTGTTTCGCACCGAATATTTGTACCTCTCCAAAAAGGGACTGCCCACCGAGGACGAGCAGGCGGATATCTACGCGAAGGTGGCGGCGGAACTGGCGCCGGCGCCGGTGGTCATCCGCACCCTGGACCTGGGCGGCGACAAATTCCTGTCGCAGTTGAAAACCCCCGCCGAAATCAATCCTTTCATGGGATGGCGGGCGATCCGGTTCTGTCTGGCCCAACCGGAAATTTTCAAAACCCAGTTACGCGCAATTTTGCGGGCCAGCGTGCATGCCAATGTAAAGATCATGTACCCCATGGTGAGCAATCTCGACGAGGTGCTGCGGGCCAACGCACTGCTCGATGAGTGCAAGGTCGAGTTGGCCAAGGCGGGGCAATCGTTCAACGAGCATATCGATATCGGCGTCATGATCGAAGTGCCTTCCGCCGCGTTGACCGCCCATCTTATTGCGCCGCATGTGAATTTTTTCAGCATCGGCACCAACGATCTCGTCCAGTACACACTGGCCGTGGACCGGGTGAACGAGCGGATCGCCTATTTGTACGACCCCACGCACCCCGCGATTTTGCGCCTGATCAAAAACACGATTGATGTCGGCCATGAGCATGGGATCTGGACGGGCATTTGCGGTGAGATGGCCGGGAATCCGATTCTCGTGCCGTTGTTGATCGGCATGGGGGCGGACGAGTTAAGTGTGAGTCCCAGCGCGGTTCCGCTGGTGAAAGATGTCATCCGCCAGGTCCGTTATTCCCAGGCGGAGGAGTTGGCCGATGCCGCCATGGGATCCGATTCCGGCGCGGATGTGATGAAGCGTTGCCGCGAGCTGGTCCGGGAGGCCGCTCCGGAAATTCTTGAATTAACCACCTGACTTGCTACTTTTTCCCACTTGTCAATAATCAACCATCGAGGAGCAAACCATGTCGATCAGTAACTTTATTTTCACATCCGAATCCGTCACCGAGGGTCATCCCGACAAATTGTGCGATGGCGTATCCGATGCCATCCTGGACGCCCTGCTGGCCAAGGACCCCAAGAGCCGCGTGGCCTGCGAGACGCTGGCCAAAACCGGCATGATTGTGGTGGCCGGTGAAATCACCACCAAGGCCACGGTCAACTACGCGGAAATCGCCCGCCAGAAAGTGGCGAAAATCGGCTATGTCAGTTCGGATATGGGTTTTGATGCCAACACCTGCGCGGTGCTGGTGGCGCTGGATCGTCAGTCGCCTGACATCAGTCAGGGTGTGGATGCCAAGAAGGCCGAGGGCAAAGCCACGGCCGAGCAGGGCGCCGGCGACCAAGGCATGATGTTCGGTTATGCCTGCAACGAGACACCCGAGCTGATGCCCCTCCCAATTCAGCTTGCTCATCGCTTGACCCAGGGCCTGACCAACGCCCGTCGCTCCGGCAAATTGCCGTTCCTCCGTCCCGACGGCAAGTCGCAAGTCAGCGTGGTGTACGAGAACAACAAGCCGGTACGCGTGGACACCGTGGTCATCTCCTCGCAGCACACGCCGGAAGTATCGCACAAGAAGTTGAGCGCCGGCATCATCGAGGAAGTGATCAAGTCTCACATTCCGAAAAAGTTCATCACCAACAAGACCCGCTATCTCATCAATCCGACCGGTCGATTTGTCACCGGCGGCCCGCAGGGCGATTGCGGTTTGACCGGCCGTAAAATCATCGTCGATACCTACGGCGGCATGGGCCGTCACGGCGGCGGCGCGTTCTCGGGCAAGGATCCGACGAAGGTCGACCGCAGCGCCGCTTACATGGCGCGCTATGTGGCCAAAAATATCGTGGCGGCCGGACTCGCTGCCCGTTGCGAAGTGCAGTTGGCTTACGCGATAGGTTATCCCGATCCGGTATCCGTGCTGGTCGACACGTTCGGCACGAGTGCGGTGAGCGAGGTCAAAATTTCCCGCGCGGTTCGCAACGTGTTCGGTTTGAAGCCGGCGGAAATTGTCAGCCAGCTCAAGCTGCTGCGCCCAATCTACGAGCCGACCTCGGCGTATGGTCACTTCGGACGCAAGTCCACCGGAAACCTTTTCCCGTGGGAAAAAACCGACAAGGTAGCTGCGCTCAAAGCGGCGGTCTAACCGTCGTCGAGGGATCATGAAGCAGCTTGTCTGGGCACTGGCGCTGGTCGCGGCGGAGATCGCTGCGGCTGGCGGTCCCCAGATCACCATCTACAACGATGGATTCGCCACTGTAAAGGACGACCGCTCCATGACGGTGGCGGAGGGCGTGTCCGAGGTGCGCGTGACCGGGATGTCGCGCCAACTCGAGCCGGATTCGGTGATTTTGCGCGAGCGCGGGACCGAACCGTTTGGTTTGCGGATTCTCGAGCAGAGTTTTATCAACGACCCGCTCACCGAGGGATTGATGCTTCATCAATTTGTCGGACAGACGGTGCGTTTCGAGGAAACACGCGAGGATGGCAGCATCAAGGAGCATGACGGACGGGTGATTCGCAGCGGGTTTGTTCCAGGGCGGGGGATGGTGGAGGAGTCCATCGTCGAGGTCGAAGGCGCGGTTCGATTCGTGCTGCCCGGACGTCCGGTGTTTGCCGGCATCGACGCGGGTTCATTTCTTGAGCCATCGTTGGTGTGGCGGTTGGCGTCGCGAAAGTCCGGCGAGGTGCCGGTGGAAGTGTCATACATCACCGCCGGGATGAGCTGGGAAGCCACCTACAGTTTGATTGCTCCGGCCGAAGGCAGTGATGAGTTTGATTTCTCGGGTTGGATTTCGTTGCAGAACGATACCGGGATCACTTTTCAGGATGCCGACGTCAAACTGATTGCCGGTGACGTTCAAAAAGTGCAGCCGAGAGCCGTCAAGCGATACATGCCGATGATGGCGATGGAAGCCGATTACGCAGCGATGCCCGAGCAGCGCGCCTTCGATGAGTTTCATTTGTACACCTTGCCGCGACCGGTGCTGCTGCGTCATAACGAGCTGAAGCAGGTCGAGTTCATTCGCGCCAGCGGCGTGAAAGGCAACCGGTACTACGTCTACAACCCGATGATCGGTTATCGCTACGGTGGCGGATTGATCCAGGATCCCGACTACGGCATCACTGCGGATAACAAGGTCGGGGTGCGCATTGAAATTTCCAACAGTGAAACCAACCGGTTGGGCATGCCGATTCCGAAGGGTCGCCTGCGTATGTACCGTACGGATGAAAAAGACGGTCGGCGCGAGTTCACCGGTGAAAATGAATTGGATCATTTACCGAAGAATGAGCTGATCAAACTGGATATGGGATTCGCCTTCGATTTGGTGGGTGAACGCAAGCGGACGGATTTTACGGTCGACGGCACGGCGCGCCGGATGACCGAGTCGTTTGAAATCAGCTTGCGCAACCGGAAGGAGGCGCCGGTGGAAATTCGCGTGGTTGAGCCCTTGTACCGGGGTGCCACGTGGAAAGTGGTGGGTTCCAGTCTGCCTTTTGAGAAGATCGATTCCTCCACGATCGAGTTTCGTGTGCCGGTGCCGGCCGATGAGGAATCGATACTGGCTTACACCGTGCAATATACCTGGTGAGTACAAAAAGATTGCCACCGGGATCAAACGTGGCTAAATATCCGGCCGCATTTCAATAAGGAAGACCGTTATGACCACAAAAGCAGATCGTCATCATCCCAGTACACGCCCCAAGAAGAGCGAGGCCGACAAGCGTGCCCGCCAGAAGGTGCATCGCCGCCGCCTCGTTGCCCTTGGTCTTTCCGAGGAAAAGGTCAACAAAATGACGGCGCAAGAGATGCGTACCTTGTTGCGTCGTCCGGCGAAAATCAAACCCGGCGCATGAAAAAGGGGCGCTGGCCCGCACCGACGAACGCCCGCCTTGTGCGGGCGTTTTTTATTTCCGGGCGCGTCCGGCCATGATCCAGTCGATCAGGGCGGCGGGAGCAAGGCGGGCCATCAGCGCGCCGGCGTAGGCGTGGATCGTCACTTGATAACGTCGACGCGGGGATCGGCTCTCGGCGGCGTGCAGGATTTTTTTTGCCACGGACTCCGGGGGCAGCGCAAATGGCTCGGTATGGTTGGCGCGCCGGTCGAGTTCCCTGCGGTAATGTTCGCGATGCGGGGTGGCGGCGGGGTCGATGGTTTTCTCCGCGTGACGGGCGGCGTTTTCGCCGAATGACGTTTTGATCGGGCCCGGTTCGATAATGCTCACCGCGATGCCACTGCCGCGCAATTCTACGCGCAGGGCATCGCTCATTGCCTCCAGCGCGTATTTTGATGCGGAATAAATTCCGAGATAGGGCAGGGTGATGCGACCCAGCACCGAGCTGATATTGATGATGCGCCCGGATGCTTGCGCGCGCATGCCGGGCAGGAGCAGGTTGGTGAGGTGTTGCAAGCCGATCACGTTCACTTGGAACTGATAGTTCATCATGTCGCGCGTAAGATCCTCCATCGCTCCGACCTGGCCGAAGCCTGCATTGTTCACGAGCGCGCCGACACCTTCGGGCAGTAGCCTTCCTAGTTGCGCGGCCGCATCGCTTACGGAAGCTGCATCGGCGATGTCGAGCGCGACGGTCTGGAAGCCGCGATGTTTCAGCATGGCAAGATCATCCGCTTTGCGGGCGGTGGCGACGACGCGCCAACCGCGGGCCTTGAACGCCTCGGCACTGGCGAGGCCGATGCCGGTCGAGCAGCCGGTGACGACCGCGGTTTTGATGCTGACAGGTGGAAAAATCATGCGGAATCCTTGCGTTGAATGTGATAAAGATAACGCAAAACATGAAAGGCACAACCATGGCATCGAATGAATTAGCCGCGCGCGTCGTGAAAACGGCGTTGTTGCATGGCACCTTCACCTTGCGCTCGGGCGCGGTGTCGAACGTCTATTTTGACAAATACCGTTTCGAATCCGATCCCGCCTTGTTGGCGGCGATTACCAAGACCATGGCCGGGCAATTGCCCGCGGGCGCGGATATGCTGGCGGGACTGGAGATGGGCGGGATACCAGTAGCGACGCTGCTCGCACAGCACACGGGTATGCCGGTGGTATTTGTGCGAAAAAAAGCCAAGGACTACGGGACATGCCAGCTGGCCGAGGGCGGCGAGTTCAAAGGGAAAAAGTTGCTGGTAGTCGAGGATGTGGTCACATCGGGCGGGCAGATTCTACTCTCGGTGGCGGAGTTGCGGGCACTCGGTGCGGAGATTTCCGACGTGGTCTGTGTGATTGATCGCGAGTCCGGCGGAGTGGAAAACCTGGCCAAAGAGGGTTTGCGTTTGCATTCGTTATTCACGATGTCGGAGTTGATGAAACACGCATGAGCACAATTTTCAAAAAAATCATCAATGGCGAAATTCCCTGCCACAAAATTGCCGAGGACGATCGATTCCTGGCGTTTCTGGACGTAAGGCCGGTTCGCCCCGGTCATACGCTGGTCATCCCCAAGCAGGAGGTCGATTACATATTCGATCTCGATGATGAATTGCTGGGTGGCATTTTTGTTTTTTCCCGTCCAGTGGCCAAAGCCATCGCCCGTGTGGTGCCTTGTGCGAAAGTGGGTGTGACGGTGGTGGGGCTTGAGGTGCGCCACGCGCATGTTCATTTGATTCCCATCCATGCGATTAGCGACATGAACTTCGCCCATGCCCGGGCCGAGGATCCGGAGAAGTTGGCCGAAATGGCAGCCAAAATCAGGGCATTCATCTAGGACAATTTGGTCCATGCCACGCGGCGGCGGGTTTCTTCTTGCACGGCCTCCGCGGCCAGATCGCACGCTTTAAGCGCGCACCTGGCTTGTAGCGAATAGAAGACGTGTGTGCCGTCGCGCCGGTCGAGGATAACGCCAGCTTTTTTAAGCACTTGCAAATGACGGGTCATGTTCGACTGGCTGATCCTGGTGAGTTTGTTTAAATCGCTCACGCATTGTTCACCCCGTTCCAGGGCATGGACAATCAAGACCCGCACCGGGTTGCCCAGCGCTTTCAACACGTCCGCCCGGTTTTTTGCCTGCCGGTAATTAATCATATTTCCTCCCGCATCCTTGCCCGTCCAACCTCCGACAATACCTTATCACAATATGCGCATATGCGCATATTGTATATAGATCAACAAGGGCCACGAAGGCGAATTTTTTTGGGGGGCGCTAGCTTGCCCGGAACCAGTGACGGGTGCGGAGGCAGATGTTGACCAGCCACAGCATCAGCGGCACCTCGATTAGCACACCGACGACCGTGGCCAAAGCGGCGCCGGATGAAATACCGAACAGCATCACCGCCGTGGCAATCGCCACCTCGAAATGATTCGATGCGCCAATCATCGCCGCCGGAGCGGCATCCTCGTACGGCAGTTTAAGCGCCCGCGCGGCGCCATACCCGAGCCAGAAAATGACCAAGGTTTGGATCAGCAGCGGGACGGCAATCCACAGAATCGTCAGCGGATTCGATAAAATCATCTCGCCCTTGAAACTGAACAGCAAGACCAGCGTGATCAACAGGGCGGTGATGGTGACCGGCGTCAGCACATGCAGAAATTTCTCCCTGAACCACGCCTCGCCCCGGGCCTTCATGATCCATGCGCGCGAAACATAACCCGCGACCAGCGGCAACGCCACATACACGCCAATCGAGAGGGCCAACGCTTGCCACGGCACCGGTAGCCGGCCCACGCCGAGCAAGAATCCGCCAAGCAACCCGTACAGCAGCAACATGGTTAACGAGTTGATCGCCACCATGACCAGCGTAAGTCCGTCATTCCCCTTGGATAGATATCCCCATACCAGCACCATTGCAGTGCATGGTGCGATGCCGAGTAAAATGCAGCCGGCGAGATAACTTCGCCACAAAGGCACCTCCAGCATCTTGATGCCATCGATCAGCACCACCACGCCGGCGCCATGCACCGTGCCCACCGGTAAATCGAGCCCGAATGGCATCTTGACCAGGTCGGTGGCATCCACCCCGATGAACGATTTAAACAAGTAGCCCAGGAAAAGCAGGGCGATGGCATACATCGTAAATGGTTTTATCGCCCAGTTGATGAACAACGTCAGAAACACCGGTTTGCCATTACGCCCCGCCGCAATGACCCGGTTGAAGTCGATTTTCACCATGATCGGATACATCATGAAGAACAGGCAGATTGCGATCGGAATGGAAATCACCGGCGCGCCTTGCACATGCAGCGTCATGGCATCGAGCCGGTGGGCCAACCCCGGCGCCACCTTGCCGAGCAGCATGCCGCCCGCCATGCACAAACCTACCCAAACTGTAAGGTAGCGCTCAAATATGCCAGTCATCCTTCGCTCATTTGTTGTCATGAAATCGCCTCCGGTAATGATTGCACGAACCGCTTGATTTCGTCGCGCACGCGACGGTAATGATCAAGCGCCTCTTCGGGCGTGGCGGCGGCGCGGGCAAGTCGCGGCGGATCATCAAATCCGGCATGCACGACGCGGGCTTTACCGCGCAGCCATGCCGGACATGTTTCATCGGCGTGCCCGCACACGGTGATCACCACATCGAAATCGACATCCCTCAAGGCATCCGCGGTCTTGGAGTGCTGAGTTGAAATGTCCACCCCCGCCTCGGCCATGACTGCCACCGCATTCGGATTCATGCCGTGCGTTTCAATTCCGGCAGAGTACGCCTCGATGATCTCCGGCTTGAGCGCACGAGCCCAACCCTCCGCCATCTGACTGCGGCACGAGTTGCCGGTGCAAAGAAACAATACCTTCTGTTTTTTCATGATCGCCTCAATATGACCCGGCACAACGCCTCGGGATCCTGTCGCACAATCTCCTTCAAACGGCGATCGTCGCCGCGAATCGCCTCCGTTTTTTCCAGGCGTTGGAACTTTTCCGGGGCCTTTTTCCCATGATTGGAAAATCCGGATCGGGACGAAGCCGATAATACACCCAGCGGCCCTTCTTGCTCCGCTCGATCATGCCCGTCGCCTGTAAAATGGCCAGATGCTTGGAAACCGTCGAGGGGGCCAGCCCAAGCAGGGCAATTAATTGACACACGCATCGCTCGCCATGGCGCAAGGCAAACACCAGGCGCAGCCGGTTCGGGTCCGATAGCGCGGCCATAAGTCGGGTGACGTCTTTCATTTCGCTGAGTAACGAATTATCACGTAACGCGACACCCGGTCAAGGCGTTGCGCCGGCATGTTCGCGATTGGCATGCGAACCCTTATCCACTAGGGTTTGCATTGTCATGACTACGGAACTATTTGGAACCATGCTGGCCGGCCCGGTGGATAACTTGCGCCCGGCTCGCGAGGCGTTTGACCGGCAGCCCGTCGATTGGGATCTGCTGGAGAGCGGTGTCGCGTTCGCCCCGGATAAACAATCGACCATCGCTCAACCGGTGTCGGTGGCCGGTCCTGGCACTTTTTTTGGCAAGGCAACCCGCACCCTGAAGTTCGAGCCGACTGATCTCGAGGGTTGGTGGTTTGTGCGTGATGATCTGCCCGATTGCCTCCCGGTTCGCGTGTCCATCCGCAATGTGTGGACCACCGGTGATGTCGTCAGCAATATCGTGATCCGCAGCGGACCGCCGCAAAATTACATCCGCATGGTTGAGCACATAGTCGCGCTCAAGTGCGGTCTGCCGGTCGATAACGTGTTGATTCGCATGGAGTCGGGCGATCCGCCGCTGTTCAAGCGCGGCAGTTTGGATCTTGTGGAAATTCTCGAGTCGGCCGGCCTGCGTGAAACCGACCGCCCCGCGCGCTATTTTACCGTGAAGGAAAAAGTGACCATTGGCGCTCCCAACGGCGCGTTCCTCACGTTTCATCCCGCGCCTGCCGGTTCGCGCCGTTTGACCCTGGACACGGCGATTGATTTCCCGACCGCGATCGGCCGTCAACGCATCAAATTCGCCCTGAATCCCGGACACTTCAAATACGGATCCGAGGCGCGAACCAATACGTCCTATATCAAGATGCTCTACTGCCGCACCATCGGCAAACTCTTCGCCGATATCCGGAATCTGGGATACACGTCGGACAACATTCTCATCGCCAGCAAATGGGGCTATATGAACGAGGCAAAACTCGTGCATGGCAAAAAGTCACTCGAGGCCGTATGGCATCGCGCCACGCTCGATCTACTTGCGGCGATTGCCCTGCTCGAGGAAGGCCGTTTCTGCGGTCACATCGAGTCCTTCAAGGCCGGACATGGGCTTGATTGTCTCGCCATGCGCTTGCTCTACAAGCACGGCATGCTGATGGAAGTGTAAGGGATTTCCGGCATCCGGTGCGCAGGGAGGTGCCGCGCACACTAATTTCTAAGTTCGTCCTCACGCAATTCTTACGCGTTTTTTTCATGTTCCCCCCATGCACCGGCGTGATGAAGGGCAACCATGAAGGCAGAATTAACCGGCTACCGCAACCGGATGCACATCGCTTGGCGCAATGTGCAGGCCAATCGGCGCTTGCGCCCGGCTGACTTTATCAATGGATTTCGCATGGTCCAGCCTCTGCGGTCCCTGCAAGCGGCATCGCCATCCTTCGACATGACCCACCTCGCGCTGGAAATGTTCACGCGGCTCCGCATCCACTACGAGCCACTGGCCACGCCGCCGCCGTCCGGCCTGCCCGATGGGGCCCGGTCGTCGCCGCGTGCCGACGCGCCCCGGGTGGGTTTGTTTGTCGATGCGCCGGATCACTTGAGCGGAGTGAGTTTGACGATCGGCGAGTGGCAGCAGCAAGCCCGGCGGGCGGGTCGGCATCTCGTGGTGCACACCTGTTCGCCGGCGGCGGCGACCGCCGCCGACATCGTGACCTTCCCGCCGATGGGAACCGTGCGTCTCGATGCTTACAGCGGACTGACCGTGCACATTCCGCGCATGGACGAGGTGGTGCGCTACATCGATGCCATGGCGTTTGATGTGCTTCATATTTCCACGCCGGGTCCGGTCGGTTTGCTCGGATTGCTCGCGGCCCGCCAGCGCGGTCTGCCCGTCTGCGGCACCTATCACACCGATTTTCCTCGCTACGCCGGGGAACTCACCGGCGACCCCGCGCTGGAGCAAGTCGGTTGGCGATTTATGCAGTGGTTTTACGGGCAGATGGACCGCGTCGCCGCGCCGACCGAATCGATACGACGCGAATTGATCGGGCACCATTTTGATCGCGATCGCCTGCACGTGGTGGGGCGCGGAGTAGATACTGGCAAATTTCATCCGGATCGCCGTGATGCGAAGTTGCGGGCAGCGTGGGGGCGCCACTCGATCAAATTGCTTTATGCCGGACGCTTGTCGCGCGAAAAAAATCTGGAAACACTGGCGCGCGCCTTTGCGCGCCTCTGCCGCACCCGGCCCGATGTGAGCCTGGTGCTGGTGGGCGATGGACCCTACCGCGCCGAGTTGCAACGCATGCTGGATGGACTGCCGGTGCACTTTACCGGTGTGCTCTCGGGCGAGGTCCTCTGGCGGACATTCGCCTCCTGTGATCTATTTGCTTTTCCCAGCAAAACCGACACCTTCGGGCGCGTAGTGCTCGAGGCGCAAGCATCCGGGCTGCCGGTGGTGGTTTCCAGCGATGGCGGTCCCAAGGACGCCATGGTCGATGGACGCACCGGCGTGGTCGTTCCGGATATCACCGGGGAACGTCTCGCCGGCGCACTTGACCGGCTCACCGACTCGCCCGCCCGGATGGCCCGCTACGCCGCGGCTGCCCGCGCGTTTGCGTTAACCCGCAGCGAGGAAGCATCGTTCGATGCGTTCTGGCGACTGCACCAATCGTTCAACGATGCAAGCCACGTCCGTAAAAACGAGGTGAATGTATGATTGCTCCACGCGCCGGCGAAACCCGCATGTACCGCTCCATTTTTATTTCCGATTTTCACCTCGGCACGAAAACCTGCCGGGCGCATGATCTGCTCGATTTTCTCAAGCACCACGATGCTCAATTCATCTATCTTGTCGGCGATGTCGTCGATGGCTGGCAACTGAAAAAGAGCTGGTTCTGGTCGCAGCTGCATAACGACGTGATTCAGAAGCTGCTACGCAAGGCGCGCAAGGGCGCGATCGTCAAGTACCTGCCGGGCAATCACGATGCGTTTGTCCGTCAATACACCGGTCATCATTTCGGCGGGGTCGAAGTGGTGGATGAGGCGCTTCATATGACCGCGGATGGACGCACCCTGCTGGTGTTGCATGGCGACAAATTCGACGGGGTGGTTACGCAGGGCAAATGGTTGGCCTCGCTCGGCAGTACGGCCTACGATGCCGCAATCCGTCTCAATTATGTCTTTAATTTGATCCGGCGCCGGCTCGGCTATCCTTACTGGTCACTGTCCGCGTGGCTCAAGCATAAGGTCAAGGACGCATTCACCTTCATCCAGGCCTTTGAGCAAACACTGATCAACGAGGCCCGCAAACATCAAGCCGATGGTGTCGTGTGCGGACATATTCACCGCGCGGCGATCCACGAAACCGGCGGGGTCACGTATTACAACACCGGAGACTGGGTGGAAAGTTGCACAGCGCTGGTGGAACACTATGATGGACGGATGGAGTTGATTACCTGGTTGGGCGATGAGTTGGAGTTTGCCCCGCGCGACCCGGTCTCGCTGGAGAGCGAGCCTTTACGTGATGCGCGCGGACGGCTGGCGAGCCTGGCCTCCTAGTCCGGTTTTTTCGCGGTTCGAGAAGCGTCTATTTAAATACCGAATCAATGCCCATCGCCTGTTTGCTCGAGAACTCGGGGAACACGTTCAATCCCATCCGCCGGAGCAAGGGATAGAGCCAGCCAAGAATGCGGATCGTGAAAATGCGATCCAGTAGCCGGTATCCCCGCCGGTGACGGAAGAGAATTCCCAGATACCATCGCAACCGGCGCGTCTTGATTTTCACCGGCTTGAAATCGAGGTGAATCGAGTAACGAACGATATGGCGTTGGCGGTAGGCGTCTCGCAAGCGCACAAGTCGTCCGGCGAGTTCGGGGCTGAAGTCGCCGAAATAATATTCCCGGGCGGCGGCCAAAATACCAAAAGTCTCGCGCATGAATTCAACATCCTCGGCGGGGAGGCCGAGCCGTCCGGCGAGCATGCGCATTTCGTCGATTTTCTTCAGGGCCAGGTGTCCGCGCCGGATGACCGCCTCGCCGTCGTTCACAAAGCAGCGCAACAATTGTCGCATGCTGTGATTGATGATCACATGATCCCAGAACACGGACAACAAGGGGGGCACGCGGAGGCGGCGGAAGTACACTTTGCGGTTGGCATACTCATCGATGTACAGCAAATCCGTCACCACCTCGCTGGAAAGCCGCAGGAAATGCAACAGGTCCGCATAGTTCATGGCCGGGGCATAGCGCCGGCACCACGCCACGATCGCGGCATCGGCATCCTTGTCGTCCTTCATGATGCGGATCGTCGTCCATGTGTTGATTTCATTCCAAACCGCGGAGGAATCAAGAAAGGTCAGGCGACGAAACCGGGTCCATCCGCCGGTTTGACACCAGACCATCGCGCCGCGCAGGGTGGGGGCATCCTTGAGTGCATCGCGGAACCGTTCGACTTCGCTGCCGGTAAACGAGGGAAATTGGCCGGCGCCTTCGTACTCCCGGCGAGCCTGAATTTCGACGATGCGCGGCAATGAACCGCGGAAGAATTGTTTATTTACCGGTAGATAGCGGAAGAAGTCGGACTCGCCATGCTTCATCGACAAGGTCAGCACGTCGCTGGTGATGCCGCGAAAGATTTGCTCCAGCGTATCGCGATTCCAGATCAAATCACCAATGCGATACGCACCCACGCTCCAGGTGCGGAAAATCCATTGCCGTTGGTGTTGCTCGAACACGGGAAGCAGGCGTTGCAGGCAGCGGCGGGCATGCCCGGGGTGACGAATGGTCAGGCGACTGTGAAAGTCGCCCTCGACATCGAGACCGTCCGACTCGCCGATCCGCGATATAATGCCCGCCACGGGAAATTGACGGAGCAGCGTGTCGATGGCGCCGGCAAAGAAATCCATGCGCCGCCGGAAGGAGTTGCCGCAGATGTGATCGATCGACGCGTGAAAAAACATAATATCGGTCGTGATGTAGACGGCGAGTCCGTGACGCCCGGCGATATCAAACAGCATCGCGAACTCCTCCTGATATGCGTGAATGCGGGCACGGAGATCCGGAGGGTAGGCGGGATGGTCGAACAAGTGTGCCACGTCATCGAGGCTGATCGCGTTGAATCCGAATGCCGCGGCACGGGCGCAAACGATCTCGAATTCGCGGCGGATTTCCGGAAACAATTCCCGCCGCACTTTTCCATCCCTTTCGAGCGCGGCAAAAGGGATCTTGGACCAGTTGATCCGTCCGGCCGGCGCGGCACGGAAAAAGGGTCCTATCGCATCGAGGATGTAGAGGTCGTTACGGAAGAAATTTCCCCTTTTTGATCTTCTCGGGAAGATATTTTTCGAGAACGTAATTCAGTCCATGCTTGGCGAAGGCCTGCTGTTCGATGCGGACGCCCATCTTGAGCATTTGTTCGAGCGCCTGTTGCCACTCTTTATGATGCTTGATGAAGGGGTCGTTTTTCAACGCATCCTTGGCGCGCTTGATGTCAGCTTCTTCGAGCGGGTGGGTGGCATCCTCAAGGCCGTAGTCGAGGATGTCCTGCGGGGTGACGCCGAGGTAATGCACCTGGGGCACGCAAAAAAAGCGGTTGATGTGGGCGGCCTGACCGGAGCCGACTTTCAAGGTGCGATAAATATTGCAGTAGCCGTAGGGATCGCCGTCGGTGAAGGCAAGCACCGGCAATTTCTGATCATCGGCGAGGCGCCGGATGAACCGCCGGCAGGCGCGGGTCGGAACGCCGCTCATCGAAATGAGAATGCAGTTGGCTTTTTCAAAGTAGCGATGATGCACGAGACGCTGGAAGAGTGATGAGGTTTCGACGGCGAGGATGAATTTGGCTTTTGAGCTGAAACGCAAATGCTCGACGCGCGACGGAATGCTCCACGCGCCACTGCCGAGTTTGGCGCATTCGATTTTAATATCTTTGCCGTTGGACGGGTCGATGTCGAGCACGGTCAGCGGACCGGCGACATCGCCGCCGCGCTCTTCGGGGATATAGCCGAGTTGCTCTCGGTTGATGCCGAGCATGGCCTCGATATCGTCGAGCAACGTATCGCTTTCCGGCTGCTCGTCGAACCGGCATTCGCCCCAGCTTTTACTGTTGTAGTAGATTTCGCGTTTGCCGGCGATGTCGTCCTTGTCGAGGAGATCGTTTTTCGTGGTGGCGAGC
This sequence comes from uncultured Verrucomicrobiota bacterium, assembly GCA_964470065.1. Taxonomy (GTDB): domain Bacteria; phylum Verrucomicrobiota; class Kiritimatiellia; order CAIVKH01; family CAIVKH01; genus CALMUP01. The sequence goes on along the minus strand of CAYYAR010000001.1, from coordinate 113,631 downwards.
AACCGCATCGATTGAGCGAATGTCTTGACCGTGTTGTAGGACAAGGTGCGGGTGGCGGTTTTGTTGAGAATCTCGAAGTGCCCGCGCTTGGCGTCGTATTTCACATTCGCAAGCGATCGCACCGGAAACTTCATCGAAGGCTTTTTGCGCTTCCTGGTGATGTCGGTGTGGACCTCCTTCGCGACCTCGACGATACGCCGCGCGGCGGTTTGCTTGGTGACGACTTGGGGGGCGGCATTGGCGGGGGATTTTTTGCTCATGGCTATCGCTTTCTGTTAACGCAAAGACACAAAGGGCGCGAAGAGGCGCACAGGTTAGAGATTGTTTACGACGCGGTGAACTCCGTTTTTTTGCAATATTTCGCCAAAGTTTACGACAAGGCCGAGTTTCTTTCTGGGCAGGCGCAAGTAGGTCAACAGTTGAGCCGCAAATAGCGTGTTATACTTTTCGATCGCCTTGGCTTCTACGATTACCTTGTCATTGACAAGGATGTCCAGGTGGAGCGGCCTCTTGAGTCTATTTCCCTTGTACACGACAGGGACGGGCTTTTGTCGCTCCACCTGCAATCCGTGAAGTTGCATTTCGCAACAAAAAGGTTCGTCGTAAATATCCTCGATCAGTCCCGGACCGCCGAGTTCTCTATGCGCCTCAATTGCCGCGCCTAATATCACATGGCTTATTTCGTTTTCGTCCATATAGACACCTTTGCGGTCCTTAACTTGCTTCGCGTCGTTGCGTTGAATTCTTCATACCTCCAGGTGCGTCTTCTCCAGCATCTTCTTCAAATCGCCCTCGATCTTCGTTTTGTCCCTTTCACTCAACGCCAGAATGTCTTTGATGCCCGTGGCAAGATGGGGGATGTATTTTTCGATGTAACCTCGTTTGCGTTCGGCTTCGGCTTCGCGTTTGCGGCGGTTGATGTTGACGGCGAGGCGTCGCCCGCATTCCTGCAGCGCCAGGGTGATCTCCTGCATGATTTTGGGATAATTGGCGATGGCGTCCTTGCTCTCGCTGGTGAACGGCACCCACACGCTGGCCATGTGCACGGTGATGACCACCGGTCCCAGCGGCAGGGCGCCTTTCGGTTGTGCCAATCCGTAGGCTTTCCAGTTCACGCCGATCATCGCCCGCGTTACCGCGCAGGCACCGGCCTGATAGAGCAGCGGCACCCGGTTGGCGAAACGCAGCAGGCGAACCGGGTTTTCCAAATTCAACTCCTCGTCGGTTTGCGGCTTGGCATAGGCGACACCCACCTCGATTTGAAATGGATTTCCCCGGTAGACTGTCGGGTCGCGCGTAATGGCTGTGTAAAAATCCGCTTCGATTTCCTTACGCAATCCCGCGACAATTTCCTCTTCGCCGATCGGCGCGAGGCAGTCGGTCGGCGGGCGCATGAGCTTGGTGGCCTGCAGGGTTTTGTAGATCGACTCGATTTCCGGCGGCGTCAACTTGTCCGGCCGGGCCTTCGGGTCGACGCCGGCTCCGGTGCACATGGCCAGCGCGGTCTGATCGCTCACGCGCGAGAAATCGCCGGCGAGGGCGGATCGGATGGTGCGGCTCTCCGTGTCCTTGAGCATCTGCATCAGCATGCCGAGTTCGACTCCATGCGGATGCGGCATGATCTCGATGGAGTGCGGAGGCAACTTATTCACCGCGCGAAGAAATGACTGCTCAATGGATTCTGCCGGCGCCTCGCCCTCGATGTCGCTTTTCGCCGGCTTTTTGAGTTTCACGGTGTAATGCAATGTGAGGTGCGGATTCACGATGGCGCATTGCTTGAGGAACTCATCCACCGACAACTTGCCGCGCACGTAGGCGGCCTCCATTTCGATGGAAACCGAAGTGCCGTGTTTGTAGGTGGTGGTTTCGCCGTTCCGGGCTCCCTCGCCGGTGTGTGCGGGAAACGCGGGTTGCCAGTCGACGCTCGCGTCGCGCAAAATTTCCGGTTTGTTCTGGCGCGTATCGATCCGCACGGTGATCTCGTGGGCTGCCGGGCTACTCTTGGTGCGCGAGTTGATGATGGTGGCCGCGCCGGTGGTGAGTTGCCCGTACATGCCGGCGGCGCTGATGCCGATGCCTTGTTGTCCGCGGGACATGCGGAGACGGTGAAATTTCGATCCGTACAGCAGTTTGGCGAAAATTTTCGGGATCTGCGCCTTCACGATGCCGGGGCCGTTGTCGGTCACGGTGACCCGGAACCGGTTATCGCCGGTTTGTTCGAGTTCGACGCTGATTTCCGGCAAAATACCCGCCTCCTCGCAGGCGTCCATGGAATTGTCAACCGCCTCCTTGACGGCGGTCATCAGGGCCCGCCGGGGGGAGTCAAAGCCCAGCAAATGGCGGTTTTTCAGAAAAAATTCCGAGACGGAAATCTCGCGCTGGCGGCGGGCCATCGTCTCGGCGGTCTCCGGTTTTTTCGATTCACGTCTGGCCATATTTATTATCTCCGGGCGAACAGCATGGACCATCCGGCCCGGAAGCGGCAAGATTCATAATAAAATCTAAACAAAAAATAGACTTGTACCCGCCGGCATGACCCACTATCACTATGCCCCATGCAGTTCGTGGTGAAGTCGCTGTCATGTCTGCTTGGTTAAATTAGCGACGGTTATAGTAGAGTAGGATAGAGAGTGAATATATTCGTTGGGAATCTTCCTTACGCGGCGACCGATGCCGATCTTCGTAAGGCCTTTGAAGCGTATGGCACGGTTTCGTCGGCCAGCGTCATTGTGGACAAGTTTACGGGCAAATCGCGAGGCTTCGGCTTCATCGAGATGCCTGATGCCGAGCAGGCGAAGGCTGCTATTGCCGGATTGAACGACAAGGACCTCCATGGTCGTCCGATCCGTGTGAATGAAGCCAAAGCCCGCGAGGATCGTCCCCCCCGCCGTGAAGGTGGTGGCTATGGTGGCGGTGGCGGCTATGGCGGCGGTCGCGATCGTGGTGATCGCGAGGGCGGATACTCCCAGCGTCGTTCCGGCGGCTACGGCCGCGGTTAATCCGCGCGAGACCGGCACCCTGCCGGTCTGATCCAAACCAACCGTCCTGCCCGGGCGCAAGTCCGGTGTCAGGGCGGTTTTGTTTTTTCCGGGCGGATTGACCCGCGTCGCGCGAGTCGGTACGCTTTTCCTCATGATGTACCCGCTTTATTTTTCCACTGAACTTGCGCTGGGAGGTATCTGGTATTCCTTCACCACCAGTGATCTTTTCAGCAAATCGATTATTTTTCTCCTGCTCGGCATGTCCGTGTTCGCCTGGACGGTCATGGTTTCCAAAGGCATGGATCTAAAGCGCGCCCGTGTGATGTCCGATACATTTATTGCGACCTACCGGCAGGATGGCCAGCCGCTGGGACTTTTTCTGCAGCGGCGTCGCTTTCCGGAAAGTCCGGTGTTTCACGTCTACGAAAAAGCCTGCATGTCGGTGGGACTCGAAATGGAGTCGCGCGACGGCTTCGGCGATGGTTCGTCGCTAGCCTTGGGAGGACGATCGCCGCGCTTGACCGCGCTACAACTCGGCGCTGTTCGTAATGCGGCGGAGCGCGAAGTCGCCGATCAGTTGTTGGGCCTCGAGAACCAGATGGGCATTCTCGCCACTGCGGTCAGCGCCAGTCCTTTGATGGGGTTGCTCGGCACCGTCTGGGGCGTCATGCTGGCATTCACTGGCATGGCGATTCAGGGTTCGGCGAATTTGTCCGCCGTGGCCCCCGGTATTGCCGGCGCCTTGCTCACCACCGTGGTCGGGCTGATCGTGGCGATTCCCTCGGCCATCGGCTACAACTACCTGACCAGCCAGATTCGCAACCTCACTGTGCAAATGGATAATTTTGCCGACGCACTCGTTGCCGACATGCAGCGTCATTTCATCCGCGAATAAGGTGGCCATGGCGCGCCGCTCCACCATCAAGCCGCTTCAGCAGATGAACGAGGTCAACATGACCCCGCTCATCGACTTGACGTTTCTCTTGTTGATTACATTCATTATCACCATGCCGCTGGTCGAGCAGGGGATTCCCATCAATTTGCCCAAGGGCAAGGCCAAGGCGATGGACGAGCGCGAGTCGCGTTCCATCACGGTCGACGCGTTGGGGCAGGTATTTCTCGACAAAAGCCCGGTGACGATGGATTCGCTGGCCGGGGAAATGAAAAATGCCGCCGCGGTCGCCCCCGACACCACAGTGATGGTGCGGGCCGATGAAAAACTTCATTACGGTAAAGTTGTCGAAATCCTCCGGATCCTCAACGATGCCCAAATCACTCGCATGGCCCTGGTGACCACGCCGGACAAGTAGACGAATCGTGAGAACGAACGACCGATTCAGCAAGGCGTTCAAGGCCAGTCTGACTGTCCACCTCGTGGTCATTGTGCTGTTGCTGGTGATTCCCCTGTTGAGCACCTGCATCAAGCCGCGCGAGAAGGAGCAGGTGATTTTTCTGGAGATGGTTTCGCCACAGATTCCCGCGCCACCGGATCCGGCGCCTGAACCACCCCAACCGCCTCCGCCCAAACCACCTGAACCGGAACCTCCCAAGCCCGAGCCGGTACCCGAGCCGCCAGCACCGGAGCCCAAGCCTAAAGAGCAGGTGAAGAAACCAAAGGAGATCAAGGTCAACACGAACATCGTCACGCGATCCCCCGTACCGGCAACCCCGCCGGCGCCGCCTGCCAAAACGCCCTCGGCGAAGGATATCGCACAAATCATCGGGCAAAATCTGCCGACCTCCTCTCCGGCCGCGCCCTCTTCGCCGACCGCATTGAGCGCCTACTATCAACGAATCTACCCCACGCTCTACAACGCATGGCAGCGACCGCCGGGCTCAAGTGGTTTGAAGACAGTCGTCTCTATCCGCGTGAATAAAAATGGCGTCATCATGAGCCGGGACTTCGAGCGACGATCGGGAAATCAGGTCATGGATGAATCGGTGATGAAAGGCGTTCGCTCGATTACCTCGTTGCCTCCGTTGCCGGATGGTTTTCGCGAAACCTATCTCGACATTTCGATAACATTTGAATCCACGGGCCTGTCTGTGGAATAATTCTGCCACCCATGAAATATAGTCACTTTTTCATCATCGCTTTCGTCCTGGTTTCCTTGCCGGCCCACGCACAAATCGCCATAGGCAAGGGCGGCAATAAAACCACGATCGACCTCAGTCCGGTCCAGCTTTCCATGGATGCCGCGGCGCGCGAATTCATGACGGTGCTCCAAGCGGACCTCGCCCGCTCGGGTTGGTTTGACCGAGGACCGGCGGGCGCATCGGAAATTTCCGTTACCGGACAAGTCCAGTCCGATGGAGTTACCCTTCGTGCCAACCTTCGCGCGGGCCAGGCCTCGTTGCGAAGGGTGTTTCTCGAAAAAAGCTACTCGACGCCGCACAACGGTATTCGACGGCTTGCGCACGAAGTCGCCGACGAGATCGTGAAGGCGGTCACCGGCAAGCGCGGTTTCGCCTCGGCGCGCTTGTTGATACTGGGCACACGCACCAAATCCAAAGAGCTGTATATGTGCGATTCGGACGGGCGCGGGCTGTATCCGCTCACGAATGACAAAAAGTTGAGCATGGCCCCGCGGTGGGGGCACGACAACCGCAGCATTTTCTACACCTCCTACCTGACCGGATTTCCCGCGATCTTCCGGGTCGACCTCGAGTCTCGCAAGCGTGAGCGGGTCGCGAACTTTTCCGGCTTGAATGCCAGTGCAGCCGTATCGCCGGACGGACGCGATCTGGCGCTGATACTCTCGCGCGATGGAAATCCGGAGCTCTATGTGATGCGCCTCAGCGACAAGAACTTGACCCGCATCACCAACACGCCGCGCGCCACCGAAGCGAGTCCGTCGTGGTCGCCGGATGGACGGCAGATCGTGTATGTTTCCGATGCCCCCGGCACGCCTCATCTTTACATTGTTTCGCGTAGCGGTGGCGCCCCGGTTCAGCTAACCAAGCGAGGTCGGCAAAATGTATCGCCCGACTGGGGGCCGGGCGGGGAAATTGCCTACGCCAGCAACGTGGGCGGCAAGTTTCAGGTCAGCATAATCAACCCGCAAACCGGGGCGATTGTTCCCCAAACATCCGACCTCGCCGATCACGAGGATCCCAGTTGGGCGCCCAACGGAAGGCACCTCGCCATCGCCAAGTCCGTTGGCTATAAATCAAGGGTTTATCTCATTGACACCAAGGGCGATCCTCCCATACTCCTCACCGATTATGAGGGTGATTGGTATTCCCCCAAATGGTCACGCTAAACAATTCGAAAAAAGGCAAAAAATGAACAAGATGAAGTATGTTTTGGGTGCATTTCTGCTCGTGGCGATGGTTGCTTCCTCGGGCGTCGTTGGCTGCAAAAAGAAACCCCGGTCCGGATCGGGAACTGATGATTTTGGCAGCACATTAGGCCCCATTGATGGTGCCGGCTATGGTTCGCTCACCAATCCGGATGATCTCCAGGCGGTGGCAAGTCAGTTCGAGGCTGTTTATTTCGAGTACGACAGCTCCCAGATTGCCGATAGCGAACGCGCCAAGCTCGAGGTGGTGGCTGATTACCTCCGCAACAACATGAGCGTCGGATTGCTGGTGGAAGGTCACTGCGATGAGCGTGGCAGCAACGAATACAATCTCGCCCTCGGCGAGCGTCGTGCCCAAGCGGTTCGCGCCTACGTCGTCGGCCTCGGCATTGACGCCGGTCGCATTCGCACGGTGAGCTATGGCGAGGAACAACCGATCGCCTTTGGTCATGATGACGACTCTTGGCGTCAAAACCGCCGCGCGCAGTTCTCCTTATACTAAGCGCGTGTAATGACCCGGCAAAAAAGCCGCCCTCCGGGGCGGCTTTTTTTGTGCGTATCAATTGCTGGCCGGCTGCGGAACAGATACTATCTTGTCCGTATCAAAACCAAGCTCCGTCACGAGCGATGTGATTTGGTTGTAGAGGTGCTCGGGCATTTGAGGTGTGCGCGACATGATCCACAAATACTTTTTGTTGTCGGTGGCGATGGCTGTGGCCTGGTAGTCCGGATCGAGATAAATGATCAGGAACGGCGCCTTGAAGGGCCAGATGAATTGCATGCGCCACTCGGCATTGCTCTCTTTGTCGTGCACAAAACCGACCGGCGTAAACTTCTTGAGCGGACCATCGAATCCGCCTTTCCGGAAAGTGAAGGTGGTTTGAATGCGGCCCTCCTCGTCGAGCCGGTAGCTTTCGATGGCATGGTGCGCGCCTTTTTCAAACGAAGTGAGGATTCCTCCCACGACGTACCAGTCGCCCATGAATCGTTCGAGGTCGACGTTGGGTACGGTGGGGGGCGGGGTGACCGTCGCGCAGCCTGCGCTGAGTATGGATAACATGGTGGCCATGAGGAGTTGTTTCATGAAGAACAATAACCCGGATTTATTCCACGATCAAATAGACCGGTGATTGATACAGGGTGACGGCCCCGGTGATGGCATGTGCATGACCATCCCGCGCGATGAACGAACGCACCCGGGCTTCGGGCATCCAGCTGAGCGGGGAGGGGTGCGCCCACGCCAGTATGATGCCGGGCCGTCCCGGACGTTCGAACCTCAATGCCCACGCGCCCGCCGGGGTGGGCAAGCGTTCGACAAAGGTGGCATCACCAAGCTCGCGCAGGAACACCTGCAAGGCCATATACGCCGGTCGCATGCGCCACTCCGGTTCTGTATCATCGACAAGGCCAAAGCCACGCGCCACCAGACGCCACCAGTACACCTGATCCACGAGTCCGGAGCACAGCGCCAGCGCGATGTACCGCACCAGGTAACTTGCATATGCCTCTTCGTCCACGCTCGGATCGTCGGTGTGGGATCCGGGAATGATGTACGGCGAGTTGACCGGTGAGAATTCCCCGGTGCCGCGCAATGGCCAGTTCACCTCCGAAACAATCAACCGGTCGCCGCGCACCGCCGGGCTCCACGTGGCAATCGCCTTCGCCAGCGCAAATTTTTCCACCGCGCCAAAACGTCCCTGACGGTTCTCCGGCGCGCCGCGACGATCAACATAGAGATGATGCGACAACGCGGACAAAGCGCCCGCGGGAACTTGATCAAGAAACGCCGGGAGAAAGTGATATTCGAAATCAATGACCGCCGGCCCGCACAACGGAATCTGATCGCCGGCCGCGCGCACCACCGGTTCGACCAGCGGACGGTATTCTCGAACATCCCACAGGCCCCATTTCACCCGGTTCACGGCGTGTCCGATCTCCAGCCAGTCGGCAAGTCCCTTCAAGGGCGGCACCCATTGTTCGACGAAAGCTCGCCAGCGCGCCGGCGTCCGCACCGCCTCGCGATCTTGCACGAGCGCCACCAGCACGGAGCGGCCTTGCTGTTTCCAGTGGCGAATTTCCTCAAGCGCGCGATCGTTGACCTCGTCCGGTTCATGCCGGTACAAGCGGACCAGCACGGCGGCGAGGCCGAGATGTTCTATCAATCCGGCTTCGCGTCCGGCGGGCGAGGCGACGGGTCCGATCGCCACGCCGGTGCGTCCGGCAAGCCGCACCGGTTGCTGAAATGCCTTGTGCAGGTATGCGCGGTAGTTGGACCACACCGGACTGGCCGCGCCGACGAGCGATGCGGCCACGCGCACGTGGTTGGAGATTGGATAATAGGCCCGCCGGTCTTTTTTGAGCAGTGTGCTTACGGCTTGCACGGACCGGTCATCCCAAACCCACAACTCTTTCCCGCGCGGCACAAAGGGCAAAAGCGCGTCCTTCTTGCGCTGATGATATTGACGTATTGGACGACGGTACTTGCGGGTGGCGGTATGCCTGGCAAAGCGTCGCCGGTAGCGCGCCTCTAACTGCTTGAAAAGTTCATCGGGATGACGATGACGGAAATACATGCAGAGAAAAACCCGGAGAAAATCCGACGGCAGATCGATGCGGGAGATGTCGCGTGCGCGCTGCGCGGTGGTGAGGGTGTGGCTGCGATGTGCCCGGTTGAGATCGATAAACTGCACGTCCTTCCACCGGTCTTCGCCGTCACGCCGCAGCAGAATATTTTGGTTGCCGAGATCGCGGTGACAAACGCCGGCATCGTGCATGTCGGCGATGGCCAGCGCGACCGTTTCCATGAGGGTCATGATGCGCCGGCACAAAGGGTCATCGCGGTAGAGACGATTCAACTCCTCCCGGAAACTGGTGATATTTTCCTGATAGGCACACAGGTAATACGACTCCAGAAGACGTCCGCCCTCCCACCGGTCAAGAAAAGCAAACGGCGCCGGAGTGCCCACACCGGCTTTATGCAGTTGAACGGCGGTCAGGAAGGATCGTTCAGCTTTAGAGCCATACCGGGCAAAATACCGGTCGCGCAGCCATGAGCCGCGGGCAAAGGATTTGATCGCGAGATTGAACGCCTGACCATGCACGTGGATCTCGTGGCGGGCGAGACCATGACGACCGAGGGAGTGGATCACATCGCCGGCTTGCATCCAGGTTTGCACACCGGCCAGCGTCTCGATGAGCCCGGGCGTAAGCGCCACGCCGTCGGCACAGATGCCCCGGTACGGCCCGGCCTGAAAACGTACTTCCGACATGCTGGCACGATACAGACCGGTGATGCGCACCTCAACCGGAAAACCATCAAACATGATTGATAAACTGATTCATCCGCATAAGATGAGGGAGTCGTGACGCGCTTGATCAAGACAACCGGAAAACCCAGCATCCGCGATGTGGCGGAAGCCGCCGGGGTATCGCGGGCAGCGGTTTCGCTCGTCTTGAACGATGGCCCCATCCGCATCAGTGAAGCCAAACGCAAGCGGATTATCGAGATCGCGCGGGACATGAAATACACCCCGCACCTGGGTGCGCGGCGACTGGCGATTCAGCGGACGGAAACACTCGGGCTGGTGATGCCAAGTCTGGCCGATGGGCTTTCCGATTATGATCTCTTTGCCTTGACCCAGCACGCGGCGCTTGCCGCCAGCGAATACAACTACGATGTGCTCATTCATTTTTACGACCATGCCGAACCGCCCGCCGATACGCCTGCGCCCGGTCGCACCGATGGATCCATCGTAGTGCTTGGCCAGAAGAATGGACCGGCCTACGCGTCGCTCTGGGAACGATCAGCCCAGCCGCATGTGATTATCGGGGGCGGGTTTTTCTCCCGTAAGCCGGCTGATTTCGTCGACGTCGACTTGTCCTCCGGCGCGGCCGCGGCTACATCACATATGATTGAGCTTGGTCATCGCGATATCGCGTTTGTCACCGGCCCCGGCCACCGGGATAAATTAAGCGGTTATCTGGTCGCGCTCGCCCGGTCGCACATTCCGGTCCGTCGGGAGTGGATTCTGGAGGTTGGATTCACCGAGACGGCGTGGCGCCAGGCGGCGCAAGCCATCGCGGAGATGCAACCGCGACCGACCGCACTCGTATTTGCGAATGATGCGGTGGCGATCCGGATGATGAGAATGTTGCAAGATCTCGGACTTCGGATTCCGGATGATTTGTCGATTTCCGGTTATGACAACCTGGAAACCACGGCCCTCATCTCGCCGCGTTTAACCACCGTGCGGGTGCCGACGCAGAAGATGGCCTTGCTGGCGGTGAATCAATTGATTGCCATGGTGGAGAATCGTCCACATGTGAAGCTGCAGGCCCTGCTCTCGGCGGAGTTGATCGTGCGCGAATCCACCGCGGCCTGTAAGCGCTGACCGTGCGCGCTCAGATCCAGCCCATCAGACGGTAATACCATAGCGCAACGGTCTCGCGGGAGCATTTCACCAGAATCAGCAGGTTGTCCCAGTATTTGTATTTGAGGATTTCGTTGCCGCCCACATAGCCACCCAGCGAGGCGGCGCCGAGGTCGCTTTCATCATACGAGAGATCTGCTTTGATCTCTTCCGCCCAGGACGGGAAGGCGATAAGCCGGGTGCATCCGGCCTTCTGAAATGAATCCCACGTGCGTTTCATATGCTCGGGCGAGGTGACCAGTCCAATGGTCAAATCATCGCGACCTAGCAGCTTGCGGGTTTCGAGTGCCTGTTCGCGGGTGTTGCGTCCGCGCGGCTCGCGCTGCAGGCGGGTCCCGTCAACTCCGCGCATGATCAGTTCCTGTTCGATGAGCCCCGGCAGCTTTTCCTCCGGTTCCAGTGGCATGGCCACGATGATTCTGGCCGATGGAAACATCCGGGCGGCTTCAGCGGTTTTATAGGCGCGCATGAGTCCTGAATCGCTCGGAATACCGCCGCCACCCATCATCACAATCACATCCGGCGCCTGCTGTGTGTTGGCGCCCGGTTGCGCCATCGCGCGAAACCAATCCCACGGCACCGGCGTGAGGGGTAAAGCGAGCACGCCGGCGAAAACCAGTCCCGCCGCCAGCAGCATCATCCGCAGCCATCGAAGCAAAATAATTATGTTCAACAGGCGAAGCATCACACGCGCTTACTTCTCCACCGGCACCACGATGCCACGTAAAATAATGTTCTGACAAAAGATAAAAATCGCCAGCGTTGGCATGGCCGCAATCAACAACGATGCATACACCACGCCCGGGCCGCTTTTCATTTGCAACTGGTAGAGCCACACCATCATCGTCCACATGGCTTCGTCCTGACAGATCAACAGCGCGAACATGAAATTCGAGTAGGCGGTGGTGAAGGCTTGCAGGGCCACCACGGCGAGAATGGGTTTGGCGAGGCTCATCGTGATCTGCCAGAACATGGTCCATTCGCCCGCGCCATCCAGTTCGGCGCTTTCGTAAAGATCGCGCGGCTGGGCGTCAAAAAATCCCTTAAGCAGAAAAATGGAGTAGCCGTGGGCCAGCCCGGGGAGGAGCAATGCGGCAAAGGTGTTGAGCAATTGGAAATCGCGCATCATCAGGAAAACCGGAATCTGGGTCACCATCGGCGGAAACGCCATGGTGAGCAGCAGAAACAAAAGCAACTTGTAGGTGCTGGGCGGTTTGTAACGGCTCATCGCATAGGCGGCGAGGGGATTGATCAACAAGGCCGACAGCACGGCGAGGGCACAGTAGATAATCGTGTTGCGTATGCCGCGGCCATGATGGAGCAGATGATCGAGCGCGGCGCGGAAATTGCGGGTGGCAAATTCCAGTCGCAAGGCCGGGCGCATGTCGCGGAAAGCCAGGTAGTGCCATTCTTTCTGCGGCGGTGCGATGTCGGACCAGGACGCGAAATCCGTGCCGAGCGATGCATTCAGGGATGCGATGTCGCTCCAGTGCGATTGCACATGCGCACGAAACAGTTCATCGATGCCTTGAATGCGCAGGTTCCGGACCGGCGCCCCGTAGGATTCGCCGGTATCGGGGTCCGTCCAGCCGGCCAGAAACGCTTCACGCTCGACGCGCCGCACATCCGCGGCAAAACCGGCCTCGCCGTATTTTGCCTGCACATATTCGTCAAAGCGACGCATCGCCTCGTCATCCAATTGAATCCAAAGCAGATTCAGGGTGTGCCGGACAAAATTCTCCCAATCGGCCTGTTCAAGCGGCGTGCCGTTCTCGGGCCACACCGGGGAAAGTTGTATGTCATCGTACGAGGCATAGGTGGTTCCGTGACGACGATTGTACTCGTTGATGTCCCGCGTGTATTGCGTCTTGAGAAATTGCGCCTTGAAAAAGCCTTGGAGTGAAAAATAGTAGCGATACCCGGCTGGCACTTCGCTCCGGAACGACCGCCAGGCCTCGCCGAGCGGCGTTTCGAGCGGGCGGCTGCGCCGCAAGTAGGCATCTTCGGGCAGGAGATAGAAGGCGTTCCAACCGGTATACTCGCTCTGCAGGGCAATATTGGCCTCGTCGATGGAGGGTCCATATTGCGCAAACATGCGCTCGCGAAACGCGCGCAACCAGCAGGGTATGGTGCGCGATACCGATGCTTGCATGTAACCGATCGTGTATGCGCCTGCCGGAAGGTCTCCGGCGATGAATGCTTGCCATACCCGCACAAAATCCTCGCGTATCTGTTCCGGCGGCATCACGTTGTCAAAAGACACATCGTCACTGTCATACACTGAACGCATGACATCGAGTTGTTCATTAAACAACGCTTCGACATGTTTGCGGTATAGCTGAAGGTCGTCGACGAGAAAGCCCGGCCGCCACGAAACGTCCTTGATATCCACGCCGGTCTTGGTCGATCCGGCAATCAGCAGCAGGAAAGGATACACCATGGTGGCGCCACCGAGGATCAGCACGGCATAGAGCCCCGCGATCAGCGCGCGCGTGCTCCACGATTTCCGGCCGACACGGGAAATCATCGGCATGCGTTCGCCTCCGGAAACCGTATGGCCGTGTCATCCAGCATCAGGATCCCCTCTCCCCGGTGGTCCGGAATTCGAGTCGCGCCAGCAGGCGTAACTGGTACACCGTAAAGCCGATGAGCATGAAGGCCAGCATCCAGGCCATAGCCGTGGCCGGGCCGAATTGAAAATAAATAAATGCCCGGTAAAAAATGTGCAACCCGGCGGCCTCGGTGTTCGCTCCGCCGCCGGTCATGGCCAGAATGTTGGGGGTGGCTCCGAACCACGCGCCGACGAATACACCGACAAAGTTGATGATGAGGAGCGGCTTGAGCAGGGGGAACACAATGAACAACATCTTGTCGATGAAGGTGGCGCCGTCGATGTCGGCCGCTTCGTAGAAATCATCGGAAATGCCTTTCAGCGCGGCGAGGTAGATGAGGCAGCCCGGCCCCAAGCCCGCCCACACCATGGGAAGCACGCACGCGAGCATGGCGGTGCGTTCGTCGGAAAGCCACCGCAGCGGTTCCGGCATTGTCCCGAACAAGCGCGCGGCGAATGAGCGGCCCGGTTCAACAAGGGCCGGATGGGCGAGGCTGTAACACGCCGAGAATAAAATCAATCCGGCGCCAAGAAACAACACCCCGGCCAGGCGCGATTCATGAAAACAAAGTCGCTTGAAGAAGCGATAACACAACCAGAGCAAGCCCAGTCCGGCCGCAAGGAATACCGCGGCGGGAATTTCCATCACCAGGCGATTGAGCAATCCGCTGTCCTCGTAAAAGGACTTCCACAATAAAATAACCACCAATCCGGTCGCCACCGCGGGGAGATAAAATACCGTGCGGAAGAATATCCGTCCGTGCGGAATTTCCTGCAGCATGATGGCAAGCAGCACCGGTGGAATGAACGATAACGCGATGACGAGAAAGCTGTAGCGCCACGCATTCCACACCGCCTGCCACCAAAGATGGTCCCACAGCACCCGGCCGAAGTTGTCGAGTCCGGTCCACTTCGAGTCGCCGAGGATCTGATAGTCTTGAAACGCCATGAGCGAGCCGCGCACCAGTGGCACATAATGCCAGAGCAGTACGGTTAGCAGGGCCGGCAGCATGAGCCAGTAGCCCGTCCGGTAGCGCGGTGAAAACCAATGGCGCGGCGGGCCGTGGGCCATCGAGGTCGGACGGAACGCGCGAGCGACGGAGCGAAAGACGAGGACAAAGACGGCGAGTGTAAAAGCAAAAAAAAGTCCGGCGGTGATACGTCGCGTGCGCCGTTCATCGTCCGGAAATTCCTCCAGCATGTCGCGCCGGGCTTTGTCGCCGGCTTCGCGCAGCAGTTCGAGCATGACGGCCCGCCGCGCGTCCGTGTCATCAGGCAGTTGGCCGGCAAGCGCGAGCCGTTCCGCCTCGTGAAGCGGCAGCGTCATGATGTCATAGGCAATATTGCTATGCTTTCCGTAGGGTTCGGGTTTGCCGGACTCGATGGCGATGGCAAATGTTTCCGCCCATCCGGGTGGTGACAAGCGGATGAGTTCGTCATAGCCAAACATGGCCAGATAGCGTGGATTAACAAAACGTCCGAGGCCGCCCTCGACCATCACCTTCGTCTTTATTTCGACGGCTTCGCGGCTATCGTAAAACTTGATGAACTCCCAGGCGGCGTCACGCACCGCCGGATCGTTGATCTCGCTGAACAACCCCATCATGCGACTGTTCAATTCGCCGCCGCGCAAACCGGTCGGTCCAAGCGGCACCGGCGCCATGCCGGTGACATCGGGATTGATGGTCGAGAAAAGTTTTTCGTCGATGTAGCTGAAAGCAAAGCCGATTTGTCCGCGCACCCATTTGATATAGGCCTCGGAGGGATCCTTGAAGGCGTAACCATGCCAACGCCGTCCGTTCGCATCGGTCCACGGCTCGGTGCAGAGTTGCGTGTAGAAGTCGAGGGCCACGGCGCCGCGCGCGTCGTCGAAGACGACCGACCATTGGTCGGAAGGCTCATCGTACGCAAGCACATCGCCACCCATCGACCACAGGAAAGTGACCCAGTTGTAGGACTCGTGCTTGCCCCGGTAAAACTGAACGCCGTAGATGCCGCGGGCGGGATCGCTGACCTTGCGGCACGCGTGGAGCAGATCGTCCCATGTCCAGTGGGCATCAGGATGGGCGATGCCTTTTTCGTCGAGCAGATCCTTGCGATACAGCAGCACCTTGCCAAGGGCGCCGCCGTAGGGCAGGGCCCAGGTGTGCTTTTTGCCGCCCGGACCCCTGCGCTCAATCACCGGCCATATGTTGGGGTGCACGCGAAAATCGATTTCCTCTTGCGTGAGTTCCGACAAGTCGAGCGGGGCAAGAAATCCTTCCTGGATGTAGGTGTCGGAGCGGCGGAAGTTGATGTAGAGCACATCCGGGGCTACGCGGCCGGCGATCGCCAGTAGATCGGATTCCACACCCTCGACTTTCAACCCGGAAAATTGACGAGGGCGGACTTCCACGCGATCCCAGTTGAATTCGCCATAACGCGCTGGATCGGCTTTGTAGCGATCGCGATACCGACCGGCGAAAATGGCCGGAAAGCGTTCCACAAACGCGCGCATCGCGGCGATCTCGGCGCGGCTGGCGGTGTCGGTGCGGCTGGCGTCGGGTAGAATCCAGTCATGCACGGTGATGTGAATGATGGTGGTGCGCTCGCCGGTGGCGGGGTCAATGATCTCCTCGATGGAACCCGCGCGCGCGGTGAACGTCAGCCCGAGCAATATAATCAGTAGTCGCAGCACGCGGCGAGTTTGAGCAAAGCGGCATCAAATATCAAGGCATGGAGACGCGCGAACAAATCAGAAAGCCGCGGGTAAAGCTCCCGTTCGTGCGACTACCGGAACAAAAGGCGAGAGGCCCCGCGGGCTAAGCTCTGGACACCGGTCTCCGAAGCCCGACTCCCCATCCTCCGGGTCAGATAATCTCGATCACGACATCCTTGGACTTCGGCGCCGTGTCTTCCTCGATTTTGATTTCCTGGTAGGTGGGGAGGAAGCGGTAGTACACCTGAAGCGTCAGCGCCGACATGGCGGTGCTGAAGGCGTCGCCGAAGAAGTGTTCAAAGCCATAGGGAATGTTTGCTCCGTCTCGCGCCGGGGATGTCCAACTGCCATCCTCGTTCTGATTGCGGGTGTAGGCGCGGGCAAATTTTTCATTCCAGCTGGTCCAGTTTTGTCCGCCCTGATGAAATTTGGCCTGGGTCACATAGTACCAGACGCTCATCGGCCACGGTGGCGGCTTTTCCCAGTCGATATCGGCGCTGCCGAGCGCTTGAAGTCCGGACCGCGCTTCCTTGCTGCCGCCATGACCGAGCAATTGAAGGCAAAGCACGGAGACTGCGGTGATGCCATGATCATCGCCGCGCACATCCTGCAAGTAGGGTTGGATGTAGAAGAATCGTCCACCATCGGCCTGGCGTTGCTTGAGGCGCGACACGGCGAGATCCATCGCCTCGGTCAGCCCCGGATTGGATGCACCGGCCATTTTCGCGGCTTTGAGCGCCTGCATTTGCCAGCCGGACACCGAGTTGTTTATCGATTCGCTCTTTTCGTATCGGTAGAACCACATGCCCTCCGGACGCTGACCCTTCATGACCACATCAACCGCCTTTTCCATGGCGGGCTTCAGGCTGGGAATACGGGTCAGGGCGTAGGCTTCGCTGATGGCATAGGTCGCGATGGCATGGCCATAGGTGCCGGCCTTGTAGGCCGCATTGTCCACGTCGTCGGTGTCGATGAAATGTCCCGAACCGGCTTGGCGACCGACCAGATATTTGATCGCCTTTTCCACCGTGGGTCCGAAATCGGGGGAAGAGGTGGTTTCGCCGTGAGCGAGAAAAGCGAGCAGGGCGATGCCGGTGATGCCGACGCGCATGCGATCTCCCTGTTCGCCGCCCGTGCCGGCGCGCCAGGAGCCGTCGGCGTCTTGCTGATTTTTCAGCCATTGCAGGGATTTGACCACCGCTCGTTCGGTTTGCTGACCCCAGCGCCCGGCGGCGCCGAGCATTTTGGAGCGGCCGCTTTCCGAGCGACCTTCATACAAACCTTTCATCACAAGCGGACTCTGTGCGTCGCTGATCACATTCAGGTCGGCGAGATCCATGCTGATGTCTTCGGTGGGCGCCATTTCGGTGCTCACATCCGGTGGAGATTCCACATCCAGCATCTGGTCGGGCGGCGTGATGAAGTCGCTCATCTCCTGAAGTTCCTCGAGTTCCTGCAGCTCCTGCTCGAACTCCTCGAGATCAATCGCCTCGGGCTCCATGATTTGAACTTCGATGGAGGCGTCCTTCTCCTGGGTCGCCATTCCGAGAAAACGGATGGCGGCTGCCACCAGCAGAATGTGCAACACAATCGATCCAAACGGCCCAAGCAGATGCTCGAGAAAGGTTTTCCGGCGGAACTTTTTCTGAATTTCTATGACGGACTTATCGCTCATGCTCGCGCTTCATGTAGCAACCCACACAGTACTTCCCGCCAAATCAAATTCAAGCAAAAGAGCCGGAAGTATAATCGTCGTCTTCCAGCCCGGGTCGGGGTTGACATGCCTGGCCGGTCGACACAGGATGTGTCAATCATGACCGCGATCCATTTTTTCTGGGCCTTTATTCAGATTGGCCTGCTGCTGCTGGCCGCCAAAATGTTGAAGGCGCGCGTGCCGCTGCTGGAAAAATTATTTATTCCCAGTTCGATCGTGGCCGGGTTGCTGGGGTTGCTGGCCGGTTCGCCGCTTTTCGGTTCATGGTGGGCCGAGCCGGGGCCGGGCGGATTGTGGCCGGCGGAAACGATGGCCGTTTGGCGAAGCTTGCCGGGTTTGTTGATCAGCGTGGTTTTTGCCGCGCTGTTTTTGGGCAAACCCATCCCCGGTCTGCGGGAGATCTGGAACCGCGCCGGCCCGCAGATGGCGTTCGGTCAGACGCTGGCATGGGGTCAGTATGTGGCCGGCATCGGACTGACGATGCTGGTGCTGACACCGCTTTACGGAATGAGTCCGCTGGCAGGAGCCCTTATCGAAATTTCATTCGAGGGCGGTCACGGGACAGCCGCGGGCATGGCCGACACATTCCGCGAGCTCGGTTTTCCTGAGGGCGCGGACATCGCGCTGGGTCTCGCGACGGTTGGTTTGATCTCCGGCGTGGTGATCGGGGTCATCATGATCAACTGGGCGGCGCGGCGGCACATCATTGCCCCCGGAGAAAAGGTCCGGCTGGGCGATCTCGCGGGTGCGGATGCCGATGAGCTGGAGGAAATGAAGGAGTTGCAGGGCGTCAAGGAGTCGCAGGGCGATGGAACGGATCCGTTGTCGATTCATCTCGGCGTGGTGGGTTTGGCCATTGGCATCGGTTGGCTCATCAAGGAACTCCTGCTGTGGATCGAAGCACTCAGTTGGGGCGGCCCGCAGGGTGTTGTCATCATCAAGTATGTGCCCTTGTTTCCACTGGCGATGATCGGCGGTGTAATCGTGCAGCTGGTGGTCGACCGTTCGGGGCAGGGTCACCACATCAGCCGTCGACTGATGAACCGGATTTCCGGCACAGCGCTCGATTTCACCATTGTCGCGGCCTTGGGTTCCTTGTCCACGGGCGCACTGGGCGCAAATCTCGGTCCGTTTTTCCTGCTGGGACTGGCGGGTATTGTATGGAACGTGGCGTGTCTGGTCTGGCTCGCGCCGAGGATTATTCCGCTGAACTGGTTTGAGCGCGGCATCGGCGACTTTGGTCAATCCACCGGCGTCACCGTCACCGGTATTTTGCTCATGCGCATGGCTGATCCCAAAAACAAATCCGGCGCGCTGGAAAGTTTCGGCTACAAGCAAATGCTGTTCGAGCCGATTGTTGGTGGCGGCCTTTTCACCGCGGCTTCGATGCCGCTCATTGCAGAATTCGGCCCGATGCCGGTGCTCATCCTCACCGGCGGCGTGACACTTTTCTGGATGGCCTTCGGCTACCTGCTTTTCGGGCGCAAAGCGCTACACCGCTGAAGCCCAAAGCGTAACCGGATACCGGCCCGCACGGATCATCGCCTGAATGCCGGCTTGCACGAAGGGTTTGTCCTCGCGATAGGTCACGCCCAGCCATTGATCCGGCGTGGTCATCACCCGCACCCGTGCCTCGCCGCCGGCAATCATATCGCTGACCGAGCCGGGTAGATAGAATTCCGCTTTTGGATCCTGTCCCCGGGTGGCGATAAACGCCCGGAAATGCGCATCAAGACGGGACAATACATCCGGGAAAAATCCCCAGCAATTCATCGAGGTGGGCGTGGCGCCATTGCGCGCGATCTCGCCGGAGAAAAGTCCGCGCTCCGTCTTTGCTATGGCCGTGACTTCCTCGATATCGATGAGGTAGCCGTTGGTATCCGTGCGGCACAACCCGCGCGAAACGGTTCCGTGCTCCGACACGGTTTGGTCGAGGCGATACGCGACCATGACGTGGTCGTTTGTCGCTTTATCGAGGTGATCCGCCAGCAAGGTGAATGCGGTCGGACCATAAAAATCATCGGCGTTGATCACGGCGAAGGGACTCTTCACCTTGTTCCGCGCCGCATAAACGGCATGGCCGGTGCCCCACGGCTTGGTGCGCGCCGCGGGTGTGGTGAATCCAGCCGGCACATCGTCGAGTGCTTGAAACGCATAAGCGACATCGACGCGCTTTTCCATGGCCTTGCCGATGCCATCGCGAAACGCCTCCTGCATATCCTGGCGGATGACGAACACGACGCGATTGAAGCCGGCGCGGAGGGCGTCATAGATCGAGTAATCGATCACGAGTTCGCCGGACGGTCCGACGGGATCGATTTGCTTCAGTCCGCCATAGCGGGAGCCCATGCCGGCGGCGAGCACGACTAATTCTTTATTCATAACGGGAAATTTTCTCCATCACATTTCGGGTGAATGCATCAAGATGGCGGCGCGTCAAGTCGGCGAGCGTCATGGCGTCGTCGTGCAATAACGGGGTCAGATCCATCGCATGCCAGACGCGCTTCGGTCCATCGGGCTCGTGGCTTTCGTAAAACGTCGCGTTGGCGAGTTCGCGGCCGCGCACGGCGAGGTCGTAACGCTTCTTCGCGTTTTGCGAGGTGAACGCGCCGGCGAGTTTTTCCGCGAGCGCCGGGTGTGACGAAACATCGAGACGCACTTTTGCGTCATCGTCGAGCCAGTCGAGATCGCGCCACACTTCGCAGCCGAAAAGGCGTTGCGGACGTTGCTCGCGAGGCAGGGTTCGCAGCGCTTTCACCACCCGGGCCAGTACTGCGACATGCGTGTCGTGTTTGTCGGCGGGGTTGTGGGTGTAGAGGGTGTGCGGTTGGCAGGCCGAGAGGAGGGCGGCGAGGTCGCGGGTGAGGCGTTCGTCATGCAGGTCTTTCGCCTCGGCGCTCGCGTAGCCAAGCTGGGCGATGAAGCTGTATTCGCCGGCGCGGGCGGCGAGTTCCTGTTCGGCATGGCGATCGGCGATAAGCGTGGGGCCGCCGTTCGTGCAGGTGATGCCTCCGAACCAAGCATCGGATTTTTGGTAACAAGCGAGAATCCCGTGCAGCGCCATGAACTCCAGATCATCCGGGTGGGCGCCGATGCCGAGATGGGTGACCCTGGCCAGTGCGTTCACTTCGCCCGCGCCATCGGGCACGGTGAAGGTGGCAGCTGGATGTAGCAATTGCATGGGTCGCGACACTACCAAAGGATGAGTCAACTTGCCATATCGACGTTTTCCGGTCATCGCCATCCTTTGCGGTTGTGCATAGGCGGAAAGAGGCGTTAATGTTTCGCAAAACAACCGGCAGGAGTGCGATCACCATGAGCGAAGATTCCGTCTTTTTCCCGTCAGGCGAGAGGCCTACGACCCGTATCCGATCGTCCCGGGCAGTTATGCTGGCGTTACTGCTCAACCTGTTGATTTTCGGCTTCCTGTATTTGTTGAGTGGCTCGTTTATTCGCGACATCTTTATGGGGCGGGTGGAGATTGATTCATCCCGGTTGTTTTTCCAGTTTCTCACGATGTACATGTTTTGCCTGTCGATCGTCACGGTGGCGATGAAGCGCATCAAGTTGGTCAAGGAATTCAGGGCGCTTGAAAATTTACCGGTGCCGGAAGATTTGGACATGAAAGACCGGTCGCGTTTGCTGGCGACCTGTCACGCGCTGGCCGCGATGCCCGACTGGCATCAGCGAATCGTCTGCACGCGGGTCATGCGTGTGCTGGTGATGTGGATCAATTCCCGCGATCCCGAACGCACGATTCATTACACCAAGGAAAATAGCGACTTGGACTACACGGCATCCGATGCTTCCTTCCGGGCCAACCGGTTGTATATCTGGTCGCTTCCGCTGCTTGGTTTTCTGGGGACGGTATACGGCGTGAGCTATGGTATCGGTGGATTTGCGGACTTTCTCCGGGGCGGTGAAGTGTCCACCGAGGATATTACCCAGCAGGTCGGCATGATCACTCAGGGTCTGGCCGTGGCGTTTTATACAACGCTGGTCGGATTGTTCACTGCCGGCGTGTCGGCTTTCCCCAGCATGGCGGCCGAGCGGCAGGAGGAGGCTTTGCTCTCGACGCTGGATGAACTGATCGAGGAGCGGGTGACGGCGCGCATCAGTTCGGCGAATCAGTTCGATCTGCCGGTGGCGAGCATCGAGTCCATTCGCGCATCGCTGGCCCACATCGCCGGGTCCTTGGATGCCCCGGTGCGCGAGTTGGCGAGCGCCGTGGAGCAGGCATTCAAGCGCATGCCCGATCCCGCCGTGTATCAGTCGGTCTTCGCCAACGCGATCGCCGCCGCCGGCGATTTACTTCAACAACAATATGCGACTTTTCAGGCCGGGTACGAACAGCGGATGCGCGAGCTTGCGTCCGGCTTCGATGATGCGTTGCGCCGCAGTTCCGACGGGTTTTTAACGGCGGCCTCGGATGTGGCGGGAAGGCTGGATGCGCACGCCGCGCTGATTGCCGGAGCCAGTGAGCAATTGGGTAAAGCGCAGCGGGAATCCCTGCAGGAGTTGGCGGAGAACATCCGGGCGGTGTCCGCGGATTATACCCTCGCCTCGGCCAAGGCCGTCGAGGGTTCCCGGGAGGTCATGCGCAAAGCCGGCGAGCAACTGGAGCGCGTGATCGATCTCGGCACGCAAATTGATGCGTTACTCAAAACGTCGCGCTCTGTGCAGGTGGCGTTGGAGGGCGTGGCCGACAGCGAGGAGTTTCGCCAGTTGATCGGCCGGTTGGGCGAACACCTGAAGGCATCGGACGACATGATCAGGCAATTATCGCGGCCCCGCCAAATCGTGCTCACCGAGTCGTATTAATTCCGGAGCGGATACCGCCATGGCCAGACGACGGATGCAGCAATCAGGCAAGATCGAGATGACGCCGTTTCTCGATTCGCTAATGATCATGATGAGCATCATTTGCCTCGTCATGATCGTCATGATTATCCCGGTGATCCGGAATCCGCAGCAATTGACGGTTCTTTCCTTCCGCGATCTCGAACTTAAATTAAACATGACGCTGCCGAAGCCCACCTACATCGATTGCCGTCGCGAGGGCGCGTATGTCATTCCGGGTAACGAGCCGGTCAGCATCGATGAGATGTCCCAAAGCGGGAATGCGGTTTCCGTGTTACTCGACCGCATAGAGGCCAACCGCCAAGCCGAGTACATCATTCTGCTGGTCCGGCCCGACTCGCTTCCGGTGTACCGTCATTTGCGCCGTGAAATTGCCCGCCGAAAAATCAGTTTGGGCACGGATGTGCTGGATGCGAATGCGGTGTTGAGCTGGCGCGAGCGATTGAAGGAACTCAACATTTCCGTTTCGAGGTATTGATGACATGGCTCGGCGCGCTCCAAAATCCAACCCCGACCTCAATATCACCTCTTTTTGTGATATTATCACGGTGGCGATCGTCGCGTTGTTCATGTCGTTGGTTGTGGTCATTGATGTTGCGTTGAAGACGCCCAAGTTGCGCCTCGCTCCCTACAGTGTGGCCGTGACCAATGCCCCGGTCTTTATCGAGTGCCGCAACAATCAGATTTATCCGGTCAATCCTGAGGAAATTGATCAAGCCATTCGCCGCACCTTGCGCGAGATTCGCGAAAAGGCGGGGCAGGGGACGGGATCGACGGTGGCGGAAGGACTCACGCGTGATATCGGCAACCGGTTTTACCGCGTCGACAACAGCATGCTCGCCGTAGGAATCAAATTGCTGCATCCGCGCTGGGAGGTCAGGGGTCTGGATGTGCCGCGGGCGACGGAATCAGGAGCGTTCGGAGATCTGCTGGACCGGCTTGATACCGGCACGCATTACCTGGTCTACATCGTGCGGGATGACTCGTTTGAGGCCTTCGAACAAGCCCGCATATTCAGCAAAAGCCGGGGATTCATGAATGGGTGGGAGTACATCGGCATCGATGAGCCAATCTCCCTGGATGGACTTCAAGACAAGGTGCTGGCGGATCTTTGACAAGCGTTATCCCCGCCGGAGGCGGGTCCGCCTTTGGCGGGCAGGCGTGAATTAAAAACTGGCGGAGAGGGAGGGATTCGAACCCTCGGTACGCTTTTGACGTACACACACTTTCCCCGCCGGAGGCGGGTCCGCCTTTGGCGGGCAGGCGTGAATTAAAAACTGGCGGAGAGGGAGGGATTCGAACCCTCGGTACGCTTTTGACGTACACACACTTTCCAGGCGTGCTCCTTAAACCACTCGGACACCTCTCCTAAACACGTTGCTCGTCAAGCCACTGACGGCCTTGACCGCTTTTCAAAAAATCTTCACGTTTCCGCGCCGAAGACCAGTCCACATGATCCTCTTTATACACAAGCTCCAGAGGCCTTCGCGGTTTGGTTGAACGCACTTGCCCACTGTTGTGCTTTTTTAGGCGCTCCTCCAAATCCTTAGCACAGCCTACATACCGATGTCCGTCTTTTTTGCTTCGCAATATATACACCACGCACATTTCGCATCACACACTTTCCCCGCCGGAGGCGGGTCCGCCTGCGGCGGGCAGGCGTGCTCCTTAAACCACTCGGACACCTCTCCTAAACACGTTGCTCGTCAAGCCACTGACGGCCTTGACCGCTTTTCAAAAAATCTTCACGTTTCCGCGCCGAAGACCAGTCCACATGATCCTCTTTATACACAAGCTCCAGAGGCCTTCGCGGTTTGGTTGAACGCACTTGCCCACTGTTGTGCTTTTTTAGGCGCTCCTCCAAATCCTTAGCACAGCCTACATACCGATGTCCGTCTTTTTTGCTTCGCAATATATACACCACGCACATTTCGCATCACACACTTTCCCCGCCGGAGGCGGGTCCGCCTGCGGCGGGCAGGCGTGCTCCTTAAACCACTCGGACACCTCTCCACGGACTCGCTGGCGCACTCGACAGGGTTCGAACCTGTAACCTTCTGATCCGAAGTCAGAAGCTCTGTCCAGTTGAGCTACGAGTGCCGGAGTTTCGATTGTTACCCGCATTAGCCCCGCGTTTCAACCGAAAAGCCGCCTTGAAAGTTGAGCGTTGAACATTGAATGTTGAACGTAGCGCCCCCGGCGCGCTAGTAATCCACCCTGCGCCGCTCCGCTTTCTTCTCCCCGTGCTTCTTCTTCTCATCCACCATCCGGGCTTTTTGCTTGCGGGAACGGCGGCGCTTTTGCCGGCGGATTTTTTCGATCTCCTGCTGGCGCGCCGCCTTGCGGCCCTCGATACGCTCCTCGACCTTGTCGCACAACTCGCGCCGCGCGAAGTAGCGATTCATTGCCTGCGACCGCTCGCGCTGGCAGCGGATTTCGATCCCGGTCGGCTTGTGCAGAATCTGCACGCACGAACTTGTCTTGTTCACCTTCTGCCCGCCGCTCCCCGATCCGCGGATAAACGACTCGACCAGCTCCTCCTCGCGAATCCCCAGCCGCGCCATGCGTGCCGCGAGGTCGGCGGCTTTTTGTTCGTTGACCGGATAGATGGGCATGCTTTTCCTAGTTCAAAATCACCGTCGCGCCGTGAAAGGCACTGTGGGTGATTTTTCCTTTCTCGAACACCTGCATCCAGGCGTCGTTACCCGGCGAAAAAATATCACTGACTGCTTTGCCAAGTGCTCCTTGCGCGCCACCCTCTTTTTGCCAGGCGGTCATGAAGGCCTGGCGAACGTCGGCGGGCACGCCGGCCGATGCATCGATGATCGGATCCCCGGGCTCTTCCGGCGTGTATGGCACCGGCGGGTTGAACTCGACCAGCGAGGCCGATGCGTCGTTCCGGCGGCCGGAGGGCACGATGACAGCACCGGCCAGTGTGTGAGCATCAACCCTGCGCAGTTCGATCTTCGTTCCGGTGAGTTCATCCCAGCGCCGGGTCGGGCGATCGAAGTCAATCCACAGTTGGATAAGTCCTGCTGAGGCATTTCCGTTTACATGAAAGGCCCGCGACGGATCGCCATCCTCGTAAAACATGCCGAGACGCTGATCGCGGACCACGACTCCTCGGCCATCCAGGTATTGATGATGGGTGAACTCGTCGCGCATCAACCCGGGCAGATGATAGATGTCGAGAAGTCCCTGTCGATCATCAACCCGCACGTTCCACCGGCCAATATACTTCAACTCCGGCCAGGGTGCCGGTTGACGGATACGCGTGATGTAAGAGGCGCCTTCTCCGTACTTGATGAAGTCATATCCCACACAAGTAAATCCCTGTGCCCCCTCGTTGGTTGTAGGTCCCCAGCTGTTTTTCACGATGAAGTAAGGGCTTTTTCGATCGCGACGATCGTAGCCGACGATCAGCATGCGATGACCCGGGCCCATCGGATCCGCCGGCTCGGTGTATCGCCACGGGTTCGATAACTGATCCCCGGCGATCTTGAAATCCCATATGATTTCGTTTCCTTCCGCAAGCAAGCGCTCCAGCGCTTCCGGTTTGGCGGCATCTTCGCGCGGCAACCAGGCGATTTCCTCGATGCCGTAGTAAAGCGGCGCTTCGACCGCAGATCGAGTCAGGCGTCGCGGGTCGAGATTGTGTGTGCTCACATCGAACTGCCGCGACCAATGCGGGTGAGTTGAGTCCGACGGCCCAACGGGTGGATGCGGGCTGATGACGGATGGAAAATATCGCTCTTCAGGAATGCGCAACCGGATGCAGGGCGTGCCGCTCTCGACGCTGGGCTGATAATCCACGGCCAGGCTGGTCTCGCGCTCGCCCGCGAGCGGCACACGCATGCGGCTGGTGCGATAACGTCCATCCATCTCGCAGGATTCCAGAAAAAAAAGCGCGCCCATGTAATCGGAAAATGCCTCGGAGAGATCAAGGTCGCCGCGGCCCTCGCGTTTCAGGCGCGCTTCAAGCGCAGCTACCGTCGCGTAGATGAAGCAGTTGTTGCCGTGCTGCGATTTGATGCTGGTTTGCCAATGGCGCAGGTCGACATAGGGAGGAGATGCGGCGTGTGCGACAGGATCCCGGGTGACCGGGGCGAGAAGCATCGCCACCAGAAGAAAGCCGCATCGATTACGGAAATGGATCAACTGACCAAGCATGAATCTTCTCTATACGATCGGTCATCCAGACCGGTAACGCGACTAAAATCGCCCGCGTTAAACGCGGTCGGCGAAACGCGACTCGCCAAGCGTTGTAGCGAGCTGCGAATAGCGCGCGCTGCCCATGCTTCTATGTCCCTATCGGTTGGGGTTCGCCGGACCGGGGTCAGGCCAGATCCAAATCGTTGGTGCAGAGGGGGTTGCTCTATCGGTGATTGCTCTATGTCCCCAAATACCCCTCCAAATACCCCTAACACCCACAGAACAGGCAAGCAATCGCCACCCTTTCCTTCACAGTTTCCTTATCAAATTTAAATGATCTTTATGTTGACGCATGCGATCAAATCCACGTATTTTTTGCACAACTGCAGGGAGACTGATATATGAACAAAATGATCAAAAAATTCGTTACGATATCACTCATCGGTTTTGTTTCCGGGGTCGGATTGGCAGACATCCTAGTTTCGTACAATACCTTTGGAAATGTAGGAACAGAAACAGCTGAGCCTCCTGCATCAACGGCCGCCAATCTTAGCGCAACTGATCTTTCGCTTGTGGGTGTCACGGCGGCGTCGAATGGCAATCGTTTCGGCGGCAACAATTGGGCAATTGGAAATACCCTTAACATCACCAACGATTATATTTCCCTCACAATAACGCCGGACAGCGGTTACACATTTTCGATCTCCGATATAGTGGTTGCCTTCGATCGTTCTGGCACCGGCCCGTCAAACTTTACCTTCAGAACCAGCTTTGATGGATTCGCAACTGATCTATTTACTCCGATTGCGCGAACAACGACAGGCGTGCAATCGACCTCAAACACGGTCAGCAGCTTGAATGATGTCGGGAGTGCTTTGGAGATACGTCTCTACGGGTACAATGCTGGCTTGGCAACGGGAACAGCTGGAATCGACACGGCCGTCAACTCGCCGAATTTCATTATTAGCGGAACAGTTTCTGTTGTTCCCGAGCCGGCCGCCGTTTCCATGCTGCTTCTCGGCCTGCTTGGTGCGCGTGGCGCGATGCACCGACGCAAGAAGTCATAAATTTATCGCGATGGTCTACGAAAAGGCACCCTCGCGGGTGCCTTTTTCGTTTTTGAAATTGATTTCCTCCGGTTCTTTTACTATTTCTCGACCTTCGTTTTTATGGTGGGTGTAGCTCAGTTGGTTAGAGCGTCAGATTGTGGTTCTGAATGTCGCGGGTTCGAATCCCGTCACTCACCCCAGTTCCCGCATGGCGGGACAACGTTCAACATCCAACGCTCAACCGATTAGGTGGATGTTTGGTCGTTCCATGCGGGCTGTTGAGCATTGGATGATTCATGTTCGAACCCCTCATCCTTATCATCGGCTCAGGTGGACGCGAACATGCGCTAGCATGGAAAATCGCGTCTGATTCGTCGCGCCCCCGTATCATCTGCGCCCCGGGGAATGCCGGCACCGCTGAAATCGCCACCAATCTGGAAATGGGCGCGACGGATCTCGACGCGATCGTTGCCTGGGCGTCCGAACACCAGCCTGCCTTAACCGTCATCGGACCCGAGGCGCCACTGTGCGCCGGCCTGACCGACCGGCTGGTGGCGATTGGCCTCAAAGTGTTCGGCCCCAACCAAGCCGCCGCGCAAATGGAAGGCAGCAAAATCTTCGCCAAGGACATCATGCGCGAGGCAGGCGTGCCAACCGCGGCTTCCGCCGCATTCACGGATGCGCAAGAAGCGAAAAAATACGCGCGCGAGCAAGGCGCGCCGATCGTCGTTAAGGCCGATGGTCTTGCCGCAGGTAAAGGCGTCACGGTTTGCGCGACGATCGAACAAGCTGAACAGGCTATCGACGAAGCACTCGTCGACAACGTTTTCGGCGCGGCGGGCTGCCAAGTCTTGATCGAGGAGTTTCTTGACGGCGAGGAGGCCTCCATTCTCGCGCTGGTCGACGGCGAACGCATCGTCATGCTCGCTTCGTCGCAGGATCACAAACGTATTGGTGATGGCGACACCGGACCAAACACCGGCGGCATGGGCGCCTATTCACCCGCCCCGGTGGTGACGGAAGATTTGTGGCCGGAAATCCGCGCCACCGTGTTTGAAAACACCGTGGCCACGCTTCGTAAACGCGGCATCACTTTCCGCGGCATCCTCTACGCCGGCCTCATGCTCACAAAAAAAGGCCTCCGCGTGCTCGAGTTCAACACTCGCTTCGGCGACCCGGAATGCCAAGCCATTCTTATGCGCTGGGATGGCGATATCCTGCCCGCATTGATTGCCACCGCCGACGGCCGCCTTGACCCATCGATGGTGCAGTGGAAAAAGAATCCGTCGGTCTGCGTGGTGATCGCCGCCGCAAATTATCCCGGCACACCGCGAACCGGCGACGAAATCACCGGACTCGAAAATGTGAACGATGCCGTGGTTTTTCATGCCGGAACAAAAATGACAGACGGACGCGTGGTGACGGCGGGGGGGCGGGTGTTGGGGGTCACGGCAGACGGATCGGACTTGTCGGATGCCCTGAGGCGGGTTTACAGCGCGGTGGAAAAGATCAAGTTTAGCGGGATGCAGTATCGCAAGGATATCGGGTGGCGGGCGAGGTAGATGATTATGGAAATGCTCTTCTTCATGTTCCGGCCCCGACGGAGCATGACTTGAACATGCATCACAACATCACGCCATGAATCATTGTCCGGCACGATCCCAACCCGCGCATCATCCGCCCATCGAGCGAGGGAATCAATCGATGATTGTATTTCTGACCGTTTGTACCCCCGAGCGAAAGCTCATACTCAATAATGATGGTGTCCACGAGTTGCTGCGATCAAGCGGGCGCGATGGTCATTAGCGGGTTGGTCGCTATATCATCATGCTGACCATGAGCACTTGTTCTGCGGGCCCGGCCAGTATCCGCCGCCATCGGTGAAGGGGTGTATTAAGTTCTGAAAAAGCATGGCATCGATGCGTTGGCCGCGAGCTGCGGAACATCCCTTGTAGCAGAAGAATTTTTGGGATACGCAGTTGCGCTCGACCGATCATTACGGCGAGAAGTGGGAGTATGTTCGTCGCAATCCGGTGCGGGCCGGATTGGTGAGCGAGCCCGATGATTGGCTGTTTCAGGACGAGGTGGAGACGTTGATGTGGCATGACCGCTGAGGCGATGTCAAACCATGCTCGCATAATTCTCTGGACGCGACGGAGCGCGTCCCTCCAGATGGAGGTCACGAGCATCTATAAGAGGATGTATCGAGCTTGAATCCGCCCTCCATGAAATGCACCATGCGTACAAAACACGCCCATGCTTTTTTTCCGCATAATCCTGTTCTTCGCCACGTTCACCGTGCTGGCCGAAACCAATCCGCCGCCTTCCTGGCCGGATGAATTGGCGGCGCTTGGCATCACTCCGGATCCCGAGGACGCTCGCCTGGCTTCGATGATTGCGACCGTCCAGACGGTTGACCCGAAGGCCCGCCTCCTGACCGGTGAGGAGTGGTTAGCCGTGCAACACGACCGCAACGGGTATGTCGTCCGCGTTGCCGTTGACTTGACCATGTCGAATGGTTTGCCCGTAATCGCATCCTCTTCCATATCGAATCTCCTCGCCGGCGACGTGATTGCCGCCGTGGGCACCAATTTTCTTGCTCCGATGCCGCTGCCGGAAGCCCGCAAGCTGTTGCGGGCAAGCGCCCCGACCAATCTGTTGCTTCAGTTGCTCCGTTCCGGCGAAACGACCAGCGTCGAGGTGGCGCTCGCGCCCGGTCCGCTCGCCTCGGTCGACCGGAGCGAAATGCTGTCCGGACAAATAGCTTTTCTCGGCATTCATGGTCTTTACTCCCGCGACGGCGAGGAAGTTGTCGCGCGGCTGAGGCAAATCCGCGAAGAGCGTCCCCGCGGGCTCATCCTTGATCTGCGTGGAGCTTCCGGAGACGATACCGGACTTGCCGCCCGGCTGGCGTCCTTTTTCGCCGCCGAGGGCCAGTTTCTTTTCGCATTTCGTAATCTCCGCAACGAAGAGCTCGAGCGCCATCAAGCAAGCGCCCAGCCTGCGCTGGATGTTCCCGCGATGGTGCTGGTGGATGGCGCCACCCGGGGTGCCGCGGAAATTCTCGCGGCAATTCTCCCGGAGGCGAATCCGCGCGTGTTGCTGGTCGGCGAGACTACGTCCGGCGATTTTCTGGTGCGTGAGCCGGTCGTGTTGCAGCAACAAACCGTGTTGCTGGCCACCCGCGTGCTCGATACCGCCGGCGGTTACCGGTTTACCGGGGAAGCCGGCGTGGTTCCCGCCGTGGTTGTGACCGCCGAAGAACGTCAAACGCATGCTTATGAACCGCCGGAAAATCTGCTCGATCGTCGCCGGCGCGCCGATCTGGAGCGCCAACATGAAGCGTTGCGGCGGCGCACCCGCGGCGATGGAATCCTCGAGAAGGCGCACGATCTCCTCACGGCGCTGAAAGCCTTGAAGGAACCCGCCAGTGCGGTATCTTCTTCCCTGCCATGAAACAGGTTCTATTTGTATGTACGGGCAACATCTGCCGCAGTCCGATGGCGGAAGTGCTGTTTCGCGCCCGCGCGCCCAAAGATCTGGGCTGGACGGCCATATCGGCCGGCACGGCAGCCATGCCCGGCATGCCGGCGAGCGAGGAGTCGGTGATTGCCTTGCAGGAGAAGGGATTGGAAGGGCGTAACCTTCGCAGCCAGGCCATCCATCGCTGGATGTTGATGAAGGCGGATCTAATCGTTACCATGACCGCCCGTCACCGCCAGGACATCATACATTTTGAGCCGGCGGTGGCTCCGAAGGTGCATTTGCTGACGTCGTTCGGCTCGGCCGGATACGCGCGGGATATTCCCGACCCGATTGGTTTGTCGTTGGATGTGTATCGTCATACGCGCGATGCCCTCGATGCCGCGATTGCGGATTTGATTTTAACCCTACTGGAACAGGAACGGGCGGTCGCGCCCCCAGCGGAAAGGCATGAACATATGAATATGGTGATTGGCGCCGATCATGGCGGGTTTGAATTGAAGCAGGCGATCAAGCAGAAGCTCGAAAAGCGCGGCATAGGCGTCGAGGATCTCGGCACCGGTTCGGCGGCCTCGGTTGATTATCCCGATTTTGCCGCCGATGTGGCCACCCGGGTGGCCGAAGGCAAAGCCACGCAAGGCATTCTGATTTGCCGGACCGGCATCGGTATGAGCATGGCGGCCAACCGGTTTCCGCACGTTCGGGCCGCGCTGGTACACGATGCCGCAGCGGCCAAAAAGGCGCGCGAGCACAACGATGCGAATGTGCTCGTGTTGGGCGCCGATGCGACCGGCGATGTGGAGGCTATTCTCGATGCCTGGTTGGGCGCTTCGTTCGAGGGCGGTCGCCATCAGGGTCGCGTGAGCAAGATCGACACCGCCGCCGCCGATTTACAAGCGCTTGATGCCATTGCCGCCACCGATCCGGCACTGTATCGATCCATCCGGCACGAAGAACTGCGCCAGCGACGCAACATCGAATTGATTGCCTCGGAGAATTACACCAGTCGCGCCGTCCGCCAAGCCTGCGGCTCCGTGCTCACCAACAAATACGCCGAGGGCTACCCGGCCAAACGATGGTACGGCGGTTGCGAGTGCGTGGACGAGGCGGAGAATCTCGCCATCGACCGGGCCAAGCAATTGTTCGGCGCGGAACATGCCAATGTCCAGCCGCACAGCGGAAGCACCGCCAACATGGCGGTCTATTTCGCTATGCTCAATCCCGGCGACACGATCCTTGCCATGAATCTCGCCCACGGCGGTCACCTGACCCATGGTCATAAAATGAATTTCTCGGGTCGCTACTACAACGTCGTGCCTTACGGCGTCGATCCGCAAACCGAATGCATCAACTACGAGGAACTCGAGCAACTGGCGGTGACCCACAAGCCGCGGATGATCATCGCGGGGGCCAGCGCCTATTCGCGCATTATTGATTTCCCGCGCATGCGCGCCATCGCTGATCAGGTGGGCGCGCTGTTGCTGGTGGACATGGCGCACATTGCCGGGTTGGTGGCCGGCGGCGTGCATCCTAGTCCGGTGCCTTACGCGGATTTTGTCACCACCACCACGCACAAGACCTTGCGTGGACCTCGCAGCGGGCTGATTCTTTGCAAGGAGCAGTACGCCAAGGAGGTCGACAAGCAGGTGTTCCCCGGCATTCAGGGCGGACCGTTGATGCACATTGTCGCCGGTAAGGCCGTATGTTTTCACGAGGCCCTACAGCCGTCCTTTAAGGAGTATGCGCGGCAAATTGTGGCCAATGCCAAGGTGGTCGCCGACACCCTTTCCGCGGCAGGTGTGCGGATCGTTTCCGGCGGAACCGAAAATCACTGCATGCTGGTTGATCTGACCCCGGTCAACCTGACGGGCAAGGACGCGGCGGTGTTGCTGGATGAAGCGCTCATTACCGTCAATAAAAACGCCATTCCATTTGACACCAAGAGTCCGTTCGTCACATCGGGCATTCGCATCGGCACCCCGGCGGTTACCACGCGCGGGATGAAGGAGGGCGAGATGCGGACGATTGCCGGCTTCATCGAAAAACTACTCAAGCACCCCGGCGATGCGGCCGTTCTCGCCTCCGTGCGCGAGGATGTGATCAAGCTGACGGACAGATTTCCGGTTCCCTAGCGAACACCCGGATTTCTCCGCCGCAGGCAGATCCGCTGTCCGGAAAATACGAGGCCTTGTGTGGCCGTAAGCGCGGTGGTTACTCGCCCAGCGTTTTCTTGATATTGATTTTGAGCGGCGGGCGGGTGGGTAGTTTTTTCAAGCCGGGACGCACCGGCATGGGCGCCTTGATGACCGGCTTGGGCGCGGCCGTGCTGGCTCCAGCCATCGGCTTGTCCTCTTGGGCCGGCTTTGCCGGTGCTACCGCAGGGGGGGTGCCAGCGGCCATATCGCCGGAATCATGCACGATTTCCTTGAGCAAGGTGGAGTACCCTTTGCCGAGGTCCATCTCATCGCTGATCTCGCGCAGAGCGGTTTCAGTTCCGGGACCCCCGGTTTGTTCAAACGTAAAGGTGTAACTTCCCACCTTGATCACATCCGCGGGAGCAAGTTGAGCGGCCTCAATCCGCGCGCCGTTCACGAAGGTGCCGTTTTTCGACTTGAGATCCTTGATGTAAAAGGCGCCATCGAAATAGCGGATGCCGCAATGAACGCGAGAGACTTTTTCATCGAGGAGGATGACATCCGCATCCTCGCTTCGACCAATGGTGATCGGCCGTTCGGCCAATGCGAAGGACTTGGTCTCGCCGTCCGGTTTTGAGTAGGTAAGCTTCACGATCGCCCACTATAGGAACTTGACGGAAAGTCTCAACACATCTTTGACATTCATCGCCGCTGCCCGGCCGGAGCCGCAACGGCAAACTGGCTATATCTCTCCCTTGTCGAGCAATCCCTTGAAATACGCGATGGTGCTTTCGAGGCCTTGGTCCAGATTCACCTTCGGCTCCCACTTCAGGATCTGGCGGGCACGGGTGATGTTGGGCTGGCGGATCTTCGGGTCGTCGACCGGAAGCGGCTTGTAGACAATTTCCGACTTGCTGTGGCAACGGTCGCGGATCACTTCGGCGAATTGTTTCACGCTCATTTCGCTCGGGTTGCCGATATTCACCGGGTTCACCTCGTTGCTCTGAGAGAGCGCGTAGATCCCGGCGATGAGGTCGGACACGTAGCAGAAACTGCGTGTCTGCGATCCGTCGCCGAACACCGTGATCGGTTCGCCCTTCAGTGCCTGGGTGATAAACGCCGGCACTACGCGGCCATCCTTCGGGCGCATACGCGGTCCGTAGGTGTTGAAGATGCGAACGATGCGGGTTTCGACGCCGTGGTAGCGGTGATACGCCATCACCATGGCTTCGGCGAAACGCTTGGCCTCGTCATACACGCCACGCGGGCCGACCGGGTTCACGTTGCCCCAGTAGTCCTCGGTTTGCGGATGAATCAGCGGGTCGCCATACACTTCCGAGGTCGAGGCCAGAATCAGGCGCGCCTTTTTTGCGCGGGCCAGGCCGAGCGCCTTGTGGGTGCCGAGGGCGCCGACTTTCAGGGTGGGGATCGGCAGTTCAAGGTAATCGATCGGGCTGGCCGGCGAGGCGAAGTGGTAGATGAAATCGACGTTGCCTTCGAGGTAGATGTATTCAGTCACATCCTGCTTGATGAATTTGTAGTCGGGGTGGCCGGCGAGGTGGGCGACATTCGCCATGTTGCCGGTAATCAGGTTGTCCATGCCGATCACGCGATGGCCCTGGGATAGGAGCAGGTCGGTCAGGTGCGAGCCGAGAAAGCCGGCGCCGCCGGTCACAAGGGAAACAGGTTTTTTCACAGTTGCCATAATCAATGCCTTGGTTGGTTGAATAGGGGCAAAACCCTAGCGGAGGCGTAAGGGGGAGACAATACTTAATCATGTGTGGGAAGAATCTGTAATGATGCCACCTCCGTGAAAAACGGAATGGTGAGTTCAAAAAGTCGGGGCACAACCCATTCCGGCCAGGCAGATCGAACGTTCCCGTGTGGAGAAGATTTTTCCGGTAAGATTTTTTATGCGTAAAATTTACATTCAAAAAATGTGAACTTTTGCCTTGCCTCCGGTTATTATTTCGCAATTAATACGTTTTACTTGCGTTCGCCATTGATTAAGCGGTGGCGCGGGTACATGGCTTAACCCTTGATGAAGGAGCAACACAACATGAAGTGGACGAAGTTCTTGACGGTTTGTATTGCGGCGATTGCGCTCATTGCCTCGCCCGCCCACGCGCAAATTGGTTCGGATAATGCTGCAAATTATGCCGCTGGATGGACGAATGAGTCTAATGGCGGAACGGGATTTGGTCCGTGGATCTTCTCGGTTAATCCCGGAACAGGATCTGCCGGATCCTTTGTCGGTGATCCATCGTTTGCCGGGGTGAGTGGCATGACAACCGTAACCTTTGGTTTATATGCGAATCCGCCGGGATCAGGAGCCTCTGTAACGAATATTCGCCCTTTTTCGGCGGCCCTTAATGTTGGCGAGACCTTCGCAATCCAGTGGGGAATCAACTGGGATGGAGATAATGGGGCCAACGGCAATAAAGGTTTTTCGATTTGGGGGAACGGGGCTGAATTGATTCGGATCAACAACGCCGGCAACTCTGATATTTCGGTTAACGGGGTTAATGTTGGTTTTGGTTTCGGCACCGCGGCCATGAACTGGACGTTCACGCTGGTCGCTAACGACACGGTATTGGTCCAGGCGAATGATCGTGATGGCACCGGCTCGCTGGCCACTAACATAACGGTTGCCTCGGCACCCGATGCACTGGCTATTTATGCCTTTAACTTGGGCGCAGGCGATCAACGTCAGCCCTACTTTAACAACCTCCAAATTCTTGCTGCGCCCTCGCTCGCCTTCACCCCAGACTCGGCCAGTCCGACCAACACCGGCGAGTTTGTATTCACTCTCACGCGCGAGTTGGGTGGCGTTGGCGATGAGATCGCTTTATCGAGTGATAATACCAATGCGGTCACCGTGCCGACAAACGTGATGTTTGGCTCAAGCGAAACCTCGGTTAGCTTTACCGGCTCCGTGGTCAGCCTGATTGCGGGATCCGCTACCATCACCGCGTCAGAAGGCGCTGTTTCGGATACCTTTACGGTAAACATACCCTTGCCCGGCCTCACGATCTCTGGACCAGCCGGCGTATTTCTGGGAACGACGAACACGTATACCGTCACCCGCACCGGATTCATGACAAATGCCATCGATCTCTCCAGTTCGGCTCCCGGCACTGTTTCAGTCCCCGCATCGGTTGAGATCACCTCGGGCAACAGCGTCACATTTGAAGCCGTGGCCGAAGCTGTCGGCGCTGCAGGCCTGACCGCTACTGACAGTATCGCAACCAGCGCGGTCCTGAATGTAACGGTGGTTAGCCTTCCTCCGACGCCGACCAACATTTACGACGATGCAACGTTCTATCCCCTTGGCTGGTCGAATGGCAGTAACGGCGGCAATGGGTTTGAACCCTGGAGTTTCCAGAATGGCGGCGGACAGCACCTGATTAGCGACGCAACTACCAACAATGCCTCCAATGCCGCCTCGTTGAACACCAACGGTGTCGCATTCGGATTGATGGGAGGAAATGGCGGGTATCAGGAAGCCGTTCGATCATTCGCCTCTCCGCTGGTTGTCGGAGACATTTTTACCTTCTCGTTTTCCTTCCAGTGGGACGACCAGAACCGCGGCTTCGATATCCGCTCCGGCGGCGACACGATCTTCAATTTGAACATTGCGACCAATGGCTATTCGTGGACCGGTGGCAATTCTGCTCCCGCAACGGCATGGCCCGCCATCCGCGAATTTGGTGTATTGGTTGATGTCAGCATCACCGCGACCGCAACTGGATTTGACTATGCGATGGCCAGCGCGCAGGATACTAACCTTAACACCATTGGTTCGGTGGTTTCCAGCGGCATAACCGGTTTCAAGTTCTACAATAGCGGTTTATCCGGTGAAGGTGGTGTGCTGCACTTCAACCGGCTCACCGTTGTACCCAGCTCTACCGGTTTCCTGAGCATCAGTGGCCCCACCAGCGTCCTCGACGTGGCCACCCCGGTATACACGCTTACCCGCAACAGTACCTCGTTGGTGAGTGATGTGGTTTATCTCGAAAGTTCTTCGCCGGCCGCCGGCACGGTTTCCTCATCGGTGACGTTTGATCCGGGATCCTTGAATGCCACCTTCCGCCTCAACACCATTGCCGCCGGAGCCACCACGCTCACCGCGACCAACAACGAAGTGGTCAGCACTCCGCTGGTGGTGGATGTGACCGCCGGCCCGACAAACATCCATGATCTGGCCTCGTACTATTATGGTCAGTGGTTCAACGGTGATAGTAACGGCAACGGCTTCGGTTCATGGTCGTTTAATCACGCGGCAGGAACCGGATTTGCCGGATCCTTCATCGGAGACCCGGCCTCGGCCGGAATCGCCGGTATGGACAGCGCATCATTCGGATTCTATGCCGATCCGGCCGGGGCAGGCGCCAATGCTGAAGTTTCCCGCAATTTCAGCAATCCTCTTGCCGAGGGTGAGCAATTCAGTTTCGTGTGGGGACTGAATTTCGACAGCGGTGATGCGGGATCCAACCGCGGCTTCGAATTGTATGCGGGGGCGGAAAAGCTCATCAACATCAACATGGCCAATACCGCCGAGTTGTATATCACCATTACGAACGAGCCCTCCGGTTTGTTGATGCTGGCAAATTACGGAGTCAATGCCATCACCGTGAGTATTGCTCGCGTCAGCGCGGACAGTTTGCGTGTGACCTCGACCGGCCGTGACGGAGTGGAGAGTTTTGACCAGACCTTTACCGCGGTCGGTACACCGGACAGCTTCAAATTTTACTTCAACGGTACCGCCAACGAAGACAGCCGGAAGATGTTCGTCAATAATCTCGCCGTGACCACGGTAGCGACCGGTCCGGAGTTGCCCACCAACGCCGTGGCCGTCTCCGCGTTTACGATCACCGGCGGGCAGCCGAATGTCACCCTCGCCGCAGAGGCCGGCTTGTATTACTATCTGGTATATCCTACGGTTGCGATGAGCGATGTCACGGCCAACCCGGTCAACCTCGCCCAGTGGAGCATTGCCGATTCCGAAGGCCCGGTGGCCGCGAATGGCAACATCAGCCTGCAGGACGCCTCGGCTGCCGTATCCAACCGGGTGTATGGCGTATTGATTCGGACGCAGGCGATCGACAATTAACGCACAAGGACAGGATCTGTGAAAACCGGCGGGAGCGATCCCGCCGGTTTTTTTGTCGCGGCGCATGCCGCAAAAAAGTTCCAATGGTTGGATAAAGCTGGGCGAAATAGTTCCAGTGATTGGAATTTTTTCTGAGTTCCGATCCGGGACATCCGCTCCTGACTTCAACAATGGGACACCCTGACGTACATGCCTACGGGAATCAGCTTGCGGAGAATCCGGGTGTTGATGCTTTCATAATCTATCCGCCGTCGGCGGCGGATAGATGCGTGAGTGCGAGTGGCATCCGGTCATTTCGCGGCACGCGAAATGAGCATCGCGGTAGGCCCAGTTTGCGGCGATTTCACGGCGGGCGAACGGTCGCTGGACTCGTGTCCGCGACCGAGAGCCCAACACCGAAAGCGCCCAAAATGGGCCGCTGCGATGCGGCCGGATGCCGCGAGCCATCACCTGCGCCAACGGACGCTGCCACAGATCAACTGGTCGCCAAACAAAGCCACAGCGCATGAGACACCCAAAATGACTCCGATCGGAAACTCAACTGTTGCAATTCAATGACTTACAATAGCAGGCGATCGACATGTTGAACTCAAGAGAATTGTTGATGAACTCAACGCGGCATGGCGACCGGTTCCGGCTTTCCGTTTTCATCGTTTCCATTCTTGGATTTGGGCATGTATCGGCTACAGTTGTGATCCACGACAGAAAGGAATCCTCCCCATGAGCAAAAGCTACAAGGAAATCACCGGGCGCATCTCCAAAAACATCGCCACCCTGTTCAAGGAGCACCCGCCGGTCATGAACGCATTTCGCGATCTGAACAAGAGCGCCATTGCCGACGGCGCGTTGAGCATGAAGCAGAAGGAATTTATCGCCCTGGCCATCGGCGTGGCCCAGCGCTGCGACGGCTGTATCGGCTTCCATGTCAAAAAATTGATCGAGCTGGGCGCGACCCGCGAGGAAATCGTCGAGGCGCTCGGCGTGAATATCTACATGGGCGGCGGTCCCGCGCTGATGTATGTGGCCGAGGCCATCCATGCCTACGACGAGTTCAAGGCCGGTTGATCCGGTCCGCGCAGAAGGAGCGAACATGAGCCAGAAAATTGAAACTAAAAATATGGCGCTGTTCTGCGATTTCGAGAACGTCGCCCTCGGCGTGCGCGATGCCCAGTACGACAAGTTCGATATCAGCAAGGTGTTGGAGCGCCTGTTGCTGAAGGGCAGCATCGTGGTGAAAAAGGCTTATTGCGACTGGAGCCGCTACAAGGAATTCAAAGCGGTGATGCACGAAGCCTCCTTTGAACTGATCGAAATTCCGCACGTACGGCAGTCCGGCAAAAACTCGGCGGACATCCGGATGGTCGTGGATGCGCTCGATCTCTGCTACACGAAGTCGCATGTGGACACGTTTGTGATCATCAGCGGCGACTCGGACTTTTCGCCACTGGTCAGCAAGTTGCGCGAGAACAACAAGATTGTGGTCGGGGTGGGCGTGAAAAACTCCACATCCGATCTGCTGATCGCCAACTGCGACGAGTTCATCTACTACGACGATCTGGTCCGCCGGCGCGAGCCGCCGGCGCGTTCGCGCCCTGCCCGCAAGCCCGCCGGCGGAGCGCATGCCGCGGCCAAGGAGAAGGATGCCGCCCCGGCCGATGCCCGTCATCAGGAAGCATTGGATCTGGTGGAGTCGACCTACGATGCGATCGTGGAGGAGCGCGGCGAGGGCGAAAAAATATGGGGGTCGATGATCAAACAAACCTTGAAGCGCCGCCAACCCGGATTCAGTGAAAGCTATTACGGATTCAAGACATTTGGTCAGTTGCTTGAAGAAGCCCAGGTGGCGGGCATCTTCCGGCTCGAGCTGGACGAGAAGTCCGGCGGCTATGTGGTGCGGCGGGCGCATGCGGGTGGATGATGTGAAGCATGCATTGATCAAAACTGGTCGCGACGAGGTCTATTCCCGCGTATGAAATTACGGAACATCTTCGCGTGGGTGCTTCTTGCGCTGGCCGTGAACGTCGCGGCCCAGCCGGTGCGCGATGAACATGTCGAGGCCTTGCTTGTACCGGAAACAACGGCGGTGGTGTCCGGGCAATCGTTTTGGGTCGCGCTGAAGCTGGTGCACGATGAACACTGGCACACCTACTGGATCAACGATGGCGATTCCGGGCTGCCGACCAAAATAAAATGGGACATGCCGGAGGGTTTTTCCGCGGGGCCCATCATCTGGCCTCATCCGCAACGCATTCCGATGCCGCCGCTCGTGAGTTTCGGTTATGAAGGCGAGACGTGGCTGCTGACCGAGATCACTGCGCCGGCAAGTTTGACGGCGAGCGAGGTGATGCTGCGGGCGAAAGTGTCATGGCTGATGTGCAAGGAAGTTTGCATACCCGGGAAAGCAACGTTGGAGTTGACCCTGCCAGTGGCGCAAAGCGCAGCAGTGGCTCATGACTTTTCCGGGACGCGGGCAAAAATTCCCGCGCGCGAGACGGGCTGGACGTTTGCGGCAAAAGCATCGGATGACGCCGTGGTGATTTTTGCGAAGCCTCCGCCGGGCGCCGCCGCGTTGGAGTCGTTGGATCTATTCGCCATGGAGAAGGGCGTGGTCGCGAGTGCTGGCGAGGTGGCGTGGACACGCGAGGGCGATGCTTATCGCATTCAGCTGGTGCGCGATGCTACCGCGGAAAAATTGCCGGAATCTTTCCGGGCAGTGCTGGTGGCAAAGCCGACGATGGCCTCGGATCCTGCGCGTCCGGCGGTGGAGCTTGATATCCTGTTTGGTGGTTCGCCCGGCGCGGCGACAGTCGCGCCCGCTTCGGCGCCGCCATCCCTCGCCCTCATTAGTCTGTTTGCCTTTCTTGGCGGCATTATTCTGAATTTGATGCCGTGCGTATTTCCGGTGATCTCGCTTAAAATTCTGGGTTTCGTGAAGCAGGCGGGAGAAGATCCTCGTTCGGTATGGCATCATGGGTTGGTGTTCGCCGCCGGCGTGGTGGTCTCATTCTGGCTGCTGGCCGGCGCCTTGCTGGCGTTGCGGGCGGGTGGCGCCGGTATCGGGTGGGGATTTCAGCTTCAATCGCCGGAAGTGCTGGTGGTGTTGAGCTTGCTGTTCTTCACCCTCGCGTTGAATTTGTTCGGCGTGTTTGAGGTGGGTCTGTCGTTGACCGGCGCGGGTGGCGGCATGGCCCGGCAATCGGGATTTGCCGGCTCGTTTTTCAGCGGCTTTCTGGCGACAGTCATCGCGACGCCCTGCACCGCGCCGTTCATGGGCGTTGCGCTGGGGTATGCCCTCACGCAACCGCCGCAGGTGGCGATGATCGTCTTCACGGCGCTGGCGGTCGGCATGGCGTTTCCCTATTTGTTGCTCTCGCGATTTCCCGCGTTGTTGAAAAAGCTACCGCGACCCGGGGCGTGGATGGAGACCATGAAGCAGGTGATGGGCTTTTTCCTGCTCGCCACGGTGGTGTGGTTATTTTGGGTGCTTTCCGCGCTGGTGGCCTCGATCACGTTAACCGGGCTGATGGGAGGATTTCTTTTCGCCGCTATCGGCGCATGGGTGTTGGGCACATGGGACACGCTGGCCCGTGCCACGCCGGTGCGCTGGCGCGGCCGGGTGGTGGGGGTTGGCATGATGGTTCTGGCGGTGGTCACGGGACTGCAAACCATCACCGCCGCCGGACCGGCGGACCGCGATGAACATGCCGAGTGGAAAGCCTTCTCTCCCGCTGCCGTAGCGGAAGCACGGGCGGCCGGCCAACCGGTGTTTATCGACTTCACGGCCAAATGGTGCCTGACCTGTCAGGTGAACAAATTGACCGTGCTCCGCACGGACGAAGTCATGAACGAATTCCGCGATCGTGGTGTCTCTCTGTTTTATGCTGACTGGACCGATGAGAATGAAATGATCGCCGCCGAGCTGGCCAACTACGGTCGACAGTCGGTGCCTCTCTATCTCTGGTACGGCGCCGGCGCGGCGACCCCGGTGATCTTGCCGGAAATTCTCACAAAGAAAATTGTCCGCGATGCATTGCAATCGTCACATGAACCGTTAGATTTGGACAAATAACGAACGGATACGAAAGGAAAAAAGCATGAAGAAGATCAGTATAATGATTGCGGCGATCGTCATGGCCGCGAACTTCGCAACCGCGCAAGTCAACAACAACGAACCGGCTCCGGAATTTACGCTCACCGATACAAAGGGAACGGCGCATAATTTGAGCGATTTCCGCGGCAGCTATGTGGTGCTGGAGTGGGTAAATCTAGGTTGTCCGTTCGTGAA
Source organism: uncultured Verrucomicrobiota bacterium (assembly GCA_964470065.1). Classification (GTDB taxonomy): domain Bacteria; phylum Verrucomicrobiota; class Kiritimatiellia; order CAIVKH01; family CAIVKH01; genus CALMUP01. The sequence goes on along the minus strand of CAYYAR010000001.1, from coordinate 70,818 downwards.
GAAATTTTACGAACCCGGCGAGATGCAGCAGTTGCAGGCCGCGCAGACCGGCGAGGGCGTGGTGTGGCTTTCCATCTGCTCGTCGGCCGAAGGCAAACAGGGACACATGAGCAACGAAGAGTGGAGCGCGGCGATCGCGGAGAAGGGTATCGCCTCCACCGCGGTGTTAATCGATGCCGATGGCGCGGTGGGCAAGCAATACGGCGCCAAGACCACGCCGCACATGTATGTGATTGATCCGGCCGGCAATCTGATTTACCAGGGCGCGATCGACAGCATTCGCTCGACGGATTCCGCCGACATTGCCGGCGCGGAAAATTATGTGGTGGCGGCCTTGACCCAACACAAGGCCGGCGAGGTCGTGGCCCATCCGCAAACGCAGGCCTACGGCTGCAGTGTGAAGTACAAGGACTAAGTGGGCGGCGTCTTCAAGCGCACCGACGGCCGCAAGGCCGACGAACTCCGGCCGGTGAACATCGAGCCGGGGTTCGCTCCATTTGCCACCGGTTCGGTGCTCATCAGCATGGGCCGGACGCGGGTGGTCTGCGCGGTCAGCGTGGACGATGAAGTTCCACGCTGGATGAAAGAGGAAAAAAAGACCGGCGGATGGTTGACCGCCGAATACAGCATGCTCCCGTATTCCTCGCCACAGCGGGTCCGGCGCGAGGTCGCCACGGGAAAGCCAAACGGGCGCACCCAGGAAATCCAGCGACTCATCGGCCGATCCTTGCGATCCGTGGTGGACTTGGAAAAGATTGGCGCGCGAACGCTCTGGGTTGACTGCGATGTATTGCAGGCGGATGGTGGTACGCGAACCGCGTCGATTACCGGGGCGTATGTCGCGCTGCGGCTGGCGGTGAACCGGCTGATGCGCGATGGTTTGCTGGAAGAGGATCCGGTACGGGAAGCGGTGGCGGCCGTGAGTGTGGGCGTGGTCGATGGCAAGCCGCTGTTGGATTTGTGCTATGCCGAGGATTCCACCGCGGCGGTGGATATGAATCTCGTTATGACGGCCTCGGGAAAATTTGTCGAAGTGCAGGGCACGGCCGAGGAACACCCGTACACCCCGGAACAGCTACAATCGATGCTGGCGCTGGGCCGCAAGGGCATTGACCGGCTGGTGAAGTTGCAAAAGGCTTCGCTGCTTAAAGTCTGAGTTGTTGGGCGGGTTTCCGGGTTTTTCATTCCGGGGAAGTTTGTCACCACAGCTCTCTCGTGGCTGCATAACCTCACGATGATGTAATTATCTGATCCGTGCAGTCGGGTGTTCCGTTTCGGAAGCGGGAATTGGTGATGCCGGGACGCCTCTACTCCGCTTTGCGGCGGACCGTCAGGCTGGATACACCATGGCCGGGCTATTCACGCGAACGCTGACTTTCATCCCGCGCTGATAGGCGCCGGGGGCGCCGAGCAGGCGACTGCGCAGGGTGGCGCCGGAGGGAAGCTTGAGTTGCACAAGCTGGTCATGACCGAAGAATTGAAGATCATTGACCACGGCATGCGAATCGCCGTAAGTGGAGATGAATAAATCCTCCGGGCGGAACATCACATGTACCTCTCCATGAAATTCCTGCTCCGTGATTAATTCCCCGATTTCGCAATGCACGCGTCGTCCCTCGGCCCGGCCGGGAAGAAAATTGGCATCACCGATAAATTGGGCGACCTCGCGGTTGACCGGCGAGCGATAGACCTCCGCCGGAGCGCCGGTTTGTACGATGCGTCCATTCATCATTACCGCCACTTCGTCGGCGAGGCTGAGCGCTTCCTCCTGATCGTGGGTGACGAAAATTGCGGTGACCCCGGCGTGGCGTAAAATATCCCGCACGTCGGCCCGCACCCGCACCCGCAGGGCGGCATCGAGATTGGAGAATGGCTCGTCGAGAAGAATCACCGCCGGGGAGGGGGCCAGGGCGCGGGCAAGGGCGACGCGCTGTTGCTGGCCGCCGGAAAGTTCGTGCGGCATACGTCCGGCGGTGCCATGCAGTCCGACGAGTTCAAGCATCTCGTCGACGCGGTGGTCCTGTTGATCGCGCTCGAGTCCGTAGGCGATGTTATCGCGCACATTCATGTGAGGAAACAGCGCATACTCCTGAAACACCATGCCGATGCGGCGCTTTTCCGGCGGTACATTGACGCCGGGCCCGAAGGTCATCCGGTCTCCCGTGGTGATGGTTCCGCGGTCGGGCATGACAAATCCGGCCAGCATGCGCAAAACGGTGGTCTTGCCGCATCCACTGGAGCCGAGCAGGGCGAAAAAGTCGCCGGGCGCGACGGAAAGATTCACGCCGCATGCGGCCCGGGTCGAGCCGAAGCATTTACATACATTTTCCGCCTGGATGGCTAAAGCACTCATTCGTACACATCTTCTTCCTGTCGCAAGAGGACGCCAATAAATATACCCGATACCAGAATCAACACCAAGGCCGGGGCGGCGGCCTGGGGAAAAAGGGCCTCCTCGGTAGCGTGCCAGATGCGGGTGGCAAGGGTGTTGAATCCGGTGGGGCCCAACAACAGGGTCAGCGGCAACTCCTTGATGGTGGTCATGAACACGAGGGCAAAGCCGGCCAGCAGACCGGGCCGCAGCAGTGGCAGGGTGATGGTACGCAGAATGCGCTGGCGGGATCCGCCGAGATTTCGCGCCGCTTCTTCGTACCGCGGAGATAGTTTCTGCAACGACGTGCGCACGCTGCCGAGCGCCTCCGGCAGAAACCGGCAGGTATAGGCAAAAATCAGCAGGGCGAACGATTGATAGAGCCACGGGGCGTAACGCGTGGCCCAAAATACCAGCGCCAGGGCGATCATGACTCCGGGCAAGGCATGACCGGCATAGGCGGATCGCTCGATCAGCCGGGATCCGCGGGACGGGTAGCGAATGCTCAACCATGCTACCGGCAACGCGGCGGCGACCGTTACCAGCGCAGCTACTCCGGCGGCTTGCAAGGAGTGCACGATCATCTGATGGCCGCGCCAGAGATTTTCGCCGGCGACCCAGCCTTGGTAGAGCCAGAAAATAATCACCGCGACCGGCAGGACGAGTCCGGTCAATGTGATGAACAAACAAAAAAACCATGCCGGCCATTTCCAGGCGCCCAGGTTATGCCTCGGCATGGTGCGGGTGGCGCCCACGCCGGCGCGGTAAAGTCGCGCCGAGCCACGCACGCGATATTCGATCCACAAGATGGCCAGCGTCAGCACGACGAGAATAAGCGCGAGCACGGCGGGCGAGCTTCGATCAAACGAGGTGCGGTACAAAACGAAAATCGCCCGCGTGAAGGAATTATACTGGAGCATCGATACGGCGCCGAAGTCGCTGAGCGTATACAGGGCCACAAGGAGTGCGCCGGCGAACACCGATGGTTTCACATGCGGCCATGTGATCTGGCGGAAAATCTGCAGGGGCGTCCGGCCGAGGCTGCGGGCGACATCCTCCAACGACGGGTCAAGGCCGCGCAATCCGGCGCGAGCGGTGAGCATGACGTAGGGATAGGAAAACAAGGTGAGCGTCAGCCATGCGCCCGGCAACCCGTACATCGATGGTATTTCCGTCACGCCGAATGGCGCCAGCATCGACTGCAACATGCCGCGGGGTCCAAGCGCACCGATCAGTGCGAACGCGCCCACATAGGAGGGCATGACCAGGGGAAGGCTGGTCACCAGGGACCAGAAGCGGCGTCCGGGCAAATTCGTGCGAATCGTCAGCCAGGCCAGCGCAAGACCGATGCTGCAGGAGGAGGCCGTGACGAGCGCGGTCAGGACAAGGCTGTTCCACAACACCTCCAACGTGCGGGGCCGGATCAGCAGGTGGAGTGATGTGGCTCCTCCTTCAGCCGCGCGTATGCACAAATACAGCAGGGGCAACAGGGCGGCGATGCCTATGACAATGGCTGTCCACGACAGCCAGATCGGCGGGCGGGCGCGCACCTCGGGAGGCATGGGTGTACCATCCAGGAGCTGGTCCGGTGTTGTTTGCTCGGCCATTACGAACCGATTAAAAAACGCCGGCTTCGTGCATCAGTTCGAGGGTTCCCTCAAGACCATCCAGATCGTTGAGATCGATGGAAAGGTTGGGAACCAGAGACAACGGGGTCAGGCTTCCGGTCACGTCGATACTTTCGAGCACCGGGTATTCGCATGTTTTCTCCAGGAAGTGTCGCTGAATATCCTCGCGCAAAAGAAAACGGATCAAATCGGCCGCGGCGTCTTTATTGGACGATGAGGCAAGAATACCTGCGCCGGCCAGATTCACCAGGCTTCCCGCGCTCTCGCCGGGAAAATAGTAATTCCCGGCCTTCAGGCCGGGCTGACTGCGCCGCGCCATATGCAGATAATAGTGGTTCACAAATCCGGCATCGATTTCACCGGCGGCGACCGCAGCGACGATAGCGCTGTTTTTCGCGAAGACGCGCGGTTCGTTGGCCTGGATACCTTGCAGCCAGGCGAGGGCGCGGTCGCGTCCCTCGCGGACGACGAGCGCGGTCACGAAAGACTGGAAGGATCCGTTCTCCGGCGCCCAACCCAGACGTCCACGCCAGGCGGGGTCGCAAAAACCAAACAGGTCGGGGGGCAAGTCATCGCTGGCCAGTTTGTCGGTGTTGTACACGAGCACGCGGGCGCGTCCGGATACACCGACCCATTTGTTTTCGGATGAGCGGAAGCGCGGCATGACGGATGCCGGAATGTCATCCGGCAGCACGGCGAGGCGGTTGTTCTTTTTTAATGCACCGAGCGCGCCGGCATCCTGGGCGATGAATACATCGGCCGGACTGTTGTTGCCTTCTTCCAGAAGCGTCACGGTAAGTTCGGCGGTGCCACCGTACCGCACGTGCACGCGCACGCCGGTTTTCTGTTCATATTTATCAATGACCGGTTGGACAAACTCCTCGCCGCGACCGCAGTACAAGGTCAGTTCGCCCTGGGCGGCATCCGTGGAGTTCGCTGCGCTCAGGCTGAGGCAAGCACAGACGGCGAGTCGGGCGATGTCGGCGCGGATGCGTGAAAATGCATTTTTCATAAGCGGGACAGGGTCTTTCTGGTTTGACGTGGTGTTACGGGTTGTTCGAAGAAGCAGGGTGATTGCCGGTTGCAGGTGGGGCATTCCTTGGCCGGATGGTGGCAGGCTTGCGAGTGGCGTTTGAGGGTGCGCTTGAATTCAACTACCGGCTTGGCCTCGCTCCGCATCAATTCGATGAATGCGCAGAGCTTGATACTCGTTTCGATGCTGAGCAGGTGCTCGATTTTGCAGGCGTCGACTTCGGCCTGATCATCGCTGACGCCGAGCACATCGCGCAGGAACGCCTCCAGCAGTTCATCGTTCTTCTCGACGATGCGCGCGAGTTGTTGTCCTTCCTCCGACAGCCGGAGAAATTTGTTGTGATCCTCGATGACCAAGCCGCGTTTTTTGAGCGGCTTCAGGCTGATCGAACAACTACCCCGGGTGATGTGAAGTTGTTTCGCGATATCGGTGACCCGGGCATAGCCCTGCGATACCAATAATTCATGAATGGTCATGAGGTAATGCGCGGCGCTATGGGTGAGCGCATTTTCATCGAAGGATTTCCATACATCGTTTGCCATAAGGGTGACCCGCCTTGTTTGATTGATATATCAATCAAAAAGACGATATGGCAAATTTATGAAAAGTCAAGGCGCGGGCGGCCGGCATTCCGGTTGCGCTTAGTTCTTGTATTATCACCAGTGTGTCTAGTACGTTTTCCGCCTAACGATTCATTGAGGAGATTCGAGATGGCAGTTACAACTTTCCGACCACCTTCCGCAACCACGCCCGCCCCGAAGCCGGTAAAGGCCGCTTCCAAATCACCCACGACGATCATCCTTGGCGTTGTTTGCCTGGTGTTCGCCGGTGGCGCCGGTTTTCTGTTTACCCAGCTCAATGGTGAAAAGGCCCGCGTGGCCACGATGGGCGACGGCCTGGTTAAAATCGCGGAAGCGGCCGGTTCGGCAAACTTGACCTCGGATGACGTGAACAACCCCGCCGCGACCGGGGATGCGATCAACAACTTGATCGGAGCTGTGGGCACCTTGGTCAGCGAGGGCGAAGCGGCTCGCGCTGAAGGAGCACGTTTGTCTCAGGAGGTGCAGAAGCTGAACGCCGAGAAAGATGCGGCTTCGGTGCGCATGGCAAATGTGCAGAGTCAGCTCGAGTCCACCCGCGATGAGCTGGCAAAGAGCAATCAACAGAACGCGGATCAATTGAAACAGCATCAGCATGAAGTGGGCGAGCTAAACGCCCGTATCACCGGACTCAACAATCAGATCGAGGAGCTTGATGGCGAGGTCAGCAGCCTCAAGGCCCAGGTGGCGTCACTGAGTCCGACGTCCGCAGATGCTCCTGCGGTGGTGGTCGAGGTGGAGGCCGAAGCCGAGCAAGTCGAATCGGGCGAGCCAGCCCGTCAGGTGTTGCAGATTCCCGCCGGCATGTCGAAACTGTTCCGTTCAGCGGCATACGATTCGGCAACCAGCCGGCTCTCCTTCACTTCGCTCGATGGAAGAACACTGGATTACACCAATATTCCGGCGGAAGTGTACGACGGACTTTCTTCCGCTCCGATTGTCGATGTGTTCTACCGCTTCCAGATTCTTGATAAGTTCAATTCAAGTCCCAAGGATTTGGATTTTATCCCGACGGTAAAAGCCGACTGAGCGAACTGGCATCGTGCGATTGATCAAGCCGTCCCATCGCGGGGCGGCTTTTTTATTACAGCACCATTTTCACGCCCTCGACGGTACGCAAGCGCGCATCGATTTCCCGCAGATGATCGCGGGAGTGGGCCACGGTGGAAAGATTGTAGGTCATGTATTTGCCGGCCGCCGAGGATCGGCCCGGCACCAGGTCGTCGTGAATAGCCAGCTCGCATAAAGCGATCTCGAGATGGGTGCGCAAGTCGGGCGCGATCTCGGCGATGATTTTCAGATGGACCAATACCGGAAACTTGAGCTCCTCGGGCATATTCGGGCTTACGCTCATTTCTTGAACCCCAAATACAGGGAGAGCAAGGCCAGCAGCACAGCGAAAATTCGGCGAAACATTTCGGTGGAAACTTGACTGACCAGATGTGCCCCGAATTGGGCTCCGACGATGCCGCCCAAACCGAGCAAAACCGCGATGCGATAGTCGATGTGGCCGAGCCGGTGATGCGCGAACGAAGCCGAGGCAATGATGATCAAAATGGAAAGGGCGGATGTTCCCACGGCTTGCGGACCGGAGAATCCCAACCAGAGCAACAGGGGCACGACGAGAAATCCGCCGCCGAGTCCGGTAAAGGCCGCCGCCGTGCCGATGCCGGCTCCGGCAAGAATAAATATCCACCATGCGGGTTGCATAGACGTGATCACCTCGCTAACGACGTATCATGAATGAAGCAACGGCGCGAGCGCTTCCTTCATGCGGGCGGGAATATCCTGTTTCTCGTATGCGGCCAGCCGGCGCCGTTGCCCCTCGATAATCGAGGCGCGGAGTGGCTGGTCCCTGGCCACGCGTTGCACGGTTTCCGCGATCAACGCAAAATCCTTCTGGCGGAACAGGACGCCGGAGCCATCCAGCGTCTCGGCAACCGCCCCGGCATCGAAGGCCATGACCGGAACGTCGTGACCCATGGCTTCCAGCAGGGGGATGCAGAAGCCCTCGTGCTCGCTCAAGCACACAAACACATCGGCGGCTTGATAGTACGCCCGCAATTCATCGCTCCGCACCGCGCCCGGCATAACGAGATGTTCGACCCGGAGTTCGCGGGCCTTGGTCTTGAGCAAGGCCTGATAGCGTTCGACGCCGGCCGCAGAGCCCACATGAACCAGGCGGGTGGATTTGTTCACGAAGCGCTGACAGTAGTGAAGGGTGAACACAAGGTCTTCGATGCGCTTGTTGGGAACGCAGCGGCCGACAAACAGCATGTTCACAAATCCGTCGTCGAGTTCCCGGACGATCCGTCGATCCACCGGTCCGTTCCAGTTGGAGCGATCAAGCAGAAGGGGAAGCACGCGGGGGTTTGCGTAACCGGCCGCCAGTAACTCATCGGCGTTGAACCGGCTATCAGCCAGATTCACCGTGGCGGCTCCGGCCAGCATGGCCATTTCCTCGCGACCACGCTGGAGCATGTGCGCGATGCCCTCTTGAAATCCGCGAAAGAATTCCGGTGGCGTGATGTTGTGATACACGATGGCCTTGCGGCAGGGCAAACGCTGGAACATCCGGTTGACATCCGATCCGATCGATAGATGCAGCACGACCACATCATCCGCGGCGATGGAGGCGGGCGCATCATGAATCTCCCGGGTCTCCTTGCGGAGTTCGGGAAGAATTCGCTTGCGCTCGCAATAGACTTCCGACGGATGACCCCATCCGCGAAAAACGGATCGCCAGGCGCGCGCCTCGTTGCTGATGGCATCGCCGTTGCTGTAGCCGGCAACGAATTGATGAATGGCCCTTTTCACGCTTGGTCGACGCCGTCGAGGGCCGCGAAGAGGCGGGACTCGACGGCCTCCCAGCTGCAGGTTGAGCGCACGAATTGCCGTCCCGATTCGCCCATGCGCCGGCGAAGTCCGGAATCATCCATCAGGCGAAGCAGACACTCCTCGAATTCAGGATAATATGAGAACCACAGACCGCCACCGGAGCGTCGACATTGATCACGCAAGACTTCGCTTTTGCCGTGCACGAGCGCCGGGGTCCGGGTTAGCCACGATTCGAGCAGCACGATGCCCAAGCTCTCGTTCACCGATGGATGAATAAAGCAAACGGCCCCGGCCATGGCTTCGATCTTTTCCTGCTCGCTGACAAAACCGACATCAAGGATGGCGTTCTGCATCGAGGCGGGCGCCTCGATGGGTCCGCTACCGGTGCAAACGAGGCGCACGTCCCGCCCCGTGCGAAGGCGAAAAACATCGAGGTACTCGCACAGCAAGGGGGTCCCCTTCAGGGGCTCGCGTCTTCCCGCGTATAACACATAGGGCGCACTCAGGCGATGGCGGCGGGCGAAGGCCCCGGGATCGGCGGTCACGTCGTCAAGACCCAGGCCGACAATGGCCCCGTCTTGACCGGTCCCGTAGAGTCGCACCGCCAATTGCTTTTCGGGTTCGGTGTTGAATAAAAATCCGTGCACGCGTCGAAACATGTCCCGCATGATCGATAGGTAGGCAAAAGACTCGTCGTGGAGACAGGGCACGAGCCAGGTTTTTTCCGGCGCCACCATGCTGGCAAAATACGTGATACCAAACAAGTAGGGTCCGGCGATGATGGCATCGTAGTCGCGTTGTTGCGTCTCGAGATGGCGGATGAGGGCGTCGCTATTCACGCTCTGGGTGATCCAGCTCATCTCGTCATCGCGACTGATCTTTTTGCCGCGGTCGATTTCCGATTGTATGGCTAGAAACCGGCCCGCATCGCGATCCTCGTTGACGGGAAAATAGGTAACGTGAAGCTTGCCGTGGGTGCGCGTGCCCGGCGGCACATCATTTTGCCAAGTGAAGTGGTTCGATGCGCATGTGGTGAGGAAATGAACTTCGCGTTGTGCTGATGCCGCCCGCTCGGCGAGGGCTTTTAGCAGGGTTTCCGCGCCGCCGATAGTGCCTTTCGCGGAAAAGCGGGGGCAGACGAAGGCCATGCGTTGAGCGCGCGGCATGGGGTTAGTGGCCGCCCGCTTTTTTTTCCAACTCGGCGATACGCGCTTCCAGTGTGGCGATGCGCTTCTGATATTGCTCGTGCAGGCTTTCAAGCCCGGTCACCAGCAGGCCGTTTACCGCGTTTTGCTGGGACCACAGGCGAAACGTGTAGAACTTGAGCAGATGCCAAATGGACTTCTTCAGGCGGATGAGAAATCCCGAAAAGCGGGCGCGCCGCTCGCGAATGTCAAAATCATTGATGTCCACGATCGCGCCTTCGCGGAGGGCGGCGATGTAAAAGTCGAGAAAGTTGCCATCATCACGCAGGTTGATCAGATTGGTGCGCTCGGCGCGGGCAATCCGGGTATCCTGATACACTCCGTCTTCGGCTTTGCGGGCCACGGTTTCCTTTATTTCGCGGACGATGGCTTCGGTATCGACGCCGGGCGCACGGATGTCAATGACAGGATCGGATTTCATGATCCCCCTGATTATTGGCATATGTGGCCGGGTGTCAATCCCCGCGCCTGCGGGCGGTTGCCCTGTCTGATTATAATATAGATCGTCCATTGGCGATCATCTATACTTCAACCAAGTACTACGAGGTGACGTCATGCATGAAACAGCCACGGATTCTTCACCGGTGCCAAGTGATGTGGATATAATTTTTGAATGTCCCAAGTGCGGCAAGAGTCTCGAAATTGATGCCCGCGGGGCAGGCTTCATGATTGTCTGTCCCGATTGCCGGAATGAGATCCAAGTGCCAGCGCCAGCGGCGGAGACTGATGATGGCGCGATGAAGATGGATGAAATTGTGCGCGCGCTGGAGGAAAAGATTGTCCGGTTTGAGCGTCAACAGACCGCAGACGAAAATTGTTTCCGTCGTCTCGCTGACGAGATCGCCCTCATACAGGCTGCGCTGGATCGAATCACCAGCGCGATAGAGTCGCGCAAAACCTAAGTCACGCCGTCGCGTTATTGACATTATCCACAGGGGCTATCGCGTCCTGTTAACAACATTTACGGCGAATCAAACCGGTCTAAAATCGTCGTAATGCTTTGCCTTGCAACTGGATGCATGATCGCCGTCCGCCTGATCATTTTTCCTTTTTCACGAGCACAGGTCCGGTCTGTGGATAACAGTTACTTGGCGCGATGGCGGGCGACAAACCGTTCAATGCGGATCATCGCTTCCTTGATTTCTTCCATGGATGTGGCGTAGGAGCAACGCACAAATCCTTCACCGCAAGGACCGAAGGCGGTACCGGGAACGGCGGCCACCTTTTCCTCCTCCAATAGCTTGAAGGCGAAGTCGCGCGACGTTAACCCGCAATCGCCGATGAAAGGAAAAGCGTAGAACGCGCCGGTTGGCCGGGGACATGGAATGCCCATAGCGATGAAAGAGGCATGAATGAAATTCCGGCGGCGCTCGTACTCCGCCTTCATTTCCTTGATGTCGGCATCAGGCTGTTTCAGCGCCTCCACAGCGGCCATCTGGCTAGGGGTGGGCGCGCACAGCATGGTGTACTGGTGGATTTTCATCATGGCGCCGATCAGGTCCGCCGGGCCGCAGGCATATCCAAGACGAAATCCGGTCATTGCCCATGCCTTGGAAAAACCGTGCAGGAAAATCGTCCGCTCCTTCATGCCGGGTAAGCTGGCGGCGCTGGTGTGGACTCCGTCGTAGGTGAGCTCGGCGTAAATGTCATCCGCGATCACAATCAGGTCATGCTTGATGGCGAGATCACATATGGCGTGTAGGTGTTCTTTCGGCAGGGTGGCGCCGGTGGGATTGTTGGGGTAGTTCAGAATAATGGCCCGGGTTCGCGGGGTGATGGCCGCGGCTACATCACCGGGGTCGAGCGCGAAATTATTTTCCTGGCGCGCTTCCACGGCCACCGGCTTGCCGTAAGCCAGTGTGATGGTCGGCTTGTACGAAACATAGCAGGGCTCGTGGTAAATGACTTCATCGCCGGGCTCGAGAATGGCCCGCATGGCCAAATCGAGGGCTTCGCTGACGCCGACCGTGACCAGCACCTCGTTACCGGGCTGATAAGCGACATGAAACACGCGCTTCACATAGGCGGCAATCGCTTCGCGCAAGGAAAGCAGACCCAGGTTGGACGTGTAACTGGTCACGCCGCGTTCAAGCGAGAATATCGCCGCCTCGCGAATATGCCACGGCGTGGAGAAATCAGGCTCGCCGATGCCGAGACTGATGACGTCCTTCATCGTGCTTACGATGTCGAAGAAGTCGCGAATGCCGGAGGGCGGCATCGCCCGCACGTGGCCGGCGATGCGCTCAGGGCGAGACTTTGAGGCGCTCATATTGGTCCTGCGACTCCATCAGGACGCCATGGTCCTTGTAGGTCTTGAGCATGAAGTGAGTGGCCGTCGACAGCACGCCGGGAATGGTGGCGAGTTTGTCGCTGACAAAGAAAGCGACCTCCTTGAGCGTTTTCCCGGAGACGAACAACAGCAAGTCAAACGCACCCGACATCAGGTAGAGCGACTGCACCTCGTTGAATTTGCTGATGCGCTGGGCCACATGATTGAATCCGCCCTCGCGCTCGGGCGTGACCTTGACTTCGATCACCGCGGTGACCTGATCAAGATCAAGCTGATCATGATTCACCACGGCCTGGTAACCGCGGATCACGCCCCGCTTCTCGTACTCCTCGATCTTCTTTTTCACGTCCGCCACCGGCATGTTGAGCATGCGGCCGAGGTTTTCGGGCGTTTCCAGCGCGTTGCGTTTGAGTAGTTTTAAGAGTTCATCCATGGCGAAATTTCCTGAGGCCGCTCCTTATAGCAGAGGCTAAAGGAATACGTCCAGACCAGAAGAGCAAGCGGTTCGCGAGCAATCTGCGCGCCCGGGCAAGCTTTCCGCTTCGGGCTTGTTTCGGCCCGGGTGACCGAACATACTTGCGATCATGGAACCCTGCGTCCCGCTTCAGTTCAAGCCCGTCTATCAATCCTATCTCTGGGGCGGGCGCTCTATGGTGGAGCGCTACCGGCGAGCGGATGCGCCGGATCAGGGTCCGGTGGCGGAATCCTGGGAAATTTCCGATCGCGGCGATGGCATGAGTGTGGTGGCAGACGGACCGTGGGCCGGGCATACGCTGCGCTCGCTGATGCAGGACCATGGTGAGGCGCTCGTTGGCAAGGCGCATGCCGGAGGAGTGTTTCCCTTGTTGATCAAGCTGATCGACGCCCGCGAAACCCTGAGTGTGCAGGTGCATCCCGACGATGAAGATGCCCGCCAGGGTCGCGGCGATGCCAAATCCGAAGCGTGGTACATGATCGATGCGATGCCGGGCTCCTGTGTCTTTCGCGGCTTTGTGCCGGAACTCAAGCGCGACCTCGCCGAAGCTTCCCTGACCGATGGCACCATCGGTGATCTGTTGCAGCGAGTGCCGGTGGCCGCCGGGGATATTGTCTACGTCCCGGGCGGTACGGTCCACGCCATCGGCCGCGGTTGCCAGTTGCTGGAGGTGCAGCAAAACTCGAACACCACCTTCCGCATTTTCGATTGGCACAGGGTGGGTGCGGATGGAAAAGCGCGGGAGCTTCATCTCAAGCAAGCCCGCGAAGTGATTCACTGGGAGTCGGACCAGACCCATTCGCCGGCCGATGAAGGCCGATGTGTGACGCCTTTTTTTTCGATCGAGCCCCGCGAGCTCGGCAAGCGCGCGCTTTCGGTGGCTGATCCGTTGAAGAGTTTCACGGTGATATTTGTCGAAGAGGGCGAGATTGTTTTCCAGTGCAAGCAGGGCGAGTTCGGCGCCGTCGCCGGTTCCACCTGGCTGTTGCCGGCGGCCTTGCGGCCGGTCAAGGTGGCCCGTGTCTCCGGCGCGCCCGCACGCGTGGTGATCATTCGCGGGAGGCCTGGCGGGTGAAAATGCCCGGGCACGCACCGCGCGCCCTGGTGGCCGCGTTGGTCATGCATGGGTCGTTTGCACTGTCGCCGGCCGGGGCCGCGCCGTTTGAGCTGATTACCGTATCTTCAATTAATCGCACATCCGCCAGCGCGCTTGGTCTTTTCCTGTTGGAGCGGGCGACGAATATGGTGGCGGCACGAAGCGATCATTTCATCATTATCGGTCCCTCGCGGCAAAGCGTGGCAGCCGCGGCCGAGGAAGCCGGGATGGCGTATGATCGCATACGGCGGGTTTTTCCCGGCGACACCGGCGAGCAGGATCCTGCCTGGCTGGTTTTCGTGCACGACGAAGCGCTGTGGCGGGAAATGGTGAGGACACACCGGTTGCGCGAGGATGGATTGGCGCTGCAAGCCGGTCGCGAGCTCTACTTCAACCACCGCTCCACGAATCGTCCCGACCGCGTGTTCCATGAAATGGTGCACTTACGGCTGCGGGAGGTTTTCGGGGCGGACGCGCTGCCCTTGTGGCTGGAGGAGGGGCTGGCCGCGCATTATGGATGGCGCCATGCCATCGAGTTCCACCACCGGAAGGGATATGTGTTGCGGCGCGATTTTCCATCCATGCCCGCGGATCGGTTCTACACGCTGCCGGAGCTTATGGATTGCTCGGATTATCCGGATGACCCATTGCGGGCGAGGATTTTTTATCGCCAAACCGAAGTGCTGGTCGGCCTGCTGGCAGAACGCATGGGTCGGGATGGCCTTGCCGCGCTTGCGACGGCGATGTCGGTGCCCGGCAAGGATACGCCTCCGATCGAGCGCTTTCGCCGCGCTTCCGGGCTGGATGCCGCACAGGAAGATGCTATCGTCGACGAGGTGCGCAATCGGATGATGCCGCCACCAAAACCTTAAGGCATGAAGAAAAACGATAAAAACAACTCGACGGATCAGGCGCTTTTCCTGGTAAGCGGCTCGGATGAATTTGAGGTCAGCCGTCGTGCCAAGCTGCTCGTTGATCGTTTGTGCCCGGAGGCGGATCGCGCACTCGGCCTGGATGTCGTCGACGGCGCCTGTGATACCGTGGATGAATCCATCGCGGCCATCCGTCGCGTGCTTGATGGATTGCGCACCGTTGGCTTTTTCGGTTCCGCCAAATTGATCTGGCTGCGGGATGCATCGTTTCTATACGACAGCCGCCCCGGCAAGTCCGCCGACGTGAAGGCGGCGTTGGCCGGGTTGACCGCGGAAATCAAACAAGGGTTGCTACCCGGAGTGCGATTTCTGGTCAGTGCCCCGCAAGTCGACAAGCGCACCGCTTTTTATAAAGCGATGGATGCGGCGGGATCGGTCGAGCTGTTTGATTTGCCGGAAAAGTCCTACAAGTGGGATGAGCATGCCCGCGATGTGCTTCGCGCGTTGTTCGAGGAGGCCGGGCTTCGGGCCGGCCACGATGTGATCACCTTGATGGTGGGCCGGGCCGGACCGTTTTCCCGTCAATTGCATACCGAAGTGGAAAAGCTCTCTTTGTATCTGGGCGATCGCAAACAAGTGACGACCGATGATGTGCTTGCGATCGTCTCCCCGGCGCGCGAGCATGGTTATGGCGAACTTGCCGATGCCTTCGGAAAGAAAAGCCTGCCCGAAGCGCTTCGGGTGGCGCGTCTTTTGCTTGAACAAAAAGAAACGGCCGTGGGGCTGATGATCGGGTTGCAACAGCGTGTGCATGACCTCTTGATTTACAGTATCGCGCTGTCCCGGCGGTGGGCCTTTGTGAGCGGTTCGCCCGATTGGCCGAAGCTGGAATGGTCCGCATCTCCGGAAGCCGAAGCGTTTTTCTCCTCCCTTGCGTCGGATCCCCGCCGGGTGAATCCTTACTGGGGCGGCATTCTGGCCCGGCAGGCGGCGCGATTCACCGTGGAAGAATTGCAGCGCGCGCAACGGGAGTTGGTGGAGTCGCACGGCATGATCACCGATGGATCGGCGCCGGCTGAATTCATGCTCGAATGGGCGCTGATCAAGACGCTGGGCCGGGCCGCATGAAAAAATCCATCTGGTTGTCGGCATGGCTGGTGGCAATGGCATTCCCGCTCCGGGCGAGCCCGGCGGATTCCTCCACGCCTCCTCCATGGCCCGTCTCGCCGCCGGCCGGGATCACCAACCTGTGGTTTGAGGTCGGCGAGGAAGTCATCTACAACATTTATTGGGGTGTGGTGCATGTTGGCTACTCGCATGTGATGACCAGCTGGGTGACCCACGAGGACGGGCGGACACTTTTGCAAATCCGATTTGAGAGCCGGAGCAACAAGGTTCTCGCCATGTTGTACCCGGTGGAGGATGTGCAGGAAGTGCGTATCGATCCGGCGACCTTCCTGCCCGTCACCTTTCGCAAAATATCCCGTCAGGGCCGCCGGCGGTATGACGAACTGACCACGTTCAATCACGAGGCCGGAGAGGCCGTGTGCGAATCGTTTCTCAACGGGAAAAAGAAAACCGTTCCGATTGATCCGGACACCCGCGACTTGATTTCGCTCATGTATCTGATGCGCTCGCTCGATGTCACGGTAGGCGAGGAGAGAACGTGGAAGGTTTTCACCGACGAGAAGATCTATGATTTGTTTGTCAAGGTGCCCCGCAAGGAAGTGGTGGAGCTCGACCGGTACGGCAAGATCGAGAGCCTGCTGTTTGATCCGGAGGCCGCATTCAATGGCTTGTTTGTGCGCAAGGGCAAGGTGCACATGTGGGTGTCCGATGATGCGCGCAAGTTGTGCACCAAGGTCACCGCAAAGGTGCCGGTTGCCTCGGTGGAAATCAGGCTCGCCGAGGTCAAAGGCCCGGGAATGGATTTCTGGGTGGCGCCGGTCGACGAATCACAAGCGGCTCGTCCATCGGCGATGCCGTCGCGTCGCGGACGATGAACAAGCCGTCTTCTCAAGTCGTGGCGGATCTGTTAGGGTTGATATTGAAAAGGAAACATGTATGACCATCCACCGGGCGCGCGCGGCCGAACTTCTTAAACATTTTCCACAGCGTCGTATTCTGGTTGTCGGGGATTTGATGCTGGATCGCTACATTATGGGTTCGGTGAGTCGTATTTCGCCGGAAGCGCCGGTGCCCGTCGTCCATGTGCATACCGAGAAGGCCGTGCCGGGCGGAGCGTCCAACGTGGCCCTGAACGTGTGTGCGCTCGGCGGCCGCGCCGGTGTGGCCGGGGTGATTGGCGGCGATAACGAAGGGCAGATGTTGTCGAGGCTGCTCGGCGAGCGGGGCGTCGGCACCGCATCGATGGTGATCGCGGCAGATACGCGCACAACGGTGAAGACGCGCGTGATCGCCGAGCGGCAGCAGGTGGTTCGCATCGATTGGGAAGACAGTTTGAATTACACCCCTGCGACCATGTCCGATTTCGAACAGCGACTGACCCAAGAGATCGCCGCCGTCGATGGCGTGGTGATCGAGGATTACGGCAAAGGCGTGGTGGTGCAGGAGGTGGTGGATATCGTTCTGCGCGCCGCCCGCAAAAAGGGCATTCCGGTGGGATTGGATCCTAAGGATAATCACACCTTGAATGTGGAGGGCATCACGCTGGCCACGCCCAATCGAAAAGAGGCATTCAGCGCTGCGGGCGTGACGGAGAAGCGGCCCGGTCCGGACCCTCTGAAGGACGAGGCCCTGCTGAAAGTCGGATCGATCCTGATGGACAAGTGGAAACCCGAGCATTTGAACATCACGCTTGGCGCGCAAGGCATGTTGATGCTGGATCATGGAAAACCGCCGGTGCACGTGCCGACGCGGGCACGGGAAGTATTCGATGTCAGCGGCGCAGGCGATACGGTGATTGCCACCTGTGTGCTGGCCCGGGCGGCCGGTGCGAGCTTTGTCGAGGCGGCGGAATTCGCCAATTATGCGGCGGGCGTTGTGGTCGGCAAGCTCGGCACGGCCACCTGCACGCCGGATGAGTTGCTCGCATGGATGCCGGAAAAATCCTGATCGCATGACGCTCCGGCACGAAAGCCGACCGCATATGCATGTAGCCGGCGTGGCTGGCGTGGGCATGAGTGCCTTGGCGCAGGCGTTGCTGGATGCCGGCTACCGCGTTTCCGGTTCGGATCGCTACTTGGATCAGGGGCAGGACCTGGAAATTCTCCAAACCCTTCGCCTGGCCGGTGTCGAACTGGTGCCGCAGGACGGCGCTGCCATCACCGCCGAAACAGGCGCCCTCGTCGTGAGCACGGCCATCGAGGCGGACAATCCGGAGCTTGTCGCCGCACAAAGTCTTCAAGTGCCGGTGGTGCACCGTGCCGCCATGCTGGCCCGGCTTGCCGCGGGCAAACGGTTGCTTGCCGTCACCGGCACGGCCGGTAAAACGACCGTGACCGGGATGATCGGCCACATCTGCGCGGAGGCGGGTTTTGATCCGGTGGTCGTCAATGGCGCGATCGTCACCAATTGGCGCTCGGTCAACCGCGTCGGCAGCGTACGGCGCGGTTCGGGTGAATGGATGATCATCGAGGCGGATGAAAGTGATCGCTCGCTGTTGTCGTTTAAGCCGGAAGTTTCGGTCATCACCAACATTTCCAAGGATCACTTCGAACTGGCCGAGGTGATTGAGTTGTTCAAGACATTTCGCGGGCAGACGAGCGAGTGGACCTTGGCCGGACCCCAGGCAGCGGGGATGCTCGATGGCGTCCCCGCGGTCGAATTGAAATGCACGCTTCGCGGCAGCGAACGATGCGTGCGTGTGGATGATGTCGACTATCCGGTCCCGATGCCGGGCCGCCACAACGCGGAGAACACATTCGTGGCCGTGCAGGCGGCACGAAGACTGGGCATCGCGCCGGCCGTTATTGCCCGTGGGCTTGCGACTTTTCGCGGTATTCACCGCCGGCTGGAACTGGTCGCACGCGATCAGGGTATCGCCGTGCTTGATGATTATGCCCATAATCCGGCGAAGATCGCTGCTTCGTGGTCGGCGGCGGCCGAAGGCAGCGCCCGGGTGCTCGGTATCTGGCGTCCACACGGTTACGGGCCGCTGGCGCTCCTCTTCGACGAGCTGACGGCATCGTTCGCGCATGTTCTTCGCGCGCAGGACCAAGTCTACCTTCTGCCCGTGTATTATGCCGGTGGCACCGCGAAAAAAACCCGCGATGCCGAGCGCTTGGCCGAAACGCTGGCGGCGAGGCACTGCCAGGCAATCTTTGTCGAGAACTACGATGCGCTCCGGTCCATGCTTCGGGCGACGATGCGACCCGGCGATGTGGTGCTGGGGATGGGGGCTCGCGATCCGGAACTTCCGGTTTTTCTAAAGACACTGCTGGTCAGATGAGCGGGCGCTCATCCGACCAGTAAGCATCATCGCTCTTCTTCCGGTGCGGTTTGCTTTACGGTGATGGACGTGTTGCCCCGCCATTCGTCGACCACGGTTTTTTTCCAGAGCGGCACGCCAAAAAGATAAGCGGCACGCCCAATCATATGTGCCGCGACCGGCGCGGTGGCGAGGAAGAAGACAATGATCAAAATCGCCGGCGCCGAGACCTTCATTTCGCCAAAATGAATGGCGGTGGCGGTGACGATGCCGACGATTCCCACCGTGCCGACTTTCGTGGCGGCATGCATCCGGGTGAAAAGATCCGGCATGCGCAACAGGCCGATTGCGGAAATCAGCATGAACAAACTGCCGGTCAGCATGAGAACGACGATCAAAAGTTCTTTCATCGGGATTGCCCCCGGCTGATGAACATGGCCAGCGCCACGGTGCCGATGAAGGATATCAGGGCCAGCGCAATGCCGGCGGTCAAATAGACATGGTCACCGGTACGCACGGCGTGTATTGACAACATACCGACCACGACCGAGGCCAGCAGGTCAAGCGCGATGATGCGATCCGGAAGGGACGGACCACGCACCACGCGCAGAAATGACATCATCATGGAAACTCCCAGCATGACCAGCGAGGTGTGACAAATCGCGTCGATCATCGGACTCATCGCATCACCTCCAGCAATTTTTTTTCCAGGCCATTTTTGATCTCCTGGCGCAATCGGTCGGCATCGTCGACAAACATGGCGTGGATATACAGCGTTGAGCGGTCGTTCGAGACATCCAGACTCAGGGTGCCCGGCGTCAAGGTGATGATGTTGGCCAGCAGCGCGATCTCGGCATCGGTACGGGCGTCAAGCGGAACCGCGATGATGCCGGGACGGGCGTAAATTTTGGGCGTCAGCACATCGTGGGTCACCCGCAGGCTGGAAACAATCATCTCCTTGAGAAACAGGATCGTGAAGTTAATCACCTGCTTCACCTTGATAAAATAGTTGGTCGTGTTTTCACCGGTTTTCATGGCGCCAAGAACCAGATAGCCGAGCACAAAGCCGATGGAAAGGTTGCGGGCATCCACGGATCCGTTCAGTACGGCCCAGGCAAAAGCGAGCGATATGTTGTAGATGAGCAACTTCACGGGGCGGCTCCGCCCAAGACGGCTTGAATGTAAGGCTGCGGCTGCATGAGTTGTTCCGCCGTGCGCAAGGCGAAATCAAATACCGCGCCGGCTTGAAGGCCCATGCACACCGTGGCGGCAGCAAGAGCGATCACTGGTCCATACATCACCATGCGCTCGGTAATGGTCAGGGGTGGAGGGGTGCTGACGTCATCCGGCGGCGGCTTCCAGAAAACTTCCTGCCAAATTTTGGTCATCGAGAATAACGTGAGCAAACCGACGAGCAGGGCCACACCGGCGATCAGGTAGTCCGAGTGCTTGAATGCCGCCACGATCAGGGTCAACTTGGCAAAAAAGCCCGACAACGGTGGAAGTCCGGCGAGGGAGAGCGCGGGGATGAGAAAAAGCAGGGCCAGCCAGGGTGCGCGGTGCACCATGTCGCCGAGCTTTTTCAATTCGCTGGTGCCGGTGCTTTTTTGAATGATGCCGGCGATCAGAAACAGGTTCGTCTTCACCACGATGTGGTGAAGGATGTAGAATACCGAACCGGCGAGCGCCAGCGGCGTGAATAGACCCAGCCCCATGATCATGTAACCGATCTGGCTTATAATGTGAAAGGACAGGATGCGCCGCATGTCCATTTGCGCAGCTGCGCCAAGCACGCCTGTCACCATGGTCAGGCCGCCCATCCACAGAATCAGCCGGTGCGTAAATTCCACCTCCTGCACAAAGATCAAGGTGAACACCCGGATCATCGAGTACACGCCGACCTTGGTCAACAATCCGGCGAAAATGGCCGACACCGGCGAGGGCGGCGTGTGGTAGGACGCGGGCAGCCAGAAGAACAGCGGAAACGCGGCGGATTTGATGCCGAACGCGATGAGAAACAGCATGCCCACCGTGGTGATGAGTCCGTCGTGCGAGGTGCCGGATAATTTTACCGCGAGGTCGGCCATGTTGAGCGTGCCGGTCATCCCGTAGAGGATGCCGACCGCAGCGAGAAAGATGGCCGAGGAAAAAAAGTTGAGCGCGACATACTTGATGCTGCCCTCCAGTTGTGCGCGCTCGCCCCCGAGGGCCAGCATGACGAAAGACGCCATGAGCATGACCTCGAACCACACATACAGATTGAACAAGTCGCCGGTGAGAAATGCGCCGTTCACGCCCATCAGCAAAATTTGAAACAGCATGTGATAACCGTGCCTCTCGCGCGCCCGGTCGATCACCGCCAGGCTGTAGATGGACACGGCCGTGCCCATCAGTCCGGAAAGGGTGAGCATCGCCGCACTGAAACGGTCAAGAACCAGCGTGATGCCGAAGGGGGCCGGCCAATTACCGACGTTCAACACGAGGAGGCCCTCGCGATCGACGCGCGTCAGTAACCAGGCCGCGATACCCAGCATCGCCGCGCTGGCCAGCACACTGATGATCCGCTGCGCGGCGACCCGGCGCCGGAGCAGAAGACAGGCAATGGCCGCCGCCAGCGGCAAGATCAACGGGATGACGATGAGCTGGTTCATGCGTCGGTGCTCCGCAACTCCTCCATGTCATCGGTCTGCAATTCCTGGTGCGTTCGCAGAAACAGCACTAGCGCGAAAGCCAGCAGCGCAAAGCTGATCACGATGGCCGTGAGGATCAGCGCCTGGGGCAAGGGATCGGCGATGGGTTCCAGCGGCGCGACGAGTCCTTCATTGATGATCGGCGCATGCCCCCCGGAGATGCCCCCCGCCGTGAAGATGAGCAAGTTGGCACCGTGGCTGAGCAGGGCCAGTCCGATGATGAACCGGGCGATGTTGCGGCGCAGCATCAAGTAAATGCCGCAGCCATACAGCACGCCGACGACCAGGGCCAGGAGCGTCTCGGTCATGATGGATCCTCGCTTGATAACGCCAGAATAATCGTGAGCGTTACGCCCAGCACGACCAGATAGACGCCGACATCAAAAATAACCGGCGTGCCGATGCCGATCGCTCCCGCCGGACCGGCCTCCATCTTGCCCCATATTCCGCTGAGAAATGGAAAACCATGCCAGAGAGACACGATGCCGCTGCCGAGCGATATCAGCAAACCCCAGCCGGTCAGGCTGACGCTGTCCACTTTCAATAATTGACGGGCCTCGCGCGCGCTGTAGGCGAGCGCGTACAGCGTATACGCGCTGGCCGCGGCAAGGCCGCCGACAAATCCGCCGCCCGGTTCGTTGTGACCGCGAAGCAACGCGTATATCGAAAATAGCAGAATCAAGGGAAACAAATAACGCGCGGCGGTGCGCAGGATCAGCGAGGTCATGGCGCATCCTCCCGGCGCGATCGCAGCTTGAGCAGCGCGAGCGATCCTATTCCGGCCAGCGCCAACACGGTAATTTCTCCGAGGGTGTCGAGTGCGCGATAATCGACCAGGATGACATTCACGATGTTGCGGCCATGGCCCAGCGGCACACTGGTCTGCGCATAATAATCCGAGACCGGATCCGCCACTTGCACACCGGTGGCCAAAAGCACCAGCATCATCATGACCAGTCCGGTCAGCGCGGCCACGACGGCATCGTTTCGCCGGCTTTTACGGTTTGAACGTTTTTTGAACGGCGGCAAATAGTAGAATGCCGCCACAAGCAACACCACCGAGAGTGTTTCCACAACCAATTGCGTCATGGCGAGGTCGGGCGCGCCGAAGTAAATGAAGACAATGGCGACGCCAAATCCAACCACGCCCATCGCCGCCACCGCGCCGAGTCGCGATTGCGAAAACACCGCGGCCACCGCGGCAAACATGATCGTCAGTCCGAGCAGCAAGACCGGCAGGGTAAGCGGGGTGGGTCCGGTGGCCGGCAACACCAAGCCGATGCGGATGAAGTTGACCGCGAAACAAGCGCAGAGGGTTAATACCACAATCACCAGGTAACGTTTGAGCGAACCGTTTTGCAAAAAACGGGTCTGCCCGGCGGCGAGATGCAGCAGGCCGTTCAAGGCGGCTTGATAAGCGCGGTCCGGTCCGATGTCGGCGAGGCGGGCTGCCCGTGTCCCCGCTTGCACGAGTTGATGGGCGAGAACAATTACCACCGCGCCGGCGCCAAGGGTTATCAGGCTTAACGTCAATTCCCGGTTGAAACCGTGCCAAAGGTACAAGTGCATATCAATCCTGGCGCCGGCGATGGATGATGCGGCGGCGCCGGCCAACTCGGAAGCGAAACCGCCGGGAAAAAGACCGGACGCCAGAGTGACAAGACCGAGCAATACCGGGCCGGCCAGCATGGTCCACGGCGCCTCGTGGGGATGCTTGGGCGTTTCTTGTCGACGACTCCAGAAGGGTCGTATGCCCACTTGAAAAGCCACCAGCATGAAACAGGCGCCGGCGAATACCGTGACGCTCAGGATCAGCGGATGAGCGAGCGCGGCGTACAGTATCTCCTTGCTGATGAAGCCCAGGGTTGCCGGTATGCCGGCCATCGATAGCGCGGCCACACCGGCTGCGATGGCGGTGACCGGCATGCCGGCAAAAAGTCCGCCGAGCTTGGCGATGTTTTTTTCGCCGGTCCCGTGATCAATCGCTCCGGCCACGAGGAAAAGCGAAGCTTTGTACAGGGCATGGGCGAGCATGAACAACGCCACCGCCTGAGCCGACGCTGCGGATCCGGTCCCGATCAGCATGATCATTCCGCCCAAAGCCGCCACGGTGGAGTAGGCCAGCAATCGTTTCAAGTACACTTGGCTTGTCGCCATCAGCGCGCCGGTAATCATGGTCAGCGCGCCGATCCCGGTCACGGTGTAGAACCATGCCTCGGTTCCGCCGAGCGCCGGTTGCAGCCGGGCGAGCAGATAAACACCGACCTTGACCATGGTGGAGGAATGCAGATAGGCGCTTGCCGGTGTGGGCGCTTGCATGGCGTTGGGCAACCAGAAATGAAAGGGCACCTGCGCGGACTTCGTACACGCGCCGATGAGCACGAGGCCGAGAATCACCGGATACATGGCGTGGCCGGTGATGGCGGGTCCCCGCTGCACCAGGTCGGAGAGCAGGTAACTGTCCGCGGCCTGCGCCAGCAAGATCAGCCCGGCCAGAAGAAACAATCCGCCCAGACCGGTGACCAGCAATGCTTGCAGTGCGGCCTTCCGCGAGGCCTCCTCGCGATGATGGAAGCCGATCAGCAAATACGATGTGAAACTGGTCAGCTCCCAAAAGACAAAAAGTAAAAGGATGTTGTCGGAAACAACCACGCCGAGCATCGATGCCATGAACATCAGGGTGAACATGACAAAGCGATGCCGGTCAGGATGTCCATGCAAGTAGCCGTGCGTGTAGAAAACCACGAGTGTTCCGATGCCGCCGATCATTAGCACAAACAAAAGAGCGAGGCCATCGAGGCGAAATCCGAGTTCCAGACCGAGTTCCGGAACCCAAGCTACACGCTCGATCAACGGTTCGTTGGCCACAACGGCGGGAAAATGCACGACGGCCCACGCCGTGATGGCGAGGGGAATCAGCGCGGCCATGATCGTCGAACGATCGCCGGCGAGGCGTCGCAACAACGGGATCAGGGCTGCCGCCCCGAAGCCGATGATCACCACGGTCAGCACGCGCGATGCTCTCCGGTCACTGGTGTGATGTATGCCGTCATTGCCCGCGCAGTGTAGCCCAGACCTGCAGTTATCTCAAGCCATGCCGGCATCGGGCCGTTCCGTGGCTGGAAAGAATGACGAATACCAGAGGGCGAAGATATACATGGTCTCATTATCCTGTGTATCTGTGGGCTAGAGCGCCGGGAGGACTTCGGGTTGAAATTCGTGGTCGAGAGTTTTGACATACGATGGTTTGTATTGCTTGGCATGGCTTCTGCCTGTCATGTGGCGGCCGGGCAAGCATGGACCGCGCCTTCCTATCCATCTACCAGCGCGGTCTGGCAGGATATCTGGGTCGATGCGGCCACCGGTCACGATGGAAACAGCGGAACCTCATCCAATCAAGCGCTTCGGTCCATCAGCGCGGCATGGGCGAAAATTCCCGCCCTTGCGCCGCTCGCCCACACGGGGTACCGGGTCCGTGTTTTGCCCGGCGATTATCGCGCTTCGACGCCGTCCTACTGGGAAAACCGCTGGGGCTCGGAGGCCAGGCCCATTCTGTTTCAGGTTGAAGGTACCAACTGGTCGGCGAGGCTCTCCGACATCACGGTGTTCAATTGCTCGCACTTATATTTTGCCGGCATTCATTTTGAGAAGGCCATGGCCGGCGGCGATGGACTTCACATTGAGCGCGGCAACCACATCCTCTTGCGGGATTGCAAGATATCCGGGCGAAACCTTGCCCACGAGGGGCTCAAGGTGAATCAGTCGCAGCACATGTATGTCGAGCGGTGCGATATTTCCGGCGCGGGCGACAACGCCGTCGACTTTGTGGCGGTCCAGTATGGTCACATCATTCAGTCGCGGGTCTATGATGCGGGTGACTGGGTCATGTATGTGAAGGGCGGATCGGCCTACATACGGATCGATGGCAACGAAGTGTTCTATTCGAGCGGGAATGGCGGGATCACGGCCGGTCAGGGCACTGGCTTTGAGTGGATGACGTATCCGTGGCTCCATTATGAAGCGTACGATGTGAAGATTGTAAATAATTTCATACACGATACGTTCGGAGCCGGTATGGGTGTCAACGGCGGGTACAATATCTTGATTGCGCATAACACGTGCGTCCGGGTGGGTCGACGAAGCCATGTCATCGAAGTTGTGCATGGAAGCCGCAGTTGCGACGGGAACATTTCGGCTTGTGAAAGCAACCGGTTGGCCGGGGGATGGGGCTGGTCGAATGACGATTCGAATACCCAGTTTATTCCCAATCGCAACATCTACATTTTCAACAACGTCGTATACAATACCGGCACGAATCAAAGTCAGTGGCAGCATTTCGAGATTCGAGAAGGAATGACCCCGCCTGCGGGGGCCCATGTGGCTGATCCCTCACGCGCCGATCAAAACCTGCTGATCAGGGGAAATATCATTTGGAACGGGCCGGTCAATCATCCGGTGGGCGGGTGCAGTTCCCCGGGCGGAACGTGTCATGAATCACGCATCCTTTCGGAGAATTACGTCAACCTGTTCGAGCCCCAGTTCGTGAACACGAGTAGCGGGGATTTCCGCCCGCGCATTGAGGGCAACCTTTTTGCGGCGTTATCCTATCCGATCCCGGATTTTCCCGGCGGGGATCGACCGGCGGTGCCGGTTACGCCGGCGGGGGTGCTGGAAAATGTATTGCCCGATGATAGGACGGGCGCCGTGCGTTATTCGCTTCCATCGGTTCCGGGTTGTTTGTTGGGCGGTGCGGGTATGCGGCTTCAATCGATCAGCCCGGACGAGATCGGGTTGTTGGCCGAACCGGGTTATGTCTATTCAGTGGAAAGCTCCCCCGATTTCCGGGAGTGGACGCCGGCTGGCGTGATCACCGCGGTGACGACATCGGTCTCTGTTTCAATAGCGGAGGAGCGGCGCCATGCCTTTTTCCGCGCCCGCCTTCTGCCCTGAGCCGGCCGACGACTTGTGCCGGCAAGAACGCGCATCAATTGCACGGGCTACCACGACCCGGGCATGGAGCCGGGTATTGGCGCACGCCTTGAGGTTGTTTCGCTGGAGGTCGCATCCTTCCCGGTTGAGGTCCCGGCGGACCATTTCCCGCCACCCCGCCGGTTGGCAAGCTGGTCATAGCCGGTGGCTGGGTGATTTTGCGTTGGACCAGCGAGTCCAATCCCATCAACGGCATCGAAGGCAGACGCTACACTTCAACAGATCTGAATGAGGCAGCTGCTCACCGGCTCTAGGCATGAAATAGCTTCATGGACGTCAGGCCCAAGAAAGGCATTTTCGCTACAACTATCTTTCGCGAAAAGTCGCTGTGTGATGCCGCACAACCGGTTGCAGTGGACCGCTGATCGACGCCGCTGAACCGGAGCGCAAGGCATCCACCGGTCAGATGAGCAAAAATGCGTACATGATCCCCTCCGGCTGCTTTATCATCGGAATCCTTCTTGGTGTTTTCGCAAGCATTGCATATTGGGTAAAGCAGACGGTGCAAGGTCTTGCGCTCATACAGGGGGTGGAGGTCGCTGGATCACTCGCGCCGGGTGCTCGCGCTGCCAACTTACCGCTGTTCGCATAACCGCTTTGCCGGCGGACCTCGCTGCGGGACCGCTAGTTTCGGAAGTATGCTGAAATTCGATTATGGCAGTTGATTCCGGACTTTCCCGGCGCGTCAAAAAATATTACATGATATTTGGCGGGTTTGCTGATACATGCCTGAACATCTCGGAGCTCAATCGATGAAAAAGTGGCCGTTCCTCGTTATCGCTGTTGTTTTCTTCACATTGAATCACCGCTCGTATGCGCCGCCGTGGTTGGGTTGTCCGCCTTGCGAACTCGAAGTGCGGATCGGCGTCTTTGAGCGACCAGGCAAAATCGTTTTCGACCGGGTGCCGAATGCCGAGTTTTATTACATCCAGTGGGCGCCGAGCGCCGATGGGCCGTGGACCAATTTCTCGGGCAGCATGGGCGCTTGGCTGGATAATATTCCCGCCGCAGGGGTTGGGGCGATCACGGCATCCGTTCCCATGTTTTACCGTGTTAGAGCCTGGGTGCCCACCAACGCCTTGCCGGACCCCGGTGTCATGTCGTTTGTGCCGGCCACCGCGCCTGCCGGTGGATTTATCATGGGCAACACCTTCACTGATGACCTCGCAAGCGACGAAATTCCTTTGCACACGAATAACATCAGTGAGTTCTACATCGATAAGTATGAAGTGACCAAGGCGCTGTGGGACGAGGTGGTGGCGTTTCACGGCCATACGAACGGCTATCTTTTTTCCGGCACAGCCACACTGGGTCTGGCGAAAGACACCAATCATCCTATCGGCCGGGTGACTTGGTACGACGCGGTAAAGTGGTGCAATGCCCGTAGCGAGATGGAAGGGCTGCGACCCGTTTATTACGGGGACTCGGGGTTGGCGAATGTCTACAAATCAGGTGTGTTGGTCTCGCCTTATGTCGACTGGGCGGCTAACGGTTACCGGTTGCCGACCGAAGCGGAGTGGGAGCGGGCGGCGCGCGGTGGTGTGGCCGGTCAGCGTTTCCCGTGGGGGAACTTCATCAGTCACAGCAATGCCAATTACTGCAGTTACTGGGTATCAGGCTCTCCCGACCGGATTTATGACGTCAGTTCCGTTGAAGGTCACCACCCCGCATTCGTGGTCGGCGATAAGCCCTACACCAGTCCGGTGGGTTCCTTTGCCCCGAACGGGTATGGCTTGTATGACATGGCCGGTAATGTCAGCGAGTGGTGTTGGGATTGGTATGACAGCAACTACTACATCAGCTCGCCAACCATCAATCCGGTTGGGCCAACCAATGGCACCCACCGGGTGATTCGGGGCGGAGCGTATGTGTTAAATGTAAATTACGACACGCGCGTGTCGGCGCGCAATAGCCTGCTCCCGGCATTTGAGGAAGATCACATCGGGTTTCGCTGCGTAAGGCGAAGGTAGTACATTTTCCGCCGATGGATTCTCCTTTTTTTATAATCCTACCCTGATCGTCCATTTCGATCGACTCCCATAGTGCGTTCTGAGATATCTGACCAGTGAGAAGCAAATTTCTATCCGTCAAAAAGAACCCAAGGAACCGCCCATGAAGAGTCTGCTAGCGATTTTAGCCCTTATCATACTGCTACCTGTCGGAGCCGCTCGCGCTGAAAACCGCGTCGGGGCCGGCTTTAACTATTGGCAATTTGTCTCGACCCCCGGCGAGGATGGGGATGAGAGTGGTCTTTCCTTCTACGCGAGTTATCAGCGCCGCGGCGATCTTCTCAGCATGGAGCTTGCGGCGGAACTGTTTCCATATCGCCTCGACGGGGATGCTTGGGCTCCACAGGCCTACCTCCTCGTGGGTTCCCGTTACTACGCCGGTATCGGGGTTGGGATCATGAGTGTGGATGGAACGTGGGTCGATGCTCCGTTCATCGCCCCGAGGGCGGGCCTGAACGTTGACATCCGCCCCAACATCGTCCTCGACATCTCCGCGACCTATCGTATCTCTCCGGAAGAAACGTATGAAGAGGAAGGAATCGAGATTGATGCGGACACGGTTTCCCTGGGGGCTGCTATACGGTTCGGTTTCTGATGATCTTCAGGTTCCACGCGGATACGTGATAGGGACGGACGTTAGGGACAGACTAATAGTGCCGACAGGTTGAGTGTGCAATCCACGGAAAATAAGTCGTTTGCGAATTGATTTGTTTTGTCACTACTTGTCTGTCCCTGTAAAGCCCCGTCTCCTTCAGGGCCGTCACAGCTTCTATGTCCCCGTTTTCCCCGCCTCACGTGCTTTTTGGGTCAGCAGTCCGGAAACAAGACCGGGAAGCCGGAGAAGTCATGGGTTTGCCAAAAACAGTTTCAGGCAGTCAGGCTGTTGGCAGGGAGTGTTTCTTTTTTTACGGTATGTCTGCTGATATCGACAAACGTCTGGTCGCCCTGCGGTTTGACAAACGATCGCATCAGTATGATCACGTTACACCCGTTCAACGGTCCATGCAGGATGAGCTGCTGGCGCGCGTGGTGGGATGGTTCGCGGGGCGGCCCGTACGACATATTTTGGAGCTCGGCTGCGGCACTGGTGGCCTGACCGCCAAGCTTGTTGAACAGTTTCCTGAGGCCCGGATCGTGGCTGTCGATCTGGCGACCGGCCGATATGTGGTGGCCGGCATTCTGGATGATGATCCCGCCAGTACAGGGAAAGCCGTGCTCGGGTATCCCGTTCTGGGGAAATCGACCGCCTTTCGCAGATTGTGGGCGGATAAAATCCTCCAATCGTTGGAAATCAACAGGTTATGAAAATTAATGGGCCGTCAGATCGCCATCGGCAACGTCTATGTCCCCTTATTTCGCGCAAACAGATCGATGAGGCCGCGGGCGTCTACCGGGGCGCTGAGCGCGTGATTTGCTGCTGGGCGATGGGGCTGACCCAGCATCGCCACGCCGTGGCCAACATTCAGGAGGTCGTGAATCTGCTGCTATTGCGCGGCAATATCGGGCGACCGGGAGCAGGGCCCTGCCCGGTGCGCGGACATAGCAATGTTCAAGGTGACCGGACGGTGGGCATCACCGAGCAGCCATCCATTGATTTTTTGGAACGGTTGGAAAAGGAATTTGTTTTCAAGGCGCCGCGCCAACATGGTTATGCCACGGTTCAAGCCATCAAGGCCATGGCCGAAGGACGCGTTAAGTTTTTTATCGGCATGGGCGGCAATTTCGCTTCCGCCACGCCCGACTCCGGGCTCACTTGGGCAGCCCTGCGCCGTTGCGATATGACGGTGCAGGTCTCGACTCATCTCAACCGCAGCCATGTCGTGCACGGGAAGGCCGCGCTCATTCTTCCTTGTATCGGTCGATCCGAGGCCGATGTTCAGGCGGGCGGGCGCCAGTCGGTTACGGTCGAGGATTCCATGAGCATGGTACATGCCTCGACCGGTCGCAACCGTCCGGCGTCTCCGCACCTCAAGTCGGAGCCCGCGATCGTGGCCGGAATCGGCGGGAAACTTTTTCCGGACGGTCCGGTGGATTGGGCGGCTTTGGTGGCTGACTACGACCGTATCCGAGAGCATATTGAGGCGGTCATTCCCGGGTTTGAGGGCTACAATGAAAAAATCCGTCAACCGGGTGGCTTTCAGTTACGCAATCCAGCCGCCCACCGCGAGTGGAACACCTCGACCCGCCGCGCCAATTTCATCGCTAATGATTTGCCGGTTATTTCCCTCGCGCCCGGCCGGTTGCTGCTGACGACGATTCGCTCGCACAATCAATTCAATACGACCATTTACGACAGCGGGGATCGCTACCGTGGCATTACCGGGGAACGACGGGTAATTTTTCTTCATCCCGAGGACATGCGCGAGCGGGGGCTATCGGAGCAATCGACGGTGACCATCCGCAGCCATGCCGCGGACGGCGGCGATCGCCGGGCTCCCGGTTTTCGCCCCGTGCCCTATGATATTCCTCGCGGCTGTGCGGCAGCCTATTTCCCGGAAACCAACGTGCTGGTTGGTATCGACGAGCATGCCTCCAAAAGCGCCACGCCCATGTCCAAATTCATCGAGATTACGCTGGAAGCGGAGACCTAATATCCTCAAATTCGTGGGTATATTCAACGGCCCGCGTTGCATTCATAGCCAGATGGTGACACAAAACTGTAGTTGTATTGTGTTAGGGGGCGACATTGAAGCTGAGGCTTCCGAGGTCGAACACAGGAATAGGCGTCTGTGAAAAGCGTCAACCGCCGAGTCGTCCTC
Source organism: uncultured Verrucomicrobiota bacterium (assembly GCA_964470065.1). Lineage (GTDB taxonomy): Bacteria > Verrucomicrobiota > Kiritimatiellia > CAIVKH01 > CAIVKH01 > CALMUP01. The sequence goes on along the minus strand of CAYYAR010000001.1, from coordinate 39,574 downwards.
CCTGAACACGCTGCGTTTCAAGCGTGAGGGAAACGGAAGCGCCTTGGGGAATTCTACCGGTTCATCAGAAAGTCTTCGGCTGTCATGCCAATGTCTTTGGCAATTTGACGAAGAAGAATCGGGGAAAGATCCCTGGAACCATGATCGGGAACGGTGGTTTTCCGGCCATCAGGATGCCGGAATTGACGATGAGATCCACGCTGTCTGATTTGCTCGAAACCGAGGCGCGTCAGAATTCTGATCGCCTCCTTGGGCTTGAGTACTGGTAGTGAACCCACCTCTACACCACGACCGCTTGGGTGCCTACAAACTCCGCCTCTAATTTGGGTTCACCATCTTCAAGCAACATCTGCAGAACTTCTTGAAGGTTTGCGTGAAGTTCTTCGAGCGTCTCACCTTGGGAGTGTGCTCCCGGAAACCCGGGAATATAACCGGTATAAAACTTGGTGTCAGGACAACGCTCAATGATGGCGGTGTAAGTGTTCATGGTCGTAACCTAGCACACACGTATGCCTGTGTCCATTTCCGCGAACGCTGCCGATAGAGGGACAGTCAATATAACCGGCACGGATCCCGACCGGATCGAGGCGGTGGCTTCGCCGGGTGCGTTGCTGCCATTTGACGGGGCTGCTGTGAATATGATGGTCAGTAATGCGTCCGATCGCGTTACCGCGGTGGTTGGCGTCCGGATTCTGGCCGCCGAAGTGGATGATGCGGACGGAAATCCGGTCGAATATGTCTTCACGGACGACGGGGTTTTGCGGCTGATTGGCGATGCGGGCTTGCTGGGCGGTCCGGTCATCGGTCCGGAATCACTGGCGTTGCCGGTTTATGTCGAGCCCGGTTCCTGGCGCATAGAATACACGGATGATTTACAGGCGCCGCAGTGGGAAACCCTGCGCGTGGAAGCCATCACCAACCGCGCCGCCACCATCGAGACCATCCCGGCCACCTCGCCCATCCGATTCCTCCGCCTAATCCGCGAATAAGGGGACATAGATAAACCTGTCATTTTTCTTGCGTCTTGCGACACGATTATCTCCCTTCTGCGAAAGACAAGCCGCAATGGCGCTAGTCTTCGAGCGTCCATCTGGCGGTCTATGTTCGATCTCTTCGTCTTTAATGTGTTGGGAAATTCCGCGCTCCATGAAGCACGGACAAAATTCGAATCGTTTCGTCTGAAATATCGTATATAACGCGATAGCTGCCCACGATTACTTCGCGAGTGCTCTCGTCATTTAACTCGGGGACGACTCGTCCGGATAAAGGGAAGTTTTCCAGCCGGTCAACAGCATCAAATATTTCTTGAAGCATGGCATCTGCATAAACTTCTGTATCACGCGCAATATATTCGTGAATGCTGTCAAGGTCACCGACTGCCGGATCAGTCCAGACCACCATCGTCACTTCGCAAACCTACGCTTAACTTCGGCGTGCGGAATAATTCGACCTTCATCTGCGGCTTTTTTGCCCCGGGCAATCTTCATGCGCACATACAGTTCATACATGGCATCGCTGTAGGACGCAGAGTCTGGGATATGTTTGGCAATGTCAATTAGCTCAGATTTGATCGTGGTCGAGTTCATGACTTTATCGTCACGCATTGGAGCAATGCGGTCAATAGCATTAAGGTGATCATCCTCTGGCATCAACCTTGACGCCAACCGTCCAGGTTGCCACAGTTCCCACCTTGAAACCGCTCCTTCAGGCCAGTCTCGCGGGCGTGTGCCCGGAAAGCCGGAAAAGCAATTTCTTACCAACAACAACCCAACTCGAGAATTGCGCCCGACCATGAAATGCACACCCTCCTTCAAATTCCCGGTGTTTGTCGCGACCGGCATGTTCTTGCTCGTAATTTCCCCTCCAATGCTGAAGTCCGAGACGTTTGTCTGGACCGGTTCCAGTGACGGCAACTGGAACAACCCGCTAAATTGGTCGCACGCGGTGCCGGTCGGTTCGGAGACGACCGTTTTGCAGTTCGGCGCGACCACGAATCCCGTCTCGACCAACAACATCCTCGGCGGCCTCTCGCTCAACCAATTGCTCTTCGGGTCGAATGCTGCGGGCGTTGAGGTCGAGGGCAATGCGCTTATTTTCGGAGGCGCCGCGCCTTCGATCATCAACGAGGCGACCAACGGATTCGTCAGAGTGGTCGCGGCCATCAGTCTCGGGACGAATGCCATGACCGTGTCCAGCACGCCTGGCTCCGCGTCGACGCTGGACTTGGTTGGCACCATCACCGGCAGTGGTGGTGTGACCGTGTCCAGCGGCACGGTCGGTTTCGGCACGGCAAATTCTACCTACACCGGCGAAACCCGCATTTTGTCAGGCGCTACCGCGTTCGCTTCGCAGACGGGATCGAATCACTTCGGCGCCTCTTCCAACATCGTGGTGGAAGAGGGGGGGCGCATGCTCTTTGGATTCTCCACCAACATCACTTTCGAGCCGGCAGTGATAACCAACAAAGTCACTCTCGGCGGTCTTCTCGAATCAAGAACCCGCGACTATTCCTTCTCCGGATTTTTCCTGCCGGGCGCGACCAATGTCGGCGCTATCACCCTTGCATCCGACACTGCGGAGATCCGCGCCTCGGGTGGCAGCACGCTACAGCCGCAACTCGCCGTGAATTTTCATCTCACCGGTGCGGTGAATCGCGCCGGACACTCGCTCACTGTCTCCACCTCGGGTGCGGGCAATGCGGTGTCCATCTCTGGAGCGGTGAGCGGAGATGGCGATTTGTTTCTCGATCCGGCGGGAGGGGCCATCCAGCTCTCCGGCGGCCTGTCCGGGAACGGCAACTTGAATTTCTCGGCCGGCGGCGGATCGGCAAGCATCTCCGGACCGGTCACGGTCGGCGGCGATGTCATTGTTTCCGGATCGAACGGCGGCGTCTTCACGCTCTCGTCATTGGCCGGCGACGGGCAACTCGACGTCGGCTTCGGCGGATCGGCTTTGGACCGCAGGCTTACCATCTCCGGCCTGGTCAGCGGGGCGCGTCCGGTCGTGGTGAGCGGCGGCACCTTGCGGCTTTCGAACCTGACCAACACGTTCACCGGGGGCATCGACATTTCCAATGGTGCGGACGTGCAGGCCGATCGCAATTCCTCGCTGGGCAACGCGGCGAATGCGCTGACCTTCAGCAATGGCGGCAGCCTGGAGTTTACCAATGCGAGCTTCGTGCAGCCCTTGGCGCGCTCCATCACCACGATCGACGGTTCGGCCGCGCTGGGATTCCGGGGCACGTCGATGGCGATCAGCTCGAATATCACGGGCAACGGGGGCGTGGATTTGTTCAATAACTCCCGGGCGGCCACGGTCACCATGACCGGAACAAACACCTTCGAGGGCGGTCTCTACATCGGCCCCAACGTGCGGCTGGTCTTTTCCAATGACACCAACCTCGGCGCGGCCAGCGGTTCGCTTACGCTCGGTGGAACCGGCCCGTTTGCCACGGCCTCGATCGACATGCCGGTCGGCTACACCAACTTGACCCGCGCGCTGCAGCTTTCGGGAGGGGCAACCACGGGCGGCGGCAGTGTGGGCATTGCCGCCGGTCAGTCGCTGCGCATGGCCGGCGACATCACCGGCACCGGCGTGCTGACCCTCGGCGGGCGCGGCACCTTTACCTTGGCGGGTGCCAATTCGCATACCGGCGGCATTGCGGTCGTGGGTGACCGCAACAACCCGGCCACGCTCGTCCTCGACAGCGACGCCCGGCTGGGCGCGGCCGCAAATTTCCTCAACATCGGCCGGCAGTCAGGTTCCATCGCCAACTCCGGCCGCTTGCTCGCCGCCGCTGATCTTGAGATCGCCGCGACCCGCAGCACCACCTTTCGTCTGATGACGGTCGACACCGCGGGTTTCAATGTTGTCTTCAACCAATCCATGTCCGGCTTGGGCATGACCAAAACCGGCGCAGGCACGCTCACCTTGAATACGGCCAACACCGATGCCAGCGGGCAGAACGACGTGACCATCAACCAAGGTGTGTTGCGGATGGGCGCCAGCAACGCTTTGGGAACACGCGCCGCGCTCAACCAAATGGATTCCGGCGCGGTGCTCGATCTGAACGGGCAGCATCTGGAGATCCAGCGCATGGCCAATGCCTTTTCCGGCAGCGAGATTCGGCTCGGCAGCGGGGGCACCCTGCACCTCACCACCTCGGCGCTGTTCCTTGATAGCCGCATCACGGGATCGGGCTCGCTCGTCCTCGGCGCCGAGGGCATTTCCAGCCAAGGCTTTTCCTTCGGCGGCATCAGCGATTTCATCGGCAGCATCACCGTGCAACAAGGTGCGAGTCTGCTCGTGCTCAACGACGCGGCGCTCGGCGCTCCGGGCAATGCCCTCACGCTGGACAACGGCACGCTGAGTGCCAGCACGCTCTCGCCCGGTCCGCTGGTCATCGACAGCTCGAGCAACCTGACAATCGGCAGCGGCGGAGCCACGTTCGATGCCGGCGGACAATCCATCCTCATCTCCAGCGAAATGAGCGGATCCAATCCGCTGCGCTTCCGTGGCGGCAGTATGCCGGGGGAAGGCTCGGTTTACGATGTGCGATTGCTCAACACCGCCAACACCTTCACGGGCAATATCACCCTCGGGGATGCGGAAGCTGCCTTGCCCGCCGTGCTCGGTATCGTGGCCGACGGCTCGCTTGGTGACGCCGCCAACGTCGTCACGCTGGGTTCCTCCTTCTTTGACGGTGAGCGGACGACCGGTGTACAAGGCGGGTTGCGGGCCTACGCCGACCTCGAACTGGCCGCGACGCGCGTCATCCAGCTCGACGGATCGAGTGAATCCTTCGAGAGCTACGATGGCTTTATCGACACCCAGGAACACACCGTGACCGTGCGAGGAGGAATCGGCGAAGCAGCGACCGGCATGCGCCTGCTCAAAGCCGGCACCGGAACCCTCGCGCTCGACGGCACCAGCACCTACACGGGTGCCACAACGGTGGAGGCCGGCACGCTGCTCGTCGACGGGGAGATCAGCCTGAGCGACGTTTCCGTTCTTTTCGGTGCCAGCATCGGCGGTGGCGGCACGCTTGGCGGCAGCCTCTCACTCGATTTCGACGCCACCTTCGTCTTCAGTCTCACCGAGACGCTGACCGTCAATGGAGATTCCGTCTCATTCACAAATTTCGGCATCGAAGACCTCGACGGGCTAGACAGCACCGTGGCGGATGGCACCTACACCATCATCGACGGCTCGGCCTTCATCGATCTCTCGGGTCTGCAGAACCTCGGCGAAGAAAATGCCTTCGATCTCGGCAACGGCAAGCGGGCTTATCTCAATGCCGGAGATTCTGTTCTCAACGTCGTGATCACTGGCAGCGGGAGCGAGCCCTACGAGGATTGGGTGGCATATTGGAACACGCCATCCGGCACCTTCAGCGGCGCAACAGCCCTTTACAGCGCCGACCCCGATGGAGATGGCCTCAACAACATCACGGAATTCGCCTTCGGTGGCAACCCACTCTCGCCCACCGGGTCGCTCTTCGAGCAGGCTTACGCCGCCGGCAAACTCACCGTGACCTTCCTCGCCCGTGTGGTGAGCAGCACGGTCTGGACCAACGGCAGTGCGACCGGCCACGGGTTGGATTACCAAATCGATTCCACAATCGACCTGATGTCCGGCTTCGACGCCGCGGATGATCTATTGAACATCGTCCCCGCCGCCGACCAGACCGGTATCCAGCCCGCGGACCATCCTTATGTGCGCTGGCAGTTTGAGGTTCCGATCAGTGGTCCGAGGAAATTTCACCGGTTGAGAGCCCTGGTCCAAGAGCTGAACTGATCAGCCCAAGCTTCCCGGGTTCCGCAGTCTCATCGACGGTCCCCATCACAACCACCCGCATGATCGCGGCCGGGACCAATGGGAACGTCTGGGCGGCGATGGCGGATCTGGAGATGTGGATGGGGTGAATTTTTTGGTGAACGTCGAGGCCTGGCACCCGCTACCGGTCGAATTGGGGGGACATAGATGATCCCGGGTGACATAAGTCGTTGATTACCAGTGGTTGGAACTTTTCCACGCATGGATTTCCAATCATTGGAAAAATTGAGTGTCCCTTCGTCGACATTGATTTCCAATGCTTGGAAAATCCGGCCGCGAGAAGTTCCAATGATTGGAACATTCGCGACAACGTCTATGTCCCCGCACACCCTGCCACTTCGCTCAAAAGCCAATGGCAGGTTTTACGCGCTTCAAATATGTGCGGAAATCGGCACTGAAAACCGGTGGCAGTAGCACGGGAGGCGTGCTATCGTTTCCCCATGGAGTTCCAAGTATGACAACGCTAGACAGAATAACTTTTAATCCTGAAATGATGGGCGGAAAACCCTGCATCAGAGGTATGCGCGTGACGGTCGGGCTAATCGTCGGATTGATTGCCGCCGGTCACACCCGTGAGGAAATCCTAAAACTATATCCTTACATTGAGAATGACGATATCACCCAGGCGCTGACCTATGCCGCATGGCGGGCCGAGGAAATTGAATTGCCCCTTGTCCTCGCATGATGATTGTAATCGATATGAATCTATCCCCTTCGTGGGAGCAGATTTTCAACCAGGCCGGTATCGCGTCGAGTCATTGGAGCAAAATCGGATTGCCGCACGCAACCGATCGCGAAATCATGCAATGGGCTCGTGAACACAACCACATGGTCTTTACGCATGATCTGGATTTTGGCGCCATACTGGCCGCTACGAAAGCGCAAGCCCCTAGTGTCCTGCAGTTACGCTCCACAAATCCCGTGCCCGATCACTGTGGGCGGATGGTAATTGACGTCATAATCAGGTTTAGCAGTGAGCTACAGTCAGGCGCTCTGATTTCACTGGACGAAAATCGAGCCAGAATAAGCATCTTACCCATTCGATAATGTATGGGCTTTTCCCGGCATGCCACGCCGTAGCCACATGGTCAATGCCCACAGCGTTGACTCATCCATGGCGAAGGCGGGGCCGTCGCCGCCAAGGCCCCGTCGCGCCCGCCGCCCCCCGAAGACGTGTGTAAGACGTTAGCTTCGCGGCCTTCAGACTCGTGGCCGAGAAGGAGATGCCCCGAGCGGGACCGGCTCGTTCCTCGCACGGTCCCGCATGATTTATTTATCCAGTGTTTATTTTAGCGATTTAACCACTACGTATATTTTTTAATTTGAAAATTCGCTCTTTCTGACGCAAGCAATTTCGTTTTCAATTTAGATTAATCATGTAAACTGTCAAAAAATCGCTAGGTGCATGCAATGAAATCGTTTTCCTTACCTTTCATTATTCTTTTATCTCTATCCGTTTCTCAAGCACAGGTTTATCCCAATTATCTGCTTAAACTCTGGTGTGAAAGACCTGATCATATGTATCCCCGCTCACCACTTGAAAGAAGTGCTGCAGAATTTGAAACTTCTGTCCAGAAAAGACTGGAGTCGATTATTTATCGGTGTTCTTCACTGCGTGCCCCATTGTCAGTAAAAAGTGTTGACGATTCCAGGCTTTGGAAAATGAACCAGTTGTCATACAGAAGAGGTTCGCTCTCGCCAGTTGAGCGTAAGCGCTATGAGAACAATATAACGTCCATACTAGACCTGTTTGAGCGGGAGTTGAACAAAATTGAAGATCAGCAAAAATCGCAGTGGCGTAGAGATAACCCTATTGCTGCCCGCATTGAAGACGCCGAACTTGCCGTTGCGGACGCTGAAGCTGCTGCTAGCTACGCTCAACAACAAGCAGAAGAGATGGAGATGAACGCCAGGCAAGCAGAACAAAACGCCCGTAATGCCGAAGCCCGTGCTCGCGATGCCGAGCAACGCGCTCGTGATGCTGAAAGCAGAAGTCGCGCCCTTCAATCTGATTGGTAAACAGGTGCCATACTTTCCGATATTCTCGCCACTCTCAAACGTTACGACTTCCACACTTACATAATCATTTTTAAATTCATCTTCGTTCACAGCAAAATAGGTCTCCTCCCATGGCTGAAACCACACAAAATCGCGCCGGTCAAATCATCAAGAAATTATTCGCCATTCTAGTGAAACATCCCGATGGTCTTTCCGCTCGCCACGCGATCGAGAGCGTCGCCACCGAACTCGATCTCACGGAATACGAAAAGAGCTTTTACCCAAGCCGTCCAGATGTCAGGCGGTTCGATAAAATTGTCCGTTTTTCAACTATCGGTCCGGTTAAAGCTGGCTGGATAACCAAGAACAAGGGGCTTTGGTCTATAACTGAAGCTGGTATTGCCGCGAATAAGCATTTCGCCGACCCAGCAGAGCTGATGCGTGAGTCGGGCAGGCTATACCGGATGTGGAAGCGTGATCAGATTGGTGAATCAACTGATGCAGATGATACCGCTGAAGAGGTTATCGATGTTTCCACAACCCTTGAAGAAGCAGAAGAAACATCGTGGGCTGAAGTTGAACAGCATTTAGCCCAAATGAACCCTTATGATTTTCAGGAGCTTGTTGCAGGCCTCTTGCGGGGAATGAAGTACCATGTTTCATGGATCGCACCAGCTGGTCCCGATAAGGGTGTTGATATCATTGCTCACGTGGATCCGCTCGGCATCGAAAAGGGCAGGATTAAAGTCCAGGTTAAGCGTCGCGCCGATAAGATTGCGGTTACTGAAATCAGATCCTTCCTTGCTGTTCTCGGGGATGAAGATGTTGGCATCTTTGTCACAACCGCCGGGTTTACCTCCGATGCTGAAGCCGAGGCGCGTATGCAGGAACGTCGGCGGATTATGTTGCTCGATGCCAAAAAACTGTTTGATCTGTGGATTGAATACTACGACACCATTCCAGAGGCTCAGCGTCGCCTGATGCCACTGAGGCCAGTTTATTTTTTGGCTTCGAAAGAATAACCCCACGTTTTAGGAGTATGTGAAGTGAGTATTTGGATGCTTTTTGTACTTGCCGTCTTGGTAAGCCAAATTGTCTGGTGGTATTCACAAAATGCCGTTTTGTCGTTGTTTCTGATGATTGCTATTATTTCCTTGAGGTATCCTCTTGGCTGGATCGTCGCCATTCCGCTTGGCTTGGTTTCCTTGTCACGTTGGTATCAGCTTAAATCGCGTCCTTGGAGGCGCATCCACTTCCCGCTAATGAGACTCCACGCTTCTTTAGCAGGAAGTGAACAAATCTCTTCGGAATCTGAAAGCAGAAATTGGAGCATAGACAATGTCCTAAGACAAATGGTTTCCTCCTGTTTTCCTGACTGGTCTCATCTTGAAGTCGAGATGTTTATTGAAGAAGAGCTAGCCAAGATGCGGGTGCTTCATGATGAACGTGCTTTAAAGTCATTCATGATTACCAAATACCCCAAAACCACCGATGAAGACTTTCGTTCTTTATTAAAAAACGCCAAGCAGAAAATTAATTTTGATGATAACGGAGTAAAAACGCGAGCTGTTATAGCTGGAATTATTGAGCGCAAAATTGGCCTCGAACACAAAGCTGAGTACCTTTACGCATTGTTCACCGGTAAAGCTTTTTAACCTGCCATGCTTGCCGATTCACTCGTATTTTGCCTTTATTGATGTGCGTTCTTTTGATTATGTGCCAACCGTTGCTTATTATTCCCGCATGGATAAGCGCTTTTCAGCGGTTTATGAAACCGTTCCGCGGGAAGCGGATGGTAAATTCCTTCCAGGGATAACCCCCGGCCCCGGCCGCCCCAAGGGCCGCGTCGGCGGCCGCGCCATGGCCCTGCAAACCCTCGACGCCATGCTCGGCGAAGAGCGGAACCAGGAGAACCTGCGCCACGCCCTGCAGGCGAACTTCGACAATGATCCGGTGAAGTTCTTCAAGCAGATCATCATGCCTCTACTGCCCACCGAGGTGAAATTGAAGTTGGGCGAGGAAGGAGGGGCCCGCGTTCGGCGGGCAACATTCAACATCCAACTTTCAACGCTCAACATTCAATTTATTGACTCGAGCGGGCAGGAGACTATGGCTGGATCGCTCCGACCTACTTCATCGCTGAACGCGGGGTCGAGGCCCTCCGCGAGATCGCCGGCGACATGCTGACCATCGTCGGCCGTAATCCGATCCGCGCCGAGCTGACGTCCACCATCGGCAAGTCGCGCATCCTCTTTCTCTCCGCCGACAATCCGGAATCCATTCTCGGCCTCGGCTTCCGTGGGATCGTGGTCGACGAAGCGGCGCGGATCCCACAGCAGGTATGGAACTACACCATCCGCCCGACCATCGCCCAGACGATGGGGTGGGCCACGCTGATCTCCACGCCCAACGGCCGCGGCTGGTTCTACGACCTGCACACGCGGGGTAAGGACCCGACCGAGAGCGACTACGCTTCGTTCCACTTCGCGAGCAACACCAACCCGTACTTCCCGGAGCATGAGTGGGAAGAAGCGCGGCGGACCTTGCCGGAGGATGTTTTCCGGCAAGAATACATGGCCGAGTTTCTCGAAGACTCCGCCGGCGTCTTCCGCAACGTCGACGCCTGCCTGCTTCCGGCTCCGGCCACGCGGACCGACGACGTGGCCATCGGCTGCGACCTCGCGAAGCACACCGACCACACCGTCCTCATCGCCATGGACCGGAAGACCGGCCACTGCCTGGAGATGGAGCGGTTCAACCAGCTCGACCCTGCTTCGCCAAAGGCTACGCAGGGCAAGCTGGCCTACTTGTCCGCCGTAGCTTCTTAGCGAAGGCGGATCCAGAAAGAGCGGATCGTTGACTTCACCCGCAAACACAACGGCCTACTCGTTCTCGACGCCACCGGCATCGGCGATCCGGTCTACGACGACCTCCGGCACATCGTGCCGCGGATCGAGCCGGTGAAGCTGACCAACCTGAGCAAAGCCCAACTCATCCAGCGCCTCATCGTCGCTATCGAACAGCGCCAGGTCGCATGGCCCGCAGCATGGACCGTGCTGACCGACGAGCTAAAGCGGTACGAGTACAAGCTGACCGCGCAGGGCACGATTACCTGCAACGCCCCCGGCGGCTACCACGACGACTGCGTCATCGCGCTCGCTCTCGCCAACTCCGCCCGGTTCGAGCACCGGTGGACGGGGGAGGCGAGGGTGTTTCGGGCGAGGCGGGTGGAGCAAGGGTTGAGGGTGGGGCGGAGATTGATCTGACCGTCACCGCCAAGGCCCCGACGCGTCCGTCGCCCCCAAAGATGTTTGGAAGAGTTTAGCTTCGCGTCTTTTAGACTCGTGGCCGAGAGGGAGTTGCCCAGTGAAGTGGTCCCCGTTGTTTGGACAGGTAACTGGGGTTGACTGTATATGAACGTTGGCGGCTGGGGAAGGTTTTTGCCGCTTTCGAGAATGGGCTTTACGGCTCGTCGGAGAAAGCGGCAAAAACCGATGCGCCTGATCGATTCTCATGACGCCTCCTGAAAGAGCCCAGACCCATGAACCTCGGCTGGGGTTTTGCCATGAAGGAAAGAGTGAGGCCGCGCATGGTCGTTCTCCTGGTTGTCGTTTACTCTAAACAAGCTGTGATTATCCGGCACCCTCTCGTCCGCCAGCTTCGGCGTGTATCCACACTGGACAAGGGCCGCACGGTGATCGGCGGCCGTGATGCTGATGTCCTTCGTCCACGCGGCGAGGAACCGGTCGAGGTGGTGCCAGGCGTCCTTGCCTTCGCGGTTGCTGAAGTAGTCCCACCAGATGGTGTAGGCGACTTGGGTGTGGAGGTTCCGGTCCTCGATGGTTTCCGCGGCGGCGCAGGCGGAAAATATTTGGTCCAAGATGTCGCAATGTCGAATTTGTCGCAGGTCGCAGGGGGGGGCGGTGTGCTAGAAGTGGCGCTTGGAGAAGGCGAAGCCGGAGCCGGATTTGAGGTATTTTTCGAAAGCCGCGGCTTTCGACTTTTCGCTGAACGAAATTACGGTTTCAAGCGCCCATGGCCTGAATTTAGCGGTGTGAATGGATCCGCCTGCGTTGTGGTTCTGAAGCCGCGCTTTGAGGTTTTCTGTCAGTCCGATGTAGCGCTGTTCGGGATTTGATTTGCTCCGGATGATGTACACGGACCACATGTTGAAACAATATCAAGCGGAACAGGGATTGACGATGAAATCAGCGGTTGTGATTGAGGGAATCAGTCCCCCGTCGCGAAGACGCTATGGGGGACACCACCCTTCGCTCATCGCTGCGCAACTATCGTTTGGGTGGCTTGCCACCCGTAGCTCTGAGCGCAGCGAAGAGCGAAGGGTGGTGGGCGATACAGAACTCGAATCTGTGACCTCTTCCATGTCAAGGAAGCGCTCTAACCAACTGAGCTAATCGCCCGCAAAGGAGGGTTTAAAACTACGAAATCGCGATGTGAGTGTCAATGCGCGGCAGGAGACGAGTCAAGGTTGCCGGAACCAGACTGCGGATTCGCCGGGCAATAAGGTGAACGATTGGTCGTCTTCGTTGTGCGCGTTGCCGGATAAAGCGTCGGTCCAGCCGGGTCCGTTGAAGGGAGCGGGGGTGGTGACCGTTTCGCGGCCGAAATTGACGGCGACATAAACGGCACGGTCGCCTTCGCCGCGCTTGTAGATCGCCAGATCGCGCTCTTCGTCGTTGGTGAGGATCTCCAGCGCATCACCCTGAAGCGCGCCGTTGAAGCGCCGCAAGCGGATGAGTTCCTTGGTCTGCGCGTGCAATCTGCGGTTGGGCTCGAGATTGAGCAGTGACCAGTTGAGATGGTTCCAGCCCACCCGCTTGTCAGTGGCTTCGGCGAATTCCTGGCCGGCATAAATCATCGGCACGCCCGGGGTGGTGAGGGTGATGGCGAGTGCGCTCGCCGCGCGGCGGAACACCTCGTCCTCGGCAAATCCGGCCAACCGCAGATCGCGGACCACACGCTCTTCATCGTGGCTCTCGGTGTAAGGAATTCGCTCGCGCGGATGGCTGAACCCGACACGGCGCGCATCCATCGCTTCGGCAAATCCATCGGCATAGAGCGAGGCGGTGGTGAGTAAATCGCGAATCCGCCAGCGATACTCGGCATGCCAACTGGTGTCGATTTCGGAGTCGATCACGAGGGGTGGCTCGATCGGCAAATGCTCGGCGATCTGAATGTTGTGGGGATCGGCCTGCCGGGCGACGTAGGCAAACCAGCTCGCACCCCATTCATTATAGCCGCTCCAGCCGGTCCAGCGCGTGGCGTCGTAACGGAAACCGTCGATGCGGTAGTCGCGGATCCAATGCTGAATCACATCGGCGACGTATCGCTTTACCGCCGGGGACTGCTGATCGATTTTCGGGAAGCCCCAGTTGTGTCCGCTGTAGGCGCGGAAATACGGGCTCGCCTCATATTCGCCGCCATACAGTTGATAGAGCGGAGAGTTCCACTCGGCATGGTTCAATACCATGTCGATGATCACAGCGATGCCGCGCTGATGGCAGGCGTCGATCAACCGCTTGAGCTGGTCGGGCGTGCCATACAACTGTTCGACGGCAAAATGAAACGCCGGGTTATAGCCCCAGCTTTCGCGGCCGGTCCACGGATGCCACGGCATGGGCTCGATGGCATTGACGCCGAGGTCGGCGATATAGTCCAGGCGCTTGGTGATGCCATCGAATCCCTCGCCGGGAGCAAAGTCCTCAATATAGAGTTCGTAAATGACCAGCTCGTCGAGCTTGGGGCGTTGATAATTCGTGACGGCCCAGGCGTAGGGTTCGCGTTTGACCTCGATCACGGTGCGGGCATCTTCAGGCATCCAGCCTTTTTGACCTTCCTGATTGGTCCAGTCAATCTGCCGGGCGTAGGGATCGCCGATCCGGAGCGAGGCGTCGACGATGTATTGATACCAGTAGGAGCCCGGGGCGAGGTGCATGGTAATCCACCAAGTGCCGTCCGGCGACGCATACATGAATTCGCGGCGCGGTGCGGCGTCGGCACCGTCAAAGTTACCGGCAATTTCGACCTGCTTCTTTCCGGGGGCATAGAGGGCAAACGTCACGAATCCATCCTCATGTTCGGTCATGCCAAAGCCGACACCCTCCGGAAGCGGACGCGTTATGCGGGCGGGCTCGCGCCAAAAATTCACGCTGTCGATCAGCACCAGTCCCTCGTGCTCGGCCCGTGCGGTGAGTTGATAGCGGCCAAAGGTACGATCGAATAGCGGCAACCGGTAGGTATAGGGTGGTCCATCGATCGTCTGCACGGGTGTGCCGTTCACCCATAAGGTGATGGGCGAGGTGATGGTGGTGTCGATCCTCACCGGGAGCAGATTGTTGGCGGCGTAGTCGGGGCCGGGTTGCGCGATGCGAAAGGTGGTTTTACCGTCGTCGGGCGTCCGCCATAGCAGCGGAAAATTAAAATTCCGGCCGAGATTGTTGTCCCACACGCCCATCCAGTGCACCGCCATGTGCAACGACGAGACAATTTGCTCGCCGCGGTTGAACGGACCCAAGGTGATGGTCGCGTTGCCGTGTTCGTCGGGGTCAGGAAGGGGGGTGTCGACGCCGACTTCGTCATCCCCGGCCCGGGTGCCCGCCGGCCAGTAAAGTGAATGTGCGGCGGACCATCGCCCGCGACCGGCATTCACGCCCCAACGCAACCAGGAGCCGGGAGTGACATCATATACCGTGACGGTGATGACGTCGTTCGCGGCAGGCTGTTCCGGTTCGATGCGGATGCGGCCGGAGGTGATGGGGATGATGTAATCCACGCCGTCGTTGTTGTCCCACGACCCATCGGCGCGGGCGATGGCGAAGACGATGGATTGAACGGGTTGCTGATGATTGTGAAAAGGTCCGAGTTCGATGATGCCGGTGGCGGGATCACCGGGCGAGGCGGTGAACGGGATGCGAACGGCTTCGCCAAGGCGTATGGCATTGGCGGGGAGATAGCTGTCGATGGGGCGGGTCCAGGCTAATTCGCCGGACGTAACGGCCCAGTGCAATTGGTCGCCCTCGGCGAAGACGGGCAATTCGATGCGGATGGTTTCGCGGGCCAGCGGTTTTTCCGGCTGCCAGATCACCGCATGTGCCGGAGCGAAAATGCCGGCGAGGGAAAATAACAAGAAACAGGAAACGGTTTTCATGGCGGAAATATAATCGGGGATGAAGCAATCGACAAATGAAGACACGCCGCTAACGATCGATTTATGAACGTTGTGCCAGGCGCCGGGTACTTGCCGGAGGATGCATGATTTCGTGAGTTCAACATGTCAAACGCCTGCTATTGCAAGTCATTGAATGGCAAGGGTTAAGTTTTTGATCGGGGTCATTTCGGGTGTCTCATGCTATGTGGCTTGGTATGGCGACCAGCTGATCTGTGGCATCGTCCGTTGGCGCAGGTGATGGCTCGCGGCATCCGGCCGCATCGCGGCGGCCCATTTTGGGCGCTTTCGGTGTTGGGCTCTCGGTCGCGGACATGAGTCCTGCGACCGTTCGCCCGCCGTGAAATCGCCGCAAACTGGGCCTACCGCGATGCTCATTTCGCGTGCCGCGAAATGACCGGATGCCACTCGCGCTCACGCATCTATCCGCCGCCGAAGGCGGATAGATAAAGAAAGCATCAACAACCGGATTCTCCGCAAGCTGATTCCCGTAGGCATGTACGTCAGGGTGTCCCATTGTTGAAGTCAGGCCAGGCGCCGGGTACTTGCCGGAGGATGCATGATTTTTTCGCGGCCGGCCGGGCGCGTAAATAAACGTTCCAATGGTTGGAACTTTTTGCGCCCGATTTTTCCAATGGTTGGAACTTTTACGGGCATCGGGTGCATGATCCGGCGGCCCGGGGTTTTTTATTTAATTGTGCGGACGGATGCCTATACTTCGCGGCATGTTAGATACGTTATTCTCGGACCGGCAACGGCGCGTGGTGGCCGCGACTTTAACGCTCGTGAGTCTGGTGGTCATGGTGTCGCTGGTGATCTGGCTGGGCTGGCAGTTGCTTTCGTTCTTTACGTATTTCTCCGGCGTGTTCCTGCCGCTGGCGGTGGCGGCGATTCTCGCCACCTTGATGCGGCCTTTCTATCAGGCGATTCTCAGCCGGGTAAAAAATCGCGCGGTCACGTTGATCACGGTGATTCTCTCGCTGATCCTGCCGCTGGTGGCCTTGGGCTATTATTTCGGGGTCATGATCCTGGATCAGCTCTCCGGTTTTTTTGTCGAGTTGCCGGTGTGGAGCGAGAACATTCAGCTCTGGTTACAGGAGAAAATGCCGGCGCTGAAAGATTGGCTGGCCGGCCATGATCTGAAGGAACGCATGATGGGACTGGTGCAGGGCCGCGGCAACTTGATTGCCGGCTCGGCGGCGGCGTTGGGGCAGGGCGTGGCCCGGATTTTTTCGAGCGCGGTGGGATGGGTTGTGCTGCCCATCTATTTTGCCTATTTGATCCAGGCGCCCACCTTGAGCAGCCGGCAGCTTGAATCATTTCTTCCATTCTTATGCGCGGAAACGCGGACGCATGTCGTGTATCTCGTCACCGAGTTTGTCAATATTCTGGTGGCGTTTTTTCGCGGGCAGCTGGTGGTGGCGCTCTGTCAGGGCGTGCTGTTTGCCGTCGGGTTCAGTCTGGCCGGGCTGCCGCACGGCGCGATTCTCGGGCTGCTGCTGGGCTTGCTGAACATCATCCCTTACCTGGGCAACATTGTCGGGCTCGCCGTGGTGCTGCCGCTGGCATGGTTTCACCCGGACGGCGGGATGACGGTGCTCGCAGGGGTCATCGTCGTATTTGTACTGGTGCAATGCATCGAGGGTTACATCCTCACGCCGCGGATCATGGGCAAGACGACCGGGTTGCATCCGATGGCAATCATTTTTGCGATTCTTTTCTGGGGCACGGCGTTCAGCGGATTGCTAGGGATGATTTTGGCGATTCCGCTGACCGCATTTCTGGTAGTGTTCTGGCGATTGTTGAAGGCGAAATATATCAAGGAGTGGTTGTAGCATGAATAAAAACGTGGTGACGGCTTTGGTGCTGATTGCCCTCGTCGTGGTGGTCTTGATCATGACGCGCGGCGATACATCGGTGAATTTGATTGTGGCCAAGATCTCCGCATCGACCTCGTTTGTGCTGCTCAGCTTTACCGGAATCGGCACGCTGATTGGCTTGCTGTTGAAGTAGCACGTGACGCACGCCCATGTCAAAAACGGGGTGATCATCCCGGATCCCGCGCATGTGTATATCGCGGCGGATGTGCCGGCAGGCGCGATTGCCGCCGGGGTCACGTTGCACCCCGGCGCGCGCATCGAGGGCGCGCGGACATCGATCGGTCCGGGTTCGGTGATCGGGCGCGAGGGTCCGGCGGTGGTGATTGATTGCCAGCTTGGACGCGAGGTCGCGCTGGGCTCGGGCTATTTTGAGTCGTCGGTGTTTCTCGATGGCGCCTCGATGGGTGGCGGGGCGCATGTGCGGCCGGGTTGCCTGATCGAGGAGCAGGCGGGAGGCGCCCACACGGTTGGGCTGAAGCAGACGGTGCTGATGTCGTATGTGACGCTCGGCAGCCTGATTAATTTTTGCGACTGCCTGATGGCCGGCGGAACCAGTCGCAAAAATCACAGCGAGGTGGGCTCGTCGTTTATTCATTTTAATTTCACGCCGCGACAGGACAAGGCGACGGCATCGCTGATCGGCGATGTGGTGCGCGGGGTCTTGCTGGATCAGCCACCGGTTTTTCTGGGCGGGCAGGGTGGATTGGTCGGGCCGGTGCGGATCGCGTTCGGCGCGGTGATTCCGGCGGGGCACATTGTCCGGCGCGATGTGGAGCAGGCCGGACAGCTGGTGATGCCGCCGCCATCAAAAATACATCAAGCCGCGTTCGATCCGAAGGTGTATGGCCGCATCGATCGTGTGGTGCGCAACAATCTCACCTACATCGGTAATCTTAAAGCGTTGCGCGCGTGGTACCGCGAGGTGCGGCGTCCCTTCATGGTGGCGGATCCGTTTCAGCGGGCATGTCACGAGGGTGCGTTGCGCGTGCTGGGGTCGGTGATCGACGAGCGCATCAAACGGCTCGGAGAAGTGGCCGCGAAAATGCCGGAGTCGATGTCCCGCCTGGAGGCGGCGGACGGAAAAGTTGATGCGGAAATATGGCGGCAGCAAAAGAAGTTGTCGGATACATGGGGCCGTATGCGCGAGGCGTTGGCCACCGATGACGAGGCAGCGACTTCCGGCGGCACGGCCCATCGTGCGCTCGCCGAAGTGGCGGCCCCGCACGGGGTGACCGTGGCATTTACGGATTGGGTGGCCAGGCTGGATGCGAGCAACCGCGCTTCGGTGAAGGCCTGGCTCGGGGCGATTGTCGAAAAGGCGCAACGCGTCTGGAGCATCTAATTCATGCGTTTCCGGATGTCCGGTGGCTGGTTATTGCTTGTTCTGCTGGCCACATCCTGCGCCCATGTCCGGGAGTCGTCGACGGCGCGCGATCACACATTTGATTTCGGTCCCATCGTCAGTCGTCACGAGGATATCAATGGCGATATGCGTCTGAAAATGCTTGGTCCGCTGTTCGAGCAGACCCGGGCGACGAATGACATGGCTTTTCTGGCGACGCGCCCGCTGTTCAGCCAGGTGGAGGATCCGGCGCGCGACCGTTCCGTCCTCGAATACACTTGGCCGGTCGCTTCGAGCCGCACCGTGCAGGACGAGACGAGCTGGCGGTTCCTTTTCTTTTTCGGCTTCAACCACACTACCAACGATCCCGGCGATCGCTACCGGACCTGGTTGATTCCATTCTACTTTCAGGGGCGCGATGCCTCGGGGGAAACCTACCGCGCGGTATTTCCTCTGGGAGGCACCATCCGGGACTTTTTGGGGCGTGACGAAGTATCCTTTTTCCTTTTTCCCCTGTATTCCACCAGTGCGTTGAACGAAATATCCACAATCAACTTCCTGTGGCCGCTGATTTCCAAAACCACGAGCGAGACCGGACACATCGAGCGTGGACGCGTGTTTCCCTTTTATGGCTACAACCGCCACGAGGGCAAGTTCGACAAGCAGTTCATCCTCTGGCCATTGTACAGTGACGTGAAGTACTATTACGATGAAGGCCATGGGGGCGGTCATATCCTGTTTCCGTTGTATGGCTGGCTGAACCTCGACACCGAAAAAACCTTATGGCTGTTGCCGCCGTTTTTCCGTTTCACCGATGGCGAGCGCGAGGACATCATGCATGCTCCGTGGCCGTTCATTCAGCGTCGCGTCGGCGATGGTGTGAACAAGTTGTATATCTGGCCAGTCTGGGGCCGGAAGATAGTCGAAGAGCGCGATACACGATTCCTGCTCTGGCCGTTTTTCTGGGCGGAGTCCGACCGGCGTCCGGGCGAGCACATCGAGCGCTTTCTGGCTGTGCCGTTCTTCTCGCACGTCAAGGTGACCTCCACCAACGAGACGGCCGAGGTGCTAGCCCGGCGGCACAAGTTCTGGCCGCTCTACTCGTACCGGCGCGACGGGGATGCCTCACGCCTCCGCCTGGTCGAGTTGTGGCCGTTTGCCGAGGCCCCGGCAGTCGAGCGCAACTGGGCCCCTTTTTGGTCGCTCTACACGCGCTCGACGAAGGGCGGGGATGTCGACAGCGAGCTGCTGTGGGGACTGTATCGTCATCAGCGGCGCGGTGATGAGGGCCGGTATGTATCGTTGTTTCCGATCGCGGATTACCGGCGTGAGGGTGAAACGCGCGGTTGGAATTTGCTGAAGGGGCTGATGGGCTACGAGCGGAAAGGTTCGCAGAAAAACTTCCGCTTGTTATATATTATCCGCTGGGAAACCGGAAAGGATGCCGAGCCATAATCACCCGCGAGCCAGAATTTTTTGATCCGCCCGCCAACGCGATGGCCTCGGCGGGCCGCCGCCTGTTGCTCACGGCGCGCAATACCGGCCGCGCCTTGCTGATGCTGTTCGAGGCGTTTCTTCACACGCGAACGGCGCTGACGCGCCGGACCCGTCACGAGATCCTGCACCAAATGTATGTGGGCGGCATCAAAAGTCTCGGTGTGATCACGGTGGTCGGGATGTTCACCGGCATGATTCTGGCCTTGCAGACCGGACTGGAGTTGCGGCGCTTCGGGTTGCAGGCGAACATTGGCACGGCGGTGACGGTGGTGATGCTGCGCGAGATGGGGCCGTTCATGACCGCGTTGATCATCGCCGCAAGTGTCGGTTCGGCCATCGCCGCGCAAATGGGCACGATGGTGGTGTCGGAGGAAATCGCCGCCCTGGAAATCATGTCGATCAATCCGACGCGCTTTCTGGTCATGCCGCGCCTGGTCGCCCTCATGATCATGATGCCGTTGCTGACAGTCTATACCAACATGGTGGGCATCTTCGGCGGGGCGATCATCGGCACGACCCAGCTTGAGGTGACCATGGCCGCGTATTTCGATAACGCGCGATTGTATGCGGAGAACAAGGATCTGTATGTCGGCCTGCTCAAGGCGGTCATTTTCGGCGTGGTGATTACCACTGTGGCCTGTCACCAGGGATTCCAGACCAAAGAAGGCGCGGTCGGCGTCGGTCAGGCCACCCGTCGCACGGTGATTATTTCCTTCCTGACCATTCTCGTGCTCGGTTACATCATCACCCGGATGTTCTAC
Organism: uncultured Verrucomicrobiota bacterium; assembly: GCA_964470065.1. Lineage (GTDB taxonomy): Bacteria > Verrucomicrobiota > Kiritimatiellia > CAIVKH01 > CAIVKH01 > CALMUP01. Next base: position 19,075 of record CAYYAR010000001.1, on the reverse strand, counting down.
ACGCTATGATCCGCTTCGAACAGGTCCGGAAACGATTCGGGAGCAAGCTGGTCCTGGACGGGGTGAATTTCGAAATCAAGAAATCCGAGATCTTCATCATCGTTGGCCTCTCCGGCGCGGGCAAGAGTGTTTCCCTGAAGCATATGGTTCGCCTGTTGACGCCGGACAGTGGAAAAGTATGGATCGATGATGATCTGGTCAGCGAGGCCAGGGGCCGCGAGCTGGAGCGGATACGAGCCCGTTTCGGTTATCTCTTTCAGGGTGGCGCATTGTTGGCGTGGATGTCGGCGGGGGAAAATGTCGGATTGCCTTTGCGCGAGCATACGCGCAAGGCCGATGACGAAATCGACATCATTGCCCGCGACAAGATGAAGTTGGTGCAGCTCGAGGAGGCGTTTGACCGGATGCCTTCCGACCTCTCCGGCGGCATGCGCAAGCGGGCGGCGCTGGCCCGGGCGATTGTCCGGGATCCGGAAATCGTCTTGTACGACGAGCCCACGTCGGGACTGGATCCGCTCACCTCGCGGACGATTGACAAGTTGATCAAGGACACACGCGACACCCTGGGCGTAACCAGCATCGTGGTCACCCATGATCTTCACAGCGCGCTGTCGATCGGTGATACCATCGCCATGTTGCACGAAGGCCGGATGGTCGAGCTGTCCAGGCCGAAGGACTTCATAAAATCAACCAATCCGGTCGTTCAGCAATTTCTCGAATCCCAATACATCACCACCCGCGGAGCGTGGGAGGAAGAAAGGAAGACCTCGTCATGAAAAAATCCTATATCAGCCAGGCCGTCACCGAACTCACTGTCGGTTTTTTTGTTTTCGCCATTCTGGGCGCCTTGATTCTGTTCACCATTGTGTTGAGCTACGACAATATATTCACGAAAAGCTTCAAGATGGACATTGTCTTCGAAAACGTCACCGGCCTGATCCGTGGCGACAAGGTGTATGTGCAGGGCGTGGATGTCGGCCGCGTGAACGAAATGACCATCGGGCCGGATGGCGTGATGGTGAATTTGACGTTGAAGTACGAGGTCCAGTTGCGCGAGGGATACGATATCCAGGTGAAGCCCTCGAGTGTGCTCGGCGGCAAATATGTAGCCATCAACGAGGGTCCGCGGGATGCCGCGCCGTTGCCGGAGGGGACGCCGATCACGGGCCGTGCGCCGGTGGATTTTCTCGAGGAGGCATCCGAGACGCTGTCCTCGCTTCGCGGCTCACTGGAGGAGGGCAATCTGATGGGCAACCTCAGCGACACCATGGCCAGTTTGAAGGTGGTGACGAAGCGGTTGGAGGATGGCGAGGGTGCGGTGGGCAAGCTGTTGACCGAGGAGGAGGTGTACAATGACCTCAAGCAGATCGCTGCGGACATTCGCGAGGTCAGCGGGCGCCTCTCACGCGGGGAGGGCACGGTGGGCAAGTTGCTTTCGACGGATGAGACGTTGTATCAGGATCTGAAATCGACCCTGGCATCCATCAATGATTCGATGGCGAAAATCAGCCGCGGCGAAGGCACACTCGGCAAGTTGGTCAACGATGACGAATTGTACAATGAAATCATGAAGGCGCTGGCCGAGACGCGCGCGATGTTTGATGATCTCCGCGAGACGTCGCCGGTTACGACCATGACCAGCGTCTTCTTCGGCGCGTTTTAAGATCGGTAATTCGGCGCTTCCTTGGTGATGGTCACATTGTGGGCATGGCCTTCGGCCTGGCCCGATGAGGTGATGCGGATGAAGGAGGCCTCGCGACGCATGTGATCGATGGTCCGGCAACCGACAAAACCCATCGCGGCCTTGAGTCCGCCGTTGAATTGCGTCAGCACCTGCTTGAGTCCGCCGGCGTAAGGAATCATGCCCTCGATACCTTGCGGCACCAGTTCGTCGGTGTTGACTTCCTTTTGACCATAGCGCTCGCGACTGCCCAGATTGTCCTTCATTGCGCCGAGGCTGCCCATGCCGCGGTAGACGACGTATTGACGACCCTGATAGATGATTTTTTCGCCCGGACTTTCGTCGGTGCCGGCCAGCACGGATCCCATCATGACGGTGCTGGCGCCGGCCGCGATGGCTTTGGCCACGTCACCGGAATAACGGATGCCGCCATCGGCTACCACAGGGATGGTATCTTCAAGCGCCTTGACGCAATGATAAATCGCGCTGATTTGCGGTGTGCCCACCCCGGTCACCACGCGGGTGGTGCAGATGGAGCCGGGCCCGATGCCGACTTTGACGGCGTGCGCGCCGGCATCGCGCAGTGCGGTGGCGCCTTCACCGGTGGCGACATTGCCGGCAATCACATCGATATGCTCATAATGCGCGCGCATCCATTTCACCATGTCGATCACGCCTTTGCTGTGGCCGTGAGCCGTGTCGATGACCACGACATCAATGTCGCGCTCCGCCAGCGCTTCCACCCGTGATTGATCGCCGGGGCCGATGGCGGCCGCGACGCGCAGGCGATACTTGGCGTCGCGGTTGTAGACCGGATTGGCGTTGCGGATGAGCGACTGGACATCGGAGAAGCTGTAGAGACCAACCAGTTTACCCTGCTGTATGAGCGGCAGCTTTCCGATCTTGTGCTCCATCATCAGCTGGTACGCGGCTTTGATGCCGGTGCCCGGCGGGGCGGAAATCACCTCGCGGGTCATCACGTCCGAGATCGTGGCATTCACATCGGTCGCGAATTTGATGTCGGATGCGGTCAATATGCCGACGACATGATCCTGATCGTCGAGAATCGGAAATCCGCTGAAGTTGTATCCCTTCAGCTCTTTTGTTCGCCGCACATCGGCCAGTGTTTGCCGGGCGCGAAACGTGATGGGGTCGGAGATGAGTCCATTAAGATAATGCTTCACCGTGCCGATGATGGATGCCTGGGCATCGGCGGTAAGATTTTTATGCACCACGCCGATGCCGCCTTGGAGCGCCATCGCGATGGCCATTTTGGCCTCGGTGACGGTATCCATCGCGGAACTGACAAAGGGTATGTTTACCTGGATACGCGAGGTGAGTTTGCTGGTGATGTCCGCCTCGGGCGGCAGAAAATCAGCATACCGGGCCAGCAGCGATACGTCATCAAAGGTAAGCCCCTCGTGGGGGAAAGCCGACATGAAATTTTGAAGTTGGGTGTTGAGTGCCATGGCATCTCCTTTTGCCCTGCGGAGCATGCGGAATGGCCCCGGTGCGGTCAATCAATAAAAGCGCGGACGCGCCCGCGGCTACGCGAGGTAATCCTGAAGCGCGTGGACTTCCCACCCCTTGTCGCGCACTTCGCGGATGGCGCTGATGGTGGCGCGGGCGCCATCCTCGGTGGTGATGATGGGAATGCCACGGGAAATGGCCTCGGAGCGGATTTTGATTTCATCGGCGCGGGCGACCAGGTTGCTCGGGGTATTGATGACCATCTGGATGCCGTTGTTTTTCATGAGGTCGAGCACGTTGGGGCTCTGGTTCTCAATCAATTTATGCACGGTGGAAGGGTTCAGTCCCGCCTCCTCCAGCGCTTGGGCAGTGCCTTCGGTCGCGACGATGCTGAAATTCATGGCGGTCAATTGCCGCCCGATCTCGATCATCCATGGCTTGTCAGCATCGCGGGCGCTGAGAAAAACCGTGCCTTGCTTGGGTAGTTTTTGTCCGGCGGCAATCTGGCTCTTCCAGTAGGCAACCTCGAAGGAGCGGTCGAGGCCCATCACTTCGCCGGTCGACTTCATTTCCGGGCCGAGCACGGGATCCACGCCCGGGAAGCGATTGAACGGGAGCACCGCCTCCTTGACGGCACACCAGGCCACGGTGCTGGTGCGGCCGGTGAGGCCCAATTCCTTCAATGTTTTGCCCAGGGAAATTTTCGCCGCCATTTTGGCGAGTTGCACTCCGGTGGCCTTGCTGACGTACGGCACGGTGCGCGAGGCGCGCGGATTGATTTCGATGACGTAGATCTCATCACCTTTCACCGCCATCTGAACATTCATGAGGCCCTTCACATGGAGGGCGAGCGCCATCTTACGACAGGCATCCGTGATTTGTTCGACAATCTCCGCCGGCAGCGAGTGGGGCGGCGTGGCGCAGGCGCTGTCGCCGGAGTGAATGCCCGCGACTTCGATGTGCTGCATCACGCCCCCGACATACACATCGGTGCCGTCGCAGAGGAGGTCGACATCCACTTCGGTGGCGCGCTCGAGGTAGCGATCAATGAGTACCGGGAATCCCGGACTGGCGAGGAACGCGGCCTCGACGAACGGGCCGAGTTCGTGCTCACCGTGGGCGACCATCATGGCTCTTCCGCCGAGGACGTACGACGGACGAATCATCACCGGATAGCCGATGCGGCGCGCAGCAACGGCGGCCTCCTGCACGGAGGTGACGGTGTCGCTTTCGGGCTGGCGGAGGCCGAGGTTGTTGAGCAGTTCGCGACAGCGTTTGCGGTCTTCCGCGATATCAATGCTGTCCGGCGATGTGCCAAGGACATGGCAACCCGCCTTCATCAGTGGCACGGCCAGATTCAACGGCGTTTGTCCGCCCATCTGTACGACAATCCCGACCGGCTGCTCGTTTTCGTAAATGTTCATCACATCCTCGAAGGTCAGCGGCTCGAAATAAAGTTTGTCCGAGGTATCGTAGTCGGTGGACACGGTTTCGGGATTGCTGTTGACCATGATGGCTTCGTAGCCGAGTTCGCGCGCGGCTTTGACGGTGTGCACGCAGCAATAGTCGAACTCGATGCCCTGGCCGATGCGGTTCGGGCCGGAACTGAGAATGATGACTTTCTTTTTGTCCGTCACCCGCGACTGATCCATCGTCTGGTAGCTGGAGTAAAAGTAGGGCGTGTAAGCTTCAAACTCGGCGGCGCAGGTGTCGACCAGCCGGTACACCGGCTTGATGCCGGCGGCAAGCCGCTGGCTGCGGATGTCGCTCTCGGTGGTGGCGCCGCCGCGCAGCGCGGCGATCTGCCGGTCGGAAAAGCCCATCCGCTTGGCGCGCTTGATCACATCGATAGTCACTGGCTGGTCTGCCGGCTGGGCGAGGAGTTCGTGCTCCATCTCGATGATTTGAACAAAGTTGTCGATGAACCACGGATCAAACTTGGTGAGTTCGGCGATGCGGGCGGGCGGGATGCCCATTTTCAGCGCGCGCTTGATGAGAAAATGACGATCCGCCCGGGTTTTCTTGAGCTCGTGCTCGATGTCGGCGATGTGGGCGACCTTGGCCTCGAGCTTGAGGTCGTAACCATCGACGCCGATTTCGAGTCCGCGAAGCGCTTTCTGGTAGGCCTCCTTGAAGTTTGTCCCGATGGCCATGGTCTCGCCCACGGATTTCATGCTGACGCCGAGGATCGGTTCGGCGCCGGCGAATTTCTCAAACGCGAAGCGCGGGAATTTGACCACGCAGTAGTCGAGCGTCGGCTCGAACGAGGCGGGCGTTTCGCGGGTGATGTCGTTGGGAATTTCGTCGAGCGTGTAGCCGACGGCAAGTTTGGCGGCGATTTTGGCGATGGGAAATCCGGTAGCCTTGGATGCCAGCGCCGAGCTGCGTGAGACGCGCGGATTCATTTCAATCACGACCATGCGTCCGTTGGCGGGATTCAGGGCAAACTGCACGTTCGATCCGCCGGTTTCAACGCCGATCACGCGCATCACGCGGATGGCGGCGTCGCGCATGAGTTGGTATTCGCGGTCGGTGAGGGTTTGCACCGGCGCGACGGTCACGCTGTCGCCGGTGTGGATGCCCATCGGGTCCACGTTTTCGATCGAGCAGACGATCACCACGTTATCCTTGCGGTCGCGCATCACTTCGAGCTCAAATTCCTTCCATCCCAGGATCGACTCCTCGAGCAGGACGGTGTGGTTCAAGCTGGCCTTGAGTCCGCCGTAGGCGATGCGTTTCAGTTCTTCCATGTCGTAGGCGGTTCCACCCCCGGTGCCGCCAAGCGTGAAGCTGGGGCGGATGATGATCGGAAATCCGATTTCCTGTGCGGCCGCCTCGGCCTCCTCCAGGTTGCTGACCAGCTTGCTCTTGAGGCATTCCACCTTTGCGTCGACCATCGCCTCCTTGAAGAGGATGCGATCCTCGGCGCGCTTGATCACGTCGACCTTTGCGCCGATAAGCTCCACGCCGTAAGTTTCCAGCGCGCCGCTCGCCGCCACTTCCAGCGCGGTGTTCAGCGCGGTTTGACCGCCGAGCGTCGGGAGCAGGGCATCGGGCCGCTCCTTGGCGATGATTTTGATCACGGCCTCCGGCGTGATGGGTTCGACATAGGTTCGATCGGCGGTTTCCGGATCGGTCATGATGGTGGCGGGATTGCTGTTGATCAGCACCACCTCGTAGCCTTCCTCGCGGAGGGCCTTGCATGCTTGCGTGCCGGAGTAGTCGAATTCGCAGGCCTGGCCGATCACAATCGGTCCGGACCCGATGATCATGATTTTGTGGATGTCGGTTCTTTTTGGCATTGAAATTACAGGGGTTGGATCATGTTTTGTCGTTGTGTAAAAATCGCGAAAAACATGGGGCAACCACCCCCTATGGTCAACTCAATTTCCGCGCCCGGGATGGAAGTGGACGGCGGGATATGGCCGGACGATGGATGTGCCCGTCGATCCCGGGCCGTGGCGGAAAATTTGTCTACTCCCACTCGATCGTCGCCGGCGGTTTGGAGCTGATGTCGTAGACGACACGGTTGACGCCGCGGACTTCATTGATGATGCGGGTGGAGATGCGATCGAGGGTATCGTAGGGCAGGCGGTACCATTCGGCGGTCATGCCGTCGAGGCTGCGCACGGCGCGAACGGCGATGACGTTTTCATAGGTGCGGTCGTCGCCCATCACACCGACCGATTGTACCGGCAACAGCACGGCAAACGACTGCCAGATATCCTTGTAATTGGGAAGCTTCTGGACTTCCTCTTGCACGCGGATATCGGCTTGCTGGAGGATGGCCACCCGCTCGGCATTTACTTCGCCCAAAATGCGGACGGCAAGGCCGGGTCCCGGAAAGGGCTGGCGATCGACCACATGCGACGGCAAGCCGAGGGCGCGGCCGAGTTCGCGCACCTCGTCCTTGAACAATTCGCGCAAGGGCTCGATCAGTTTGAATTTCAAATCCTCGGGCAAGCCTCCGACGTTGTGATGGCTCTTGATTGTCACCGAGGGGCCGCCGATCGGCGAGATACTTTCGATCACGTCGGGATACAAGGTTCCCTGGGCCAGGTACGCGATGTCCTTCCCGAGCAGGCGGGCCTGTTCGGAAAAAACATCGATGAACGTGTTGCCGATGATTTTGCGCTTTTTCTCGGGGTCGGTGACGCCCTTGAGTTTGGCAAGAAAAGCATCACCCGCGTTTGCTATGTGGAGATCGACGCCGAGGGCATCACCGAAAAGTTTTTTTACTTGTGCGGTCTCGCCGAAGCGGCAGACCCCGTTGTCGACAAACACGCAATGAAGTTGCGGGCCGATCGCGCGGTGCAGCAAGGCGGCGACCACCGACGAGTCAACGCCGCCGCTGAGGCCGCAGAGGACATGGCCATCACCGACGGTGGCGCGTATCGACTTGATGCTTTCCTCGATGAAGCTCGCCATCTGCCAGTCGCCGCGGCACCCGCAGACATCGAAGACAAAATGACGCAACATGGAAACGCCCTGCGGCGTGTGCACCACTTCGGGATGAAATTGAACGCCAAAGCGGCGACCCGCGGCGTCCGCCATCGCGGCGGCGGGGCATGATCCGGTTTTTGCGATGGCGGAAAATCCGGGCGGAAGTTTTCCCACCTGATCGCCGTGACTCATCCAAACCTGCGCGCGCGGATCCAGTCCGCGGAAGAGCGAGGCATGGTCGGTGATATCGATTTCGGCGAACCCGAATTCGCGGTGTTCGCCCTTGATCACGGCACCTCCGAGTTCCTGGGCCATCAACTGCATGCCGTAGCAGATGCCGAGCAGCGGCATGTCGAGGTTGAATAGCGCCGGATCCGGACGCGGTCCCTTGGGATCGTAGACGCTGGCCGGGCCGCCGGAGAGGATGATGCCGCGCGGTTGGCGGGCGGCCACCTGGGCGGCGGGCGTGTCGAAGCGGACGATTTCGCAATACACATGTTGCTCGCGGATCCGGCGGGCGATCAGCTGGGTGTATTGCGAACCGAAATCGAGAATGGCAATCCAGTCGTGCGCCATCGGATCAAGCCTTGCTGTCGATCAGCTGCATGAAACGCGCGAAGAGATGCGCGGCATCGTTGGGCCCGGGAGCGGCTTCGGGATGATACTGCACGGAGAAAACCGGCAGCTGTTTGTGGCGCTGACCTTCGGAGGTCTTGTCATTCAAGTTGATGTGCGTGGTTTCGACACCGGCGGGAAGGGAATCCTTGTCGACGGCGAAGCCATGATTTTGCGAGGTGATATCAACGCGCCCGGTGGCGAGTTCGATCACCGGCTGATTGCCTCCGCGGTGGCCGAACTTTAGCTTGAATGTCTTGCCGCCGAGGGCAAGGCCGGTGAGCTGGTGACCGAAGCAAATGCCGAACGTGGGAAGCCCCGTCGTGATGATGCGGCGCAGTTCCTTCACGGTGCCGGGCACGCCCTCCGGATCACCCGGTCCGTTGGAAATAAAAAATCCATCCGGTTTGAGGGCGAGGATTTCATCGGCCTTGAAGCGATTGGGGAACACGTGGAGTTCGCAATCGAGTGAACTGAGAATGCGCAACTGGTTGGTCTTGATGCCGCAATCGATCACGGCGATCTTGCGGGCGTGGCCGGCCGAGCCGCTGAAGATGTAGGGCTCTTTCGTGCTGACCTCGGTGCAGAGATCGCGCCCGACGAGTCCCGCGGACATGCGGGCCTTCTCGACGAGGCTGGCGGGATCGGTATCGATCGACGACATCACGCACTTCATCGCGCCACGCGAGCGGATGTGGAAGGTCACGGCGCGCGTGTCGACCTGGTGAATGCCGAGAATGCCATGGTGCTTGAGGTAATCGCCGAGCGGCATTTCCGAGCGCCAGTTGCTCGGGATGCGGCTGGCTTCGCCGATGACCAGCCCCTTCGCGTGGGGTTTGTAGGATTCGTTGTCCTCGTGATTGATGCCGTAGTTGCCGATCAAGGGATAGGTCATCGTCACGATTTGTCCGTTGTAGGAGGGATCGGTGAGGATTTCCTGGTATCCGGTCATCGAGGTGTTGAAAACGAGTTCGCCTTCGACCTCGCCGGGTCCGGTAAAAGATTCGCCCGCGAAGGTCGTGCCGTCTTCCAGTGCGATGAGTGCTTTCATGGTTCGGAATAGTTCACCGCGGCGCCGACGAAATCACGGAACAGCGGATGGGGGACAAGGGGTTGCGATTTGAGTTCGGGGTGAAATTGCGTGGCGACAAACCACGGATGACCGGCGATTTCGACCATTTCGACGAGGTGGCCGTCGGGTGAGAGGCCGGAGAGGATGAGGCCCTTTTCCTCCAGTGCCGCGCGGTATTTGTTGTTCACTTCGTAACGGTGACGATGGCGTTCGCTGATGTGTTTGCTGCCATAAGCGGCAAGCGCCCGGGTTTTGTCCTTGAGCACGCACGGCCAGGCGCCGAGTCGCATGCTGGCGCCAAGGTCGATCACTTTTTCCTGCTCTTCCATCAGGCAGACCACCGGATGGGGCGTGTCCTGGTTGAGTTCGGTCGAATGCGCGCCGGCGAGGTGGCACATGTGGCGGGCATATTCGATGACCGCGCACTGAAGGCCCAGGCAGATGCCGAAGAAGGGGATGTTGTTTTCGCGCGCGTATTGAATGGCGAGGATCTTGCCCTCCACGCCGCGCGACCCGAATCCGCCGGGCACGAGAATGCCATCCACGTCTTCCAGTTGCGCGGTGGCCTTGCCTGCCTCGATATCCTCGGCGGCGATTTTCACGATTTCCACCGCTGCTTCGTGGGCGATACCGCCGTGATGCAGCGCCTCGTAGAGTGATTTGTAGGCATCCTGCAGTTCGGAATACTTGCCGACCACGCCGATTTTTACCGTGGTGCGCGGATTTTTGATGATCTCGACCATCCGGCGCCACGGCGTCATTTTGGGCGGCGGCTTGGCGAGGCGGAAGTGCACCATGACGAGTTCGTCCAGTCCCTGCTCGGACAGCATGAGGGGCACTTCGTAGATGGTGTCTTTGACATCCTGCTCCTCGATGACCGCGTCGAAGGGCACATTGCAGAACAGGGAAATTTTGCGGCGGATATCCTCGGCCAGCGGAACTTCGGAACGGCAGATCAGCGCGTCGGGAATGATGCCGATCTCGCGGAGCTTGGCCACGCTTTGCTGGCTTGGCTTGGTTTTCACTTCGCCGGCGGCCTTGATGTAGGGCACGTACGTCATGTGAATGTACATGACGTTGTCTTTGCCTTCCTCGAGGCCGATCTGGCGGATGGCTTCGAGAAACGTCAAACCCTCGATGTCGCCCACGGTGCCGCCGATTTCTGCCACGACGACATCCACGCCTTTTTCGGCGACGGCGCGGATCGAGGCGATGATTTCATCGGTGATGTGCGGAATCATCTGGATGGTGTGGCCGAGGTAGTCGCCGTGCCGCTCCTTGCGGAGCACTTCCCAGTAGATCCGCCCGGCGGTGAAGTTGGATTTGCGGCTGGTCGCCTGGCCGGTGTAGCGCTCGTAATGGCCGAGGTCGAGATCGGTTTCGGCGCCATCGTCGGTCACATAGACTTCGCCATGCTGATAGGGGCTCATCGTGCCCGGGTCCACATTCAAATACGGGTCCATTTTCAGCATGCGGATATTCAGGCCGCGATTGATCAGAAGCCGTCCCAGCGAGGCGGCGGTAATGCCTTTGCCCAGCGAGGAAACCACACCTCCAGTGATGAAAATAAACTTCGCCATAAAATTTGCGACGAGGATACCTGCTTGAGGTTGAATACCAAGAATATTTTGCTCAGAGTGAGCGACATGACGGGTCTCTACATCCACATTCCTTTTTGCGTGCGGAAGTGCCTGTACTGCGACTTTTATTCGTTGCCGACGGGGCGGGGGCCGGTGGCGCGCCGTTTGACGGAGCTTCAACACGAGCATCAACCGCATTTTCTCGATGCGCTGGCGGTGGAGTTGGCGCGTTTGCCGGACGATAGCAAGCCGGGCACCGTGTTTATCGGCGGCGGCACGCCGACGGAACTTTCGGACGAGGATTTTGCCAGGCTGTTTGACTTGGTGCGCGCTTCGTCGGACCTGTCCGCGGTCACGGAGTTTACCTGCGAGTCGAATCCCGGCACCCTCACGCCCGCCAAGGTCGACATCATGCTGGCCGGTGGCGTGAACCGTGTTTCGCTCGGCGTGCAGTCGTTCACGCCGTCAGTGCTGGAGTTTGTCGGGCGGATTCATTCGCCGGAGGAAGCGGTTGAGGGGTATGAGTTGCTCCGGCGCAAGGGCGTGAAGAACATCAACCTGGATTTCATGTACGGGATTCCCGGGCAGACGCTCGACATGTTGCGCGCCGATCTCGGGCGGGCGATCGAACTTGGACCGGATCATATTGCCTGTTATTGCCTGATCTTCGAGGAGGGCACGCCCCTGACCGAGTTGCGGAATAAGGGCTATCTCAAGGAGGTGGATGACGACACCGAACTTGAACAGTTTCAACTGGTGCGGGAGATGCTGACGGGCGCCGGCTACCGGCATTACGAAATTTCGAATTACGCGCGGCCCGGTTTCGCAAGCGAACACAACAAGCTTTATTGGGGCGCGGGTGAATATATCGGTTGCGGGCCCTCGGCGCATTCGCACTGGAAGGGCCGGCGGTACGGCAATATCCGTAATCTGGAGGAGTACAACCGGCGTCTGCTGGCCGGCGAGAGCGTGTTGCAATTCGAGGAGTCGCTCACTCCGGAAGCGCGGGCGCGCGAGGCGCTGATCATGTATTTGCGCCGCATCGATGGCGTGGGGCAGGAGGAGTTCCGGCAGGCCACGGGATTTGACTATACCCAATTGTGCGGCGAGCAAATCGAATGGCTGGCAAGCATCGGCATGCTTGATCGCGCAGGCGAGCGCGTGCGGTTGACCCCGCAGGGTGTGTTCGTGAGCGATGCCGTGTTTGCCGAGCTGGTGTAGACCAGGAAGAAATCGTCAAATGCGAAAAACGGCGCCGGAACGCGGATCTTAAGCCGGTTGGTTTGCGATTATCCGGCGCGGTCCTTTATTTCCACTTGATGCTGCAACCCATCGGATTGGTCTGGGCGTTCGCGATGGTTTTTCCGGCCAGCGCGGCATCGAGGGCGTTCTTCAGGTCATGCGATTTCACCGCCGACTCATCTTTCCAGTTGTCGTCGATGCGACCTTCGTAGATGAGTTTGCGGCGGGCATCAAAAACAAACAGATGTGGCGTGCAGACTGCTCCGTAGGCTTTGGCGGTGACTTGCGATTCGTCATACAAATAGGGAAAGGGGTAGCCCTTCTCCTGTGCACGTGCCTTCATGTTCGCGAAGCTGTCCTCGGGATAACGTGCGGCATCGTTGGCGGATATAGCCACAAACGCGACGCCGCGCGGCTGGTATGTGTTGGCGAGCCGGATAAACCGGTCCTCCACGCCTTGGGCGTAGGGACAGTGATTGCAGGTGAAGGAGACGACCAGCAGTCCGGCTTCTTGGAACGATGCCAGGCTCCAGGTGGATCCTTCCGTGCCCGGCAGCGAGAAGTCCGGCGCGGAGGCGCCCGGGGCGAGTGTTTCCGCCCCCCGTTGAGTTATAAGTACCATACTAAGTTCCTATGTTAGATTATTTTGCTTGATATTATATTATAATTATGCGTACACTGCACTTCATGCCTGACCGGTCCATTTATCACACGTTTCTCGACTGGAATCAACCCGCGCTTGACCGGGCGGTGGAGTTTTTGGTCCGGGACTGGGAGGACGGTCCGCTCGATCTGCGAAGCCTGTTGATTGTGGTGCCCACCCGCCATGCCGGCCGGCGCCTGCGCGAGCGGTTGGCCATGGCGGCGGCGGAACGGGGCACCGGCGTGCTGGTTGGTCCTATCGAGACGCCGTCGTTTCTTTTCCGGCCTGCGGCATCTGCCCGGCCTCGTACCGAGGGTGCGATGGCGGATTTGTTCTGGCGGCGCACGCTGGAGCAGGCGCCTCCGGAGGTGTTGCGGGCGCTTGGCCGGGAAACGATGGCGACCGATGCGACGAATCGCGCCGCCGCGGCGGCGCATCTGCGCGGTTTGCGCGATCAGCTTTGCGAGGAGGGGTATGATCTGCGGGCATGTGCAAAGCTGATCGCCGGGCATTATCCGGAGGACGCGGAGCGTTGGCAGGCCTTGGCGGCGCTGGAGGATTTGTTCGCGCGGTTGACCGCCGGCGCGGGCTGGCAGGACGAGGTGCCGGCCAAATTGCGGTGCGCGATGGAGCCGCCGCTTCCGGCCGGCATCACGCGCGTGGTGATGCTGTTTGTGCCCGATCCGCCCCCGCTGGCCCTGCGCGTATTGGATCACGTGTCGACGCGCATGCCCGTCGACATTTGCATTCACGCCCCGTCCTCGCGTCGCGCTATGTTTGACGCATGGGGTCGTCCGGCCGTGGAGGCGTGGACCGAGGCCGTGCTTGGGTTTGCGCCGGCCATGGTCGAGGTGTGCGATCATTCGATCACGGTGGCGGAGCGCATTCGTGCCGTGATTGCCACTCACCCGCCGGAACGTCGTCATCATCTCGTGGTGGGCGTGAATGATCCGGCATCGGCCATGCGCATCCGCATGACCCTGGCCCGGGACGGCATCCGCACGTTTGATCCATCCGGCGTGCCGGCGCAGCAATCACTGGTGTTCAACCTCGTCGAGCGGTTGATGCAATTAGCGCGCAAACAGAGCGCCGATGCACTCGATCTTTTCCTCCGGCATCCGTGCGTGATGCGACGACTGGAAACGGATCTCCAGCCCCGCGAATCGCTGTTGGGAGTCTGGGACGAATTTATCAATCATCATATGCCGTCGTCACTCGCGTCGGCGCAGTTGTTGCGGGCACATTATGACGGCCATGCCTACCGCTCAACCGCGGAGAGCCGGGCGGAGAAAAAACGGTTGCTCGATGGATTGCTGGAAGCGGTGCAGCGCTGGTTGGCGATGTGGCGCCATGGTCGTTTGTCGGCATCGGCGCCCGCACTCCTCGCGGAGTTGCTGGATGGCTGGCCGGTGGACGAGGCCTTCGAGCGCGAATCGCGTGCGCTTGCGGAAACGCTTGATCGTCTGGCCGCGATTGAGCCGCTTTGCCGCGATGGCGAGGAAGCGGCGGACATGCTGCGGCTATTCATGGAGGAGCCATCGTTCCCCGCGCGCCGGCGCGAACACGATGTCGACATTCTCGGCTGGCTGGAATTGCCATGGGAGGATGCGCCGTCCTTGTTGCTGACGGATTTAAACGACGGAATGGTGCCGGAGGCGATCCCGGTCGACGCATTTTTGCCGGCTGGCGCCCGCGCCCGCGCCGGCTTGCGTGATGATGCGTTTCGCCTCGCCCGCGATGCCTATCTGCTCGAGGTGCTGACGCACGCGCGCGCGCCCGGCCAGCTCCGGGGATTTCTGGCCCGGCGCAATGCCGGCGACGAACTGCTCAAGCCTTCGCGTCTGCTTTTCATGGGCCCGCCGGAAGAGGTGCCCCTTCGCGTGCTTCATTATTTTCGCGACGGCTGTTCCGCTTTCGTGGCCACCGAGCGCACGCCGGCATGGCGGTTGACCGGCGCGCCGGTGGATGCGCTCGCCTGTGGCAAGCGCATCAACGCCTCGGAAATCCGCAAGTACCTCGATTGCCCTTTTCGTTACTACCTCGCCAAGGCGGTAGGGTTGGGCGATCCGTTTGAGCGGAAACTCGAACTCGATGCCATGGATTTTGGCAACGTGGTTCATGCGGTATTTCAGTCGTTTGCGGCGAGTCCGCAGGTCGATCAAGCGGACGCGGCGGCGATCGAGTCGTTTCTGCATGCGGAGTTGGATCGCTATCTCGGCGCGCGCTTCGGCGAGGCGCGACCGCTGGCGCTGGTGATCCAGCGCGATGTCTTGCGGCAGCGGTTGAGTTACGCGGCGCGGGTGCAAGCGGCATGGCGCGCGGCGGGATGGAAAATTCTTGCCGAAGAGTGCGAGAAGCCGGGCAAAATTTTGCTGGGCGATGACGCGGTCTCGTTTCGCGTGGACCGGGTGGATCGCAATGAGCGGACCGGCGAGGTGTGCGTGATTGATTACAAGACTTCGCAAGCCGGCGACCAACCGGAAAAGACGCACCTCAAAAAAGACAAGGCCGGCGTGCCGAAGGCGAAAGTCTTCGCGGCGGCGCCGGGCGAAGGAACGTGGTGGACCGACCTGCAATTGCCGATGTACGCGGCGATGGCGCGCGAGCGTTTTCCGGATCGCCGCGGTGCGATCAAGGCGGCCTATTTTACGCTCCCCGGGGCGGTCGCCGATACCGCGATGCGGGTGTGGAAGGATTTTGATGATGCGCACATCGACAGCGCGCTGGCGTGTGCGCGGAACGTGTTTGCCCGCATCCGCGCCGGCATTTTCTGGCCGCCGAAGGAGGAGTTCTCCGAGCGCGACGACGAAATCAATTTGTTCTTCGACGGCATCCGCCAGCACCTCGATCCGGAAACCTTGCGCCAACTCGAGGAGGCAGCCCGATGAGCAGTTTCCGCGAATACCTGGCGATTTCCGCGCTGGCCGGTTCCGGCAAAACCTACACGCTGACCAGTCGCTATATTGCCCTGCTCGCCCTGGATTTTCCACCGGAGCGCATCATGGCGATCACCTTCACGCGCAAGGCGGCGGGGGAGATTTTTGACCGCATCGTGCAGCGGCTCGCCAAGGCGGCGCTGGACGAGAAGGAACGAGTCGAGTTGGAGAAGGCCCTGCAGGAGCAATTGGGCGACCGCGCCTATGTGCTGCCATCCGGCGCGCCGGTCCGATGGTTGATGACCGTGGTGGCGGCGATGAACGATTTGCGCATCGGGACGATGGACAGTTTCTTTGGCGCGCTGGTGAAGGCCTTTGCCTTCGAGTTGGGTCTTCCGCCGCGGCAGGAGCTGCTGGAGGGCGCTTCGCTCGAGGCGGCGAAGGAGGAGGCGCTCGATCACGCCTTGGATGCATTGAACCGCGACGAGGATGGCCGCGATGCCTTTCGCGAGGCGTTCAAGCTCGCCACGTCGGAAAAAACCCGCCGGGTGCGACAGGCGATTTATGATCTGATCGATCACGATCACCGCGTGTATATCGAAGAACCGGGCGAGCACGCGTGGGGTGATGCGGAACGGATCTGGGGCGATGAAGTGCCGTGGTGGGCCGATGCCCCGGATCATCCGGACGCGCTGGAGGCGCGCCTTGAGGCGTTTATGCAGCGCCATGTGGAAGGCGGGGGGTACCCCGCCGGTTACAAAAACGCGTGGCGAAAAATCGGCGAAGCATTCAAAGCCGGCACGTGGGATGACATGCTCAAGGGAACCCTGCCGGAACGGTTGGTGGAAGGGCGGGAGCATCTCGGGCGCGGGGCGCTGACGGTTGAATACTCCGGCAAAAAGTACACCTTGGCCGGCCAGGATGCGGCGGATGTGCATGTCTTGATCGCCACGGCAACGAAGGGATTGATGCGTGGCATGCTCGACGAAACGCGCGGGCGCTGGCGTCTGCTCGATGTGTATGACCGATCGTTTCATGCGGAGATGCGCCAGCGCGGACGGTTGACCTTTGCCGATGTGCCGCTGTTGCTTAGCCGGATGTGCGCGGAGCATGTAAAGCTCGATATCGCCTACCGCATGGATGCGCGGATTGATCACTGGATGATTGACGAGTTTCAGGACACCAACCGCCGCCAATGGCAAATCATCGGGCGGCTCGCCGACGAAGTGCTCCAGAGCACGGAGTCCGACCGGAGCTTCTTCTACGTCGGCGATGTGAAGCAGTCGATCTACGGCTGGCGCGGCGGCGAGTCGAATTTATTTGAGCTGGTGCGCTCGTATTATGAAGAGCGATTCGGTCAGGCGAAAGAGCTCGATACATCCTGGCGGTCGAGCCCGGTGGTGCTCGATTTTGTCAACGAGGTGTTCGGCGCGATTCGTCCGGCCAGCCTTCTCGCGCAAAAATTTCCTTCGCTGGTCGTGAAGTGGCAGCGCCACTGGCAACAACACCAGGCGGCGAAAAAAAATCTCGCGCTGCCCGGCCGGGTGGAGTGGCACAAGGTGGAGGCGAAGCAGGAGGTCGACGGATGGCCGGGCCGGATTTTCCTCGCGGTGCGGATCGTCGAGCGGTTGCTGGCCAAGGGGGTCAACAACATCTGCGTGCTCGTGCGGACGAACAATGCGGGCGACGAGGTGGCCAAGGCGTTGCGGGCGGCGAACATCGCGGTGCGACGCGAGACGAAACCGAAACTGCTGGATAATCCGGCGGTGTCCGGGTTGCTGTCCATGCTTCATTTCGCCGATCATCCCGACGATGCCTTTGCCTGGCCGCATCTCGGCATGACGCCGCTCGCCGGGGTGTTGTTTGGCTATGCGGGTTTGACGCGCTCGAGCGGAGCGAAGTACCGGCTGGCCTCGCACGTGCGTGAAGCCGCGGGACGTTTGGGCGTGGCCGGGCTGCTGGGTGAAGTGATCGATGCGTGTCGTGCGGCGGGACTTTTGAACGATGAGTTCACGGGACTGCGGATGCGTCAGTTGCTGGATGCGGCGGCGGAGTATGACCGCAATGTCGCGCAGGGTCCCTCGCGATTCGCGCAACTGGCGGCCACGCTTGATGCCGCCGACCCCGGCGCGGATGGGCGCGTGGTGGTGATGACCATGCATAAGGCGAAGGGTTTGGAATTTGATGCGGTGGTGTTGCCGGAGTTGCAGGGCGTGGCGGGGCAGTGGGACTCCGCTTCGACCGGCGATTTGAAAATCGGCGGCGAGGCGCGCGATGGATACATCCATCCGGCGGAGCCGGCTGATCGCGATCAAGCGTGGGTGTTGCCATCGCCAACGAAGTTGATGGTCGCGCTGGATGATCATCTCGCCGCGTTTTCCCGGAAGATTATGGAGCGGCGCGCCGAGGACGAGATGTGTCTGTTGTACGTCGCGATCACGCGGGCGCGCCAGTACTTGTACCTCATCTCGGAGGAGTTGCCGGAAGGCAGCGAGGTGCTTTGTTCCGCGCGCTTTCTTGCCGATGCGCTGGTGCCGCAGTCGGCGGAACTGCGGCCGCATGTTGAGGGTTTGTCGTCGGTGTTGCGCTATGCGGCGGGCGAATTGGTGGAAGCAAAGCGACCTGTTTCGACAACGCCAGTGGATGCAGGTGCATTTCCCTGGCCGGAGATGGCTGCCGGCGCGGGATTGCGGCGGTTGATGATGCGCGCGCCGTCCGGCGAGGAAAAGACGGAGTCGTTCCGCTCGGCGCGTTTGTTGTTTGGTCCGGGCAAGACCTCGGCGGTGGCGCGTGGAACGCTCTTGCATGATTTGTTCAGTCGCATCGAGTGGGCGGAGGGTGATGCGGGACCACGGGCGATCAACGCGTATGAAACAGAGCAGGGCGCTTGTCCGGAAGACATCAAGCAGGAGTTCGTGGCTGCGCTGGCGTCGGCGCCGGTGGCGGCGTTGATGAAACGGCCGCCGGATGCGACGACGGAGGTCTGGCGCGAGCAGGCCTTCGAACTGGCGGATGCCGGCTACTGGATCAGTGGACGCGTGGACCGTGTGATGATTGAGCGCGATGCGCATGGCGTGGCCAAGGCAGCGACGGTGATTGACTTCAAGAGCGACCGTATCGACGAGGAAAACACCCGCGAAGTGATTGCGGAACGTTATGCGCCCCAGATCGATTTGTACCGGCGGATGGTGGCGCGGATGACGGGCTTGGAGGAAAGTCGCATTGCCGCGAAGCTGGTGCTGACGCGCACGGGTGAAGTGCTCGGATGAGTGGTTGCGCGTTGGTTCCTCGCCGCGTTGTCGTCAACGCCGCATGCTCCGTTGCGACCTTTTGGTTGCGAAAGACGAAATGATCATTTAAAGATCGGCGCCATTATACGGGTTCGCGGATTTTTTCTTGAGTTCAACATGTCGATCGCCTGCTATTGTAAGTCATTGATGTGCAACAGTTGAG